>DASTRX010000093.1:0-107588 GCA_035760985.1 Polyangiaceae bacterium
GCCACTCCAGCAACTCGCAGTTCGGCTCGCAGCTGTGGTTCAGATAGCGAAACGGCGCCTGCGGATCCAGCACGCCGAACTCGCCCATGTCGACGACGTAATCCGGGTCGTAGTCGTCGCTCGTGATGAGCTTGCCCTTCATGTGGCCGATGGCCTGCCGCTTGCGGAAAAGTTTACGCGCGAACAGGCCCTTGCCGACGTTGGTCACGCGCAGGCTCATGGAGTCACGCCACTCCGCCTTGCCATTGCTTCCCACCTTGCCAGCTGCCGCTCTGCCAGCGACCTCTCTGCCAGCAACGGCAGCGCCCGATCCCGATTTGGCCAGCAGCGATTTACCCAGCAGCGATTTGCCCAGCACCGATTTATCAGACACCGATCTCGAATCCCATCAGATGCAAAAATGCCTGCCCTCGATTCCGAGAATCGAGAAGCTAGACCGCGCAAGATATTCATCGCGCGCCTTCCGTCAAGCTCGAGCGCGTAGGTCAGGCTCAATGTGCCGGCTCGATGTGCGGGCGTAGTTCTTGCCACGAAGCAGTTTGTGCGCATCTGCCGTCAACCGACGAGCTCGTGTCAGGCGCGTGCAGCGCGCAAGCGATCGATGTCAGCTTCCGATAACGAAACCGGTCTGCGACACAGGTGCGTCAAGTCGTACGCGCTCGCCAGCTCCGTCGCGGTGATCCGCTCGGGTACAGCCAGACCGGCGCTCCCGCCGACCCAACCCAGGATCGCGCGCGCGTCGACTCCCGACTCGCGCAAGGTCTCGAGGCTCAGATCATCGGCGCGCTTGGCGAGGCGCCGGCCCTGTGCGTCGAGCACCAGCGGCGCATGGAACCACTCGGGCCGCGGCAGCCCCAGCGCCTGCTGCAGCAAGATCTGGCGCGGCGTGCTGCTCAGCAGGTCGTCTCCGCGAAACACTTCGGTCACCCCTTGCTCGGCGTCGTCCACCACGACCGCGAGCTGATACGAGGGCACGTTGGTGCGGCTCGAGATGGCAAAGTCGCCGACCTCTGCGCTGACATCGAAGCTCTGCGGCCCTGCGATCCCGTCGCTGAACGAGATGGGGCCCTCGGGCACGCGAAAGCGCAGGGCGCTGCGCCCCGGCAGCGCGCTCTGCTGATCGAGCCCGCGCGCGCGGCAGGTTCCTGGATAACGCAGCTCGCTCACTCCGCGCTGCGGCGCTTGCACCGCCTGCTCCAGATCCGCGCGTGTACAGATGCAGCGATACGCCACACCCATCCGCTCCAAACGGGCGGCCGCTTCGCGCAGTGGCTCGAGCCGCTGCGATTGATACAGGACCGGCCCGTCCCATTCGATACCGAGCCACTCGAGATCGCGCAACGTGCGCTGCACATGCTCGGGCCGGCAGCGACTTTGATCCAGATCCTCGAGCCGTAACACCACACGTCCGCCGCGGCTGCGCGCCTGCGCCCAGGCCAGGGCAAAGGTGCGCGCATGTCCGAGATGCAAGCGCCCGCTCGGACTCGGAGCGAGCCGCCCGACAGGCGTGGTGGGCACGTGCATTTCATTTCCGAAATAGCATGTCTCTCGATCGCAATGGGGGGCCGGGTGCCACCGGTTCATACAGGGCGGTGTCAATCCGTTGACGTCGCCGCAGATCGCAGCGTCAAGGCTCCAGCGATACACGCGAGCCGGCTCGATGTCTGCAGCTGCAGCCGGCGCTTGGCTCGCCTCTTGCTTCGCGGGCCGGCATGTCAAATTGCGGTGACGAGGCAGTCGAGGCTCGGGGCGCGCTCGGCGTGGGCTCCGGATACGCAGACGTATCGTGGACGGCGCTCGATCTGCTGGCCCTGGCGGGCCGCTGCGCAGCGCGCGTGGCGCAGGAGCAATCGCAGGAAGTGGAGATCGCGGCGCAGCTCCTGGAGCGCGCGGGGCGCCTGCAGGCCACCGTCTGGATCGCCGGCGACGCCGCGTTCGAACATGCCGCTCGCCTGGAGAGCACGGGGCAGCGCGCGATCGCCATCGTGGATGCGAGCCGTCTGCCGCCCAGCGTCAGCGCGGGGGACGTGCTGGTGGTGCTCACCGTGAGCGACATCCCCGTCGGGCTGCTGTCCACCGCTCGCCAGCGGCGTGTCGACACCATCGTGCTGGGCGGCCGCGAGCGGCTCGAGCTGGAGGTGGGTGCGGCGATCTTCGTCGATTGCCGCGAGGAACGCGCCACCGAGCTGACCCACACGTTCATCCTGACCGCGCTCTGCGCGCAGAGCAGCGACTGGGGCGAAGCCGAGTCAGCTGCCTGATCGCGCCTGCCGGCGGTTCCGCCACCAGCGCCGGGCGATCACGGCGCTCACCACCAGCACGTGATAGGGCCTGAGCCCGCTCTGCTCGCCGGCGTACACGGGCCGTACCGGTGCTTCGACCACGCGGCAGCCCGCAGCCGCGAGCATGCCGAGCAAATCATTGGGATAGCCATAGCGCGGCCAGAGCTCGTGCAGCGGCAGCCGCCGCGCCGCTCGCGCCGAGAGCACCGTGTAACCGCACTGACAATCGTCCACGGCGAGCGACGTCGCCCAGCGGGTCAAGGCGGAGAGCAGCTCGCCCCCGAGCCTGCGGGCGAGCGGCATGCGCCGCGCCTCGGAGTGCACGAAGCGATTGCCCTTGGCATAGTCAGCGCCAGCAGCCCAGACCTGCGCCAGCAACCCGGGCAGATCGGCAGCGTCCATCTGGTCGTCGCCGGCCATGACGGTGAGCAAGTCCGCCCCGTCCTCGAGCGCGCGCTGATAGCCGCTGACGATGGCGGCGCCGACGCCGCGGTTTTGCTCATGGCGCAGCACCCGCACGCGCGGGTCTCCGCTGGACGCGGCGCGCGCCGCAGTGGCGTCGTCGCTGGCATCGTCCACCACGTAGATCGCGTCCAGGTATGGCGGCAATTTGCGCAGCATCTGCTCGATCAGGCGCTCCTCTCGATAGGCCGGGACGATCACGGCCACACGCGCGCCCTGCCACATGGCTCAGCCTCCGAGCACGAGCAGGATCGCCCCACTCGCCGACGCAGCAGGCAGTACCGAATCGAGTCGCTCGCGCATCATCCGCGGGGCGTGCGCCGCCCGGCACGCAGTCCGGCGTAGCTTCGATCCGGGTCTGGTTCCCCCAGCTCGAGCTCCAGCCCGCGGTCGCGCCACCCCGGCAAATGACGGCCAAATGCGTCGCGCGCGCCCTCAAAGCCGTGTTTCAGCTCGACGAGCCGCGTGAAGCCCAGCTCACGCAGGCGCTGGACGGCGGCGCGCGAACGATTCCCCGAGCGGCAGCCGATGATCAGGGGCTCAGTGGTACTGAATGATGATTGCATCACAATTGCAAAATCGGAATTCGCCACCAATCGATCGCCCTCGGCCCGCTGCCACGGCACATTGCACGCCTGCGGGGGGTGACCCAATGCAAATTCGGGTTCGCTCCGGACGTCGACGTAAGTATACCCGTGTTGGAGTAGATCTCGAGCTTCGTCCGGAGACACGAGCAGCCCGTTTGAAAGCCCTTCAGCCACAACCACGTTCCAATTTTCCGGATCCCCTCCATATCACTTTGCTGCGGCAGATGCCGCACCGGAACTCGTGAATACTCTGCGCATCGTGCCCCTCGGCGGGCTCGGCGAGGTCGGCATGAACTGCCTCGCCCTGGAGACGGACGAGGACCTGGTGGTCGTCGACTGCGGCATCACCTTCCCGGAGGACAACTACGGGATCGAGCTGCTGCACCCGGATTTCAGCTATCTGTTCGAGCGCGCCGAGAAGGTGCGCGGCGTGTTCCTCACGCACGGGCATGAAGATCACATCGGCGCCCTGCCCTTCCTGTTGCAGCGGCTGAACGTGCCGGTCTGGGGCCCGCCGCATGCGCTCAAGCTGGCGCTGCGCCGCGTGCGCGATCGCGTCGGGGACGAGCGTCAGCTGAAGGTCGATTTTCGCCCTGCCGTGCCCCGCGAGCGCTGCGCGCTGGGCTCCTTCCAGGTCGAACCCGTGCGCGTCTCGCACTCGATCATCGAGGCCACGGCGCTGTTTATCCAGACGCCGGCCGGCAACGTCGTGCACAGCGGCGACTTCAAGTTCGATCCCGATCCTCCCGATGGGCAGCCGACGGACGAGCAGCGGCTCGCGGAGCTCGGGGCGCAGGGAGTGGATCTGCTGCTCAGCGACAGCACCAACGTGGATAACCGCAACGAGGCGGGCTCCGAGAGCGGCGTCGCCGATACGCTGGAGGAGCTGATCGGCGACACCCGCGAGCGCGTGATCGTGGGGCTGTTCTCCAGCAACGTCCAGCGCCTGATCAGCCTGGGCCAGATCGCCAAGAAGACGGGCCGCCGCATCGCGCTGCTGGGGCGCAGCCTGCGCACGCACGTGGAGACGGCGCACGACCTGGGCCATCTGGCGTGGAACAGCGATCTGCGCCTGAGCACAGAAGAGCTGCCGACCTGCCCGCCCTCCGCGGTGCTGGTGCTGGCGGGCGGCACGCAAGCGGAGATGGGTTCGGCGCTGTGTCGGCTCGCCGACGGCGATCACCCCGCGATCCGGCTGAGCCCCGGCGACCGCGTGATCCTGTCCAGCCGCGTGATCCCGGGCAATGACCGGCGCGTGTCGCGCATGCTCAGCCATCTGCTGCGGCTGAACGTGGACCTGCACACCCACTGGACGCAGCGGGAGCTGCACACCAGCGGCCACGCCAACCGGCGCGAGCTCGAGCACATGTTCGAGCTGCTGCGTCCGCGCTGTTTCATCCCCGTGCACGGCGCTCGCCACCACCTCCACAACCACGCGCTGCTGGCCGCGGAGCGCGGGGTGCCGCAGTGCCTGGTGATCGAGAACGGCCAGGTCGCGGGGCTGCACGCCGGCCAGCTCGAGCTCCTGGAGCGGGTGCAGAGCGGCCGCGTCGCGCTCGACCTGGGCCAGGAGCCGCTCAGCGGCGAGGTGCTGCGCCAGCGCGCGATGCTGGGGCAACGCGGTGTCGCGGAGCTGTACGTGGTGCTGGACCGCGAGGGCGCGCTGCGCGCTGCGCCCCAGCTCTCGATCTGGGGCGTGGCCACCTTCGATGAGCCGGACGCCTCGCGCGAGCTGGCGCGGGAAGCAGAGAAGCTACTTCAAAGCCAGTCCAAGCTCTGGCACCGGCGCGGGCGCGACGCGGCCGACGAGCTCGAGAAGTTCCTGGGCTGGAAGCTGGAGCGCTTGATCGGGCGCCGGCCGCACATCTCGGTGCGCATCAGCCGCGTCTGAGCGGCCTCAGAAGCGGCCGCTGCAGAGCGCCTGTCCGAGCCCGATACCGCAGCTCAGCGCGGACTCCGTGGCCTCGGCGCCCTTGCCGCCGAGCGAGTAGCTGACGAGCGTGGCGGCCGCGAATACGCCGCTGGCGACGCCACCGATCCAGATCCAGGTCTGCGCGCGGTCGCCCGCCTCGTGCTCGGAGTGGCACACCTGATCGCGCGTCAGCCCGGGCTTCTGACAGCGGCCGTCATCGTTCCAGTTGCTCACGTGGCGTTCTCGTGCCGTCCACGCCACGACCGTCGCCCCGCCCGCGACGGCGGTGAGACCGGCGAAGGTCCAGGTGAGCCAGCGGGTATCGCTCGGGGCACCGGCTTCGCCCGTGGGCGGAGGGGGCGCCGGCACGGACTCGATCTCACGCCCCAGCTGGATCGATTCGCGCACCAGTGCGCCGCCCGAGAGCGTCACGCTGCGCGAGAGCGGATAGTAGCCCTTCAGCCTCGCTTCCAGCATGTAGCTGCCGGCCTGAATCCGTAACCTTTTCTGGATCGGCAGCGCGCCGATCGAGCGCCCATTGAGCCAGACCTCGGCGCCCGGCGGCCCTCCGGAGATCTCGAGCGTGCCGATGTGCGCGTCGATGCTGCGGCGCGCGCTGGTCAGGATGGCCTGGTTGGATTGCACATACGGATCTGCGCTGTCATTCATCGCCAACGTCAGATAGCGATCCGCAGACTCCCAGTCGCCCAGCGCTTGATACGTGGCTGCCAGGTGCACGCGCACCCGAGCCGAGTCCGGTTCGAGCTTCTCCGCTCGTTGAAACAACTCCAGCGCACGAGCGTCGTCACCGGCCTTGCGCGCGTCGATGCCCGCGACGATCAGCTGTTCGGCCTTGCTCTGCGAGTTCTCTTGCACGCTCGCATCCGTCGTCCGAGCCAGCGCCGTGCCGGACAGCCCAGCGCAGCCCACGCCCAGCAACACCGCAGCCCATGCCCTCCCGTAGCGTTTCACGGCCGGAGTATCCGCTGCTCCGCAGCGCGCGGGAAGCCGGAAAGGCAGCGCGCGAGAAGCTCGAAACGGCGGAATTTCTGCGCCGGAATGGCGCGGCAACAAGATTCGGCGGGAGTTTTGCGCAGTTACGACCGAGTAACGAAGATTGTGCCTGCCCTTGCCGCGCGCCTCGGTCGCTTGCTACGCTCCGAACCGGTGGTCGGCAAACTGGCGGCGCCTCGAAGAGTAGGCGGCTGTCAGGACCAAGGGGCCTTTCCATGCGTGCGTTTCCATTTCGAGCCTGCCTGTGGACCGTGATCGGGGCCGCGAGCGCGGCGATGGGCTGCGCTGATTACAAGCCGGGGACAGATATGCCGGCGCTGCGGGGGCGTGACTCGGGGCCCTTCGTTTCCGAAAACGCCGAGTGGTCGTGTCTACAGAAACCCGCTGGCCCCCCCTCGCCGATCGGCTCGGTCGGGGAGTTCATCGTATACAGCGTTCAGATCGTGGACCTGGCAACACAGGGTTTGCTGCTCGACGCCACCGTGAAGGCCTGTGCCCTGTCCGACGTCGATTGCAGGAATCCGGTGCTCAGCGAGCAGAGGCCTGGGGCCGACGGTTGGGTGAACCTGCCGCTCAGGAACAACTTCCAGGGCTTCCTGGAGATCGAAAGCCCAAACGAGGTGCGCCAGCTGTTTCATCCGCCGGACACGGGCCTGCGCACCATGCGGGACTATCCGATCGTGATGATCTCGCAACAGGTCTTCGCGGGCCTGGTCCAGGTCTTGCGGCTCATGGATGATCCGAGCCTCGGCGCGATCGCGGTGCGCACCTTCGATTGTCAGGGTGAGCTCGCACCAGACGTGGTGCTGAAGAGTGACGTCGCGGGCGTGCCCTACTACTTTGAAGGCGCCGCGCCCAGCATCACGCGCCAGCAGACCGACAGTCAGGGTCTGGGCGGCTTTGTCGGCATTCAGCCGGGATTTGCGCTTTCGGAGGCGACCTTGCTCGACGGCACGGAGATCACGAGCCAGAAGCTCGTGGTCCGCCCGGGCGCTTTGTCGACGGGCTTCTTGCGGCCGCCTCAAGCGAGCGCGCCCTAGGATGATCACCGGTCGGTGCTTTTCGACGATTGTTACCTCTGAGACGCAACACTAGCCCAGCGCAAGCGCGAGCGAGCGTCACGCCAGCGAAGCGCCGCAAACGCCGGCGCGTACGATAATGCAGCAGCGGGCGCGTGGCCCATCGCAGCGCGAGCGCGCGGTGCTATGCACTGCGGGTTCGCCTGGCTCGCTCGAGGAGCCGCGTTCTTGGGGGAAGAAAATGCAAGCCAGCGCTCAGGCGCTGCCCGCGAAACCGTGGGGTTTCGAGCGGCGCGCATATGATGCCGATCACGTGCGGCCGCGCCGCACTCAGTTCGCCTTCGCGGACGAGATTCCCAGGTATTGGTTGAACGGGAATCCCGCGCGCACGCACCTGATGAACGCGATGCACCTGTTCTTGCCGCCGTTCGAGCGCATGCTGACGCAGGCGGTACGGCGCGGCGCCTTGCCGGCGCTGTCGGATCCGGTGCTGATCCGGCAGGCGAAAGGCTACATGGGCCAGGAAACGATCCACGGCTGCTGCCATGATCTGTTCGTCGACCACCTGCGCGCCCAAGGCTATTCCGTCGACCGCTACGGCGCGCTGCTCGACTGGCTGTTTTGTGATCTACTGCAGAAGCGGCTCGGCGCGAAGCTCGGTGTTTCGCTGGTCGCGGCCTTCGAGCACCACGCCAATCTGTTCGTGCCGCTCGCCTTCAGCACCGATTTCCTGGACGGCTGCGAGCCCGCGGTGCGCGAGCTGCTGGAGTGGCATCTGGCAGAAGAGGTCGAGCACAACGCGGTCGCCTTCGACATCCTGCAAGCCGTGGCCCCCGGCCAGGCCCTGAGGATGGCCGGCAACCTGCTCGCGCTCGTCGTGCTGTACAGCTCGCTGGTGGTCGGCGCGCTGTTCTTGCTGTGGCAAGACCGGAGGCTCTTGCAGCGCTCCGTCTGGGCGGAGCTGGGGCGCTTCTTCGTCGGCAAGTATCGCGTCGTGCAGAACGCCGCCGCGCTCTTCGTCGAGTATGCCCGGGCCGACTACCGCCCCGACCCGAGCCGCCACTCGCGGCTGGCCCAGGCTGTCCTGAGCCCGAGCTGTCGTTCGCCCGACTGATGTTTGTGGGCAGGAGCTGTTTGTGAGCAGGAGCGCCTCGAGCGCGATTCTGGCTGCTCTGTGCGGGCGGCGCAGGGCATTGGACAGCCAGAATCAGCTCAGGCTCGAGGCTTCGACCAGCGCGTCAGTGATCGAGCTCAGTTATCGAGGTGCATGCAGCTGTCGAGCGCCATCGAGTAGTATTCCATCGCGCGCTTGGCTGCCTGGCGGACACGGCGCTGCTCTTCTGCGCTGGTGGCGTAGCCCTTGATGATCTCCAGGGCCTCGTGCGGGTGCATGTCGTCGTAGTCGGCGTGCGCCGAGACCCAGGTGGTGGTCCTGTCATTGATCTCGAGCCCGGCGATGCCGCTGTACTTCTCGAACCCATCCATGACCCGCTTGGTCCATTGCCCCGTGGGACCTTCGACGGCGAAGTTGGTGGCGCTCATCCCCTCTGCCAGCGTGCCGTTGTTGCACACCCGCCACAGGTACGAGTTGATCGCGTCCATGGCCGCCGGAGGGTGAATCTCCTCCTCCAGCGTGTCGGCGGAGACACCAAAGCCCTTGGCCAGATGCTTCCACCAGCTGGCGTGCACGCGCTCCTGATGGATGTTGCTGATCAGCCAGTGGCGCGCGCGACTGTTCAACAGCGAGCTGCCTGCCGGCACCTTGGCCAGGTTCAGCGCCATGTACTGCGGGAAGGTCTCGATCAACGGATAGAAGTAGACCAGCGCCCGCCGGCACTGCTCGATGCCCAATGACCCACGCGAGAACGCCTCAAAGAACTCGTGTTCGGAGATCCGCCGCCCGTACGGCTCCAAGAATGCAAGCAGCTCTTCCACCCATTCGGGATGCGGCGTGATCTCGATCCTCATCGACGCGTCACGCGCCCTGGACCGCGGCTCGCTCGCGCGCCGAGTGGGAACGCCGGCCCAGCCGGTTTGTACTTGATCTGATTGCTGCACTGCTAACCCCTCTCTGTTGCGTGATCAGGCTTCAGCCTGGATGTCTCGCATTGCAAATTCCATGCGGCTTTGTGCCAGTGGCTGTGTGCGCAACTCTGCTCGGCGCGCGCGGATCCCTGTTCGGAGCCTCTCCATGGCTGCTTTTTCGGCGACCCGCCGGCAAATCACACGGTGAAACGCGCGCGTGCCGCACAGCTTCCGCGTAGCGGAATCCGCACAATCGCGCGGCCAGCGCATTTCTCGGTCGTAACGCGCTGCGGCTGCAGCCAGCCGCCTGCTCAGTCGTAGTGGGCCCGTCGTACCGGGGAGCGCGGCGCAAATCGCCGCAATCCGCCGATCGCGGGCCCAGGCGCCGCGGGACTTTCGCGCGAAATCTGCGGCCCCTTCAGCTCGCGACGGCGCGCGCGCCCGCCGAGCCGGAGAGCTCCCGACCGCAGCTCTTGCACTCGGCCGGCACGTGATCGCGATGGTAGAGAGCCGCGCATTGCTCGCAGAGCCGCGCGTCGCTCTCGAAGGTGATGCTCACGCCGCTCGCGAGGCACTTGCGCCCCGCGAGCTGCAGGCGCGCCGCGGGCACGAGCTCGCCGTCTCTCTCGCTCAGCGCAGGCAAGCGCTCGTGCGCGCGCGGCGAGAGATCGAGTCGAGCACCGATGCGCTGCGCCGCCTCGGCGACGATGCGCGCCGCAGCCCGCCCGTGCGCGACCAGCGAGACCCGCTGCGGCCCGCGCGCGGTCTCGATGCGCAGCTCCTGCCCCTCGACGTGGATGCGCTGCATGTCACACCAGGGCAAGCACTGCGCCTCTCCGGGCTCACCGATGGTGATGCCGCGCGCCCCGACCTGCACCGGGGGCGCCTCGCTCAGCCACAGCCAGAACCCGACGGCAGCGGCGATCGCTCCGCCGAGCAGCGCCCAGCCCGAGCCCGCGATCGCCTCGTGCGCGAGCCAGAGCCCGAACACCCCGGCGCCGAGGCCCGCGAAACCGAGCGCCACGATGCCGATGCCCAGCTTGGAGCTCGGCCCCGGCACGGCCACGAAGCGGCGTTCGAGTTCTGGAGTCGTGGGAGTGGACACGGCAGCAGCTTATCTCGCCCTCCCCCGGGCGGCCAAAGGGAAAGGTCCCGCCCTGCATGGTACACTCGGCGAGATGCGTCGGCTGTTGCTCGCGCTGCCCGCCGTCGCGGTAGCGATCGTGCTCTGGGCCGTGCTCACCGCGGGCTGGGCCCAGCCGGTCGAGGTGGCGCGCGTGGTCGGCGGCCCCACCCGCGGCAGCACCAGCCTGAGCTGGCTGGTGTTCGTGGAGCGCCTGGAGGCCGGGCGACGCAGCCCCAGCCCGCTGCGAGCGCTGCGCGTGAGCGCGCGCGCCGGCGCGCAGAGCGCGAGCTGGGCGGGGCAGAGCGATCGATCGGGGCTCGCCGAGGTGCGGCTCGAGCTGGCACGACCGCTCGACAGCGATCCTGCCGTGCGCATCGAGACGGCGGATGGCGCGCTGCTGGCCGAAGGGGTCGCGGCGCTGAGTGGGGAGAATTGGCGCAGCGCCGCGCACCGACGCGGCGGCTGGCTCCCCGGGCAACAGCTGGCTGGGCCAGCCGGCAGCGAGCTCTGGCTGCGCGTCGCGCCCGCCGAGGGGACGTTCGCCGTGCCCTTCGCCAGCGAGCTGATCATCGAGGTCACACGCGGCCCGGCGCTGGCCGCGGCCTCCCGCGGCCTGTTGTCCGGCGCGCAGCCGGTCAGCGGCGCCGAGCTGGCGCTGGAGCTGAGCGGCGCGGAGCCCGGCAGCGCGAGCGCGCGCAGCGACGCCCGGGGTCGCGCGCGCGTGGCGATCCGCCCGCAGGAGCACGCCATCGTGCTGCGGCTGTCGGCGCGCGTCGCCGCGCCCGAGCTCCGCGCGCAGTGGTACGGCGCTCTGCCGGTGACGCCGGGCGCGCTGCATGCGGAGCTCGACGGTGCGCGCTTGCTGGTGCGCTCGCCGATCCCGCGCGACGCGGCGTTCGTCAGCCTGGTCGACAGCGAGCGGCGCCTCGCGGGCTATCTGCTCGAGCTCGCGCCCGACGCCGACGGCGGCGCCCGAGCGAGCGTCGAGCTCGCTCCGGCCTTGCTGCGCCGCGCCCAGCTCGAGGAGCTGTTCGCGGTCACCTCCAGCGAGCCCGACAAGCGCTCGGCGAGCAGCGTGGGCTGGCCCTTGCGCATAGGGGCGGAGCCCGCCTCGAGCTTTGATGTGCCCGATCAGCTGCTGCTCGACGGCAGCGCCGGCGCGCTGGCGCGCGAAAGCGAGCAGCGGCGCCGGCGGCGCTGGACCGCGGCCTTGTTGCTCAGCCTGGTGGGCGCGCTGACGCTGGCCGCGTTCGCGCGCGAGCTGAGGCGCCCGCCTCCGGGGCACGCCGGGGCGCAGCTCGCCGGCCCCGACGCGCTCAGGCTCGGCTCGCAGCGCTGGTGGATCGGGCTGGCGCTGGCCTGCTTGCTGCTGGGCCTGGGAGCGCTCGCCTACTTCGGTCTGTTGCAGCGCTGATTCATTGCGGGCCGATCGGCGCGCCTGCGGGTGAAGCACAGGGCTCGCTTTTCTGCTCAAGTCAGCGCACCGCGGCCCGTTCCCGATTGCAGGCCAAGAACGCCTGCGCGCCGGCTCCCTTCGGGTCGAAAGCGCTCCGCTTCGGACTGACTGTGATGCAATTGCAAACCACCCAGCGCCTCGGCGCCAGTGCGGCCGTCAGTGGACCGCAGCTGGTGCGCGCGCACGAGGAGCGCGAGCCGCGCCCGGTCCGTTCCGGAAGGGACGCGGGCGATGCGCGACCGCGCACGCAGGGCGAGGCGGCGGTGTTGCACCTGGGCGCGCAGGCGATCGAGCGCGCCCAGCAGCGCGAGGACTCCGAGGCGGCGGAGCCCGAGCGCCCCGAGCGCGAAGCGCCGCCGAAAGACCAGCGCGCGCTCGCCGATCTGCGCCAGCGCGATCGCGAGGTGCGCGGCCAGGAGCGGACCCACCGCAGCGCGGGGGGAGAGTACGCGGGCTCGAGCGAGCTCGAGTATCGGGTGGGCCCGGACGGGCGGCGCTATGCCGTCGCCGGTGCGACGCCGATCGACGTCACGCCGGTGCCCAACGATCCCGAGGAGACGCTGCGCAAGATGAAGATCGTGCGCGGCGCGGCCACCGCGCCGGCCAACCCTTCGGATGCCGATCGCAAGGTGGCCGCCGAAGCAGACCGGCAGGCGCGGCAGGCGCGGGCCGAGCTGGCGGCACGACGCTACGGCAGCGCGCGAAGCCTCGCGGCGAGCCCGGGCGAGGATGCCGCAGCAGACGCGGGTTCCGGCTCCGGCAAGCGCTTCGCCCTGCGGGTCTGACCGTCGCCCGCGGGCCCGCTGGGCCCTCGACCCCTCTCGGTTGCATTGAGCCGGCGCCGGTTGTAGTGCCAGAGCGATGCCCGGTCGAATCCGCCGCCGGCTGGCGCTGGCCATCGTGCTCACGGCCTTGATCCCCGTGTGCGCGGCCATCTGGCTCTCGCGCAGCATGCTCAGCCAGAGCTCGGCGCGCTTCTTCCTGCCGGAGATCGGGCAACGGCTGGGGCAGTCGCTGGAGCTGTATCAGGAGCTCGCCGCGGCGGTGAAGGGGCGCATGCGCGCCGAGGCGGAGGCAATCGCCAGCTCGCCGGGCCTGCGCGAGGCGGTGCGCACACGGAACTCGGCCGCGCTCGCGACCGAGCTCCATTCCGAGCTCGAGCGGCGCCCGGAGCTGGTCTCGCTGGTGCTGAAGGGCGGCGACGATCTGCAGCTCGCGCGCACCGATCGCGGGCACCCGATCGATCCCGACCGCGAGCTGCAGCTGGAGGTGCATCAGGAGCTCGGCGACGACGCGGAGCTGGAGGCCGTGTTCGCGACCGACCGCGCGCGCTTCGAGCAGCTGGAGGACATGAGCCGGTTCGTCGATGCCTACACGCAGGTCGCGCAGCGCCGCGAGGCCGACGAGCGCACCTACGTGTACGCCTTCGCCGCGCTGCTCGGGATCACGATCGTCGCAGCGGTCGGCGTCGGCAGCGCGCTGGCGGAAGGCGTCTCCAGCCGGCTCGCGCGGCTGGTCGCGGCGACGGAGCAGGTGGGCGCGGGCGACCTGAGCCTGCGCGTGAAGGTCGGCGGCCATGACGAGATCAGCGAGCTGGCGCGCGCCTTCAACCACATGCTGGGCGAGATCGAGACCAACCGCGGGCGCATCGAGTACCTGCAACAGCTCGCCACCTGGCAGGGCATGGCGCGGCGCCTGGCGCACGAGATCAAGAACCCGCTCACCCCGATCCAGCTCGCCGTGCAGGAGATTCACCAGCGCTACACCGGCTCGGACCCCGCGTATCGGCAGGTGGTCAATACCACGCTGGAGGTGGTGGAGGCCGAGGTCGGCACGCTGCGCAGACTGGTCAGCGAATTTTCCGACTTCGCGCGCCTGCCCAAGGCCAAGGTCTCGGCGGATGATCTGTACGCCTTCCTCGAGGCACAGCGCGACCAGCGCCTGCTCGGCGCCTCCCCCGAGAGCGCGGCCCGCGTCGAGTTCCAGGTCCCCGAGGGCAGCGCGCCCGTGCGCCTCGACCGGCAGATGTTCCGGCGCGTGCTGATCAACTTGATCAACAACGCCAGCCAGGCCACACAGGCGGCGCGCCAGCCCGGCTTGATCCGGATCCTGGCCGAGCCCGCCGCCGGCAAGTGGCTGCGCCTGCACGTCGACGACAATGGCCCCGGCATTCCCGAGGCTCTGCGCCCCACGATCTTCGATCCCTACGTCACCCATACCGCCGGTGGCACCGGGCTGGGCCTGGCGATCGTCAAGAAGATCGTGGTCGAGCACGGCGGCACGATCGACGCCGGCGACAGCCCGCTCGGCGGCGCACGCATCAGCATCGTGCTACCGCTGGACGACTCGGGCGGCGAACGGCCCCGCCGCGGCCTGGATCACTCCGAGCCCAACGTGGGAGCGGGAGCGGTCGCCGGCGCGGGGCAGGAGTAACTTCATGGCACGTGACATTCCCGGACGCCCCGACGCCCCCCGCTCCAGCGAGCCCCCCCGGAGCGCCTGGTCGGCTCCGCTCGCGGTGCTGGTGGCCGCCGCGATCTTTGGCTACCTGGCGCTGCCCTACCTGTCGCGGCGCGTCTCGCCCACGGGCAAGCTGCTCGGCAGCCCGGCGCCGGCGTTCAGCTTGCCCGTGATTCACGGGGGGATCAGCGGCGCGGAGGGCGCGAGCCGCATCTCTCTGCAGGCGCTGGCCGGCAACGTGGTGGTGCTCGATTTCTGGGCGAGCTGGTGCAAGCCCTGCGTGGCGCAGTCGCGCATTCTGAGCGAGATCGCCCCCCGGCACGCCTCCGACAAGGTGATGTTCGTGGGCATCAACACCTCCGACAATCCGGAGCGCGCCGAGGCCTTTGCAAAGTCCCACGACCTGCCCTATCCGAGCGTGTTGGACGACGGCGAAGTGGCGGATGCCTACGGCGCGCAGAGCCTGCCGACGCTGGTCGTGATCGACCCAGCGGGTCGCGTGGCAGACGTCAATGTAGGCGTGCTCGGCCCCTCCGAGCTGGAAGAAGCCATCCAGGCAGCCGCTCGCCAACCCGCGCCGCAGCTCTGATATACCGGCGGCGGATGATCTACGCTCTGGGGCTCGAGGACGCCATCTGCCTGGGGCTCGTGCACGGTCTGACGCAATTCTTGCCGCTGTCGAGCGATGCGCACGTGGCGCTCGCCGAGACCTTGCTCGATCTGAACAGGGCCGCGGCGGGCAGTGCTGCCAGCGAGCAACTGGCGACGCTGCACGCCTGCTTGCGGGCGGGCACGCTGCTCGCGTGCCTGTGCTACTTCCGGGCGCGTATCGCCGCGATCAGCGTCGGCCTGTGGCGCTGCTTGCGCAGCGGCCGGTTGCCGGGCCCCGCCGACCCCGGCGGGGATGCCGTGTTCGTGGCCATCGCCGCCGTCCCGACGCTCCTGCTGGGCCTGCTGCTGCAGCCGCTGGTGCTGCGCTGGCAAGGCAAACCACTGGCCATCGGCTTCGGCCTGGTCCTCACGGCGCTCTGGCTCACGGCCAGCCTCTGGGCGCGTGCGGGCTCCAGGACCTCGAGCAGCTGGATGGGCGCCGCCGTGCTCGGCACCGCGCAGGGCATCGCCTGGCTGCCCGGGCTCTCGCGCAGCGCCGCAAACCTGACCCTCGCGCTGTGGCTGGGCCTGCGCGCGGAACGAGCCTTCGAGCTGGCGATGCTCGCGACGCTACCGGCGATGGCCGGCGGCCTGTGCTTCGAGCTAAGCCTCGCCGATCAGCTCACGGGGTCCGCGCTGGTGCTGCTGAGCGGCGCGCTGTTCGCCTTCGGAGCGGGGCTGAGCTCGCTCTACCTGTTGCGCCGAATCATGCAATACGGCCACGTCGCCTGGTGCGCGCTGTGGCTGCTGCCCGTGGCGTTGGCGAGCCTGGCGCTGGCCAAGGCCTGGCCGGGCTGAGACGGCGGGGTCGTGGAGTGAGCTACGCGCCGCGCGCTGACGTGGAGCGCCCGCTTGCCCCCCTCTCTCTTCAGCGACGGGCGCGCTTTTTTGCGGCCGGGGAGGCGCGCCCGCTGCGCGGTGGACGCGAGCCCGCGCCGCCGCGAGCCGCGCGCGCACCGGACCCCGCCGCCCGTGCCCGTGGCGCCGGCGCGCGCGAGTCGCTGAGGCCCGTGGCCGCGCTGCCGCCGACGTCGCCCTGCAGCTTGCGCAGCTCGTCGCGCAGGCGCGCGGCCCTCTCGAACTCCAGGTTCTCCGCCGCCAGGAACATCTCCTGGCGCAGCGCCTGGATGCGCTCGACCCACTCCTCGGGCGCGGCCTCGGCGTTGCTCTTGCGCTCCTTCGCGCCCGCGGCCTTGTCCGAGCGCAGCGCGGGCACCGCGTAGTAGTCGCGCTCGCCGCTCTGGTGCACCACGTCCAGGATGGCTCGCGTCACGGTCTCCGGCGTGATGCCGTGCTTCTCGTTGTACTCGCCCTGGATCTTGCGGCGCCGCTCGGTCTCGTCGATCGCGTGGCGCATCGCCGGCGTGATCTTGTCCGCGTACATGAACACGCGGCCCTTGGCGTTGCGCGCCGCGCGCCCGATGGTCTGGATCAGCGAGCGCGGGCTGCGCAGGAAGCCCTCCTTGTCGGCGTCCAGAATCGCGACCAGGCTGACCTCGGGCAGGTCCAGGCCCTCGCGCAGCAGGTTGATGCCGACCAGCACGTCGTACTCGCCGGCGCGCAGGTCGCGCAGCAGCTCGATGCGCTCCAGCGTGTCGACGTCGGAGTGCAGGTAGCGCACGCGCACGCCGAGCTCCGCGTAGTACTCAGTCAGGTCCTCCGCCATGCGCTTGGTCAAGGTGGTGACCAGCACGCGCTCGTTGGCGGCGGCTCGCTTCCTGATCTCGTCCAGCAGGTTGTCGACCTGGCCGCCCACCGGCCTCAGCTCGATCACCGGGTCCATCAGCCCCGTCGGGCGGATCACCTGCTCCACCGCGGGCGCATCCTGGTGTTGCAGCTCGTAGTCGCCGGGCGTGGCGGACACGAACAGCGTGCGGTGCATGTGCTTCTCGAACTCTTCGAACTGCAGCGGCCGGTTGTCGAGCGCGCTGGGCAGGCGGAAGCCGTACTCCACCAGCGTCTCCTTCCGGGAGCGGTCGCCGCGGTACATCGCGCCGATCTGCGGCATCGTCTGGTGCGACTCGTCGATCACCAGCAGGAAGTCCTTGGGAAAGTAGTCGATCAGCGTCGGCGGCGGCTCCCCCGGGGCGCGCCCCGAGAGGTGCCGCGAGTAGTTCTCGATCCCCTGCACGAAGCCCATCTGCTCCAGCATCTCGAGATCGTAGGAGGTGCGCTGCTCGAGGCGCTGCTTCTCCAGGAAGCGGCCTTCCTTGTCGAACCAGGCGAGCCGATCGCGCAGCTCCAGCCGGATCGCGCTGATGGCGCGGCTCATCTGCTCCTTCGGCGTCACATAGTGCGAGCCGGGATACACCGCGTACCGGTCCAGCGAGCCGAGCACGCGCCCGCGCAGCGGATCGACGCGCTGGATGTTGTCGATCTCGTCGCCGAAGAACTCCACGCGAATGGCTTCCGCCTCTTCGTACGCCGGGAAGATCTCCACCACGTCGCCGCGCACGCGGAACGTGCCGCGGTGGAAGTCGACGTCGTTGCGTTGATACTGGATGTCGACCAGGCGCCGGAGCAACACGTCGCGCCCCAGCTCTTCGCCGCGCACGATGTCGATCAACAGGCCGTGATAGCTCTCCGCGGAGCCGATGCCGTAGATGCAGCTGACGCTGGCGACGATGATCACGTCATCGCGCGACAGGAGCGAGTGCGTGGCCGCGTGGCGCATGCGATCGATCTGGTCGTTGATGATCGCGTCCTTCTCCACGAAGGTGTCGCTGGCGGGGATGTACGCTTCGGGCTGGTAGTAGTCGTAGTAGCTGACGAAGTAGTGGACGGCCGCGTCCGGGAAGAGATCCTTCATCTCCCCGTACAGCTGCGCCGCGAGCGTCTTGTTCGGCGCCATGATCAGCGTCGGGCGGTCGTAGGCCTGGATGACATTGGCGACCGTGAAGGTCTTGCCGCTGCCGGTGATACCGAGCAGCGTTTGCGCCCGCTTGCCCTCCTCCAGGCCGCGCACCAGCGCAGCGATGGCCTGGGGTTGATCTCCCCGAGGTTCAAAGTCGCTGCGGAGCGTGAAACGAGACATGGGTAGAACCCCCATGATCGACTACATCGACCGGTCGATACAAGCACATCCGCCGCGGCCAACCTATTGTCGACCACGGCGGTTCCGATTCGAATCGGCGGCCTGTCAGCGCTTGGAGTACTGGAAGCGCTTACGGGCGCCGGGCTGACCGTACTTCTTGCGCTCCTTCTTGCGGTCGTCGCGGGTCAGGAAGCCCGCCTTCTTCAGCACGCCGCGGCGCGCCGGGTCTTCCGCGATCAGGGCGCGGGCGATGCCGTGGCGCATGGCCTCCGCCTGCGCGCTGTGGCCGCCGCCGGTCACCGTCGCGCGAGCGCTGTACTTCTCCAGCAACTCCAGGGCCTCGAAGGACTGGCGCACGATCATGCGCGCCGTCGCTCGCTCGAAGTACTCGTCCACGGACTTGCCGTTGACGATGATCGTTCCATCCCCTTCGGCGCTGAGCCACACGCGGGCGATGGCGGTCTTGCGTTTACCAGTAGCGTACTGAGCGGTCGTTTCGGGCATCTCTGATCACCTTCTCTGGATTACCAGGAAAGGTTTTGTGGTTGCTGCGCCGCGTGCGGGTGCGCGGAGCTGGGGTAGACTTTGAGCTTCTTGATCATCTGCCGGCCGAGCACGTTCTTCGGCAGCATGCCGCGCACGGCGAGCGTGAGCGGTTGGTCGGGCTTGAGCTCGAGCAGCTCGCCATAGGTGCGCTCGGCGATGCCGCCCGGGTAACCGCTGTGGCGGCGGTACAGCTTGTCGTTCGCCTTGTTGCCGGTCACCTTGATCTCCTTCGCGTTCACCACGATCACGAAGTCGCCGGTGTCGACGTGGGGTGTGAAGGTCACCTTGTGCTTACCGCGCAGCAGAGTGGCGACACGGCTGGCAACTCGGCCTAGCGGCTGGTTCTGGGCATCGACCACCCACCACTTACGCTGGGTGATGGCTTCGTGGGGCTTGGCAACAAAAGTTCGCATGGGTCGCAGCTCTGCTGAAGGAGCGGGAGCTTCTAGCGGCATCGCTTGCATCCGTCAAGCCGACGGGGACGGTTGGCGCCGGATCAGCGAGTGACTTCGCGAAGCGCCAGCGCTGGCCAAGCGGCCAGCGCGAGTGGTGCCCGAGCTCGCAGCTTTGACGACCCCGGGTGCCGATGTCTCCCCTGAAATCGCCCCGGGGCGGTCAATCTCGCCGAGTCATTGCATATTTCCATGGTGCGGCGGCAGGCGCCTCGGGCCCTGCGCCGTTTAGATCCAATAGCTCGCTCGTCTCGGCTCCCCGCCCCGGCAGCGACGCCCCGAGACTCTCCGAGATCGATGCATCCCACGGGAAACCCCAAGCTGGCTGAGTGGCTCGTCAACAATGGATTGATGAAGCCGGAGGCACGGGAGAAGGTGCTCAGCCAGCAACAACTGCTCGGCGGGCGCATCGAAGAGGCGATCCTGGACCTGGGGGTGCTGGGTGAGCAGGAGCTCTTGAAGTTCCTGGCCAACACCTACCGCACGCGCTTCGTCTCCACGGAGAAGCTGGCCAAGGCGCAGATCGACCGCGCCACGCTGGAGAAGGTGCCGAAGAAGCTGGCCGAGCAGTGCACGGCCTTCCCCGTCATGCACGACGCCGCGTCCTCCACGCTGAGCGTGGTGGTGGCGGACCCGGACGACCCCAACCTGCTGCGCCAGATCCAGATGGCGGCACGGGTGAAACACGTCAAGGCGTTCGTCGGCCGCCCGCTGGCGGTCAGGGCCGCGATCGCCAAGAACTACGGCGGCGACATCCACGCCTTCGCCCGGCTGGACAAGAGCGCGCACGCGCAGTTCAGCAGCATGATGGACGTGTTCGAGCGCAACCTGGTCAGCGAGGAATCGATGGCCGTGGCGCTGGCGGGCGAGGCGGCGCAGGAGCGCACGCTGACCGCCGAGCAGATCGCCAGCGGCGGCCCCAGCGACAGCCAGAACCTCTCGGACCAGTCCTATCGCGAGACGCTGAAGGTGCTGATCAGCCTGATCGAGGGCGCGCGCAGCGACCTGCGCGGCCACTCGTCGCACGTCTCGCGCCTGGTCGGCAAGCTCGCCCAGCGCATCGGGGTGTCTCCCTCTCAGCACGCCGCGTTTCAGATCGCGGGGCTGCTGCATGATCTGGGCAAGATGGGCGATCACCACCTGACGGCGCTCAACGTCGGCATCAGCGAGACGCAGCGCGCGCGCGCGCAGCAGACCTACAGCGCTCCCTGCCGGCTGATGGAGGCCGTGAAGCTGCCGCACGAGACCGTCAACGCGCTGGAGTCGATGTACGAGCGCTTCGGAGGCGACGGCTTGCCCGGGCAGCGCAGCGGCAAGGACATCCCGCTCGGCGCGCGCCTGCTGGCGATCTGCGACACCTACGCGGACCTCACGCGCAACCCCAAGAACCCCTTCTCCAAGGTGCTGGAGACCGAGGAGGCGTGCGGCGTGCTCGCGCGCTACGCGCCCAGCATCTTCGACCCGAACCTGGTCGAGCTGTTCAAGCACACGGTCAGCGGCGACAGCCTGAAGGCGCGCCTGCTCGCCAACCGCCACCTGGCGCTGATCGTCGACGTGGACCCGGAAGAGACCACCGTGCTCGAGCTGCGCATGATCGAGCAAGGCTTCGAAGTGCACGTGGCCCGCTCCGTCGAGGACGCGCTGAAACACCTGAAGGGCGGCCTGATCGAGGTGGTGGTCAGCGAGATCGACCTGGGCCCGCGCGACGGCCTCGGGCTGCTGCAGGAGGCCCGGCAGCAGCCCTGGGGCAAGCAGCTGCCCTGGGTGATCATGACCCGGCGCACCGCGCGCCAGGACGCGGACCGCGCCTTCGAGCTCGGCGCGGATGACTACGTGACCAAACCGGTGAGCGGCGACCTGCTGGTGACCAAGCTCAAGCAGATCATGGACCGGCGCGGGCGCGTGGCGAACGCCCGGGGTGTCTCGGGATCCCTACAGGAGATGGGGCTGCCCGACATCGTCCAGGTGCTCTGGCACGGGCGCAAGACGGGCTCGCTCAAGATCCACGCGCCCGAGGGCGCAGGAGAGATCCACTTCGTCGAGGGGCAGGTGTACAATGCCCTGTTCGGGAGGAAGCGAGGGGCGGATGCCTTCTATGCGATGGTAGCGCTGCAGGCGGGCGAGTTCGCGGTCGACCCGAGCTTCGTGGCGCCCCAGCGGGTGATCGAGGAGAGCCCCGAGGGCCTGTTGCTCGAAGGTCTGCGGCGCCTGGATGAAGGGGTCACCGCATAGCGGTGGTTGATCTCTGATGCAAAGCGCGCCTCCGCCGCTGGTCGGCTTCAACAACAACGTCCGCTATCGCGGCATGCGCTTCCACATCCAGACGGAAGACTCGGGCTGCGCGCGCCCGCACATCATCACCCACCTGTTCGCGGACGGCGGGCGCGTGATCAAGAGCATCCGCACCGACTATTCCGAGTACCTCGACCACCCCGATCGCGCGGCCCTGCTCCAGCGCATGATGCGCGACCAGCATCGCGCCATGGCCATCGACCTGCGCGATGGCCATCTCGACAAGACCATCGACAGCCTGCGCAGCCAGGCGCCCGAGTCCTCGGAGGAGCTGAGCTCGGTCGAGCCGCCGCCGCGCGCGGCGCGCAAGGCCTCGGCGCGCCGCTCCGTGCCGCCGCCGGCCGAGCGCGACGAAGAACCGGCGCCCAGCTCCCGGCGCGGCTCGCGCAAGGCCGCCACGAAATCCGAGCCCAGCGGCGCCGAAGCCTCGAAGGAGGCGCGCCGCAGCCGCCCCCCGGCGCGCGGCCGCCGCCCCTCCCGTGCCCCCGAGGCGATGGCCAAGAAGGGCCGCAGCGTCACGCCCAAGGGCCGCCGATCGCTCGTCCGCTCCGCGGCGGGCACCAAGCCGAGCGCCGACTCGATCTTCGGCACGGCGCCGCAGGAATCCCTGGACGACGTGATCCTCAGCTACGTCACCCAGGGCAAGAATGGCCCGGACACGCGCGGCCGCAAATAGCGGCGCCCGGTCGCCGGGGGCCGGCGGAACGCCTTTTCTCGGCCCGGGGCTTGGTGTAAGAACATCTCGTTTCTCGGCGAGGTAGCCAAGTGGTTAGGCACCGGTTTGCAAAACCGTCATACGCCGGTTCGAATCCGGTCCTCGCCTCCAAGTGATTTTCGCTGCCGCGGGGGGCGGCTGCGCGGGAAGCGCCGAGAGCTCGCGCTAGACTGATGCCATGGCGGGTCCCGAGCGGCGGCGTGCGACCTACTCCGACCTGCTGGAGGTGCCGGAGAATCAGATCGGCGAGATCATCGATGGCGAGTTGAGCGTGCGGCCACGCCCGGCTGTTCCTCATGCGCGAGCGGCTTCGCAACTGATGAGCGAGGTGGGCGCGCCCTTCAATCGGGGCAAAGGCGGCCCCGGCGGCTGGATCATTCTGTATGAGCCGGAGCTGCATCTACAGGGGGACGCATTGGTTCCCGATCTCGCTGGCTGGCGCCGAGAACGAATGCCTGAGTTGCCGCAGGACGCGGCGATCGAACTCGCCCCGGACTGGGTCTGCGAAGTGCTCTCCCCCTCCACCCAGCGGCACGATCGCGTGAAGAAGATGCGCGTCTATGGTCGCGAACGCGTCGCGCACATCTGGCTGGTGGATCCGCTGGCGCAGACGCTGGAGGTCTACGCCTGGGCGGACAGAGCGTGGCTTCGGGTCCAGGTGGCGCAGGCCTCCGAAAGAGTTCGCGCGACGCCCTTCGAAGCGCTGGAGCTCGACCTGGCGGCGCTCTGGGAGCGTTGACCGCCCTCCCCTTGCAGCGCCGGGCCCGCCGCCCTGCGAGCTCCAGCGCGCTTTCGGTGGACTTCCGCGCGACCTACGTTGTAACGACGGCAAACCTTTCGGCGAGGTAGCCAAGTGGTTAGGCAGCGGTTTGCAAAACCGTCATACGCCGGTTCGAATCCGGTCCTCGCCTCGGATCAGCGCCCGGAAAAGCCAGCTCCCGCGCATCCCCAGCTGGACGCGACGGAGCGCGCGCGATAGGGGCTGTTCTGGCCCCTTGGCGGAATGGCAGACGCAGGGGATTTAAAATCCCTCGCCCGAAAGGGCTTGTCAGTTCGAGTCTGACAGGGGCTACCACCGGAATCGTTGGCGAATCGCCGGAGCCAGAATTTCCTCCACCGTTTGAGCTGCACACCTTCCTGCACACCCCAGACAGATCGGGCAGTGCTTCGTGCAGTGGCGCAAGCCCGCCGAGACCCAGCTCGGCGGCGTGCCGCGCCTGCCGGCGGTAGCGGTTCAGCATGATGCTCGTCGTGTGACCCGTGCGGTCCTGCACCCAGGTCTGAGCGGCCGCCGGCCAGTGCCAGGGTGATGAACGTCGCGCGCAGGTCGTGGATGCGGATAGGGCGCCGGAATGGCGTGCGCTCGAACAGCTCTTCTCGCGCGACCCCCGCCTGCTTCAGGTGCTGCCGAAAAACCCCCGCTGCCTTGGTGGGCCCCGTCGCCAACGCACCGGCAAACACCAGGTCCTCGGGCTTGGCCTCCCCTCGGAACATCGTCAGCGCCCGCACGACGGCCTCCCCGAGCGCCCATGCCCTGGCTTCCACGGTCTTGGTGCGCTCCAGCCGAATCGTGCCGTGCTCGAGATCGAGGTGACGCCACCTCAGCTCGAGAGCCAAGTACAACGCTCGAGCTCAAAGCGCGGAAGGGATACCGTTGCCTTCCTCGCCTTCGTCGGCTGCTACAGTTGTCGACGACACCGGAGCCACTCGTCGGGCCTCGAGCTCTCGTCCTGGTCCGAGCGGCGCAGGGGTCATGAATGAGGAGCCCGAGCACCGCTCCCCTACGCGCCGCCAAAGAAAGCCGCCAGGGGTATTGGATCAGTCCTCTTCGGTGCAGGCGCCCGCTCGCTCAGCCATGGCGGATGGCTTGCCGTCCACACCGGATGCGGTTACGGGAGGACCTCTCATGTCGCCGAGGCCATCCGTTCGCACGCTGCGGACTCGGCTGACTGGGCTCATTTGGCAGCTACCCGATCAACGGCGATTCGCAGTCCAAATCCCTTCAGCGGGGATGCTGACGCAAATCCAAGCGACCTGGCCCGACGGGCGGCAGCCTTCGGATCAGCATCACGATTGGAACTGGCCGGAGATATGCCGAGGTACTCCGGAAGCCTTCTGCCTGGTGCACCAGCCCGGTACAGTTGCGGCGATCTGGTGTGGCAAGCACCGGCCCATCCGACTGGCCGAGAAGACGTTCTACAGGCTTGACCGATTTGAGGTCTGCCCCTCGTATCGGGGAACAACCATCGGATTGTTAACGTTTTCGATCATCGCGGGCCGAGCGCTGGAGTTAGCCGCTGATGGCCTTGTTCTTGCGTCGTTGCCCGCTGCAGTCGATTTCTACCGCAAGCTGGGTGGGGAGCAGCGTAAATTTCAGGAGTGGAATGTCGACGACGAGCTGATACCGTTCGTTTTCGACAAACAGAAACTGCTAGAGTTACACGAGGATGTCGATGAGCTCATCGTCAGGTAGCGCCCGGGGAGCGCGTTTCACGCAGCGCGTTCAGCAACTGGGCGAGCTGCGCGTCACTGTGCTCGCGTCGTCGAAGCTTCCGATGGCGTCATCGGAGAGCAGCACGCTGGCAGCTCAGAGGCTGGTCGGTGGCTTGTACGGTAAGCAATCTGACCGCATCGACCGCCTTGCGGCGAAGCTGGACAGGCTGGTCGCGGCGGATCGCGGCTCCGACGAATGTCCGAAGACCGCGGTCGGGTGAGCAGACCCGCGGAGCTGGGCGCCACCGCGGTCGATCAGCTCGATCTGTCGCCCGAGGTCAAAGGCGCTCTCAAAGAGGTCCAGGCGGAACTGGCCGAGGCGTACCGGGAGAGTTTTCTCCTGATGGTCGAGGCCATCAACAAGCAGGCGTCGGCCATCGAACGGATCCAGACAACGCTGGAGCTGCTGGTCAAGCACACGCAGCCGTCTTTGGCGCCTCAGTTGCCCGCCGTGGTCAGAGTTGCTGGAGATGGCGAGGAGCCGGACCTCGCTTCGGCGCTGATGGTCGCGGACCCCATTGGTGCGGGGTACACCTTGGGTGTCAGCAGCCTTTCCAAAGCGCTCGGGCTATCAGCCGCCGATGTTGGCGTCTTGCTCAAGGCTTTCAAGATCAACGTCGATGGCAGCTGCGCGGTTGTCGTGCGGCAAGGGGGACCGCGCAACACCATGGTGAACTACCACCCCCGCACAATCGACAAGTTCCTGTCGTTGGTCGCCAATCCTCCCCCCGGGCTCGACGCGAACCAAATGGGTGCGCTGAAGCGAGTACAGAAACGCGGCATCACGCTGCCTCCCGGGCCCGCTCTTCCGGCTGGGGCGCCTCCGGTTGCGTCCGAATCCCCGAAGAGGAAGCCCAGCCGTCCCCCTCAGCCGCGAGTCGCTAAGAAGCAGTAGTTTTCGTTCCGCCGTCTCTCAGCGTGGCTCAACGCCGCCTATATCCGACCCCACCAGTCTCGGCCGCGCCACTCGCCGCGCCTTGAAGCTCCCGGGCGAGCTGCGCAACCAGCTCCCACTGCCGAGCCTCGGTTGCTGCGGTCAGCGCATGCGCCAGCGCGGTTTCGATCACATCCGGCTCGAGGATTTGCTGCACAGCAGCGCCTCGTTGGGTGTGCCGCCATGCTCGGCCACGCAGCCCCCTGTGTCGAACCACTGAAATCAGCTGCTCGTGTTCGCTCCCGTCGACCGAGTCCGCGTTCAAAATCCCTCGCCGGCAACGGCTTCCCGGTTCGAGTCCGGGAGGGGCTACTCATCGAAGCCGGCGTCGCTCAGCGCCGGATCAGCGCCACTCCGACGAGCAAGAGCGCCGCTCCGATCACGCGCGGCACGCTCGCCGAGTGCTGGGGAACTCCGAGCCAGCCGAACTGATCGATGGCCAGCGCAAAGAGCATCTGGCCTGCAACGACGCAGGCGATGAGCGCTGCCGCCCCCAGCCGCGGCAGCAGGAGGATCGCGAGCACGAGGTAGATCGCGCCGAACAAGCCACCCGTCCACAGCGCAGGGTGGAGTCCCGCGTTCCTCGCCGACGGCCAGGGCTCCTGGCGCAGCGCCAGGACCAGCAGCATCGTCAGCGTGCCGCCGACATAGCTCACCAGCCCGGGCCACGCCCAGGATCCCAGCGCCGCGCGCAACGAGGAGCTGACGGCAGCCTGGACCACGAGGCAGGCGCCAGCGCCCAGCGCCAGCAGGATGGGCCAGATGGAACGGATCAGCTCTGACATGGCAGCATCATGCCGTGGCTTTGGCAGTGCCGGCAGCACCTGCCTCGCCGGGAGTTTGCAGGAGAGGGGCTCGGAGCCGCGCAGCGCCGTGCGACGTCAGGAGGGCCCTCCTGGCGTCGCACGGGGGCGTACGGTGCCGAGCCCTCCTGCAGCCTTCAGTCCTTCTTGGGTTCGGGCTTCGGGTACTTGACCAGGACGCGCTCGACCTTGGCGTCCTCGAGCTCGTAGGAGAGCACCAGTTCTTGCCCGAGCAAGGCGTCGGGCGCGGCCGAGTACAGGACGATCCACTTGCGCGTGAAGAGTCCGGGGGCGATCGTGAAGGGGCTGGCGAGCAGGTAGTTCGGCGGCAGCGCGCTGGCTGCAGCATCGCTCTCGGGCTTTGGCGCGCCGGCTGCCGGAGGCGGGTCGGGCGCGAGCGTGTCGAGCGCGGGGTGGTGTGGATCCTTCAGGCCCATTCGCGCCTCGCGCTCCGCCAGCTGCCAGGCGCGCAGGCGGTCTCCCACCAGGGTCTCGATCGCGGGCCCAAAGAGCTGCCGCTCGGGGCTGATCGATACCTTGCGGACCTGATGCCACTGGCCCGAGGGGTTCTGGAAGGTGACCTCCAGCGCCGAGAAGAAGGGGCTGCGCAGGGCCTCGATCGGCGCGCTGGTGATCTGGAGCGTGGGCTGGGGTGCCTGGGGGGGCGCGCTCGCCGGCGCGCCAGGGGGCGGAGGGCCTGCCGCGCCCGCTGCCGGAGCCGCGGGGGGCGCCTCGTCCGCCTCCACGTGAGCGCAGCCCGTCAGCAGCGGCACGCACGAGAGGAGCGCCACCCAGAGCCTCATCTCAGCGCTCGTTTTCCGTGGTCAGGTACGAGATCTGAACCAGCTCCCAGAACTGGCTCTCGCCGCGCAGGGAGACCAGGTAGACCGAGCCATCTCCATAGGCAAACGCATGCCCGGTGCGCGACTCGGTCTGGATCTGGGAGCTCTCGGGGCTGGGGTTGCACGCCAGGCGCCGGGCCTCGGCGTTGGGGCGCACGTGCCAGAGCGTGTCGTGCAGGTAGCCGTCGTTGAAGGGTTCGGTGGCGGTCACGAACCAGCCGTCGCGGCCATCGGACTCGACGTGAGCGGGCAGCGCAGAGGCGGGCCGCTCCGTCCAGAACTCCGTCATCTCCGAGCCGCGCAAGGGCGTGAGCCACATCTGCAGGTCCGGATGCGCCGGCACCTGGTCGTCCTCGATCTCGTGGAGCGCACGGTTGCTCGAGCCGCCCGAGCCCGGCGCCGGCGTCGTGCCGGTCTTCGTGGAGCCGCTGCTCGTCGAGGTGCCGGTCTTTGTCGCGCCGGTGGTGGCCGCCGCCGCTGCCGTCGCCGCGTTGCCGATCTTCGCCGCGGCTCCGGTCTTGGTCGAGTCGCCCGTCTTGGCGTCGGGCTTTGCGGGGGGCGCGGCCTTGGGTGGGTCGACGATGTGGATCACGCCGGTGGGCGTGAGGAAGGGCCGCGCCGAGCTGCCCTCGGGATAGGCCAGCTCGCGCACGGCGCCTTCCCCCGAGATCAGGATCGTAGCCCGGCGATCCGCCCCGTTGTCCGCGCGCAGCTGGCCGTTCAGGAGCAGCCCCTCGGTCGAGGGCACGAGCGGGGGCTCGATCTGGTAGCCCCAGTCAGGGCCCAGGTTGGCGAACAGCTCCACCGGTCCGCCGCCGAGGCTGACCTTCCAGATGGCTCCGGGCTGCCCGTAGCGGGCAAAGTAGAAGTTCCCGTTGCTGATCCCCAGCCAGCGGATGTCGCCCAGATCCGCCGTGCCGTAGGTCGAGCGGACGCGCGTGTCCCCGCCGGACATGGGAACGCTGCGGACTTCACCGTTTTGGGTGAAGACCAGGTCGTTGTCATCCACCCACATCGGGGCGCTGAAGGCGTTGGGGACGAGCACGCTGGTCGCCAGCTCGCGGCTGGGCGAGTGCACGTCGAAGCGCACGAGCTCGCTGGTGGTGGCGCCGTCGACTCCCCACTCGAAGCGGAAGAAGAACAAGTCCCCGCCCGAGAACAGGAGCTCGGCAGGCGGCTCGGAGTCGCTGCGGTTGCCGCCCGTGATCGGTACCCAGGCCGCGCTGCAATCGCCCAGGTTCAGGGCGGGCTGGAGAGCCAGCCTGGAGGTCTCCCCTCGCTCCTTCACGGCATCCGAGCAACCGCCCAGCGCCAGCGCGAGCAACACCGGGCTCGCAACCCGGAGCACTTCTGTCACTCTGCGTTCGATGACAACGGGGTGAAAAGGACGCACGAGGCGGGCTGGTACCAGGTGGCGACGATCTGGTCGACTTTCTGACGAGAACCGCACGTAAAGGCCCCAGCCATAGCCGCGTGCTGGGCGCTCGACGGCCCCGGAGCCGAAGCGGTCCGCGTGGGGCTGCACGAGGGCGGCGCATCTCCTGTACCGTGGGGCCAGCCCATGTCGGAATATGGCATCCCCTTGCTGGAGATCCTGGAGCGGCTGCTGGCATCCTTGCTCGTCGGGGCGGTGATCGGCTGGGAGCGCGAGCGAAAGAACAAGCCCGCGGGGTTGCGCACGCACATGCTGGTGACGCTCGGCTCGGCCACCTTCTGCGTGATGGCCTTCGAGGTCGGAGCGGCGCTCTCCGATCGCTATGGCGAGCGCGGCGTCGATCCGATGCGGGTGCTCGACGGAGTGGTCGGCGGCATCGGCTTCCTGGGTGCGGGTAGCATCATTCAGGCGCGCGGTCGCGTCCAGGGCATCACCACCGCCGCGGGCGTCTGGATGGCGGGTGCGCTCGGGGCGGCCTGCGGCGTAGGCGCCTACAAGCTCGCGGGGCTGAGCACGGTGCTCGCCTTCCTGGTGCTGACCGTGCTGGCGAAGGTCGAACGCCACCTGCCGCGAGAACCAGGCCCAGAGGCGGACTGAGGTTCGCCGGCGCCACGGCTCGGAGCGCGGAGTCGGCCGCTCATTCGCGCGGGGCGGGCGTCAATCCAACAGCGGCGAGCCATTGGCGCCAACCGCATCCGCGGCTCGAGCGCGCGCCGGCTGGCGGCGCCGCAGCTCCGGCGCCGCGCGCTGCGCAGCCTCCGGAGCAGGCCCGCGCAGCGAGGCGCCGTTCGCTGCCGCTCGCGCCCGTGGCTGGGCGCGCCTCTCCCTGGCTGACTCCGCCTTCGACGCCGGCGTACGCGGCGCGCTGAGCGCCGGTGCCGCCCCGGGCAACTCCTGCACGGGGCGCACCGCCACCGGCTCCCCGCGCGGCGGTGCAGAAGGGGGGCCCTGCGCTTCGCTCGGCGGCACGGGCGAGGAGGTGGGCAGCACAGGCTCGCTGGCGATCGCCGCGGCGCGGGCGGCGGGCTCGCCCGCGGACGGCTCGAGCGGCCGCGACAGCTGCTCGACGCGCGGGGCGAAGCCGCGCGGCAGCACGGTCGTGGCAAGGGCGCCGAGCGCGAGCACGGCCCCTGCAGCCAGCCACGAGAGCTGGTTGCGCGCCCGCGCCGGCGGTGGACCGGAGTAAGCGTGACGGGTATTCGTGAGCGCTGGATCCGCCGGGTTCGGCGGGGCAAGGGGGCTGCGGCGCGGGGCGACGGCCGGCGTCGCCCGGCCCTCGACCGGACCGAAGGCGCGCCCCCACAAGACCTGCGTGCGCGGCGAGGCCACCTCCCAGAGCGCCCGCCCCAGGTCGCGCACATGAGGGAAGCGTTGATCGGGGTCGGGGTGCATGGCGCGCACGATGGCGCGCTCGATCACCGCCGAAATGTCGGGCCGGCTGCGGCTGGGCGGCTCGAAGCTCCCGGAGGCGATGCGCTGCAACAGGTTCACCAGCGAGTCGTACTGGAACGGCGGCGCCCCGACCGCACACTCGTACAGCACCACGCCCAGCGAATACTGGTCCGAGGCCGGGGTGAGCTGGGCGCCGCGCAAGGCCTCGGGCGGCAGGTACATCGGCGTGCCGAGCAAGGTCCCGTACGGAGTAGCGGTCAGATCCGCCGCGTCGCGGGCCAGCTTGGAGATGCCGAAGTCGAGCACCTTCGGCACTTGCTCGCCGTCCGCGCCCTTGGCGAGAAAGATGTTGCTCGGCTTCAGATCCCGATGAACCACGCCGGCATCGTGAGCCACAGCCAGGCCGGAGAGGATCGGCAACGCCAGGCGCGCGATCTCGCCGTCGGACATCGGACCGCGCTGGTGGAGCTGGGTCTCCAGGTCCCAACCTTCGAGCAGCTCCATCACCAGATACGGGATGCCCTGCCACACGCCGACATCCGTGATGTCGACGATGTTGGGGTGTTTCACGGCCGCCGCCGCGCGCCCTTCGCGAAGAAATTGCCGGTGCGCCGCGCCCTGATCGTGCAGCGCATGATCCATGAGCTTGAGCGCGACCCGCTTGCGCAACGCGCTGTGCTCGGCGCGATACACGCGCGCCATTCCTCCGCGCCCGATGCGCTCCAGGATGACATAGTTGCCGAAGCGGTACCCGGAAGGCAGGTCCGCTGTTTCGAGCCCAGCGTCCAAGGCCGGCGACGTTACCGCAGATCGGCGGGAGTGACCAGGATAGGTCCGGCGGCGGCCGTGGCCAGCGGACGGACGACTGATCGGCATGCGCGGAGAGCGCTGTCTCGGCTCAGCGGCGCTCGCACTCACTGTGCATGCACAGCGGACAGCGCCCGTGCAACAAGGGCGCGCCCTGCTCGGGGCGCGCCTCGCGCAACAGGTACCAGCCCGCCGGAGGCGAGACCCAGTGCAGGACCCGGGAGGAGCCGACGCCGACCTCGACCACCGAGGAGAAATCTGCGGCGCCACAGCGCGCGCACTCGGTCGGCACCTGGCTGTGACGACGGATCGTCGGCAGGGCCCCGCCGACCTCGCCTGCCGAAAGCCGGCCGCACGCCGCCGGCCGAACCGACGCCGCGCCTCGACGTTGCTCCTCCCCCATCTCGAATCTCCGCCGGCGCTAGGCCGCGCTCTTCTCCGCTTCGAGCCCGCCGTCGTCCCCGTCGAGAGCTTCCGCGAGCGGGCGCGACGGTGGCGCCGCGAGCGGCGCGCCCGACCAGAGCAGCCCCAGCGTCTCTTCCAGCAGCGCCGCGCGCAGCTCGTGGTTCTCGAGCAGCAGCGCCCGGGCGCGCTCGCGCCCCTGCCCGATGCCCTTGCCCTGATGGACGTAATGAGAGCCGTTGCGTGTGATGGCTCCCATCGCGAGCGCGGTATCCAGCAGGTCCGCGGCGATATCGACACCCGTGCCCCAGCGGATATCGAACTCTGCCTCTTCGAAGGGCTGAGCACACTTGTTCTTGACCACCCGGACCCGGGTGCGGCTGCCGATCACTTTCTCCTCCGCGCTCACCTTTCCGATCCGACGTACGTCGAGGCGCAAGCTCGCATAGTACTTGAGCGCGTTTCCTCCCGGTGTCGTCTCGGGGCTACCGAAGCTGACCCCGATCTTGTGCCGCAGCTGGTTGACGAACAGAAGCGTGGTGTTGGTCTTGGAGGCGACGCTGGCCAGCTTGCGCATCGCGCGGCTCATCAGGCGGGCCTGCAGCCCCAGCGGATTGTCCGCCATGCTGCCGTCGATCTCGGCCTGCGGGACCAGGGCCGCCACGGAGTCGATCACGATCAGCGCGATCTGCTTGGAGCTGGCCAGCGCCTCCACGATGTCCAGCGCCTGCTCCCCGCTGTCCGGCTGCGAGAGCAGCAGATCCGACGTGCGTACGCCGGTGGCACGGGCATAGGCGGGATCAAAAGCGTGCTCGGCATCCACGAAGGCGGTGAGCCCGCCGGCTTCCTGAGCCTCGGCGATCGCGTGCAGCGTCAGCGTCGTCTTGCCGCTGGACTCGGGACCGTAGATCTCCACGATTCGCCCGCGCGGATAGCCGCCGATGCCGAGCGCGCGATCGAGCGCGAGGCAGCCGGACGAGATGGCATCCAGGGAACGCTCGGCTTCGCCATCGAGCAAGCGGATGCTCTCGCTGCCGAACTGCTTCTGCACGCTGGCGAGCAGCTCGGTCAGCGGCGTGAGGGATGATTTGGAATTCTTGGACATGCGGAGGCCTCCCCAGGGCTGAGCCCGGTGGTCTGTCGCCAGCTCTCCGCAGCCCCTGTGGCGGCGAACTGCTGCGACGGGTTGGGGAGCCCGACTGCAACCGACATGCCGCGCGCGCCGCCGCGAAAGCGCGCGCATTTCAGCGCCTGGGAGCGGCCCGAGGCGCGCCTGCTCCCGGCGCGGCAGCGGCGCCGCCAGGCGCTGGCCAGCGCTCAGCGAGAGAACAGATCGAGCCCGCGCCAGCGCGCCAGCGCGTAGCCCACGACGATGAACACGCCCATCAGCAGCACCCAGATCCGCCCTCGCGTGAGCCAGGGCGTCCGGTAGCGGGAGACCGAAGCGGCGGACTCCGGCGACGAGTCGCGGCCAGCGCCTCCGACCGGCGGCATCGACAGCGGCAGCCGCGGCTCGGAGATCTCGCGCGCCAGATCCGAGAGCGAAGGCGCCCCGCTGCCGGAGCGCGCGCCGCGCGGACCCGCGCTGCTGCCATCCCGCGCCGGCCCGGTGAGCGCGACGGGAGGGGCCGCGGCATCCGTGGGGATCGGGACGGTCGCGGTGTTGATGTCGCTCTGATCACTGTCGTCTTCGTCGAGCTGGCGAGCGGTCGGTGGCAACGAGTCGCGGAACGCGCGCTGGGCATCTCGCTTCCTGGAGACGGTCTCCGCGCGGCGACGCTCCTCGCGCTGGCGCCGCGCCAGATCCACGAGCTCCGGCGGCGCCTGATACGCGCGCGTGTTCTCTTCTTCGTTCTCGCTGGAGAGCTCGAGCAGGTTCTGCGCAACCGCTCCGACGATCGTCTGCTCGTGATCCTGATCCGGCTGGGCCGCGCGCGCCGGTGCGCCTTCGGCTTCGGGCTCGTACAGGGGCGGCACGTCCCGAGCGGGGGTGAGCGGCGCCGCCGGCGCTCGCTCCGAGGAGGGATCCCCCTCGGCGCTCCCGAAGCTCAGGGGAGGCGCCGCGCTGGAGCGGCGCGTCAGCTGGAACTCGATGTTCGTCTTGGGATCACCGGGCACGGCGGGCGTGACCACCGCGGGCGGCGGCCGCGTGGAGCTGCGTGCCGTGGGCACGGGCGTCGGGACCACGGAGGCGTCGAACACTTCCTCGAGCGTGGCGGCGGGTGCCGAGCTCGGCGCCTTGGGCCTGGGAGTGCTCGGAGCGTAGCCGGGCCGCGAGCTCGGCACCGGCGCCTCCGCGCGGGGCGCGGAGCGCGGCTTGGACTCGGCCGTTGCATCATCGGCCTCCAGCGACGGAGCCGCCGGCGCGACGCGGCTCGACAGGCTGGAGCGTGCGGGCTCGGGCCGCACGGAAGCATTGAGTCTGCTCCCCGGCGTGATCGCCGATGGCAGCGGGATGCGCACGGGTCCCGAGGCGCGCTTGGTCGGTCGCGGAGGGCGAGGTGGCCCGGCGGGGGCCTCGCGCAGGGGTGACGGCTTTTCGTCGCCCGCTGCCGGTGCGTCCGTCTCGTTGATGCTCGAATCAGCTGCCATGTTCGGGTCTCGCGTGGCCGAACCGCACGGGAGCGGCCACACGAGAGAGTAACGGCGCGTCCGAGCGTAGGATGCGCCGCAAATTAACCATGCGCCCTGCTGCAAATCTTTGCCAAGCCAGAACCTGCCGGGCGAGCTGATTTTCAGCGGGGAATGTAGCCAAGGCGCGCAGAGCGGCGGACAGTGCCGCCCGCGTGACGCTCTGTGACGGCGCAGGGCGTCGGGGTCAGTAGACGATCACGTCCGGCACCGGCACCTGGCACTCGTTCGCGGGCGTCAGCCAGCGAATCACGTTCAGCCAGAAGCGGCCCATGTCGAGCGTGTCGTCCTGCTCCAGCGCGCTGCAGGCGGTGCAGGCCTGCTCACAGGTCTGACAGTTGGTCTGGCACTGGTTACAAGACTGATCGCAGCCGCGGACACAGGTGCCACCGTCGGGCACTTGCTGCCCGCCCTGACAGGGCTGCATCTGACAGTTCTGGCACTGAATGTCGCAGTTGCTGCACTGGTTCCTGCACTGGTTGCAGCTCTGCTGGCACGGGGTCTGCGGCCGCGTCTGCGGAGACCAGAGCACATCCTGCGTGATCCACTCGTCCGCGAACACGAACACGTGGCCGCCGCCGATCTCCTTCGCTTCCGCCAGCGTGTAGTTGCCCTCGCGCACGATCACCTGGCCGTCGCCGGTGACGGGATAGGCGTTGAACACGCCGAGGGCCTTGATGCCCTCCACCGTGGGGTGATCCGGCGCCGTGATGCCGTGCACGATCACCGGTGGCGGGCCGTTCATCACCATGCCCAGCACGCCCGCGCCGCCCACGGACAGGTCGTAGCCCATGCCGGTCGGCGCCAGGAGTTGCACCGTCGCTTGCATGTCATTGGGGTTCGCCGAGTAGCCGGCGAGGCTCATCACGCCGCCACCGTCCTGGATCCACTGGCTGAAGGTGCTGAGCTCATCGTTGCTGAAGCCGGCGTTGCCGCGCTCACGCATGTTGCCGATGATCAACACCTGCAAGTCGGCGAGCACGTCCGCCGTGATCTTGTCGCGCGCGCCGATCTGCTTGACCGGCACGTCGCTGCGAGCCTCCAGCCAGGCCTGAAACGCGCCGGTGCTGTTGCCGTTGTCCGACGCCAGGGCGCCGAGGAAGCCGATGTGCAAGCAATCGCACAGCCCGTCTTTGCCCTTGTCCACGTCGTCGACGATGCCGTTCTCGTTCTCGTCGACGCCGTCGCACGCCAGCTCCGTGCCCACGTTGCGGGGCTTGCCGTTGACGTCGACCAGCGACTGGTCATCGACCATGAATGGGTTGCTGGGATCGCTGCCGCGCCCCCCCGGCGTGGTGGGGAGCTTCGGCCCCTCCCCGGGCAACGCCGGGGCCGCCACACCCGCCTCCCCCTTGTTGCCGCCGCCCGCAGAGCAGCTCTGCAGCGCAGCAAACATGGAGAGCGAGAGAACGCTCGCGGCCACGACGCTCGATCGACGCATAGCGGTGGTTGGCTATAGCGCGAGCCGCGGGCCCGAACAAGCCACGTCGGCCGGCTGCCGCCAGCGGGCGCCCGGTCCATCTGCAGGGCGCGCGAGATGGGTCAGATCTGCGCGGATCCTGTTCTGATCTGAGCGCGATCCTGCGCTGCGCACGGAAGACCGTGCAACACGCGCCCAGAAAAAAACAAGACCGCGGCGGAGCGCTCTGTGCGCGCCCCGCCGCGGTCGCGCTCGGCTACCCGATTAAAGCCGAACGCCAGCTGTGCTCAGCTGATTGGCCCGACACGAGTGAAGCTCCACTCGGAAGTCAGGACTTTAGCTTGCTCGGGTGTGCAATCGGGTATCAGTCCCGCGGCCTCGACGGCGACGCACGCGGGTGGTCGACGGCAAGGGTCACGGGCCCTCCTCTCCTTGGAGAATCACGCTTCTCGTGGAAGCGCGGAGGACCTCATGCCCTCCAGTCCCCGTGAACGGTGGGGCCGCGCGATGCTGGAGCCAGGATCGCCATGCTCGAGCGCGGGTCACCCTGAGTGGCCAAACTGCACGGCCTGGTCGCGCTTCGGAGCGGCGGTGGTAATAATCGGGCCGCTCATGGCCACATTCCAGTGTCAACGTTGCGGCAGCAGTTTCACCGTACCCCAGGCGACGCTGGATAAGTATCCGTCCTGGCAGCCAAAAACCTGCATGCGCTGCCGCTCGAGCTCCGCCAGCAGCGCGGCGGGCTCCGGACGTCGCCCGAGCCCGCCAGGGATGCGTCGCGTCCCCCCGGCGGTGGCTCACGCCAAGAGCGAAGAAGGCACGCTGACGCTGGCCGAGGTCCTGGCCACGTACACGGAAGGGCCGACCACGGGCGTGTTCACGGACGGCGCGGCGCATCCCAACCCGGGTGCCGGGGGCTGGGGCGCGGTCTACGTGATCGAGAACGAGATCATCGCGCAGGAATTCGGCTCCGAGCCGTACACCACCAACAACCGCATGGAGCTCACGGCCCTGATCGCGGGCTACCGCCTGGTCCCGCCGGGCAAATCGGCCGTGGTGATGACGGACAGTCAGCTGTGCGTGGACACCATCAATTCCTGGGCTGCCGGCTGGGAAAAGAACGGCTGGAAGCGCAAGCGCGGCGAGATCAAAAACCTGGAGCTGGTGCAGGAGCTGTATCGGCTGGCGCGCTCGCGGCCGGAGATCGAGCTCCGCTGGATCAAATCCCACAACGGCTACCGCTGGAACGAGTACGCGGACGCGCTCGCCACCGCGTATCGGCGCCCCGTGCCCTGACGCTGCCCGCACGGGCTGCAGCGCGCGCGGAACGGCTGCTCGCCGCGCCACGGGGGCCGAAAGCAGAGTTAAGATTCGATGTTGCGCGCGCAGCAGGGCCCACTCCGTGTCTATCGAAGTGCAACTGGCTCTGTGTTGCTTTGCGCCCCCGTGCTGGGGACGTGGATCCCGCCCGGGCCTCGGGATGCCCAGGTACCGGGCGGCCAGCACAGGCGCTGAGCAGGTCGCTCGGGCGCGCAAAACGAGTCCGAAAACGCACCAGGGCAGGGAGATTCGGGAGCGCTTGCTCCCCGATGGATCTCCCGATTGACCCCCCAATGGATCAATGCACCCAGACCGCTCGAGCGGCCCGGCAACAACCGAGAAAACTCTTGCGGGTTAAGGGGCTTAGTTACAGACTCTGGCGTATCTTTGGGTGGCGTTTGTGCCGCCCACGATTTCCGTCGACTCACCTTGCTGCGGAACCTGCTGCAGGTTCTGCCCCCGGCTTCTTCTTCCCCCGCACCTCTTCCCCGGACGGGCGCTGATCCGATGACTACAGTAAACGGGACTTCGATGCTGCCTACGCCGCCGCGCAAGGAATACGCGCCCGGCGACGTGATCAGCGACAAGTATCGATTGCTGCAACTTTTGGGTGAGGGCGGCATGGGGTCGGTCTGGGTCGCCGAGAACATGGCGCTCAAGGCCAACGTGGCCCTGAAGCTGATCCGGGCGGACGTGGCGGAGGCCTCCGCGAACGATCGCTTCTTGAGCGAGGCGCGCCTGGCGGCTCGGCTCCAGCACGCGGCCATCGTGCGCGTCTTTGACTTCGGCAAGACGCAGAACGACGAGCCCTTCATCGTGATGGAGCTGCTCGAGGGGGAAACGCTGGGCCAGCGCTTGACGCGCCTGGGCTCGATCGACCCGGTCGAGCTGGGTCAGACGTTGCTGCCGATCATCGACGCGCTGCACTCGGCGCACGGCCACGGCGTCATCCATCGCGACCTCAAGCCCGACAACGTCTTCATCGCGAAGGCGGAGGGCGGCGGCGTGCAGCCCAAGCTGCTCGACTTCGGCATCGCCAAGCTGCGCGGCGAGAGCGCCTTCCACACCACCAAGCTGACCCAGGCCGGGACCCTGATCGGCAGCCCCGACTACATGTCCCCGGAGCAAGCCAAGGGCGAGACCGACCTCGATCCCCGGAGCGACGTCTGGGCGCTGTGCGTGCTCGCGTACGAATGCCTGGTGGGCAAGCCGCCGTTCCACGGTGATAACTACAACGCGCTCCTGTGGTCGATCATCCACGATGAGCCCGTGCCGATCACGGTCTTCCAGGCGGGCGACTCGGAGCTGTGGCGCCTGCTCAAGAAGGGTTTCTCCAAGGACCGCAATGGCCGCTGGGAGAGCGCGCGCAAGTTTGGTGAGGCGCTGGCGCTGTGGCTCGAGAATCACGGCATCGTGGAAGACGTGTGCAACCGCTCGCTGCATGCGAGCTGGCTGCCCGCGGAGCGGCCCACGCAACCCGAGCTGATCCCCTTCGACGGGCTGGCCACGACTCCCGGTCAACGCGCCATTTCCCAGGCGGCTCTGGTCCCCCCGCCGACTCTGCCTTCGCTCCGTCGGCCTCATCGCTGGGCTGTCTGGTTTGCGGCAGCGGGCGTGGCCACGCTCGCAGTGGCGCTGTTCAAGCAATCCACCGGGGAAGACGATGCCCTGGTGGTCGAGGCCCGCCCGGCGAAGGCGGCGGAAGCCAGGCGCTTCACTCCAGCCAGCGCGGCAGTGGGCCCGATCACGGCGGGCGCGCCAGCGCGGCCCCAGCCCGGCGTCGATGGCGAGCCGAAAGCTCCGCCACTGGCGGCTGGCGCGCGGCAGGGGGCGTCACCAGCGCCGGAGGCGCCGAAGACCCATCGCTTCGAGCCCGACGGCGAAGAGATCGGTAAGGTCAACGCTTACGCGGACACCAAGGACCTCTGGCAAGACGAGCGAGAGCAGCCGATCGTCAGGCACTCCGAGGCTCCCGCCGGTGAGGAGGCGATCGCCCCCTCGAAGCCGATCGCTCCCCAGCCAAGCGCGACCAGGCCGAGCGCGACCAGGCCGAGCGCCAGTGAGCCTCCCGCCCCGAAGGCGAATCCCCCGCCGCCGAAGGGGCTCATCGCCACCCCGGCGCCCGCGAACAAGCCGAAGCCCGCCGCCTCGCATCCGAAGCCGAAGAAGCCCGAAGTGGACGAGTACGATTTCGGCATCTGAAGCCTGACCCGCTGCCCATCTCGCCCGCGCTGTCGATGGGAGCAGCGCTCGGCGCTCGTCTCGATTGTGCCTGTAACTTGCGTTGCGGGACATTAGGTTGCTGCGCGTAGATGAGTGCCCACGGCCTGTGCGTGTACCGCAGCAACCGCCTGGAGCGGCTCGCCGAGGCCCTGGCGGAGCAGCTGTCCGAGGCGCCCGAGGACCCGTTCGCTCCCGAGTGCATCCTGGTGCCGGGGCGTGGGGTGGCGCAGTGGCTCAGCCTGGAGATGAGCCAGCGCTTCGGCGTGTGGGCGAACGTGCTCTATCTTTACCCGCGCAACTTCGTGGGCTGGGCGCTGGAGCGCGTGCTGGATTCGCCCGCGGCCGGGCTCGAGGCCTTTGATCCGGAGCGCTTGCTCTGGTCGATCGTGAGCACGCTGCGGCCGCTGCTGGCGCGTCCGGAGTTCGAGGCCATCCAGCGCTACGTCAGCGCCGACCCGAGCGACGTGCGCTACTTCGAGCTGTGCCGCCGCATCGCCAGCACCTTTGATCGCTACGCCGCCTATCGCCCGGACCTGCTCAGCAGCTGGGAGCGCAAGGCTCGCCCCAGCGCGGAGCTGCCGCAGCTGGGTCTGTTCGGCGCTCGCGAGCCGCAGGCTGAGGTGCAGGGCTGGCAGGCGCTGCTCTGGAAGGCGCTCGTCGAGCGATCCGGCTCGGTGCCAATGGGCACGCTGGAGCGGCGCTTTCTGCGCCGCGTGCAGCGCAGCCAACGGCTGGAGAACCTGCCGGCGCGCATCAGCTGCTTCGGCGTGACCCACGTGCCCCCCAGCTACGCGCGCATTCTGGTGGCGCTGTGTCCGCACGTGCCGGTGCGCATGTTCCAGCTCGCCGCGTCACGGCGCGTGGAACCCGCCCGGCACAATCCCCTGCTGGAGTCGCTGGGCGCGCTGGCCAGCGATTTCGAGGCCCTGCTCTCCGACGAGCTGAAGCAGCAAGGCGTGCCGGTGAGCTCCGTCGCGCTGTTCGAGGCGCCCGCCGCCCCTACCCGCCTCGCCCGGCTGCAGCGCGAGCTGCTGGAGGACGTGGCGCCGGGGCCCTCGCCCGCGCGCGGCGTGGCCGGGGATGAATCGATCCGCATTCACGTCTGCCACAGCCCGATGCGCGAGGTGGAAGTGCTGCACGACCAGCTGCTCGCGCTGCTCTCCAGCGATAGCGGCTACGAGGCGCGCGATGTCGTGGTGATGATGCCCGACATCGAGACCTACGCGCCGCTGATCGACGCCGTGTTCCGGCGCTCTGGCGAGGATCCGCAGCGCATCCCCTACTCGCTCGCCGACCGCGTGCTGGAGGCCGCCGCGCCCGTCGCCAGCGCGCTCGACCGCCTGTTCTTGCTCGCCGGGCAACGGCTGTCCACGTCGCAGGTGCTGGACTTGCTGGCGCTGGAGGTGGTGGCGGCTCGCTTCGAGCTCACGCCGCGCGATCTGGAGCAGATCAGCGAGTGGCTGCAGCGCACCAACGTGCGCTGGGGCATCGACGCCGATCATCGAGAGGCGCACGGCCATCCGCGCTCGGATGCCAACACCTGGCGGCTCGGCGTGCGGCGCCTGCTGCTCGGCTACGCGATGAACCTCGAGCCGCCGGCGCTGGTCTCCGGCATCCTGCCCGAGCCGGGCCCGAGCGGCAGCGGCGCCGCGGCCCTGGGCAAGCTGGCCAGCTTCCTGGAGAGCCTGTTCCAGCACCTGCACGCCCTGGCCCAGCCCCACCGCGCGAGCGAGTGGCCCGAGGTGGTGAGCGCCGCGCTCGATGCGCTGGTGCTACACGACTCCGATACGGCCTGGCAGCACCAGGAGCTGCTGGAGGCCTTGCGCGCGCTGACCCGGCGCGCGCTGGACGCCGGCTACGACGAGCCGATCGGCAGCGCGGCGCTGCACGGCTTGCTGTTCGAGGCGGTGAACGGCGCCCGACCGGCGCGCGGATTCTTGATGGGCGGCGTGACCTTCTGCTCACTGGTTCCGCTGCGCTCGATCCCGTTTCGCGTGGTCTGCCTGGTGGGCCTGGGCGACGGTGATTTTCCGCGCCAGGACGCCAGCACCGACTTCGATCTGATCGTGCACGGCCCGGGCGGTCGACGGCGCGGTGATCGCTCGCGGCGCATGGAGGACCGCTACATCTTCCTGGAGGCGATCCTGGCGGCGCGCGAGCGCCTGATCATCACCTACACGGGCCAGAGCATCCGCGACAACTCGAGCTTGCCGCCCAGTGTGGTGGTGGCCGAGCTTTGCGATACCATCGCCGCCTGGCGGGAGCCAGCGCCAGCGGCCCCAGAAACCGAGCAAGGCTCCCCAGAGTCGTCCGCGTCTGCCGAGGGCGCTCCGGACTACATCGTCTCGCATCCCCTGCAGGCCTTCAGCCCGCGCTACTTCGATGCCAGCGATCCGCGCTTGTTCTCGTATGCGGCGCACTACGCCGCGGCGAACCGAGCACGCTATCGCTCTCCGCTCGGGCAGTTCTTCGTGGGCCCGCTGCCCACGCCCGCGCCTGACGCGCTGGCGCTCGCCGAGCTGGTCCGCTTCTATCGCGGGCCCGCCGGGTATCTGCTCAACCGGCGCCTGGAGCTATACCTGCGCGAGAGCGGGGAGGCGCTCGCCGATCGCGAGCCGCTCGAGCTATCGGGTCTGGAGAGCTACGCGGTGGGGCAGGCATTGCTCGAGCTCGGGCGGCGCGGTGTCACCGCGGAACAAGCGAGAGAGCTCGTGATGGCCGGCGGTGCATTACCGCTAGGAACGCCCGGTGAGCTCGATTTCCAGGAGATCGCCAGCTGCGCGAGCAAGATCGCGGCGCTGGCCGCCGAGGCGCGCGCCGGAGGCCGGCAGCCCCCGTTGCCGTTCGAGGCCCGGCTGCCGAGCGGGCGCGTGCTGTTCGGGAGCCTGAACGAGTCGTACGCGCACGGCCTGGTGGAGCAGCAGTTTGCGCGCATCCGCGCCTCGCATTTGCTCTCGCTCTGGATCCGTCACCTCGTCTATTGCTGGGTGGCCCCGGCCGGCGCGGAGGCGCACAGCTCACTGTTCGGGCGCCCGCTGCAAGGCGGTGGCGCCGTCCATCAGCGCTTTCGCCCGGTGAAGGATCCGGCGCTGCGCCTCGACGCGCTGGTGCGTCGCTTCGACCAGGGGCAAACGCTGCCGTTGTCGCTGTTCCCGACCACCTCGCTCGCGTACGCGCAGGCGGCGCTGGCGCTCGCCCGCAACCCCGGCGGCAAGCGCGACGCCTACGCCGGGCTGGACAAGGAGTGGCAGCTGGAGCTGCAGCGCGACAGCCACCTGCAGCGCGTCTACGGCGCCGACAGGTCCTTCGCGGAGCTGCGGCGCGAGCATCAGGCCGAGTTCGAGCAGCTGGCGCTGGAGATCTTCGAGCCGCTGATCGAGCACCTCGAGAGCGAGGAGCACGGCGAGGAATGAAGCCCTTCTCCGTCGCCGAGATCCCGCTGCGCGGCAGGAACCTGGTCGACGCCAGCGCCGGCACCGGCAAGACCTACGCGATCGCCACGCTGTTCCTGCGCCTATTGATCGAGACCGGGCTGCAGCCGAGGCAGCTGCTGGTGGTCACCTTCACCGAGGCCGCCACCGCCGAGCTGAAGGACCGGATCCGGGCGCGCCTGCGCGAAGGTCTCTCGGCCCTGGCATCGCCCGAGAGCGACCGCCACGACCCGACGCTGCTCGGCATCCTCACGCGCGAGGGCGACCGCGCGCGCGTGAAGCGGCGCCTGGAGCAGGCGCTGTACGAGTTCGATGACGTCGAGATCTCGACCATCCACGGTTTCTGCCAGCGCGTGCTCATGGAGCGCGCGCTCGGCAGCGACATCACGTACGGCAGCCAGCTGTTCGGCGACGCGCGGCCCTGGATCGACGAGATCATCATGGACTTCTGGGCGCGCGAGACCAGCGCAGCCGCGCCGGAGTTTCTCGCCTGGCTGCGCCGCGAAGGCAAACGCTTCGACCTGCTGGCAGCGCGGCGGCTCGCCTACTCGCTGCAGCGCTCGCCGCAAGCGCAGATCGTGCCGGCGGGCAGTGCTGCTCCCGCGCCCGACGTGGAGCGCTTTCGCCTTCAGTGCGCCGAGACGGCCGCGGTCTGGCAGCGGCACTCGATCGAGTCACTGATCTACGCCAGCTCGGCGACCAAGCGGGTCTACAACAAAGGCCACACGCCCAAGTGGGCCGGCAAGGTCGCGGCGTTCTTTCAGCGCGATCCCAGCTTTCAATTTCTGGAGCTGCCCGACTGCTTCGATCGCTTCTGCTCACGACGGCTGGCCGAAGCCGGCGCGGGCGCGCTCTGCTCGCATGAGCTGGTGCAGTCCTGCGACGCGCTGCTCGCCGAGCACCAGCGCCTGACGGAGTCGCTGGACGGCGCGGCGCTGCGCTTCAAGCTGGCGCTGATCGAGTACGTGCGGCGAGAGCTGCCGCGGCGCAGCGCCGAGCAGCGCCAGCTGTCGTTTGACGATCTGCTGTCGCGGCTGCACGGCGCCCTGCAGGGCAGCGCCGGGGCGCAGCTGGCGAGCGCGATTCGCGATCGCTATCCGGCAGCGCTGATCGACGAGTTTCAAGACACCGACCCGATCCAGCTCGGCATCTTCGAGCGCATCTACGACGCGCCGCGCAGCTCGCTATTCCTGATCGGGGACCCGAAGCAGGCCATCTACTCGTTCCGTGGGGCGGACGTGTTCAGCTACGTGCGCGCCGCGCGCGACACCTCACCCGAGCGGCACTACACGATGACCACGAACTACCGCTCGGACCCGAGCCTGGTGCGCGCGGTCAATCATCTGTTCCAGAGCTGCCCGCGCCCGTTCCTGCTCGACGACATTCGCTTCGAGCCAGTGCAAGCACGGCCGGGAGCTGCCGATGTGCTGCGCCGGGCGGACGGAGAGAACGGCTCCGGGCTCGAGATCCTGCTCGCCGATTCCGGCTCGAAGGAGCCGCTCGGCGCGGATTGGGTCGCGACCGAGCTGCCGGCGTTGATCGCGCGCGAAGTGGCTGCAACACTGGCCGGCTCCGTCAGCACGGAGGGCGGGCGCCCGCGCCCGGGGGACATCGCCGTGCTCACGCGCACCAACGATCAGGCGTTTCAGCTCCAGGCCGCGTTGCGCGCGCTCTCGGTAGCGAGCGTGGTGCTGGGGGACAAGAGCGTCTACGACTCGGCGGAGGCCCACGATCTGGAGCGGGTGTTGCGCGCGGTGATCGAGCCCACCAACGCGCGTCTGATCCGCGCCGCGCTGAGCACGGACCTGGTGGGGCTCAACGCCAACGAGCTCGCCGCCCTGGACGAGGACGACGCCCAGTGGGAGAGCTGGCTGGCCGCGTTCCAGAGCTTCGGCAGCATCTGGGCGCAGACCGGCTTCGTGCACATGTGCCGGCAGCTGCTCTCGCGCTACGGGCTGCAGGAGCGCCTGCTCGGCTTGATCGACGGCGAGCGCCGCATGACCAATCTGCTGCAGCTGATCGAGCTGTTGCACGAGGCCAGCATGCGCGGTCACCTGGGGCCGAGCGGGGTGGTGCAGTTCCTGGTGCAACAGCGGCGTGGCGAACAGATCGGCATGGAAGCGGAGGCGGCGCAGATCCGGCTGGAGAGCGATGCGGACGCGGTCAAGATCACGACCATGCACCGCAGCAAGGGGCTGGAGTACCCGATCGTCTATTGCCCCTATCTCTGGTACGGCACCCTGCTCTTCCAGAGCGACAAGCAGGCCCCCAAGCTGCACGAGGGGGGGCGCCTGCTGCTGGATCTGGGCTCACCCGAACATGCAGAGCACGTGGCACAGGCGACGAACGAGGTGTTCGCCGAGAATCTGCGCCTGGCCTATGTCGCCCTGACCCGCGCCCGCCATCGCTGCACCGTGGTCTGGGGGCGCATTCAACGCGTGTACGCCACCTCTTCGCTGGGCTACCTGCTGCACCCACCGCCGCCCGGCGAGGCCGCGCCGGACGTGCCGCAGATCGAGCGGCACCTGTCCGCGCTCGACGCTGCCGCGCTGCAAGCGGGCCTGGATCGACACGCGCTAAGCGCGCCGATCCGCTGGCGCAACGCGGGGCACGCGCCCGAGCACGGCGCGCCGAGCGAGGCTCCCCCCGCCCGGCCCCTGCTGGGGCCGCGGCTGGCCGAGCGCCGCATCGACGACCGGCATCGCATCAGCAGCTTCTCGGCGCTGACCAGCCACGGCTCGGGCCCGGAGCAACCCGCCCAGGCGGAAGAGCAGATGCGCGACCACGACGCGCGTGCGCCCGCGCCCGCGCCGACGGGCGGCGCGGCGCTCGGACCGCCGCTGCGGCTGGTCGACTTTCCGCGCGGGGCCAAGGCGGGCAGCTTCTTCCACGACGTGCTGGAGCACTATGACTTCACCAGCCCCAGGCCGGCGGCGCTGCAGGAGCTGGTCTCGGCCCGGCTCGCGGAGTACCGCTATCCCGTCGAGCAGTGGCGCGATCGGGTGTGCGAGCACCTGTTCGCCGTGCTGGATACGCCGCTCGCCAGCGCCGACCCGAGCGCGCCGGTGCGGCTCGCCGAGGTGCCGCTCGAGGCACGGCTGAGCGAGCTCGAGTTCTGCGTGCCGGTCGGTGGCCGCGGCCGGGAGCCGCGCGCGCTCGCTGCCCGGGATCTGGCGCGCGTGTTCCGCGAGCACCCGAGCGAGCAGCTCGCCCGCGAATACGCCGCGGCGGTGGCCCGGCTCGACTTCGTGCCGCTGCACGGCTACCTGCGCGGCTACATCGACCTCGTGTTCCGGCACGATGGGCGCTACTTCGTGGTGGACTACAAGGGCAATCACCTGGGCGACCACGCCTCCGATTACGGGCCGCGCGGGCTCTCCGACGCGATGCTGCGCGGCCAGTACTATCTGCAGTACCATCTGTACGCGCTCGCGCTGCATCGCTACCTCGGGCGGCGCTTGCGCGGTTACGAGTACGAGCGGCACTTCGGCGGCGTCTACTACCTGTTCCTCAAGGGGATGGGCCCCGAGCTGGGCTCCTCGGGCGTGTTCTTCGAGAAGCCACCGCTGGCCCGGCTGGAGGCGCTCTCCCGGCTGCTGGAGCAGGCCGCATGAGCGCGACACTGCTGGAGCAGCTGTGGAGCTACGGGGTGCTGTCCGCGCTGGACTACCACTTCGCGCGCTCGCTGGCAGCGCTGGGCGGCGCCAATGAGGAGACGCTGTTCTGCGCGGCGCTGGCCAGCCGCGCCGTTCAGCTCGGACACGTGTGCCTCGACGTCACGCGGGTCGAGGACTTGCGCTTCGTCGATCGCGCGGCGCAGGCCGAGCTGGGCGAGGCTCGCGCGGAGCTCGTCTGCCCGCCGGCGGAGCGCCTGCTGGCCGCGCTGCGCGCCAGCCCGCTGTGCGGCAGCGGCGAGGCTCCGACCCCGCTGGTGCTCGACGCGCGCGGCCGGCTTTACCTGCAGCGTTACGCCCAGCACGAGCGGGAGCTCGCGACCACCTTGCTGGCGCGCGCGCGGCCGGCGTCGGACATCGATCTGGAGCGACTCGGAGAACGGCTCCGCCGCCGCTTTCCGCGCGCGCCCGACGCGCGGGCGGCGGCGCTGGACCCCGACCCGCTGGAGCTGGCGGCGGCGGTGGCCGCGCTGCAGCGGCTGGCGATCATCTGCGGGGGACCGGGCACCGGCAAGACCACCACGGTGGTCAAGCTGCTGGCGCTGCTCCAGGAGCAGGCGCTGGAGCAGACAGGCGCTCCGCTCGGGATCACGATGCTGGCGCCGACCGGCAAGGCCGCACAGCGGCTCGCCACCTCCGTCTCGAATGGGCTCGGCGCGCTGGAGCTGAGCGAGCCCGTGCGCGCGGCCATCCCGGCGCAGGCCTCGACCATCCACCGCGCGCTCGGCGGCGGCCGCGGCTCCGCCCGCTTCTGGCACGACGCAGAGAACCCGTTGCCCGCGGATCTGCTGGTCGTGGACGAGGTCTCGATGGTCGACCTGGTGCTGCTGCGGCAGCTGGTGAGCGCGCTGCGCCCCGAAGCGCGGCTGATCCTGCTCGGCGACAAGGACCAGCTGGCGTCGGTGGAGGCGGGCGCCATCCTCGGCGACATCTATGACGCCGGCGCGGCGGCGCGCTGGTCCGAAGACTTCGCGCGCCGGCTGCAGCTGGCGACAGGCCTGACGGTCCGCGCGACGGCGGAAGCGCCGGCGCTGGGCGACTGCCTGGTGAACCTGGAGCAGAGCCACCGCTACGCCGCGGACAGCGGCATCGGGCAGCTCGCTCGCGCGATCAATCGCGGCGACGCGGAGGCCTCGCTGCTGTTGCTCGAGCCCGGAGCGAGCTCCCCGGGCGACTGCCGGCGCTACGAGCCCGAAGCGCACGCGAGCAGCGGCGAGTCGGCGCTGGAGCAGCTGGCGCTCGCCGGTTATCGACCGTTCATCGAGTGCAGGGATCCGGCGCAGAAGCTGGCGCTGCTCGAGAGCTACCGGGTGCTGTGTGCCTATCGCCAGGGCGCGCGCGGAGTCGAGCGGCTGAATGCCGAGATCGAGGGCTGGTTGGCGCGCGCGCGGCTGATCGATCCCGAAGCGCGCTTCTACGAGAATCGCCCGGTGCTGGTCACGCGCAATGACTACGGGCTGGGGCTATTCAACGGCGACGTCGGCGTGGTGGTGCGCGAGGGACCGCGCTTGCGGGTGTGCTTTCAGGGCGCCGAAGGGCTGCGCTTCCTCGCACCGAGCCGCCTGCCCCCGCACGAGACCGTGTTCGCCATGACCATCCACAAGAGCCAGGGCTCGGAGTTCAATGCCGTGTCAGTGGTCCTGCCGGAGACCGTCTCGCCCTTGCTCAGCCGCGAGCTGTTGTACACGGCCGTGACCCGCGCGCGGCAGCGCGTGGATGTGCTCGGCACGCGCGAGGTGGTGCGCGCCGCGGTCAGCCGCGCCATTCAGCGCGCGAGCGGCCTGCACGACGCGCTCTGGTCCGCGGACGCCTGAGGCGATCGCAGCGGCGGCGGCTTTCGGCGGAAGCCGCCGCCCGTGCAACTAATGGCCTCGAGCCGGAGCGTTGATCAGAAGATGCTGCCGAGCCATCCGATGACCTTCTTGCCCACGTTGACGACCGTTTCAACGGTATCGACGCCCTTCTTGATGTCGTCCGCGTGGTCCGTGACCCAGTTGTACGCATCCTTGATGAAGCCCCAGACACTGCCGCCGTTGACCAGCGCCAGCTCCTCCATGCTCAGCTCGATCCCGACCTGACCCCACTGCGCGTTGATGCCTGCCATCTCCCTGCCCTCCTGATTGTTGGTTGATGCTCCTCTGGCGCCGAGCCTCTCGAGCCCGGCGTTCCTGCGAGAGTCGGCCGCGCTGCAGGCGAGTTGCCCGCGAGCGCTCGAGCGTTGGCGACCTGGGGCGGACGCCGCGCCCAGCACGTTTTCCGGCAACCGGGCGCCGCGTACACCCGACTCCCTCGCTGATTCGAGTCGTCGTGCGCTACGCCCGGCATGTCGCGGGGGGCGGCGCTGCGCCATCAGGAGAACAGACCATGACCTCGAGCAAGGAGCTGGCGTCATCCCGGCCGCGGCGCGCGAAGGGGTGCCTTTCCGCCGTTCTGTCCCCTTCCACCGCCCTGACCCTTTCCGCAGCCCTGTGCCTGTGCGCTGGCTCGTGGTCGAGTGCGGCCCACGCCCAGCGCGGTGAAGCTTACGCACTCGACGAAGAGCTGGCGGTCCAGCGCAGCCCGGATGATGGCTTCCCCGGGCTGTTTGATACGCAGCTGGCGCGCCAGGGTGCCTTCGTCGTGAACCTGCCCGCGGGCAGCGTCTACTACGGCGTCACGCCCGATCTGACCATCGGCACCGTGCTCTGGTCCTACTTGCCTCTCGCGTATGGGCGGCCGGGCGCCTCCGGTTTGGCTCGCTACCGCCTCGGCAGCAGTCGCTGGTTTCGCAGCACGGCAGACGTGGTCCTGGCCGGGTTCGCCGTGGCCAGCGACGACCAGCGCGGCAGTGCGCCGGTGGGCGTGGGCCTGCTGGGCAGCAACACGGAGTTCGCCCTGAACCGCTGGAATCGTGTGACCGCGACGGTCTGGCTCGGGCATGTGCTCGCCAACGAGAGCGGCGGCCGCCACCTGGGCGTGACCGCGCTCTCGCTCGGCGGCAGCTACTCGCTGGTGCTCGCCTCCTGGGCTTCGCTCAACGTGACCGGCCTGTACCTGGTCTCCGGCACCGCTGCGGCAGACTCCTATGGCAGCTCGACCGACGTGGACTGGCTGGGCGTGATTCGCCCCAGCGACCGCCTCTTCGCGCGCGGCACGCTGAGCCTGCGTTCCGGCAGCTGGTTGTTCAATCTGGGCGCGATGCGGCTCGGCTCCAGCGTGTTGCCCTGGGTCAACGTCGCGTTCGAGGTGGGAGGCTGAGATGCGCCTGCTGCAAGCTCTTGCGCTCTGCGGGGCGCCGCTCGTGCTGTACACCGGCTGCGTGAGCCAGGGCGAGCTGCTGGGGCCGCCCTTCGAGGTGGTCGTGCTGGATCGCGTGCCAGGGCCAGCGGACGTTGCGCAGAGCGAGGACTCCGGGTTCGCGTTGCGCCAGCGCGAGCTCACGACCGTCGAAGACTTCGACCAGCTCTCGGCGGCGGCGTTTCGCATCCGTCAGGGCGGCACGCTGACAGCGGAGATCGTCAACGGCGACACCGTCAGCTCCGGCTCGTTCGAGGGCGGGGAGGCGCCGGATCTGCGCTACGTGGTGCAAGGCGCCACCGCCGTACCGCGCGACTATGCGACGCTGCTGATGTTCAGCGCCGCGTACCAGTTCGAGCAGGTCTCGAGCGGGCTGCGCGCCGCCACGGACGAGCGGATCCGGGCCGCGCTGGACGCGCAGGGCCCGCTCGACGTCATGTTCGGTCCGGCGCTGGTGGCGCGGGTCGAGGGCGTGAGAGCGGCGCTGCGCATGCGCACCAACGCCTTCTTCTTCCCCGCCGGCTGGCAATTTGGACTGGCGCTCAGCTCGCCCATCGAGCGGGCGCCGCTCGCTGCCGACCGGCGCGTGATCGCCCACGAGCTGGGGCATGCGGTGTTTCAGCTGGCGTTCTACGGCGGCGAGACCACGGCCTGCGACGAGGACGCGGCCAGCGAGCACGCCGGAGACGCCTGGTTCGCGGGCAGGCTGGAGGCGGAGCTGGCGCTCGGAGGACTCAATGAGGGCTTCGCCGACTGGATCTCGTTCGCCGTCACCGGTGGCACGGACCCGCTGGAGAGCATCGCCGTCCCGGCCGACGCCGCGCTGGACGAGAACGTGGCCGCGCGCGTCCTCACCGAGGATACCTTTCGCTGGAGCAACATCGTCGACGGGGATGCCGACCAGCAGAGCGATCGGCGCTGCGCCGGCAAGTACTGCATCGGCACCCTGTTCGCACGCTCGCTGGTCGCCACCTACCGGGGAGCAGGCCACGAGCTGGAGGATGAACGCGCGCGCCATGAGTTCTCGGGCGAGCTGGTCGAGGCCCTGGAAGGAGCCGAGGCCGCCATGAGGCGCGGCAACCTGCCGCTGCCCAGTCAGGAGGTGGCGAGCTGCAAGAACCGCGACCAGGTCTCGAGCAGCGCGGACGCGCCCATCGTTGGAGCGTTTCTGCAAGCATTCTTGCAGGGGCTGCCCGGCGACACGCGCGGCCGACTGTGCATCGAGCTGGTGGATCGCTTCGAAGCAGGTTTTCCGGTCGAGTTCAGGGAGGAATGTCAGCCATGAAGCACGCCCGTTCGAGAGCTCGCAGCTGCCTGGCGCTGGCTGCGGCGTCCACGTGGACGCTCGCGCTGGCGCGCACGGCGGGTGCGCAGCAGGACGCGCCGGGCTCGGCCGCTTCCGGAGCCGCGGCCACGCCGGGCATCAGCTATGCGCTCGGGGTATCGCTCGGGTTCCTGCAGCAACGAGCGCTGGGCAGCTCGACCCACACCGCATTCATCCCCTCGCTGCTCGGGCTCGCTTACGTCCCGATCGCTCCGCGAGTGTTCCTGCGCCCCGGGCTGCGCCTGGGCTACACCGGCCTGAACCAAGCGGACGCTTCGTACGGCGCGCGCATCGAGGAGCGCGGGCTACAGGGCAGCGCGGAGCTCGGCATCTGTTACGATGCCTGGCTGGTGCCGGCGCTGGCTGTTGGCACCGGCCTCGAGTATCGCTCGCTCGACTTCGTGGGCCGAGGCATCGTCGCCGACTCCGACGCGATCGATCGCCAGGAATGGCTGGGGCTCGCCTTCGTTCAGGCTGGTGTCGGTGTACCGCTGTTCCGGGGAGCCCTGGTCGTGGAGCCCTACACCCGGCTCCAGTACACGGCCTCCGACGACCGCTCTCTCTGGCAGCTCGGGCTCGACCTCAGCTTCGCGCTCTGAGCCCACCGGGCGCGAAGCGCTCACTCTGCGCGCAGCCATTCGAGCGCGCAGGCGACCAGGACGGCTGCGCGGGCCTCGCGCGCCGACACCGGTCTGCCCGTGCTCTGCCCCCAGCTGGCCAGGCGCTGGATCGCGTCGGCCAGCGGCAACCCGCCGCCGATTTGAGCGAGCAGCTCGAGCAGCGTGGACGGCGCGCCCCCGCGCTCTTCCTCGCTGGCGGCGACCTCGAAGCGGCGGCCCGGACGCAAGCGAGTCACCGGCGCGAGGGGATCGGCGCCCTGCCTCAGCTGCAGCATCGCGCCCGCCATCAGGGGCACCGTGAGGTCGAGATCGAGCGGGAATTCCACGTGGCCCGGCTCCGAGCCGCGATAGAGGTGAACGTGCCCATCGCGCCAGCAGCACAGCGCCGCCACGCGGTCACGGCCCTGGTTGCGGATGGCGCGAAACACCGAGGTCGGATCGGCCAGGCCCAGACCGATCAGCGTGTCCCCCAGCCGGCCCCCGAACGCACGCAGGCTGCGCAGGGCCTGGTCGAGCTGTTGTTGATCGATCAGCTTGAGTCGCAGCACGTATTGCCCGAGCAGCTCTTCGCGATCAGAAGACGCGACGTGCAGCAAGCGCCCGCCGGCGAGATACATGTCCTTGCGGTCGGGGTCGCCGCGCCGGTTGGTGCGCGCCACGAACAGGGCGCCCGTCTCGCGCCGCATGCGCATGCGCGCGAGCACCTCGAGCATGGTGGTCTCGGCGAGAGCCGCGGTGAAGTCGGGAACACCGGGCTCGAACAGCTGGCCCGTGGTGGTCGTGGTCGATGGCATCAGGTAGCGCGACAGCTCATCGATGCGCTCTACCTTGCGGAACTCCGCGCCGAGCAGGGACACTTCGTCATCGAGCCGCAGCTGCCCGGTGGCGGCGAGCTCCAGCAGCGTCGCGAAGGACACGTCGGACTGGATCACCACCTTGCCGCGGCGAATGATCGAGCTGTCGCGCGCGACCTGCGCCGTGCCCGAGCTGAGCCGCTGAGAGCCCAGGCCGGCTCGAGAGACATTGCGCAGCCGCTGCTCGAACTGGCGGGCCAGCTCGTTGCCATCGCGCGCGCGCGCCACCCACTCCGCGAGCGCGGAGCGCGCCGTCGCGGCCTCGAACCAGGGCTCGAGGCTCGATGCCAGCTCCGCCGCATCCGGGTAGCGCGCCTCCGGTTCGCGCTCCAGCGCGCGCGTGCAGCTCCGGTACAGCGCCGCGGGCAGCTGATCGGCAGCGCGGCGCAAGAGCTCGATGTTGGCCTCGCGGATCGAGAGCAAGATCGCCAGCTGGCTGCTGCCCGGAAAGATCTTGCCGCCCACCAGCATCTCGCCCAGCACGACCCCGAGCGCGAAAATGTCCGCGCGCAAGTCGAACGGATCGCCCAGCAGCTGTTCGGGCGCGAGATAGCCGAACTTGCCCTGAATGCGATCGTTGCGCGCCGGGGCAGCGCCGAGCGCAGCGTGAGCCACGCCGAAGTCGCCGAGCTTCACGTCGCCGTCCGCGGAGAGGTAGATATTGGTGGGCGAGACGTCGCCGTGCGTGATGTTCAAGCGCGAGCCGCCCGCGTCGGTCGCGCTGTGCACGGCATGCAGCGCGAGCGCGACGGAGTGCGCGATGTACACCGCCACGCAGGGCGGCAGCTGGCGGCTCTCGTTGGTCGCGAAGCGCAGCAGTCGGTGTAGATCGACGCCGGCCACGTATTCCATGGCCAGATAAGGCTCGTCACCGACCATGCCGGCGCCGAACACGGTGACCACGTTGGGATGGCGCACGGCCCGGTGCAGCTCTGCCTCCCGACTCAGCGCCTGAAAGAGGTCGCCCTGGGCGCGCTCGCGCAGCGGCCGCTTGATCACCAGCTCCCGTGCCGGCCGCAGCCCTTGCCGCGGCCGAGCGTAGAAGACCTCGGCGGTGCCCCCGACCGCGATGCGCCGCTCGAGCACGAACGGCCCGAAGGGTCGAGGCGTCGGATCTCGGGGCGCGGGTGGCTTGGTGTCCGGCACGACGGCGACTCCAGGGTGGGGACGGCGGCCCGCGCATCAGCATAAGCTCACGCGGAGAGCCGCCGTGCCCGGAGTGAAGCCGCCGAGCTGCGCAGAGGCACCGAGCTGCGCGCCACGGCCGCGGGCCGCGCCGTCAGATGCGGGCTTTGGGCCCCGCCCCCGACTCTTCGGGAGATTGCGCTACATCCACGCGCAGCCTCTCCACTTGCCAGAGGCACTCGTCGAGCGCAGTGCGCAGTTGCCGTTCCGTCACGTAACGCGGATTTTGAGGCGTCCTTGCCCCGTCGGGTTGGCGGTCATCCATGACAGCCCTCCTTTGTTGTACTTGGCCGGAACGGGAGCAGAGGCCGTGGCTTGAGCGCCAGTGAAGCGAGGGTGAGGGCACGTACCGCTCTGGAGCTCGCTCGCTCCCGGGCGTGTCGGAGCGGGACGGCCGGAGAAAATCAGTGAAAAGCGTTCAAGGGCGGGACCTGTGCGCCGATCCGCCGAGTGTATGAGTGTGATCCTTGGTCAACGTCCCTTGGCGATGGGTATGGACGCGGCCACGAGTGCGATCCGGCGGTCACAGGATCGCCTCGCGACGGCAGCCGCCAAGATTGCACGACAGGGTGCAGCGCAGAACAACAGCGCGACCCCTCCCGCCAAGACCGCTTCCAGCGCCAGCTTGCCGGCCCAGACTCCGAGCGCGATCCTGCCGGCCCAGACTCCGCCCAATCCGGGGCCGCCCGGCGGTGCCCATCCAGCGGATCTGGCACAAGCCATGATAGACGAGCAGCTCGCGACACACGAGGTCGCGGCGAACGTGAAGACGGTACAAGCCTTCGATCAGATGCTCGAAGAGCTGTCGCGCCTCGGGCGTTCGACGAACACGCCGACAAACGACGGCTGACGCGCGCGCCGGCCCTCGTGCCCAGGCCGGCGCTGCAGATATCGCTCACGTGCCGCGACGGTCGAGCGAGTCCAGGTTCTTGTTCAGCACCACCTGAAAACAGGCGGCGCTGCCCTGCTCGGCGACGATCTGAGACCAGGCCAGGAAGAACTGCCAGACGCGGAACCAGCGCTCGCCGTGCTCCGCGCTGATGCGCTCGCGCCGCGCCTCCCAGTTGGCGCGCCACAGACGCAGCGTCTGCGCGTAGTGCTGGCTCACGTTCTCCACGCCCCGCACTTCCCAGCCGGACTTCTCCGCCACCTTGAGCATCGAGGAGAGCGGCAGCGCCGCGTCGGCGCCGGGCAGGATGTACTTGTTGATGAACAGGCCCCACATCAGGTCTTCGGGGCGCAGCTGGCGGCGCAAGCCGGTCCACTGCAGGAACAACAGTCCGTCGTCCTTGACGTGCTCGGCGAGCTTCTCGAAGAACGCCTTCAAGTTCTTCACGCCCACGCGCTCGACCGCCTCGATGCACACGACGCGATCAAACTTCTCCGCCGGCAAGTCGCGGTAGTCGCCCAGGATCATCCGCGCCTGGTGCTCCACTCCCAGCTCGGAGAAACGCCGGTTGGCGTGCGCCTCCTGGCTGCGGGACAGCGTCGCCCCCACGCCTTCGGCGCCGCGCGAGGCCGCCACGTGCGAGAGGAACGAGCCCCAACCGGCGCCCACGTCGAGCACGCGATGGCTAGCGCGCAAGCCGATCTTGTCGCAGATGCGCGAGCTCGCCTGCTCCACCGCAGTCTCCAGGCTGTCGCCTGGAAATTCGAAGTGCGCGCAGGAGAAAGACATGCGCTCGCCCAGGAAGGCGCGAAAGAACTCGTCTCCGCGATCGTCGAACAACTCGCGCGCGCTGCGCGCGTCCGCGTCCCGCGAGTGCGCCACCATCTCCGGCACGAAGTTGGTGACCGCCCACTGCAGGTGCTGGCGCGTGATCGTGTGTTTCACGAAGCCGTTGCGGCTGCGCAGGAACGTGACCAGGTCACCCGGGATGTCGAGCGCGCCGTCGAAGTACGCCTCGTACAGGGTGGAGATCGGGATCGGCTCGGAGGCGTACTTGCGCGCCAGCTTTTCATCGTTGAACACGACACGGTCGCTGAGAGCAGTGGCGATGGATGAGGTCATCGGAGCAGGTGCCAGCGAGATCGATGGGAGCGCAGCGGGCGCCACATTTGCCAGCGCATTCGCGGCACCGGCGGGCTGTACCACGGACTGCGGAGCGGAAGACGACAGCGGTGCGGAAGACGACAGCGGCGCCGGGGGCGGCGAAATCCGACCGAGCTCGTGGAACACGGAGTCTCGCTGCGGGCTGGACGGCTCGCGCGCCGCGCGCTCGCGCACCACACCCGGAGCCCGTGACGGCTGTAACGACGACTCTGCCATCGGTAGTTCCATTTCCTGACTGGCGGCTTGCTTCGAAGCCTTGGTTGAGGCCCGCGACGAGCGCTCCGAGGAGCGTTTGCTCGGGCTGATTCCTGCACCCCGCATGGCGGCAATATATAGAGGAATTTCCTAGGGATGCTCACAGTTTTCGGTGCGAAATTGTTTTCGCGCGGCAGCCATTCCTGGTTCAAGCAGGAGGATTTTCGCAGCGCGTTCAACGAGTCTGGATCAGCAACTCCGCGCTGCCTCGCGGCCCCGGCGTGTGACATTCAGCACGTTCGCTGCGATGTGCGACAGTCTGGCTGCATCTCGGCCCCGCTCAGTCCAAAGAACTACACACTGAGATCACTGTGCGAGATCTCGGAGATCACGCGTGGCGCCGGCGCGCACGTCGACACGACGCGCCGTTGAAACACGCAGCACCCTGCTCGTGACCTGAGCTCGGTGTTCCTTCGCACACGCGCGCAACCTCCGTGGGCAGCAGCAGGCAACCCCAGCCGGGAAGCGTTGCGTCAATGCAGCGCAGCGGTCGGCCTGTGCTGCCGCGCGGCATCACTGCCCGCTGGCGGGGGCTCTCCGGCCCCGCTCCTCCACAGGCGCGAACGAGCTGCACGGCCCCTGAAAAACAGCAGGGCGGGCCCGCTGGTTGTGACAGAAGCATGAGCCACGCGGGCGAGGAACTGTCCTAGCTTCGCTGACGGACGATCTCGATCAACCCCTGCCTGGATTCAGCCCGTGGCGATTGCTCTGTTCTTCCTCCTGCACTGGCACCTCTCGGTGTTTTGCCAAACCTTCTATCTGCACCGTTACGGTGCACATGGCCAGTTCACCATGAGCAGCGGCTGGCAGCGCTTCTTCCATCTGCTCACGTACGTGAGCCAGGGCGCGAGTTTCTTGCATCCGCGCGCCTACGCGATCCTGCATCGCATGCACCACGCCTATAGTGACACCGAGCGCGACCCCCACTCGCCCGAGTACTATCGCGACGTGTTCTCGATGATGTGGAAGACGAAGCAGCGCTACGATGACTTCGCTTACGGGCGCGTCGAGCCCGATCCGCGCTTCGGCTACAGCGCGCCGAGCTGGCCGCTGATCGAGCGCCTCGGCCAGAGCTGGGCGCTGCGCCTGGCCTGGGTGCTCGGCTACACGCTGTTTTACGTGAAGTTCGCGACCCAGCCCTGGATGTATGCGCTCTTACCGGTGCACTTCATCATGGGACCGATCCATGGCGCGATCGTCAACTGGTGCGGGCACCGCTACGGCTATCGCAATTTCTCCACCAGCGACGTCTCACGCAACACCTTCCCGATCGAGTTCATCACCTGGGGTGAGCTGTTTCAGAACAACCATCACCGCTTCGCGATGAGCCCGAAGTTCTCGGTGCGGCGCTTCGAGCTCGATCCGACCTGGCATGTGATTCGATTGCTGTCCTGGCTGGGGGTGATCCAGCTCTCGGAGCGCGCCGTCCGCCCCGTGTGGCCAGACCCGGCAGGGGAAGCTGCCCAGCAGGGCCAGGAGGCGGAGAGCGACGGCCTGGCTCTGGGCGCCCCCGCCGCCCTGGGGCAGCAACTCGCGTCAGCGGATGTGGAAGGCTGACTTCTTCAGCTTGCCAGCCACGCGCTCCAGCCTCGCCCAGTGGCTGTTGTCGTTGAGCGCGGTCCAGCGCCGCTCCTCTTTGCGATAGTGCCAGTCTTTTTCCATCTGATAGTAGAACATGCTGCCGGAGCGCTCGATCACGCTGGCGATCTCGTGGTTGTGGTAGTTGAACTCGTCGAAGTCGGTCACCGCGCGCTGGCACATCTCCGAGTACACGGCGTTCAGCTCCAGCAGCAGCGCGTTGCTCTGCGGGTTCAGCGCGGACACGTTGAGCCCGATGCGCTCCGCCTCGCGCAGCGTGATGGGGTAATCGTGTGAGGGATAGGCCGCGTTCAGCACGTTGCTGATGCGCTCCGCCGCGCTCGCGTCCCGGGTGTGGTAGGAGAGAATCTCCCGGCACAGCCGGATCGACAGGGAGCTGGCGCGGTCCACCGCACCGATCACCAGCGGGTGCACAAAGGGCATCAGCGCTCCCACCGGATTGCCCTCCGGCCCCGTGCCGTGCTGCTTCCAGAGCGTGATCACGCGCGCCAGCTCGTCCTGACTGACGCTGACCAGCTCGTTGTCGATGTCGTTGGGCGAGAGCTCGTGCCGGATCGAGGTGTCCACGGCCGTCAGGAACGCGAGCGGCCCCATCTGAATCTCGTCCGCTCCGAGCGCCATCATGGTCGCCGCCGAGGCGCACTCCAGCGGCACCAGCGCCGTGAGACGAGGCGCGTACTGTCGGAGCAGGTGCGTGATGCGCAGCGCGGCGCGCCCGGAGCCGCCCGACGACTTGATGAAGAAGCCCAGCGGCTGCCCGGCGCTGGGCATATTGCGACACAGCTCGTACAGGATCACCACGTCGTCCTGGCAAACCGAGCCGTTGGCGGACGACCAGTACGTGAGCAACGGCATGCCCAGCTCCGCCTCCAGCTGCGCGATCAGCTTCTGTGATTCGTTGAACAGGACCGGCGGCTTCTGAATCTTGGGACGGCGCTTGGGCATGCGCGGCAACCTATCATCCACTCCGCTTCGACCAAGTTGATTGCTGCACCGTGGTAGAAGGAGCGGCTCGCTCGGAACCCTCGGGGCCGCCCCGACCGGTCAACGCTGAAATATCGGCCTCCCGAGCTGCCAAGGCAGCATTTCCCCTGGAAAGACGCTGTCGGAAAGCTAGCCCCCGAGAGCGGCCCGAGGTACGGTATAGTGCCGCATGGCCGCCTCCTCGCCCCAATCCGGAGTACCGTCCCGCATGGCTGAAGGAAATCGCAAAGACCCCCGCGCCAGGGTCCTGAACATGACCGTGCGCTACAAGAGCGCCACCGTCGACGAGTTCATCGAAAACCACTCACACGACATCAGCCGGGGCGGCATCTTCATCAAGACACGCGCGCCCTTCCCGGCGGGCACACTGCTCAAGTTCGAGGTGCGCATCGCCGAGGATCAGCGCTTGATGCAAGGGGTCGGCCGGGTCGTCTGGCGGCGTGAGCCCGAACGCGCGGAAGAGGGTTACCCCGCCGGGATGGGCATCAAGTTCATCAAGACCGGCGAAGGCGCGGCCGAGCTGATCAGCCAGATCGTGGCCGCGCGCCAGGGTGAGGAGTCGAGCTTCGACGCCGGCGCTCGCGAGAACGGCGCGGTCAGCGATCCTCCGCGCTCCGAGGGCCGTCACTCCGTGCCCGCGGCGCCGGAGGCCACGGACGTGGCCTCGGCGGAGACTCCGTCGCTCAAGGTGGAAGGCGCCCCCGCAGAAGGTGAAATCTACGTGTCGAGCCCGCCCAAGAAGCGGGTGCCCGTCACCTCGGAGACCCGCAAGGTGGTGCTGCAGGGCGGCGACGCGCCCTCTTCGGACAAGGACAAGACGCCGAGCTCCAGCCCGGTGCGCGAAGCCAGCGCCCAGGCAGGTTCCGAACGAGCTCCGAGCCGGCCCGCGCCGGCTGCGCGCGGCTCGATCGTGGACGAGACGACCGCGCCGCGCGCTCGCTCCGCCGAAGGGCAGAGCCGGCGCGCGACGCAGCAACAGAGCAGCCCGAGCGTGCTCGGGCTGGTCGCCATCCTGGGCGCCGTCGGCATCACGCTGCTGGTGGTGAAGCTGCTGCGCGGTCCCGAGAGCCCGCCACCGCCGCCCCCGGAGCCGCCCGTGGTCACGAGCGCGGAGCCCGCGCCGCCTCCTCCCGCCGAGCCAGCCCCGAGCGCTGCCGAGCCAGCCAGGGAAGCCGCGAGCACGCCGCCGGCAGCGCAGGCCGAGCCAGCCCCCGGCGAGCCGACGGCGGCCGGCGGCGCACCAGCCACGGGCGCCTCGCGGCCGGCCGCGGCCCCCTCTGCAGCGCCGACCGCTGGCGCGCCGAAGCCGGCAGAAGCGCCAGCAGCGGCTGAGCCGCCCGCCAAACATCTGGCACCAGCAGCTCCCGCGCCGGCAGCGCCGAAGCCGGCGCCAGCTGCGCCCAAGCTGCCTGCCCCGGCGGCTTCGCCTCCCCCGGCGGCTTCGCCTGCGCCGGCAGCACCCGCGCCGCACGCCGAGAAGCCCGCACCGGCGCCGGCGCCGGCGCCCCGGCAGGAAGCCACGGGCGCCGCCGGCGCTACCGGCGACGAAGCACGCCCGGCGCAGCCCGCAAAGAAGGCCCCGCCGGCAGCGGCAGCGCCGGGGGAGGAGAACGCTCCCAAGCCCGTCGAGCCGAGCCCCGCGAAGCCCGCCGCCCCGAGCGACGACAACCCCTACTGAGCCCTCGACTCGGGCTGCGCGTCAGCGCGGTTCGTCCAGCGGGATCACGAGCGACATGGCGGCCGGAGCGCTCACTCCGGTGTCCCAGACGCGCTGGAGCATGCAGGCTCCGAGCCGCGTCTGGGCCAGACTGCTCGGGCGCAGCCGCACCTCCGCGAGCTGCCCCCGCGGGCCAAACTCCAGCTCCACCTTGGACCCCGCTTCGCGGCGCTCGCCGGAGTCCACGCATTCGCGCAGGTGCGCCTGCAGCAGCGCGACCGAGCCGCTCACGAGCTGATCGTTGGTCGAGGTGAGCACGGGCTGCGGTGCGCGCGAGGGCACCGTGCCGGCGCCGCCGAGGCGGCCCAGGAACAGCCCCAGAATGATCGCCGCCGCGGGCAAGAGGACCGTGGGCAGCATCGCCAGCCGGCGCCGGCGCCGGCGCACGGCGCGCTTCTGTTCGCGATCGCGCAGGTCGCGCGCGGTGTGCTCCGTCACCGAGATCGGCTTTTGCGTGACGAGACCGCTCGCGAAGGCCGGCGCAGAGTCCAGAGGCAGCGCCGCTGCCAGGCGGTGGCTCTCGCCCATCGAGCGCGGAGGACCGGACTTGCGCGCAGGGCTGGTCAAGCGCGCCACCTGCCGCCAATCGGCGCTGTGGTTGGTACGAACCAGCGTGGCCAGGGACTCGGCGAGCGCGTCGTAAGTGCCGATCTGAACGGAGCTCAGGTCGTCGCTCAGCTCGAGGCAAGTCTGGTGCCGCTTGCCGGGATCTTTTGACAGCGCTCGCGCGAGGACGGCGTTGACCTCTTGGCAATGCTCCCACTCCGGCATCACCAGCGGGGCCGGCGTCAGCTGCAGGACGCGCTGCAGGGTCTCGGGAATGGATCGACCGCGGAAGGGGTTGGACCCGGTGAGCAACCGGTACAGCAGCAACGCGAGCGAATACGTGTCACCGCGGGGCGTCGGCGTCTCTCCGCGGGTCACCTCGGGCGCCGCAAAGCTCATGCGCGTCTGAAAGAACCCGAGCTGCGACTCGGCCTCGGCGGCGACGTCCTCCAGGCTCGCCAGACCGAAGTCCATGATCTGGGGCTCGCCCGAGAGCGGCACGTGAATACAGCCCAGCGTGATGCGGCCGTGCACGAAGCTGCGGGCCTCGCGGGTATGACAGTGGTGCAGCGTCTGCAACAAGCGGCGCACGATGTAGACGGCCAGGTGCGGCGGGAATGGGCGCTGCTTGCGGCCAAAGTACTCACACAGCTGCGCCAGGCTGGCGCCGGGCAGGTGCGAAGAGGCCGTGACCAGCCGATCCTCGATCACCCCGTAGTTCAGGAGCGAGACGACGCCCGTGTGGCGCAGGTGCATGAGCGCGCTCATCTCGTCGCGCAGCGCGTGCACGAGCGGGCTCTCCCGGTCGCCCAGATCGTGCAGGAACTGCTTGATCAGGATGGGCGTGCCGTAGGCGTCTTCCGACTCGTCACGGGCGATGTAACTCTTGGCGAGCTTCTTCTGCTCCAGCGGCCAGAGGACGCGGTATCGCCCCAGAACGAGACTGTTCTCTAAACTCATGCGCGAAGGAGCGGATACACGACCGCCGTTGGGCTGAACGGCTCCCCACCCCCGGGCTTGAATAAAAAGGGTTAGGCCCTGACCCCCGACCCCTTCTGAGACAGGCGCACGTCCATCCACACGGCGAGCGCCAGCACCAGGCCGCGCGCGATGAACTTCTGCTCGGGGCTGACGGCGAGCAGCGTCATTCCATTTAGCAACATCGCCATGATCAGCGCGCCGAACAGCACCCCGACCACCGTGCCCTGCCCGCCCTTCAGGCTGGTGCCCCCGATCACACAGGCTGCGATCGCGTCGAGCTCCATCAGCTGCCCGGTGGTGGTGGTGCTGGAACCGGCAAACGCCGTCTGCAGGAAGCCCGCCAGCGCCACGATCACGCCCATCAGCGCGAAGGCGCCAATCACTACCCGGTCGACGGGCACGCCCGCCACCAGCGCGGCCTGCTCGTTACCGCCCACCGCGTACAGGTAGCGCCCCAGGCGCGTCTGCTGCAGCAGCACGTGGACCAGCAGCGCCACCACCCCGAGGATCAAGGCTGCCAGCGGCACGCCCTTGTACTGGCTCATCACCAGCACGAACAACCCGATCACCTGACTGGCCAGGAACCAGCGCAGGAACACCAGCTCGCCGTCGCTGGCGAAGCCGCGCGTGGTGCGCTGGCGATGCCCGCGCAGCATCGCCAGGCCGAGCGCGACGATGGTCGCCGCCGCGAGCGCCGCGCCCAGCGCCTTCGGCAGGTAGAAGGTGGTCAGCAGCGAGTACAGGTTCTCCTGGTTGCCGGGCGCGACGGCCACCGTCTCGTTCTGGATCACCAGCCAGTGCACCCCCTTGAACACCAGCAGCCCGCCCAGTGTGATGATGAAGGCGGGCACGCGCTCCTTCATGATGATCCAGCCCATGCCGGTGTAGATCAGCAGCGAGAGCACGGTCGTGATCAGCAGCGCGGGCGGCGCATGCCAGTCCTGGTTCGAGACCAGCACAGCCGCGACGCCGCCGATCAAACCCACGCCGCTGCCCACGCTCAGATCGATGTGGCCGGGCAAGATCACCAGCAGCATGCCCAGCGACAAGACCGCGGTGGCCGAGAGCTCGATGCCGAGCTGCGCGAGATTTCTGGCGCTCAAGAAGCGCGCGTCGCGCGTGTAGAAGAAGACGCCGATCAGCACCAGCGCGATCAAGAGTGAAAAGTCGCGCAACGCGATGCGTTTATCCATGTTCTCCCGCGCTCACCGTGACCCGGCTCTTGCTCATGGCCGCGCTCAAGAGCTCGGCCTGGGTGGCTTCGCGGGCGTCGAAGCTCCCACCCAGCTGCCCCTCACATAACATCAGGATGCGGTCGGCCAGGCCGATCAGCTCGGGCAGCTCGCTGGACACGAGCACGACCGCTAGCCCCTGCTCCGTCAAGCCGCGCACCAGCGCGTAGATCTCGCTCTTGGCCCCGATGTCGATGCCGCGCGTCGGCTCATCCAGGAGCACCACCTTGGGCTCGGTCATCAGCGCGCGGCCGAGCACCACCTTCTGCTGGTTGCCGCCGGAGAGCGTGCCCACCTTGACCTCCAGAGAGGCGGCCTTGATCGACATCGACTGCATCATGCGGCGGTTTTCCTGCAGCTCTCGCTCGCCGTCGATGAAGCCGTTGCGCGAGAGATCGCGCAGCGCCGAGAGCGACAGGTTGAAGCCGACCCCGGCGTCGAGACTCAGGCCGTAGCGCTTGCGGTCCTCGGTCACCAGCACCATGCCCGCGCGCACGTTGCCCGCCGGATCGTTCTCGGGCAGCGGCTGCCCAAGAAAGCGCACCTCCCCCGCCAGGCGCTGGCCATAGCAGCCGAACAGGTGCATCAACAGCTCGCTGCGCCCCGCACCCATCAGTCCGCCGATGCCGAGCACCTGCCCGCCGCGCACCTCGAAGCTGATCTCCCGCAGGCGCGGCGGCTCTCCGGCGCGGGGCGCGACGCTGAGCCCGCGCACCGCCAGCAGAACGTCTCCGGGTGAGCCGCTGCGCGCCGGAAACAGGTCATCGACCCGGCGCCCCACCATGTGTTGCACGATGCTCGACGTGTCGGTCTCGCGGCTCGCTGCGGTGAACACGCTCTGCCCGTCGCGCAGCACGGTGATGCGATCGGCGAGCGCGAAGACCTCGTCCAGCTTGTGTGAGATGTAGATGCTGCTCACTCCGGCGCCGCGCAGCTCCAGGATGATCGCGAGCAGCGCTCGCACCTCCTTGTCGCTGAGCGCGGACGTCGGCTCGTCCAGGATCAGGATGCGCGCGTGCTTGGCCAGGGCCCGGGCGATCTCCACGAGCTGCTTCTGCCCCATGCCCAGCTCCCCGACGCGCTGGGTCGGATCGATGTCCAGCTTGAAGCGCTCCAGCACCTTCTGCGCTTCCACGTGCATGCGCTCGTGCTGGACGAAGCCGAAGCGGCTCGGCTCGTTGCCCAAGAACACGTTCTCGGCCACGGTCATCTCGTCCACCAGCGCGAGCTCCTGGTGGATCACCGCGATGCCCGCGGCCTCGGCGTCGCGGATCGACTCGAAGCGCACGGGCTTGCCGTCGCACGCGAGCTGCCCGCTGTAGCTGTCGTGGGGCAAGACGCCGCCCAGGACCTTGATCAACGTGGACTTGCCCGCGCCATTTTCCCCGCACAGCGCGTGCACCTCGCCCGCATGCAGCTCGAAGCTGACATCGCGCAGCGCGACCACCCCGGGGTAGCGCTTGGTGATGGATTGTGCCTCGAGGATGGGCCCAGCCATGTTGGGGGGCCGGTTCTACGTCAAATCGTCGCGCGTCGAAAACGAAAACGGCTCCCCGGAGTTGCCTCCGAGGAGCCATTCTGCCGTCAGACGGCGGAAACGCCAGATCGGGGTGCGGGGTGTGTCCCCGCAGCGATCGCGTCAGCCCTTCAGGGCCATCTTGATGACCTTGTCAAAGGCCTGGAACGGCTGCGCCCCGCTCACGAAGTAGCCGTTGATGACGAACCCGGGGGTCCCCCCGATGCCCGCCTTGTTGCCGATCGCGGCATCCTGGTCGACGAACTCCTTGTGCTTGTGGCTGTCGAGCGCGGCCTTGAACTTGGCCATGTCGATACCACCGAGCTCCTCGGCGTACTTCTCCAGGTCAGGGCGCTTGATGTTCGCCTGATTGGCGAACAGCTTCTCGTGATATTTCCAGAAGCCCTTGTTGCCGGCCTGCACGAAGATCTCGCGCGCGGCCTCGGCGGCGAGCGGCGCATCCGCGTGGAAGGGCAGCGGCATGTTGTGCCAGACGATCTTCACGTCCTTCGGGTAGGCCTTCTGGATCTCGTTGATGGTCGGCTCGACGCGGCTGCAGAACGGGCACTGGAAGTCCGAGAACTGCTGGATGACGATCTTGGCGTTCTCCGGGCCCTTGAAGGGATTCTCCTTCGTGGGCGCCGGCACGTCCTTCTTCTCGGGCTCGGCCGCGCCCTTGGCCGTCTTCATCACCTCGGCGAAGACCTTGTTCCTCGGCACGCCCTTGCTCACCAGGCCCTTGGCGATCGCCAGCTGAGAGTCGATCAGCTGCTTGAACTTCTCGACCGGCTGCGCACCGGACAGGCGACGACCGTTGATGAAGAAGTGCGGCGTTCCACGAGCCTCGAAATCGGCGGCCTGATCGACGCTGGCGCTGATGCGAGCGGCGTACTTGTCGTCGGCGATGGCTTGCTTGACCTTGTCCCAGGGCAAGCCGACCTTCTTGGCGATCTCCTCCAGACCCGCGTCCTCCAGGTTCTTCTGGCCTTCGAACAGCGCGTCGTGCGCCTGCCAGAACAGCTTGTCGCCGCCCTTCTCGTAAGCGAAGCGAGCGAGCGTGGCCGCGGGCTTGGCGCGCGGGTGGAACGGCAGCGGGTTGTCCTTCCAGACGATGCGCAGGTCACCCTTGTAGTCGTTCATCAGCTGCGAGAGCGTCGGCTCGACGCGGCCGCAGAACGGGCACTGGAAATCCGAGTACTCGACGATCGTGACCAGGGCATCGGCAGGACCGCGCACCGGATCATCATCGGCGACGGGCACCTTCCAGACCGTGGTGTCCTCGGGCGGCGGAGCCTGCGGCTTGGGATCTTCCGGCTTCTGGAAGTTCTTCTTCGTCAGCTCCAGCGAGACCTTGTTCTTGGCCACGCCGGTCTTCGCCAGCGCGTCGGCAGCGGCGAGCTCGGCGTCGATCTGCTCCTTGAACTTCTCGAACGGCTGAGCGCCGCTCAGGGTCTTGCCGTTGATCATGAAGTGCGGCGTGCCGCGCACGCCGATCTGCTTCGAGACCGCGAGATCCTTGTCGACCTTGCCGGTGAACTTCTTGCTGTCGAGAGCGGCCTTGAACTTCTGGGCATCGACGCCCGCCGCCACCGCCCACTTTTCGAAGTTCTCGGCGGTGAGCTCCTTCTGATTGGCGAACGCGAGGTCGTGGAACTTCCAGAAATCGCCGCCCAGGGCCGCGACCGTCACCGCCGCGTCAGCAGCGGGGCGGGCGCTCTTGTGAAAGGGCAGCGGGTTGTTCTTCCAGACCACGCGCACCTTGTCGGGGCCGTATTCCTTCTTGATGCGATCCATCGTCGGCTCGACCCGCGCGCAGAACGGGCACTCGAAATCGCTGGCCTCGACGATCGTGACCGGCGCGTCCGCCTTGCCCCACACGGGGTCGTCGGCGGCGATCGGCACAGGCGAGCTGGCATGGCTGTTATCGCCGTTGCCCTTGCTCGCTACCTCGGCACTGACCTGGACCCCTCCTCGGTCCTGGGCAATGCCCCACATCAACCCCATCCCGGCTAAAAAGCTCAAGAGGAAGCCGACGAAAGCGGTTCCTTTGTTCATGACATTGATCTCCTAGATTTCATTCGATGGCATCCGCGCGCTGAGCACGCGCGGACATGGACAGACTGGGCGCTCGCAGAAGAGCGCAGGGGCGTGCGCCGATGTGCGGGCACACGCTCGCGGTGGAGTGCTGCGACGGTCACGCGACCGCGCGCAGGAGCGGCTCGAGCGGCGGGCTGCGGGCTATCCCTGCAGCACCTGCGCCGAGCAGGACGTGACTCTCAGCCGAAGAGCGGCGGACGGTAGACGAGGTTGCGGTGCCCCTCGCGCGGCGGCAGCCCGGCCAGAGCAGGCTCTTGCAGGCTCTGTGGCGCGGCGCGCTCGGGCAGCGCGAGGATCACGATCGGCAGCACGCCCTCGAGGTGCTCGCGATCGAGATGAAGATCGGGAGCAGGCCGCGGCACGTTGCCGTGCGCGACCGCCGGCGCATGGGAGTCGCCGAAATCGATGGTCACCCCCACCCAGCGGATCAGCTCGTCGCAGGGCAGCTCCTCGAGCTTGCCGCGATCGACCTCCGGCACTTCCGTCGGCGCGGCCACGGACGCGCCGTGGGGATCACACATCGGCGCCGCGTCGTCCGAGGCAGCAGCCGCGCTCGACGCCAGGCACAACCCCACGCACAACCACGCGGGCAGCAGCTGGAGCAGCACCCAGCGCAGCGCGCGGAGCGGGCCCTGCCAGGGGCTCGGCCTCCTCGAGCCGAAGATGATGTGGAGCAGCGCGATCACAGGCTCGTGGTACGGGTTGTCGGAAGTCTACTCTAGCCGACCTGGCGCTCAACCCAAAGAAAAGCTCGGCGCGGGGTGTAATCGGATGTGCCGTGCTGTGTTGCTCGCGATGCCGCTGGCCGCCGTTGCGCACCGCGCACACACCGCGGCGCACGCAGGGGTGAGTGCTCGCTGTCGTCCCGCGGCAAGACCGGCTTCCCGGTCCAGAATTTAGCCCAGCCCACCTGGCGCGATTATTCTGCGAGCATGGCGATCGAAGCGCAGAACTCGGCTCGGAACGGCGAACCCAACAGCTCGAATTCACGAGACAATTCTTCCCCGAGTAGCGCGCCGCAAGGCGGCTCGTCAGCGAGCCAGGCCGCGCCTTCCTCGCGGCAGCCGGGAGCAGCCTCGGAGTTCTCGGGGCCCCGAGCCTACGGCAGGTTGATGCTGCTGAAGGCTCTGGCCCGAGGGGGCATGGGCGAGGTCTACCTGGCAGCACTGGGCGACATCGAGGGCGCCGAGCGCCCGTGCGTGGTCAAGCTGATCCGGCACGAGCACCGCGATGACGCCTCCTTTCTGGCGCGCTTCCTCGACGAGGCGCGCATCCAGGCGCAGATGCAACACCCCGGCGTGGCGCAGGTCCTCGAGGCCGCGATCGATCCCGAGGGCAGACCCTACGTCGTCGTGGAGTACGTCGCGGGGCGCGACCTGGCAGAGATCCGCCAGCGCGCCAACCAGCTGAAGCTGTCGATCCCCTGGTCGGACGCGGTCGCGATCGTCGCATCGATCGCCGAAGCGCTGGCTCACGTGCACGAGCAGACCGACGCCGAAGGCCGCCCGCTGGACGTCGTGCATCGCGATCTCAGCCCGCAGAACATCATGGTCTCCTACGTCGGCGACACCAAGCTGATCGACTTCGGCACCGCGCGCGGCGAGAACCGCCGCTGCCAGACCGTCAACGGCATCGTGTTCGCCAAGCCGGGTTACGTGGCACCGGAGGTGGCGTCCAACAACCCGGGCGGAGCCGCCGCCGACCTGTACGCGCTCGGCATCGTGCTCTGGGAGCTGATCGCCGGCCGCCGCTTCCTGCAGGGAGACACCCAGGAGCACCTCGCCGCCGTGGCCAAGGGCGAACGAACGCCCCCTGCGCTGTCGCTGTGGCTGGCCGTGCCGCGCGAGCTGGACACGATCATCGGCCGCCTCACCGCCACCCGCATCGAAGACCGCTTTGCCTCCGCGCGCGAAGCCGCCGCGCAGCTGGTCAAGCTGCTGCAGCAAGCCCCGGGGCTCGCCAATGGCGAGCGCAGCGTGCGCGCGCGCGTCGCGCACCTGATGTTGCGCCTGTATCCGGCAGAGCCGGCGCGCTCGCGCGCGGAGTTCGCCCAGCTGGTGGCGCTGGTGCGCAAGTCGGGCGGCATTCGCCCCGACTGGAGCGGCTCGCCGCGCCCCGGCGTGGTCGAGCCGCGCGATACGCTGTTCCCCGGCACGCGCTATCGCGTGCTGCGCGAGATCGCCAGCGGCCCGATGAGCGTCGTGCTGGAGGCCCAACACGTCGATCTGGGCCGCAAGGTGGCGCTCAAGGTGCTCGATCGCCAGCGCTGCCCGAGCGCGGAAGCCGAGGAGCGCTTTCGCCACGAAGCGCGCGTCGTGGCGCAGCTGCGCCATGACAACCTGGTCCAGGTTCATGACTTCGGCATCGCCAGCGACGGCCGCCCCTACTACGCGATGGAGTTTCTGGAGGGTGAGACGCTCGCTCAGCTGTTGACCCGCCGCGGGCGCCTACCCTGGCGCGAGGTCGTGGAGCTGGGCGTTCAGGCCTGCCAGGCGCTGGAAGCCGCTCACAGCCTCGGGGTCGTCCACCGCGACATCAAGCCCCAGAACCTGTTCCTGACCAGCGCCGGCACGCTCAAGCTGCTCGACTTCGGCATCACCCAGACCGAGGCCGAGCCCGAGCCCGCGAACACCGAGAGCCTGAGCCTGATCGGGACGCCCGAATACATGGCCCCGGAGCAGATCGGACGAGCGTCGGTGGACGCGCGCGCCGATGTCTACGCGCTCGGCGCCGTGTTGTACGAGCTGGTCACGGGCTGCCTGCCGCACGTGGCCGAGAGCACGGTCGCGCTGCTCGACAGCAAGGTGCACGAGAAGGTGAAGCCGCCGAGCCAGCGCGTGCGCAAGCTGCGCCTGCCGCGCTACCTGGACCGCGTGCTGCTGACCGCGCTCGCGACCGAGACCAAGGACCGCTACGACAATATCGTCGGCTTGCGTCAGGACCTGGTCTGGCTGCTCGCCCACCAGGCGAAGCAGCCGGGCGCCTCGCGCCGCTGGCTGCTCGGCAGCATGGCGGCGCTCGGCGCGTCCGCCGCGCTGGCGCTGGCGGGCGTCGATGGTGTGCGCGAACGCATCGAGGTCACGGCGCTGCCCCTGCGCGCCTCGGTCGCGCAGGTGTGGAGCTCCGCGGTGCGAGCGTTCCCCAGCGCTGCGCCCGCCACGCCGGCGCAAGCTCGCGCCGCGCTGGCCCACTGGGCTCCCTCGCGCGAGGAGCTGGCGGAAGAGAGCACCGCGCTCGATCGCGGCGCGGATGAACCCGAGGCCCAGATGCCAGAGCCGGCGGTGATGGCGGCCTTGCCGCTCGAGATCGGCGCGCTGCGCGAGGACGACGCCGCGGATGGCGACGCCACGGACGACGACGGCGCCCCAGAAGACTCCGAGCCGGCGTTCGAGGCGCGTCCGATGCCGCGCGACCCGGTCACGCCGCGCGTGGTAGCGAGCACGGCGCAGGAACCGCCGAAAGCGCACGAGCCCTCGCCAGCACACGAGCCGCTGAAAGCGGAGCCGGTGACCGCGACGGCGCTGGAGATGCGGCGCGCGGTCGCGCAGGTGCTCGCGGAGGAGCGGCAGGCCAAGCCGACAGCCAAGGGAGCCGCGCCCAGGCCCGTCGCCAGAGAACACTCCGCGTCCGAACTCGCCGCCAAGCCCGCCAAGGCCACGCCCGTCGCCCGGGCGAGCAGGCCTCCGGCGAACGAGAAGAAGCCTGCCAGGCAGAGCCCGAGATCGGATCCGGAGCTGGAGCGCGCGCTGGCCGACGCCGAAGGACTGGTCGGTCGTCACAACCTGGACGCGCTGGAAGCCTACCGCCGCCTCGGCCGCGCTCATCCCCGAGAGGCGCGCGTGCTCGAGGGCTGGTCGCGCGTGGCGGCGAGCAACAAGTGGTGGGGCGAATCGCTCAAGGTCGCGGAGCGCTGGGCAGCGCTCGACGCCTCACCCGCTGCTCAGCTGCACCTGGCCCGCACCCAGAAGCGCCTGGGACAGGTGGAAAAGGCGATCGGCACGCTGAAGACGCTGCTCGCCAAGCGCCCCAGCGATCGCGAGGCCACGAGCCTGCTCCAGGCCTACGGCGGTACCTCCGTCGCGCTGCGCTGAGCGCTGGTCGGTCGCTGCCGAAACGGGATCGCGGGGCGCCACCAACAGGACGTTGGCGGCGCCTGGAGCGCCTCGACCCAACGCGACGTTCAATGGTTGGCAGGCGCGGCGCTGATCTGCCCGAGCACCGAGCGCGGATCCCGCTCCAGCGCGAGATCGCCCAGCGAGAGAACGCCGAGCGCCTTGCGCTGCCCGTCGGTGACGACGACGCGGCGCACGGCCTTGTCTCGCATCACCTCGATCGCGTGATCCAGCTCATCCTCTGCGGACACGGTCGCCAGATCACTCGAACAGATCTCTGCCAGCTTCGTCTTGGCTGGATCCCGCCCCTTCGCGACCGCGCGGATCGTGATATCGCGATCGGTCACGACTCCGCACAGCTTGTCGCCGTCTTCGACCAGCACGGCCCCGATGCCGGCCTCGGCCATCTTGCGAGCCGCATCGATGATCGGCGAAGAGCTCGGCAGCTTGATCGGCTGTTTGTTCATCAACTCACTCACCTTGGTCGCCATCTTTCGTTCCTCCTGCGTGTGGAGACAGTGCGGCGAACCCGGAGTCGGTCGCGCGTCGCTGGCGCAATCGCCCCGCCTTCCCCGCACCTCGCGGGCACGAGTGCAAGGATGGGTCCAGGCGGCGAGAGGCAGCGCGCGCTGGCGGGGTAAGCCTGCGCGAAGCTTGCGCGCGGCCCCTCCAGCGGGTTCATTCCAGCACCGGCGCCCTCGAGGGTCTCTGACGGCTCACGCCCGGAAGACCTGGAGCAAGGGCGTGCAAAGGCCCGGCGAGCGAGCGCGGGTACCGGCGAAAGGGCGGGCGCGGGGAGTCGCCACGCCACCGCCAGCTTGCCACGCGCACGGCGCGGGCGCTCAGTGCTTCAGGGCTCGGCGCGGCGCGCACCGGCCGACTCCAGGAGTGCCCAGCGCACGAGCTGGCGCCGGCGCTCCTCGGTCTCGGCGCGCTCAGCGCCGGCGCGGGTGCGCCAGATAGCGCGGGCCGCCGTACACGCGCGGCCCCACGTACACGCGCGGCCCGTACACGGGAGGCCCCCAGTAGGGATAGGGCGCGTAGAACGGATACGGACGCCAGGGATAATACCAGCCCCAGTAGTACGGAGCGTAGGGATAGTACGCGAGGTACACGCGCGGCCCGTAGCGCGTGCTCTGGAAGGCGGTGTGCTGCAGCGGGGTCTTTTCGCTCCCCTCCAGCGCCCACACGACGCGATAGCCGACGATGTCGCTCGGCCAGATGCGCTTGGGCAGCGCGAAATAGGCCTCCACCTGGCCCGTGGCGGAAGGCGCGACCGCGGCGTTGCCGTCGATCTGGACGGGCGCGAGCTTCTCGATGCCCCCCTCGGTGGAAGCGATGTCTTCGAGGTACAGCCGCTTCTCATCGAGGCGGACGGGCGCCGACCCCTGATTGTCCAGCACGAAGCCCACGTGCACGACGGTCTCCGTCTTGCCCTCGTTCTCATCGCGGAACGCGCCGCGCGACCACACCTGCACGTGCGCGTGCGGCTCGAGCGTGTAGTCGCCGGCGTTGTGCTCGCCATCGGGCGCGGGCGACCGGACTTCGGCCAAGGGCACGAACGCTTGTGGGGTGGCACACCCCAGAGCGAACAGCACGAGCAGCAGCAACAATCGCACGGGCGTAGTCTTCGAAACGCAGGAATCAAAGTCCACGAAACGTCTGGCGCAATTAGCATGCCAGGGGCGCCGGCGCCGCACGCGCGCGGAGCCAGCGCGCCCTTTCGCAATTACATCGCTGTGTTTCACGCCGAGAGCAGGCCTCGACAGACTGCGGCGGCGCCTCCGGATCGGGGAAAAATGACTCGATGGCGCGTGCGCCCCGGCAAGCGTTGCCCCGGCGCGAGCGGCATCGTGCCAGTGGCGGCGCGCGTGCGCGTGGAGGTCATCCCTCCTGGCCGCACAGGTGCCAGCCTTCGGCGCTCTCGATCCTGTCATTCCTGCTCGCCGCCTCGAGCATTCCGCTCTCGTACTGGCTGCTGAAAGCCGCGATCCGCGCAATTTGCGCAGATCCGTGCGCAGCGGGGCTCTGGAATTTTCCGAGCAGCTGTCCAATTGCGGCAGTGTGCGGACACGGTATCATGGCCGCGCGTAGCCATGGCGCCTGCAGAGTCGCTCGCCGTCGATGACTTCCGCGGGGTCCCACCGCGGCCCTCCACGCTTCAGGTAGCGCCGCAGCGCTTGCTGGGGCCGGTGCTCGCGGGCGCCGATGAGCTGGCCGGTATCGCCGATACCGACCAGATGCTGCGCCGTGCGGTCGAGCTCGCGCGCGAACGCATCGGACTGGAGCGGGTCGGGCTGTGGCTGCGCGATCCGCGCGCCAAGCACCTGCTCTTGCGCGGTACGTGGGGCACGGGCCTCGCCGGAGAAACGACGGACGAGCACGAGCTCGCCCACGAGTGCGACCCGACCGAGGCGCAGACGCTGTGCAACCTGCAGCGCGAGGGCTCCCTGTGGCGCTGCTCGGAGAGCATGCTGGTCTGCCCGCAGGGGGTCAATGGCACGACGGACCTCGGCCGCGGCTGGCTCGTCGCCACCCCGCTGGTCGCGGCGCGCGACTTCATCGGCGTCATGTACAATGACTCCGCGGTCTCGCGCGCGCCGTTCGAGGAGAGCAAGCAGCTGGCGACGGCCGTGTTCTGCAGCCTGCTCTCCGGGCTGTTCCTGCCGCGCCGCAGCCGCTTCCGCTGGCCCGCCACGGCCGCCGCGCAGCAGAGCCCCTGGGTGAAGAGCGTGCTGCGCGCCCTGGAGGAAAACCCGCGCTCCAGCGGCGAGGTACTGGCGCGCCAGCTCTCGATCAGCGCGGGCCATCTCGCGCGCTCGTTCAAGGCCGAGGTGGGCGTGTCCCTGGTGGAATATCGCAACCGGCGCCTGATGGATCGCTTCTTCGTGGCGCTGGAGCGCGGCAACGGCAACCTGCTCTCGGCCGCGCTGGAAGCCGGCTTCGGCAGCTACACGCAGTTTCATCGCGTGTACAAGCGCATGTTCGGTACCTGCCCGCGCGAGCAGCGCGGCGCCGCGCCGCTGCCCGCGCTGCCGCGCGCCAAGGAGGCAGCGCGCAACGCACGGGCGGGCTCCCCACAGGTCAAGCGCGCGGGGCCTTGAACGCGCGCTGGCCGTGGCTCGGAGGGCGACGGCCCGCCCCGCGACGGCTCAGGAGCCGTTCTGCTCGGAGCCGGCGAGCAGCTCCGTGAGTTGCGGCGCCAGCGGCCCGAACGCCTCGGCGCGACGCTGCTCCAGCGCCGCTTCGGCGCTGCTCGAGCGCGGCTCCGCCAGCCACTGACACGCCACGGTCTGGCGCACGCGCGGGCTGTCGTCCGCCAGTGCGCCCGCCGCGGCGCCCCAGTCGCCCAGCTGGGCCAGCGCCAGACCGGCCAGCATGCGATCCCGCGCGCGAGGGGATTTCAGGTCCTCGAGCAGAGCGGGCTTGATGCCCTCGTCGCCCGCGCGGGCCAGCGTCACCCGTGCGACCAGGCCGATCGGAGCCCGATCGTTCTTCGCCAGCGTGCGCAGCGCGTCCCGAGCCGGTGTGGGCAGCGGCCCCTCCTCCGCTTGACGCAGGAGCGAGATCAGCCGCACGGCTGAGTCCTCCGAGCTCTGCGCCGCGATCACCAGCTCCCGGAGCTCCGAGTGCGACCAGGGCACCTCGTACAGAGCCAGGAGCCGCGCCGCCAGATCGTCCCCGCGCAGCGCGCGCATCAGCAATGTGCTGGCGGGGCCGCTGGCGCTGCTGCCTTCGCGCACCAACACCACCGCGGCAGCCACGGCAGCGCTGCCCGAGCCCTGCTCCGCGCAGCGCAGCAGCTGCTGCTCGCCCCCCGTCCCGAAGCTCGCCGGCGCCGCCCAGGCGCGCACGATGTCCCTGCGCTGTTCGGTGCCGGCCGTGGCCCACAGATCGCTGAGCCCGACCACGACCGGCTCGCCGCCGATGGCCCCCAGAGCGCGCACCGCGAGCGAGCGACTGCGCTCGTCCGGATCGAGCCGGGCCACCTCCAGCAGCGCGCGCACGTCCGCCGGATCGGCGCTGTGCTCCGCCGCCTCCAGCGCCGCACGGCGCACGTCTGCGTCACCGTGCAACAAGTAGGCGCGCCGCCGCGGGCCGTCTGCGCTGCCCACCGCGCGCCGCGCGCTCACCGGCAGGAGCGGCGAGTCGCCCTTCTGATCGCCGTGGCGGGGCGCCTTCAGGCCCGCGTCGAGCAGCGCGACCGACGCGAACGCCGCGGCTTCGCCCGAGCCTTCCGCCACCTCGGTCAGAGCGCCGCGCACGCCGCGCGCGCAGGGCCCGACCTCAGGTACCTCGCCCAGCGGCTCGCGCAGGGAGGACAGCTCCCGCTCCAGCACGGCCCCCGCGAGCTCTCGCACCGACGAGCGGCCGAGCTCTCCCTGGCTCCGGGCGCGCGCCACCTCCGCCTGCAAGCTCGGCAGATCGCCTTGCAGCGCCACCTTGGTCGTGGCGCTGGCGCAGCTCGCCGCTGCCAGCGCCACCAGAAGCGCGCTAGTTCGGCGCGCTGCTGAGATCCGCACGCTCGCTTTCCCCCGCGCCCTTCACGGCGCGTTCCGCCTCCTGCCGCCGGCGAATCGCGGCGTTGACGAAGCCAGCGAACAACGGATGCGGCGCCATCGGCCGGCTCTTGAACTCCGGATGGAACTGACAGCCGATGAAGTACGGATGATCCTCCAGCTCGATCATCTCCACCAGGCGGTTGTCGGGGCTGGTGCCGCTGAGCACCAGGCCCGCGTTCTCCAGCGCCTGCCGGTAGTCGTTGTTCACCTCGAAGCGGTGGCGATGGCGCTCCGTGATCAGGTCGGCGCCGTACAGCTGCGCGGCGCGTGAGCCTGGCTTGAGCGCGCAGTCATAGGAGCCGAGCCGCATCGTGCCGCCCTTCTCCTTCACCTCGGCCTGCTCCAGCATCAGGTCGATCACCGGATGCGCAGGCGCCTCGGCGAACTCGCGCGAGCCGGCACCGGTCAGGCCACAGCGGTTGCGCGCGAACTCCACCACCGCCAGCTGCATGCCGAGACAGATGCCAAAGTACGGGATCTGGTTCTCGCGCGCGTAGCGGATCGCCTGGATCTTGCCCTCCGAACCGCGCTCGCCGAAGCCACCGGGGACGAGCAAGCCGTCCAGCCCGCGCAAGCGGGCCGCCAGAGCCGCCTTGTCCATGCCGGGACGCTCCAGCTCCTCGGCGTCGATGTAGTCGAGGTCGACCCGGATCGAGCGCGCCATGCCGCCGTGAATCAAGGCTTCGTGCAGCGACTTGTAGCTGTCCTTCAGGTGCACGTACTTGCCGACGATGCCGATCCGCACCTGACCCTTGGGGTTGGTGAACTGATCGACGATCCGGCGCCAGCGCCCCAGCTCGGGCGGGCGCGACCAGATGTTGAGCCTATCGGCGAGCTGATCGTCGAGCCCCTGCTCGTGCAGGCGCACCGGCAGCTCATAGATGCAGCTGACATCCTCCGCCGAGATCACGCTGCGCACGGGCACGTTGGAGAAAAGGGCGATCTTGCCCTTCAGCTCCTGGCTGATCGGGCGATCGGAGCGGCACAACAGCACGTCTGGCTGAATGCCGATCTCGCGCATGTCACGCACCGAGTGCTGCGTGGGCTTGGTCTTGAGCTCACCGGCGGTCGGGATGTGCGGCACCAGCGTGACGTGCACGCTGACCGCGTTCTCCGGACCCTCTTCCACCTTGAGCTGGCGCAGCGCCTCGAGGAACGGCAGCGACTCGATGTCACCCACCGTGCCGCCCACCTCGATGATGGCGACGTCGACACCCTCGGCGGCGCGATGGATGTTGCGCTTGATCTCGTCGGTGATGTGCGGGATCACCTGCACCGTCGCGCCCAGGTACTCCCCGCGCCGCTCCTTCTGGATCACGGAAGCGTACACGCGCCCCGCCGTGACGTTGGCGTTGCGCGTCAGCCGCACCGAAGTGAAGCGCTCGTAATGGCCGAGATCGAGGTCCGTCTCCGCGCCATCATCGGTGACGAACACCTCACCGTGCTGGTACGGGGACATCGTGCCCGGATCGACGTTGATATACGGATCCAGCTTCATGTGCGTGATCTTCAGACCACGCGCCTCCATCAGCGCGCCGATGGATGCTGACGCGAGCCCCTTGCCAATCGAGGAGACTACGCCGCCGGTGACGAGGACGAACTTCGTTCGCCGGTTCACTGTTCCATCTCCATGATGGGACAGCAGCATATAACGGGAAGGCCCCGCTTGCACGCTTTAGTTGCCAGCCTGGGAAATAGATGCAGCAATTTCGACCTTTGTAGATTTGAAGATGAACTCGGTTCTGCGCGTGAAATGGCGCTGCCTGGGACGTTCAGAGCTGCAACGCCCGGCGAGCAGCGAATGCGCAACTCGCTACCGGGCGAGGAGTGTCCGCGCGGAATCTGATTTCAGAAATGGGCAGCGCTAGAACTGCCCGACGACTTGCAGCGCAGCCCCATCAGGCAACACCACTGGCACTGCAGCCCAGGAAGGCCCGCGGCCTCGCTGCAGAGTCTGTGACCGCTCGCCGCGCGGCGCATCACCCTGTGGGGGGCCGAGCGCGGAATTGCTGGAGGCATTCCCGGTATCCAGGAACAAGCCTTCCACGATGGCGAACAGGCCACCCGCTTGCCCGATCCCGCTCAGCACGGCGAGCGTGGTGCGCAGCACCACGATCCCGTCGCTGCAGGTCGCCCTCGTTTCCTTGGAGCTGCACCCGACATCCGCGAGCGCCATCCAGGGGCCCGCGACGGGGATGCGCAGGTCGCGGGCGTTCTTCGCATCGGGCCAGATATACGAGGTGCCGACGCCCACGCCGTACCAGCCAACGGTCAGCGCGGCGCCCGTGAGCAGCACGCGACCGCGCGTGCCATCCGGAGGTTGCTCAGTGGGGTGATATCTCACCTCATCGATCGTCGGTTCGTCGGCTTGCGCCGTCCGCGCGCCCGTCAGGGTGACACAGAACGCGAGAGCGATCAGGAGCGAGCCCAGTGCGCAGCGAAGGCGCGGCACGCGGTGGGCGGGGCTCGTCATGGCGGCGGTTTCGTGTAGTCTGCCCGGGTGCCTCAGGGCAAGGTCTACCCGCTCGCGCTCGCGGCCAGCTTGCTCTTCACGGCGCAGGCCCCCGCGCAAACCGCCGCTGCTACTGGTCCTGCCCCGGCGCCCGCCGCTGCGGAAGCGCCGGCCCATTCTTCTGCGGGCGCGCCCCGGCCGGGCCCAGCGCGGCCCGCAGCTGCGCCTGCAGAGCCGGAGCGCGGCCGCGTCGTCGAAGCGCTCCAGGCGCTGGCTGACTGGGTGCGCGGCCGGGGCGGAACACTGAGCGCCCGTGTCGTCGATTCGGACAGCGGCTTCGTGTGGGCCGAGTTCGGCGCGCAAAGCGCGCTGAACCCCGCATCGAACATGAAGGTGATCACGACCGCAGTGGCGCTCGAGCGGCTGGGCTCGGAGTTTCGCTTCAGCACGGGCCTGTATGGCAAGCAGGAGGGCGATCGCGTCGACTCGCTCGTGCTGCGCGGTCAGGGCGATCCTTCGCTGGGCACCGAAGATCTATGGCAGCTCGCGCGCGCGCTGCGCAGCCTCGGCGTGAGCAAGGTCGGGCAGATCCTGGTCGACCAGAGCCGCTTTGACGATCAGTTCGTGCCGCCCGCGTTCGAGCAACAGCCGGACGAGTGGGCCTCGTTTCGCGCGCCCGTGAGCGCCGTGGCGCTGGAGCGCAACGCGGTCACGCTCAACGTGCTGCCCGGCGAAGCGGGGCAACCGGCGCGTGCCTGGTTCGAGCCGCCGGGCATCGTCACCATCGAAGGCGCCGTCGAGACGCGCCGCCCGGGCGCCGGCGAAGGCGTGCAGCTCTCGCTGCAGACGCGCGGCACGGAGCTGGTAGCTCAGCTCGGCGGCTATGCCGCCAAGGGCATGGGGCGCCTGCGCTACGAGCGCCGCCTCGACGATCCGCGGCGCGCGCCGGGCCTGGCCTTGCGCGAGCTCTTGATCGCGAGCGGCATCCAGGTGTCGGGTGCGGTTGGCCTCGGCGGCAAGTCCGATGAGCCGAGGCTCGCCTTCCATGAGTCGGACACGCTCGGACATCTGGTGAGCGAGCTGGGCAAGAACAGCGACAACTTCTACGCCGAGATGCTGTTCAAGGCGCTCGGCGCCGACGCCACGGGCGGCCCTGCCCGCAGCGAGGACGGCGCACGAGTCGTGCAACAGTGGCTGTCGCAGCACGGGCTCTGGAGCCCGGACACGCGCATCGCCAACGGCTCCGGCCTGTTCGATGCCAATCGCGTGAGCGCCACCACGATCAGCGGCACCTTGCTCGCGGTGCGCCAGAACCCGGCTCTGTACCCGGAGTTCCTCGCGCAGCTCGCGATCGGCGGCGTGGACGGTACGCTCCACTCGCGCTTTCGCAAGCTGAGAGCGCAGCGCATCGTGCGCGCCAAGACGGGCACCCTGGCCGCGGCCGTGGCCCTCAGCGGTTACGTGCTCGGCCCGGACAACCGCTCATCCATGATCTTCTCGCTTCTGGTCAACGGCCTCGAAGGGCAAGCCGCAGCGGTGCGCGAGCACATGGATCGAGTGGTCGAGGTGATCGCCGAAGCGCAGCGCACTGCAGCGGCGACTGCTCCGGTGCATTGACAGAAGGGCTCGCCCACGCCCGACCCCGCCCGACCCTAGTATGTGCCCGCCGCCCGCGCCTCATCGCGCGGGAGCGCTGGGTTTACCCACTCCGCCGCGCAGAAACTCCCACGCGAGCGGCGCCACCTGCAGAGGCGCAGGGCTTCCACCGGCGCCCAGCGCGAGCGCATCCTTGCTCGGCACGACCAGCACGCGCACGGCAGGGCCGTCGTGCTCGGGCTCGCCGGCGTCGAGCAGCCGCGTGCCCGCGGGCACCACGCCGCGCAGCACGGCCGACGCCGTGCTCATCGCGTTCGCCAGAAGCGCCGACTGATCTCCGAGCCCCGGCTCCGGCTCCAGCCCCTGCTGAAACGCCATGCGCGGCAGACCCACCGCCACCGCCCACTCGTCGATCGTGGCCACATCCAGCGGCACTCCGGGCCAGTAGGCCCAGGGGCGCGCGTCCTGCACCGTCACGAAGAACAGGCGCGAGAGGCGCGCGCCCGCGCGGCGCGGCGGAGGCCGGAAGGCGTTGATCTTGTCCGGCAGCAGCGCCGCCACCCCGGCGTAGCGCCCGGGATAGCGCGCTGCTGCCTCCAGGGCCATCCGGGCGCCGCTGCCGTAGCCGACCAGATACACATCCGGGCTGGCAGCTCTCGAGTTGTCGAGCAGCCGGCGCTTCTGCAGACGCTCGACGATGCGCGCCAGGTACGCAAAATCGTCGATCCCCCCGTTAGCGTCAGGATCGCTTTGCCAGACGCCGGAGTTCGGAAGATGCCCCAGCGCGGGCGCGGCGTTGGCGTAAACGAGGATGAAGCGCTCCCGCGCGGCCAGCACCTCGAAGCTGTTTTGTGTTTGCAGTGCGCGCACCGACTCGGCGGACTGCCCGCCATCGTGCAAGACGATCACCACGGCACGACCGCTCGAGGTCAGCCCCGGCGGCACATAGCTCAGCGTGCGGCGCACCAGCTCCGGACAACCCGCGATCGGCATTGCAAAGGTATCCAGCGTCAGGCCAGCGGCTGCCGCCTCCGGCCCCAGCCGCATCGCTTCAGCGGCAAATCCCGGCGGCAGAGCGCCGAGCGGACACTGCGCGGCTCCGCGCAGCTTGCCGGCGGCTTCCCGCACAGGCTCTGGCCAGAGTTCGCGCGCCGGCTCGACGGAGAGCGCCCGCACGCCCAGATAGAGCGCGCCCAGGGTTGCCATCCCGAGCGTCGCGCCCAAGGCGACACGACCCGAGGAAGCCCGGTTCCACCACGCCCGCAGCCGCGCGCCGAGCGGCGCCGCCTGCCGCGCGGGCGATAGCCGCTCGAGGACGCTCCGCTCCAGCTCCGCCGGCGCACGCTCGCTCTGGTGCAGCTCACGGAGCTCCGCGAGCAGGGTGGGATCGATCTCAGCGTTCACTTTCGCAGTCCTCTTCGCTTGCCGCCACGGCCTGGTGCTCTCGCTCGCCCCTCCGCCCCTGCTGCTGCAGAGACTTCGCGAACGCCGCGCGCGCCCGGCGCACGCGCGACACGACCGCGGCTTCCGGCAATCGCAGTTGCTCCGCGATCTCACGCGCCGTGAGCTGCTCCAGCTCGAACAGGATGAAGGTCTCGCGCTGCTGTTCGGTCATCGCTGCCAGCGCGCCTTGCAAGAGCTCCAGCTTGCGCGCGCGCTCCACGCCTTGCTCGCCGTGCGCGTGCGTCGTGCGCGGAAGCTGCGGGGTGTCGAGCGAGTGCAGCAGCTCCAGTTGATCGCTCGGCTGCTCCGGGCGCCGCCGGCGCTGGCGCCGCCAGTTGGCGGTCACGCGCAGCGTGGTGGCCGCGACAAAGGCGCGCTCCTTGCTCGGATCAATGGCCTCGATCCGCCGCACCACCACCAGCAGTACCTCTTGTGTGACGTCTTCGAGCTCCCAGCTCGTCACGCCCAGACGGCGCGCCATGCGATAGACGAGGTCCAGATGCTGGCGCACGATGGCGAGCACACGCTGGTCCGCGCCGGGCAGGCACTCGCTCGCCGGCAGGGCCAGCGACCAGCGCAGGAGAGACATGGAGAGCAGCATCGCGAGGGGGGCTCCGGCGCCAGCCGGGCCTGAAAGAGAGTGATGTCCGGGCGCCTCCAAATCCATCCGCGCCGTCGCCGATCGCTGTCCGTTTCGATGCTTCGGGGCCGGAGCAAGATTCCCGGAGCGCGGACATGGGTAGGCTCATGCACCGTGCAGCTCCCTACAGCTTCGCGTTTCTCTTCGGGTTGGTGGTCGCCTCCTGCGCCACCCCCGCGACCCTCCCGCCGGCGGTAGTGCCCGGGTCCACCGGCACCCCGCCGCCCTCCCTTGCCCCGTCCACGAGGGTGCCCGATCGAAACAGTCCAGCGGCCCCGCCCGAGCCCAGCGAACCCGACGCTGACGTCGACGAGGCGCTCCGCGGCCGCGTGATCGCCTCCCTGAGCCAGCATCTCGCGGACGACTACGCGTTCGCGGAGATGGGCGCCCAGCTGGCTCGAACACTCCGTGAACGGCAAGCGCAGGGGGCCTACGCGAACACGGGGCGAGCGAGCGCCTTTGCGCGGGAACTCACGCGCGCTCTGCAAGCGGTCTCCCAGGATCGGCACCTGGCCGTGGTCTTCAGGCCCGAAGCGCCGCCGTCGTCCCTGCCGGGAGCTGGCGGAAACGTGGACGCCCCTGCCCTGCGCCGCGGACCGCCGCGCGATGGCGCGATCCACCGCATGGAGGTGATGCCCGGCAACATCGGCTATCTGGAGCTGTACGGCCTACCGCCGATCGAGCTCGCGCGCGGCGCCGTCGACGCCGCCTTCTCGTATCTGCGGGACACGCGAGCGCTGATCCTCGACTGTCGCCGCAACAACGGTGGCGACCCGCGCACCGTCGCCTACTATCTCAGCTATCTGACGGACGGCGCACCGTTCGTGGTCAACTCGTTCCATGCCCGCGACGGCTCCGTGACGGAGTTCTTCACGACGGATCTCGGGCAGCTCGGCTATGGGGAACGCAAGCCGCTGTTCGTGCTGACCTCGGCGCACACCTTCTCGGGTGGCGAGGGGCTCGCTTACGGCCTGCAAACGCTGCGCCGAGCCGTGGTGATTGGCGAAGTGACCGCTGGCGGCGCCAACCCGGCCCGCCCCGTAGCGCTGGGAGATGGCTTCGTGGCCCGCATCCCCTTCGCGCATCCCGTCAATCCCTTCACCCAGGCCAACTGGGAGGGCACAGGCGTGCAGCCAGACATCGCCGTACCGGAGGATCGGGCACTGGAGGTGGCACACGAAAAGGCTCTGGCGCGCGTGAACGGCGCGCAGGAGCCAGCTCCGGCGCTCCCGTCGCTGCCGGCGCGCAAGCGACCGGACCAGCTCACGCTGGCGCTCGAAGGGCCCGGCTCGGGCGCGCTGCGCGGTCCCAACCTGATCACGAACGGCGACTTCGCGCGCGGACTGGCGCCCTGGGCCGTCACCGGCTGGGTTCCCGGCGGAGCAACCCCCAAGCCATCGAGCCTGGCGAGCGGATCGCTGTGCACGCACGTGACGGGCAACGAACACATCGTGTTTGGCTGGCCCGAGGAGTCCCGGCCCGATGAGTTTGCGCTGCGCGCCGGTGTTCCCTATCGGCTCTCGTTCCGGATCTCGGCGTCGGGGCGGCTAGCCCTGCGCGCGGAAATGGCGATCGGTCATCGCTTGCCGCCGTACCAACCCGTGGCCACCGTCGAGCTGCCCCTCACTGCTCGCGCGAGGCTGCTGCACGTCGACTTTCGCGCCGACCATGACGAGCCACGAGCGGGCATTGCCATCCGGATCGAAGCGCCCCCGAGCCGCCCCGATCCGGGCAGCGACGTGTGCGTCGACGACTTCGTGCTGCGCGAGCTCGCGCCCCGGCCCTGACTCTCAGCCGAGCGAGATGCGGCCCGCCACGATCCCGGCGAGCGTCTCCACGACCAGCTCGCGCTCGCGCGCCTGCACGCGAGCCGCGAGCGACTCCGCCGTGTCACCCTCCAGCACCGGCACCTCGCTCTGCGCCACGATCGGCCCCGTGTCGTACTCGGCGTCCACGCCGTGCACGGTGACGCCGCTCACGCGATCGCCGGCGGTGATCACCGCCTGATGCACGCGCGCCCCGTACATGCCCTGCCCACCGAAGCGCGGCAGCAGCGAGGGGTGCGTGTTCAAGATGCGCCCCTGAAAGCGCGAGAGCGTATGGCTGCCGAGCTTCTTCATGTAGCCGGCGAGAAACACCAGCTCCGCGCCGGCGGCGCTCAGCGCCTCGCACAGGGCGCGGTCGAGCTGCTCGGGATCGGGATGCGTCTGACTGCTGAGATGCACGAACGGGATGCGGTGGCGCTCCGCGCGCTGGTGCGCGCCCGACTGGCTGTTGTTGCTCACGATCAGGCACACGCGAGCCGCGAGCCGCCCGCTCTCGCTGGCGTCGATGATGGCCTGCAGCACGGTGCCCGCGTGGGAGGCCAGGACGGCGATCTGTTTCATGAGTTGGATCGTTTCAGGGTCAACGCGCCGCTGCGACTTGCTGCCGCACCCAGGCGACCAGCTGAGCGTTGCCCAGCTCGGCGCTGATGCCTTCAGGCTTGCGCCGCAACAGCCAGGTGACGCGCCAGCTGGAGGAGCCGCCGATGGGCAAGAGCGCGGAGGCGCCCTGCTGCTCGATCTCTACATAGTCGTAACTACCGCTGACGAAAACCTCGATCTCGGCCTCTCCCGAGGCCTGGCTCGCGAGCGGCACATCGTCAAAGAGCTTGATGAATACCAGATCTCGGTAGCAATGCGCGATCCAGCCCTCGGATCCGTCCTGGAACAGCTTGCTGTCCGTGCCCGGCGCTTGCTGCAGATCGATCCAGGCGACGCCGTCGATCAGCTCTGAGCCCAGCGTGGAGGCGGCCATCGAGGGCGAAGCTGCAGCGAAGAAGATCAGGCCTTCCTTCGGCACGCGGCTCACTTCCCAGGGCGCGGCCGCCTGCGCGCCGCCATGGTTCTGCAGCACGTACTCGATCAACACGCGCTCGCGCTCCGCATCCAGGGCGAAGCGCTTGAGCACTCCGTAGCCGGTGATGGCGCCCGCCTGGCTCAGCAGGCTGAGCACGTCGCCGTCGAGGCTCGACGCGAGCGGATCGCTGTCCAGCGCCGTCTCCGGCGGCCAGTTCCAGGTGCTCTGCGGGCTGGTCCAGAAGGTCGAGCCATACATGTTGGGCAGGCTGCCCTCGCCGCCCGCCACGACCTCCGGCCCCGTCAGAATGTTTGCGCCGCCCAGGCTGAAGCGAGTGATGCGCCCGCCCAGGGCAGGATTGACCTCGAGCTCCAGCTCATTCGCGCGAAACACATAGCGCCCATTTACGAGCGCGGGCCCGGAAAACACTCCGGAAGCCCCGCCACCCGGGTCCGCCATCCCGTCCATCACCTGATTGCCTCCTCGAGTGCCGCCGGCTGCCGACGCGCCGCTCGGTGCAGGGCCGAACGGCTCCTCGGAGCCGCCCGGCCGCATGCTTTTTTCCGTCGCGCCGCAAGCCACCAGCAGCGCGGCAAGACCGCAGCTCCAAAGGTGCAACCATGGGCGCATGGCAGGCGGGTCTAGACCGATCCCCGCCCCCGATCCAGACCCGAGAAATTTTGGCTAGCGCTTTTCCGCCAGCTTCGCGATCAGCTCGCGCAGTCCCCGGGTCGCCGACACGCGCTCCTGCGCCGGGAGCAGCTCAGCGGATTCGGCGTCGACCAGCGCCAGCGCGGTGGGATACCCGCGGCACGCGCACACGTACAGGCCGAACGCTGCCGAACCGATCGCCTCGAAGTAACGCTGCGGCAAGCGCCGCATCGTGGCGGGGCCGAGCGCGTCCGGCACCACGAGGTTCTTGCCGCTGCGCAAGGTCGACGAGAACAGATCGGCGCTCTGGCTGAGCGGCACGCGAAACTGGCTCTTCAGAGCCTTCGCCTCCTCGCCCACGCTCAGCCGCACCTCCAGCTCCTTGCGATCGCTGGTCTGCGTGAGCAAGAGCACGCGCCGCGCATCCAACACTTCCGCGAGCTTGTGCAGGGCTTCGGGCAGCAAGACGTCCAGCGGGCGCTTCTTCGCCAGCCCATCTGCCAGGGCCAGGACGCCCTGCTCCAGCCGAGCGATCGACTCTGCCGTCAGCGGCTCCGCCGCCCGGCGCTCCACGGGCTGCCCTTCGCCGGTCAGCTCGCGCGCGTTGAACAGGAAGCGGCTCTTCTTGTGGTACGGTCCGAACAGCGAGGAGTAGCGCGACTCGAACGACTTGCAGACCGTGCCGATCAGCGAGCTCAGCTCTTGATCCGAGAGCGACAGCAGACGCTTGTGCGTGGCCAGCAGCCGCTGCATGTCGATCTTGTAGTTGTGACGATCGGCCGTGGCCACGATGTGGCACAGGTCGTTCGAGAGCCGCGCGAGCGCGCTCATGCGATCCTCGTCGCGCACCAGCGCGTCGTCGGAGCGCGGATTTTGCGCCATCGCGGCGCGCATCAGCTTCGGCAGCGCCCAGCGCTCGGCCACGCCCAGACCGATCTTGGGCAACGTGGTACCGAGCACGCGCTGCGCCGCGGCGACGCGAGTGATGCCCTCGCGCTCGCTCAGCTGCAGTATCTTCGCGTACTCGTCCGGCAGGTATTCCATGACCAGCTGCTGCCCGAGGTTGCGAAACATCGCGCACATCATGGCCAGCTCGCCGTCGCGGATCCCTGCCTTGGGCGCCAGCGTGCGCGCGATCTCGCCGCTGATCAGCGAGCTGATCGCCTCGTCGGCGAGCTGCTCGTGGAAGCGCCCCTGGCGCTTGTCCTTGTCCGCGCCGGAAGCGCCCTGGCCTGGCTGCTTGTAAATGCTCACGCCCAGCGCCATCGAGCGCACGCTGTCGAAGCCCAGGATCAACACCGCCTGGTTGACGCTGTACACGCGCCCGCCGAAGCGATTCGCGAACAGGCCGTTGACCATGCGCAGCAGCTTGGCGGTGAGCGCGAAATCCTTGAGGATGGATTCGCTCAGCTGCATCGCCGAGTAGTCGGCGTCGGCGTCCGCGCGGCGCGAGATCTCGGTGACGTTGTTCAGGAACGCCGGAAAGTCCGCCCGGCGTTGCATGCGCCGGAGCAGCTTGTCGAGCACCTTGCCGTCATCGCTGGTCAGCGTGAGCAGCCCCGGGGGGCCGTCGGTGATCTCGGAGAGCAGCGACGAGGGCCGCGGGGTGGGCAGCGGCTCGGCGATCGCCGGTGCCGGCGCCGGGGTGGGCTCTGGCTCCTCGAGTGCGGATTCCAGCGCTGCAGGCGCGAGCTCCAGCGCCTCTCGCGCGGGCTCCACCGCGACCGACTCCGACGGCGCAGCGCTGCGCCGCACGCCGGACTCCAGCGCGGCGCTGCGCTCCGGGATGAGGCGCGCGGGACCCGGCGCGATCGGCACCGGCACCAGCGCGCCGGGAGCATTGGCCTCGCAGGCCTCGCGCAGGCCCCGCGCCAGCTCCTCGGCGGACGCGGGCCGCTCGTAGGGCTCCTTGGCGAGACAGCGCTCGATCAGCTGCGCCATGGCGGCCGGCGTTTCCGGAGCCAGCTCGCTGATCGGCCGCGCGCTGTCGCGGATCTGCATGGTCAACAGCAGCAGATCCGAGTCCGCGACGAACGGCAGCTGCCCGGTCAACATCTCGTAGCCGATGACACCCAGCGCGTACAGATCCGTGCGCACGCTGATCGCGTGCACATTGCCGAGCGCCTGCTCCGGCGACATGTACGCCGGCGTGCCCAGCACCTCACCGCGCCGCGTCTCGGAGCCGGAGCGCGCTTCCTGCACCTTGGCGATGCCGAAGTCCATCAGCTTGACGTGCAGCGGCTCCTCACCGACCACGAAGATGTTGGCGGGCTTGAGATCGCGATGCACCACGCCGACCTCATGCGCCGCGCTCAGGGCGGCACAGATTTGCTCGAGGTAGTCGGCCACCTCGCGCGCGCTGAAGCGCCCCTTGCGCGCCAGCTGGCTCGCCAGATCGAGCCCGAGCAAGCGCTCCATGGTGTAGTAAGCGCGGCCCTCGATCTCGCCGAAATCGTAGATCTCGACGATATTGGGGTGACGAAAGTTGGCGGTGACGCGCGCCTCCTGCAGGAAGCGGCGATTGAGATCGCTGTCGCCCTGATATTCCGGGCTGAGCAGCTTGACCGCTACCTCGCGGCCGAGCGTGGGATGCTTCGCCAGGTACACCACGGCCATGCCGCCGCGGGCGAGCACACGCTGGATGACGTAGTTTCCCAGCTGCCGCCCGACGAGATCGTTGATATCGGGCACGAGCGAAGCGGGGCTCTCCTCCGCTGACTCGATCCGCGTGGCATTTTCCCAGCCCTGGGCAGCGGGCTTCATCGCTGGATGGGTACGGCGGCTCGCCCCGGAGCCTTCATCCCACATGTTCCCACGCGCGACCGCTGCGCGACGGCCGCGGCCCACACTATGCTCAGGCCTTTCCCGACGATCCCGCCGGCCTGGACGGCATGCGGGCGGCGGCCCGACAGGGCGATAGCGCGATCGCGGGCTCTTGCATCGCGACACGCTCTCGAGAGCACCTTCTCGCCCTCGCAGGGTGAATGCTGCGAGTGCGCACGGGGCCCACGCGAGCCAAACTGCCCCCGAGGGGTGCGCGGGTGTGCGTGGAGTCTTCGCCAGGAGCGGGCCTGCGCGCGCACCCTGAGCGCGGATGGTGCGGGGACGAGAGCCCCTGTCCGGGGCAGGCCTCTCAACTTGAAATCAGGTTTCCGGGGAGACCCCACGCCACCGGACAACGCTCCGGGTTTCCATGGAGACCCCAGCGCTGCCGAACACAACCCGTAGTCCTGGGAACCTTGACTCTCGAGTTCCGAAGGAGCCCCGGATGCGCCGTCGCCGCCCGCGCAGCTTCGTGGCGCGCCCCGAGGTTTTTGGCAGGGACGAGCAGCAGAGGCCCGGCCCCCTTGATCATCCAGAGTGTGTTCAGGCGCTCGGGGCGCCTCAGCGCTTGGCCTGGAGCGAGCGCTGCTCCTCCGCTTCCAGCTCAGCCAGCGCCTGCGCCAGCTCGGCCTCCTCTTGGGCGTCGAGCGGCGTGCTGGTGGCGGTGTCGACGCGCACCGGCGCGGGCTCCGGCTCCGGCGGCAAGATGCCCATCTTGCGCTTGAGGGCCAGCAGGTCCTCGTCTGCGCCATGCTTGCTCTCCAGGTCGCCGAAGCGCTGCGCGAGCGTGTCGCCGCTGTACTCCTCGGCCAGCTCGTTGCGCGCCTCGGCCTGGGCCTCCATCTGATCGACCTTCTGCGCCATGGCGTCGAAGGCCTCAAAGGCGCTGGCGTTCTTCAGGCCATGCAGCGTCTCCTGGATCTTGGAGTGCGCCTCCGCCCGCTTCTGGCGCGCGACCAGCAAGCTCTTCTTGCGCTTGGCCTCCTCGATCTTGTTGTTGAGCGCGCGCAGCGCGAGCTTCAGCTGCTCGACGGAGGCCTTCTGCTTCTGCCACTGCGCCTGATACTGCTCAACCAGGGCGCTGTGCTCTTGCTTGCGCGCGAGCGCCTCTTTCGCCAGCTCGTCGTTGTTGGCGCGCACGGCCAGCATCGCGCGCCGCTCCCACTCCGCCGCCACGTCCTTCTCGGCCTGGAGCTTCTTGGCCAGGCCCTTCTCGTCCGCGATCGCCACCGCTACCTGCTGGCGCGCCTCCGCGAGCTGCTTGGCCATCTCTTCCAGCAGCTGCGTCAGGATCTTTTCCGGGTCTTCCGCGCCGCTGATCAGCGCGTTCAGGTTGGCTTTGATGAGCCGCGTGAGGCGAGCAAAGATTCCCATTGTTCAACCACCCAGCTGCTGCGCCAGCGCCACCAGGCTCGGCACGTGTTCGGAGAGCGCCATGTCGAGATCCGCCAGCACGGCCGCGAGCTCGTTCGCGTCCAGGTTCTGCAGCTCGAGCGCCGCGGTCAGCACGATCTGATCCGCCTCCAGCGCGAATGCCGCGTGCAACAGCCCGCTCGCGTTCAGCTCCAGCAAGCGGCGCAGGTAGCGTGCGAGCACGCGCTCCTCCAGCCCTGGCAGCGGCCCCACCTGCACCTGCGCCACCAGCACGGGCGGTGAGATGGTGAGCGCGCACGGCGGTTGACCCGGGCCCATGCCGACCAGGTACACCCCGCTGCTGCCGGCCTGTTCGTAGTGGCGGTGCAACCCGGTGAGCAGCGCTTCCAGGTCCTCGTTGCTGGCGATCATCAGGCGCTGAACGGTAGATCGCCGGAGCGCGCCGGGCCACAGATCGACGGCGCTTCACGAAATCAAAACCGGCGCCGGAGAAGCCGCTGGTGGAACGCCGATCTCCGGAAGCCGGCCGCCCAGCCGCACAAGGGCCGGTTGAATGCGGCAAACTTTCATGTAGAGTCGGCCATGTTTGAATCCCCCCTGAGGGAGTGCCTGACGTTCGACGACGTCATGCTGACTCCGGGTCACAGTGATGTACTGCCAGCCGAGGTGGATGTCCGGACGCGCCTGACGCGCAAAGTCCCGTTGAACATCCCTCTGATCAGCGCCGCGATGGACTCTGTCACCGAGGCGCGAGCGGCCATCGCCATGGCGCGCGAGGGCGGCCTGGGTGTCATCCACAAGAACCTGCCGCCCGAGGTCCAGGCGCGCGAAGTCGCTCAGGTGAAGCGCGCCGAGAGCGGCACGATCCTGGATCCGATCACGGTCGGGCCCTCTCAGTCGCTGCGCGACGCGCTGGCGATCATGAAGGAGAACCACATCTCCGGCGTGCCCGTGGTGGAGGGCCAGACGGCGGTCGGCATCCTCACCGCGCGCGACGTGCGCTTCGAGCAGAACCTGGATCAGCCGGTGAGCAATCTGATGACGACCAAGCTGGTCAGCGTCTCGCCGGGCGTCAAGCCCGAGGAGGCGCGCGAGCTGTTGCACCGGCATCGCATCGAAAAGCTGCTGGTGATCGACAACCGGCGCCTGGTGGGGTTGATCACGATCAAGGACCTGATGCAGGCGGAGCTGCACCCGCTCGCCAACAAGGACGAGCGCGGGCGCCTGCGGGTCGCCGCGGCCGTCGGCCCCGCCAAGGACGTGCAGACGCGCGTGGACCTGCTGGTCGAAGCGGGCGCGGACTGCCTGGTCGTGGACACGGCGCACGGCCACTCCAAGGGCGTGGGAGAGCTGGTGCGCAGCATCAAGACGCGCCACCCCGAGCTGCAGGTGATCGCGGGCAACATCGCCACGCGCGAGGCGGCCAGCTTTCTGATCGAGGCCGGCGCCGACGCGATCAAGGTCGGCATCGGGCCCGGCAGCATCTGCACCACGCGCATGGTGGCGGGCGTGGGCGTGCCGCAGATCACGGCCGTCGCCGACTGCGTCGCGGTCGCGAACCAGCACGATGTGCCGGTGATCGCCGACGGCGGCATCAAGTACTCGGGGGACATCGCCAAGGCCATCGCGGCCGGCGCCTCCAGCGTGATGCTGGGCTCGCTGCTGGCCGGCACGGATGAAGCGCCCGGCGATCTGATCCTGTACCAGGGCCGCAGCTACAAGAGCTACCGCGGCATGGGCTCGCTGGGCGCCATGCGCAAGGGCAGCAAGGACCGCTACGGCCAGGCGGGCACAGCCGATGAGAAGCTCGTGCCCGAGGGCATCGAAGGCCGCGTGCCGCACCGCGGTTCCATCTCTCAGATCATCCTGCAGCTGATCGGCGGTCTGCGAGCGGGCATGGGCTATACGGGCGCCCGCACCATCGCCGAGATGCACAAGAAGGCCCGCTTCATTCGCATCACCAGCTCCGGCCTGCGCGAGAGCCACGTGCACGACGTGTTCATCACCGAAGAAGCGCCCAACTACCGCACCAACTGAGCCACAGCGTGTCTGCTACAAGTTATCCGGATCCGCTCGCGCTCGAGCCGTGGTCGGCCTTCTCTGCGGGGGCACCCCGCGGCCCCGCGACGCCCTTCGAGTTCAGTTTCGGTCTGCCCGGCAGCAAGTCTCTCACCTTGCGCGATTGCGCCATCGCGGCCCTCGCCGACGGGGAGAGCAAGATCCTGTTCCCCGGCGAGTGTGACGATTACTGGCGCATGAAGGAGTGCTTGCAGCGGCTCGGCATCGAGGTCGACGACAGCACCCCGGAGCAGCTGCGGGTGGTCGGGCGCGCCGGGCGCTTCGCCGCCGGCCCCGTCGAGCTGTTCACCGGTCAGAGCGCGGTGTCGACCCGGCTGCTGCTGGCGATGGCCGCGCTGCGGCCGGAGCTGACCAGCATCGACGGTCACTCCTCGATGCAGGCGCGCCCGAACAAGCCGCTGCTGGACGCGCTGGCCCAGCTGGGCGCGCGCGTCGAGTCCAGCCGCGACGGCTACCTGCCGGCGCGAGTGGTCGGCAGCTCGACGCTGGCTGGCCCCGTGCGGGTGCCGAGCGACATCTCCAGCCAGTACCTGACCAGCCTGCTGATCATCGCGCCGCTCTTGCCGCACGGGCTGGAGATCCAGGTCGAGGGCAAGCTCACCAGCAAGCCGTACGTGGACCTGACGCTGGACGAGATGGAGAAGTTCGGAGTCCACGTCGACAACCGCGACTACGGCGCGCTGCACGTGGCGCCGCAGACCTATCGCGCCCGCACGCTGGGTGTGGAGGGCGATGCCTCGGCGGCCTCGTACTTCGCGGCGCTGGCCACGCTGCACGGCGGCCGCGTGCGCCTGGAGAACCTGGGCGCCCGCACGCGCCAGGGCGACTACGCCTTCTTCGGCCTGTGCGAGCAGCTGGGTGCTCAGGTGCGGCGCCTGCCCGAGCAGACCGAGATCGTGGGCCCGAGCGGCGCCCTGGGGGTGTTCTCCGGTCCCGTCGACATGACCAGCATGCCCGACGTGGCGCCGACCTTGATGATGATGGCGCCCTTCCTCTCGCGCCCCACGCGCATCACGGGCCTGGCGAGCCTGCGGGTCAAGGAGTGCGATCGCATCGCCTGCCCCGCCCGGGAGCTGCGCAAGCTCGGCGTCGTGATCGAGGAAGGCCCCGACTTCGTGCAGATCGAGCCCCTCGGCGACGCGGCGCGCGCGCGGACGCAGCCGGTCGAGATCGAGACCTACCACGACCACCGCATCGCCATGAGCTTCGGAGTGCTGGGCTCGAAGCTGCCGGGTCTGCGCATCCTCGATCCGGGCTGCGTCGCCAAGACCTATCCGAACTACTGGCGCGACTGGGAGCGGTGCAGGCCGAAGGCGTGAGGCTCGCGGCGAAGCCCTGCTCCTGGCGGTGGGCGCCGCCCAGTTGCCTGCCAGGCATCACAAACGGCTGCGGCGCCGCCCGGTGGGCGACGCCGCAGTGACTCAACCGTGCTTTCGCCGGTTCAGTCGGTGTCGGTCGCCGTGCACACGCCGAAGCCGGTGTCCACGGTCGTGTCACCGTTGACGAAGATCGCGTTCTGAGCGCCCGTGAGCGTCACGGAGGCACCGGCGGTCCAGAAGCCCGCGCCATCCGCAATGGTTTCGAGCGAGCCGATCGTGCCGCCACCGTCGGGGTCAGCGGAATCGTGATCGCCCCAGTTGAGATAAGCGTACGGAGTCTGCGGGTCGTTCGCCGGGAAGTCATTGACGAAGAGTATCTCGCCCTCGTCTGGCGTGACCGGGTCGTCGTCGGTGCCGATATCGACGGTGAGTTCAAAGCCCACCGGTTGATCTACCCCCGGCACACCGTCGTCGACCTCCGCACATTCAGCATTGGTTGCGCCCCAGCACAGCTGCTGACCGCCACCGAAGTTAAAGCCGAGGGCGCCGACCACGCGCAGCACCACATGCGCCGTCGTATCGTCGCCCGCGAAAATCACGCGCGCGATCACGACATCCTGGTTGTTGGGCGTGTCGATGTTCGCGATCCCCGTAGTGAAGCCGGTGCAATCGCCATTCACCACGGCAGCATCCGGAGTGGTGCCGCCGCCCGCGTCGACCTCCACGCCCGAATCCGGCTCATTGCCGGTGCCGCTGTCAGGCCCCGCATCGCCCTCCTCTACCGAGCCCGAGCCCGCCGCACCTGCGGTCCCCGCGCTTCCGCTGCCGGCGGTCCCGCTGCCCGCTGTGCCGCTGCCCGCCGTGCCGCTCCCGGCGGTGCCGCTACCGGCGGTGCCACTGCCCGCGCTGCCCGCCGCGCCGCCTTCGCCGGCGACGTTCGCGCTGCCGGCGGTGCCACCACCGCCGCCGCTTCCGCCGCCGCCGCCGTTGCCGCCGATACCGCCCCCGCCGTCGTCATCTCCGCAGGCCGCAGCAAACGCCGCGAAGCTAATTCCTAGAGCAACAAAGCAGCAAGCGGTCCTCGACATCATCATCCTCCCGGGCAACTACCGCACAGCATTCGGTAGCGTTTGTAAGAACCCGTAAAGGGTAGCGGATGCTCGAGCGATGTCCAGTAACCGGCTCAAAAAGTCTGAGGGCTTCGTCGCGCTCATCGCTTCACTCGCAGCGCTGCAAAAAGCCAAGGCCTGGACTGGAATCCAGCTCTGACAGGAGTGTCACGGTCCATGCCGCCACACGGCACAACTTGCCGCGCTCAGCCTGTTACTCGGCGGTGACTTGGAGAGCGCTTGCTGCGCCGCGCGAGGCCTGTGCAACCGGTGAAACAGTGCGCGATCGAGCTGAAAAAGCGGGCTGGAGTGCAGCTGCTACCTCATGGCTGGACGGACGAAGTCGCCGCCCGCTAAGGAAGACCGAGTGGCAAATCTACTGATCGCGGGTTGCGGCTACGTGGGCACGGCGCTCGGACTGGAGCTGCTAGCGGCGGGCCATCGCGTGTGGGGCTTGCGCCGCCATCCGTCGCAGCTGCCCAGCGGCTTTGCGCCGATCGCTGCCGATCTGAGCAGCTCCGATCTGAAGTCCCTGCCGCGGGGCTTGGATCATGTCGTCTACGCCGCCAGTGCCGACGAGGCCTCGGACGCCGCCTATGTGAAAGCGTATGTAACCGGTCTGCAACGCCTGTTGGACGCGCTCTCTCCACCGTCGTTGCAGCGGGTCTTCTTCATCTCCAGCACGGCGGTGTATGGGCAGATGGAGGGACAGTGGGTCGATGAAGACTCCGAAACCGCGCCCACATACTTCTCCGGTGTGCGCCTCCTGGAAGCGGAGCGGCTCCTCGAAGCGAGCGGCTTTCCTTTCACCATCCTGCGCTGCTCCGGCATCTATGGTCCGGGTCGCACTCGACTGATCGACAGTCTGCGGCAAGGGACGGCAACCTCGTCGGCGCGCTTCACGAACCGCATCCATCGCGACGATATCGTCGGAGCCATCGTGCATCTGTTGAGTGCCGCCGAAGCTCCAGCGCGACTGCTGTTGAGCGACGACGAGCCAGCGCCCGAACACGAGGTGCATGGCTATCTGGCGCGGCTGCTCGGTGTGCCCGCGCCAGCGCGGTCGGCGGAGCCCAGCGCGGGCGCTCAGCGGGGCGGCTTGAAGCGCTGCCGCAACGCGCGGCTGAAGGCCATCGGATATCGGCTCCGCTATCCCACGTACCGCGAGGGCTATGCGGCTTTGCTGGCGGCGCCAGCCCGGGGATAGAGGACGAGCTTTGCGGCTCCTGGAGCTGCCAGCAGGACCGCACAAAAAAGCCAGCCCCTCCCGGGTTGGGGAGGGGCTAGCAAGCCTCGGGCAGCGCCCCGGGCTATCAGGCCTGGCGAGCAGGCCTGCGGTGCCTCATTCGGCGCCAGCGAGCGACGACAGCTGATTCATCGGCGACTGGCCACCCGTTCCCAGGTCGCGCCGATCGTCCTCGACCATCATCTGCAACCGACCGTAAGCCGGCAGGCCGGTGCCCGCCGGGATGAGCCGACCCATGATGACGTTCTCCTTGATGCCGCGCAGGTCGTCCGTCTTGCCGCAGATGGCCGCCTCGGTGAGCACCTTGGTGGTCTCCTGGAAGGAAGACGCGCTGATGAAGGACTCGGTCGAGAGCGAAGCCTTGGTGATGCCGAGCAGCATGGGCTCGGCCACCGCCGGCTGACCGCCGTGCGAAATCACCTTGGCGTTCTCCTTCTCGAAGACGTGCTTTTCGACCTGCTCATCGATCAAGAAGTTGGTGTCGCCAATCTCCTTGATGCGCACGCGGCGCAGCATCTGTCGGACGATGCCTTCGATGTGCTTGTCGTTGATGGTCACGCCCTGCAAGCGGTAAACTTGCTGGATTTCGTTGACCAACCACGCGGCGAGCTCCTTCTCGCCCTTCACCCGCAAGATGTCGTGCGGGTTGGCGGGGCCGTCCTGGAGCGGATCGCCGGCACGCACCACGTCACCCGTCTGCACCTGCACGTGCTTGCCCTTGGGGATCAGGTACTCGCGCGCCTGATCGGTCAGAGCGTTGCCGTTGCTGTCGTACGGGGTGATGACGATCTTGCGCTTGCCCTTGGTGTCCTTGCCAAAGCTCACCATGCCGTCGATCTCGCTGATGATGGCGTGATCCTTCGGCTTGCGTGCCTCGAACAGCTCGGCGACGCGGGGCAGACCACCCGTGATGTCCTGCACCTTGGTGGTGTCGCGCGGGATCTTGGCGATCGGGCCACCGGGGTGGATGGTCTCGCCTTCCTGCACGACGATGTTGGCGCCCACCGGCAGCAGGTAGCGCGCGTCCAGGTCGGTGTTACCGAGCTTCATCGGCTCGCCCGTCCTGGGATCGATGATCGTGATGCGCGGCCGTAGCTCGGCAGCGCGCGACTCGATCACGATCTTGCGCGACAGACCCGTCACCTCGTCGACCTTCTCGATGACGCTGACGCCTTCGACCAGGTCGTTGTAGGCGACCACGCCGCCCACCTCGGTGAGGATGGGCATTGCGAACGGGTCCCACTCCGCCACCACCGCGCCCGGCGCCACGCGCTGACCGTCCTGGGCGATCAGCGTCGCGCCGTAGACGAGCCGGTGATGCTCGCGCTCGCGGCCGGTGTCGTCCATCACGACCAGCTCACCGTGGCGGTTCATCACCACCACGCTGCCGTCCTCGCGCTTGGCGAGGTTGGTGTTGTTCAGGCGCACGATGCCTTCGGTCTTCACCTCCAGCGAGCTCTGCTCGATCTTGCCGCGCGCCGCCGCGCCACCGATGTGGAAGGTACGCATCGTCAGCTGCGTGCCGGGCTCACCGATCGACTGAGCGGCGATGATGCCGATGGCCTCACCGATGTCCACCTTGTGGCCGCGGGCGAGGTCGCGCCCGTAGCACATGCCGCACACCCCGCGGTGAGTCTGGCAGGTGAGCACCGAGCGGATCACCACCTCTTCGATGCCGGCCTCCTCGATCTTGCGCACCAGCGCCTCGTCGAGCAGCGTGTTGGCCTCGACCAGCGTCTCGCCGGTCAGCGGATCCACCACGTCCTCCAGCACCACGCGGCCGAGGATGCGGTCACCGAGCGGCTGGATCACCTCGCCCGCTTCTTCGAGCTTGGTGACGCGGATGCCGTCGAGCGTGCCGCAGTCGAAGTCGCTCACCACGGCGTCCTGCGCCACGTCGACGAGGCGACGGGTGAGGTAACCGGAGTTCGCGGTCTTGAGCGCGGTATCCGCCAGGCCCTTGCGCGCGCCGTGCGTGGAGACGAAGTACTCGAGCACCGAGAGACCTTCACGGAAGTTCGCCGTGATGGGCGTCTCGATGATTTCGCCCGAGGGCTTCGCCATCAGGCCGCGCATGGCCGCGAGCTGACGCATCTGCTGCGTCGAACCGCGCGCGCCGGAGTCGGCCATGATGTACACGGGGTTGAAGCTGGATTCGCTGATCTGCTCGCCGGTGCGATCATCGGTGATCGTCTCTTTGCCGATCACGTCCATCATCTCTTCCGTCACGCGATCTGCGACGCCGGCCCAGATGTCGACGACCTTGTTGTAGCGCTCGCCGTCCGTGATCAGGCCTTCCTGATACTGGTCGGACACGCGCTGCAACTCTTCCTCCGCCGAGTCGATCAGCTCCTTCTTCTTGTCCGGGATGACCATGTCATCCATGCAGATGCTGATGCCGGCACGCGTCGCGTAGCTGAAGCCGAGCGAACGCAGGCGGTCTGCGAGCAGCACCGTCTCCTTGTTCTTGTGCTTGCGGTAGCAGACGTCGATCAGCTGGCTCAGCGTCTTCTTGTTCAGCACCTTGTTGACGTAGTCGAAGGGGATGCCGGGGGGCAGCACCTCGCCGATCAACACGCGGCCGACCGTGGTCACGACCAGGCGCGTGCGCGACTTCCCTTCGTCGTCCACGTCCGTGACGCGGCACTTGATGTTCGAGTGCAGGTCGACGACGCCGTGATCGAACGCCATGTGCACGTCGGCGGGCGACGAGTACACGCCCTCCAGGTGGCCGTCGAGCTGCCCGTCCTTGAGCTCCAGCCCCTTGCCGCGGAACGCACCCCTGCTCTGCGACCGGCTGCGCGTCGCGTAGTACAGGCCCAGCACGATGTCCTGGGTCGGGTTGATGATGGGGCGGCCGCTCGCGGGCGAGAGGATGTTGTTGGTGCTCATCATCAGCACCCGCGCTTCCATCTGCGCTTCGACCGAGAGCGGTACGTGTACCGCCATCTGGTCACCGTCGAAGTCGGCGTTGAACGCCGTGCAAACGAGCGGGTGCAGCTGGATGGCCTTGCCCTCGATCAGCACGGGCTCGAACGCCTGGATGCCGAGGCGATGCAAGGTCGGCGCGCGGTTCAGCATCACCGGATGCTCCTGGATCACCTCATCGAGGATGTCCCAGACCTCCGGGCGCTCGCGCTCCACCATCTTCTTTGCGCTCTTGATGGTATTGACGTAACCGCGCTCTTCCAGCTTGTTGTAGATGAACGGCTTGAACAGCTCGAGCGCCATCTTCTTGGGCAGGCCGCACTGGTGCAGCTTGAGCGTCGGACCCACCACGATCACGGAACGACCGGAGTAGTCCACGCGCTTGCCGAGCAGGTTCTGACGGAAGCGGCCCTGCTTGCCCTTGAGCATGTCGGACAAGCTCTTGAGCGGACGCTTGTTGGGACCGGTGATGGTCTTGCCGCGGCGGCCGTTGTCGAACAGCGCGTCGACTGCCTCCTGCAGCATGCGCCGCTCGTTGCGGATGATGATCTCGGGTGCGTTCAGCTCCAGCAGCCGCTTCAGGCGGTTGTTGCGGTTGATCACGCGCCGGTAGAGATCGTTCAAATCGCTGGTGGCGAAGCGACCGCCATCGAGCGGCACGAGCGGCCGCAGATCCGGCGGCAGCACCGGCACCACCGTGAGCATCATCCACTCCGGGCGGTTGCCGCTGCCGCGGAAGGCTTCGAATACCTTCAGCCGCTTCGCGTACTTCTTGCGCTTGGCCTCGCTGGTCGCCTTGCGCATCTCGTCACGCAGCTGCTCGGCCATCGCGTGCACGTCGATGCGCTTGAGCATCTCCAGCACGGCTTCGCCGCCCATGCCGGCCGAGAAGCGATCCTCGCCGTACTCTTCGTACAGCTCGGCATAGCGCTCCTCCGTCAGCAGCTCGCCCACCTCGAGCCCGGTATCCTTCGGGTCGATGACGATATAGGCCTCGCAGTACAGCACGCGCTCGAGATCCTTGAGCGTGATGTCCAGGATGTTACCGATGCGCGAGGGCAGGCTCTTCAGGAACCAGATGTGCGCGACCGGCGTGGCCAGGTTGATGTGGCCGAGCCGCTCACGGCGCACCTTGGACTGAATGACCTCGACGCCGCACTTCTCGCACACGATGCCGCGGTGCTTCATGCGCTTGTACTTGCCGCAGATGCACTCGTAGTCCTTCACCGGGCCAAAGATCTTGGCGCAGAACAGCCCGTCTCGTTCCGGCTTGAACGTGCGGTAGTTGATCGTCTCCGGCTTCTTTACTTCGCCGTTAGACCACTCACGAATCTTCTCCGGGCTCGCCAGAGAGATGCGCATGGCCGAAAAGGTGAGCGGATCCTTGGGCTTCTCAAAAAACGAGAAAATGTCTCGCATTACCTGTGCCTCCCTAATCCTCAGTCCTCGGCCACGGCCGCAGCCGTTTCAACCAGTTCCATATTCAGACACAACGACTGGAGCTCCTTGATCAACACGTTGAAGCTCTCCGGCAGGCCCGCCTCCAGCACGTAGTCACCCTTCACGATGGCTTCGTACATGCGCGTGCGGCCCTGCACGTCGTCGCTCTTCACGGTCAGGAACTCCTGCAGCGCGTAAGCCGCGCCGTAGGCTTCCATCGCCCAGACTTCCATTTCACCGAGACGCTGACCGCCGAACTGCGCCTTGCCACCCAGCGGCTGCTGTGTGACCAGGGAGTACGGACCGATCGAGCGAGCGTGGATCTTGTCATCGACCAGGTGGTGCAGCTTGAGCATGTAGGTGATGCCCACCGTCACGTCCTGATCGAAGGGTTCGCCGGTGCGCCCGTCAAACACGATCGTCTGACCGCGCCGCTCGAGCCCGCCCAGCTCCAGCCCGTCCTTGATCAAGGCCTCCGTGGCGCCATCGAACACCGGCGTCATGAAGCGGATGCCGCGGCTGAGCTTCTTGGCCAGCGTCACGACCTCCGCGTCATTCAAGCCCTCGATGAACTGTACGAACTTCTTGTCGCGACTGAGCTGATAGATATCGAGGATCTGGGCCTTGAGCTTCTTCGGCTCACGCGCCTTCTCCAGGGCCTCCTGCAGCCGCACGCCCAGGCCGTGAGCGGCCCAGCCCAGGTGCGTCTCCAGGATCTGGCCGACGTTCATGCGGCTCGGCACGCCCAGCGGATTCAGCACCAGGTCGACGGGGGTACCGTCAGCCAGGTACGGCATGTCCTCCTCCGGCAGGATGCGGCTGACCACGCCCTTGTTGCCGTGGCGGCCTGCCATCTTGTCGCCGACCTGCAGCTTGCGCTTGATGGCGATGTAGACCTTCACCATCTTGATCACGCCCGGCGGCAGCTCGTCGCCTCGGCTGAGGCGCTCGATCTTGTCCTTGAAGTGCTCCTCGCGGGCCAGCACCAGAGCCTCGAGATCCTTGAGCAGCTGAGCGATCTGGTCCTCGCTCTTGCCGGTGGGGATCTCACCCCAGTACTTGCGCGGCACGCCGGAGAGCACCTCGGCACTCAGCTTCACGCCCTTCTCGATCAGCACGCTGCCGCGATCGTCCACCAGCTTGCCGGTGGTCTCCTGGCCGCCGAGGATCTCGGAGATCTTGCGGAAGAACGAGTCCCGCAGGATCTTGACCTCCTCATCGCGCGTGCGCTCCAGGCGCGCGCGCTCGTGGTCCTCGATCGCGTGGGCGCGCTCGTCGCGCTCGGTACCCTTGCGCGAGAAGATGCGCGCATCGATCACGATACCGCCGACGCCCGGCGGAACCTTGAGCGAGCTGTCACGCACATCGCCCGCCTTCTCACCGAAGATGGCTCGCAAGAGCTTCTCCTCGGGGCTCAGCTGGCTCTCGCCCTTGGGCGTGATCTTGCCGACCAGGATGTCGCCCGGCTTCACCTCGGCGCCGATGCGCACGATGCCGGACTCGTCCAGGTCCTTGAGCGCTTCCTCGCCGACGTTCGGGATGTCGCGCGTGACCTCCTCCTTACCCAGCTTGGTGTCGCGCGCGATGCACTCGAACTCCTCGATGTGGACCGAGGTGAACACGTCGTGCTTGGCGACGCGCTCGCTGATCAAGATCGAGTCTTCGAAGTTGAAGCCCTGCCAGGGCATGAACGCGACGATCACGTTGCGGCCCAGGGCAATCTCGCCCATGTCGCAGGCAGGACCATCTGCCAGCACGTCGCCGGTGGTGACGATCTCGCCGGGGCGAACGATCGGCTTCTGGTTGTAGCAAGTGCTCTGGTTGGAGCGCTGGAACTTCATCATCGGGTAGATGTCCGGCACCTCGGAGCCCTCGCCCGAGTCCGGACGCACCACGATGCGGGTCGCGTCCACGCTCTCCACCACGCCGGAGCGGCGCGCCACCGCGCACACGCCGGAGTCCACCGCCACGCAGCGCTCCATGCCGGTGCCCACGAAGGGCGCCTCGGTGGAGATCAGCGGCACGGCCTGACGCTGCATGTTGGCGCCCATGAGCGCGCGGTTCGCGTCGTCGTGCTCCAGGAAGGGCACGAGCGCCGCGGCGATGCTCACCATCTGGTTCGGCGCCACGTCGATCAGCTCGATCTGGTCCGCCGGCGCCATGCGGTAGTCGCCGTTGAAGCGAGCGCTGACCAGCGAGTCCGTGAAGCTGCCGTCGTCCTTCTTGGAGCTGGAGGCCTGGGCGATGAACTTCCCCTCCTCTTCCAGCGCGCTGTACCACTTGACCTTGTTCTGGACGACGCCCTCTTTGACGCTGCGGTACGGCGTCTCGACGAAGCCGTACTCGTTCACGCGGGCGTAGGTCGAGAGCGACGCGATCAGACCGATGTTCGGCCCTTCCGGCGTCTCGATCGGGCAGATACGGCCGTAGTGCGTGGCGTGCACGTCGCGCACCTCGAAGCCGGCGCGCTCGCGCGTCAGACCGCCCGGGCCGAGCGCGGACAGGCGGCGCTTGTGCGTCACCTCGCTCAGCGGGTTGGTCTGGTCCATGAACTGCGACAACTGCGAGGAGCCGAAGTACTCCTTGACCACCGCGCCCACCGGCTTGGCGTTGATCAGGTCGTGCGGCATCAGGGTGTCGATCTCCTGCGACACGCTCATGCGCTCCTTGATCGCGCGCGCCATGCGCACGAGGCCGATGCGATACTGCACCTCCATCAACTCGCCCACCGCGCGCACACGGCGGTTGCCGAGGTGATCGATGTCGTCGACCGAGCCGCGGCCGTTCTTCAGATCGATCAGGTGCTCGATCGTGTTGAGGATGTCCTCGACCGTGAGCGTGCCCTGCTCCAGCTTGGGCCGCTGCTCTTCCGGCAGATCGCGGTAGAACTTGTAGTTCAGCTTCAGGCGGCCCACCGCCGAGAGGTCGTAGCGCTCGGGGTTGAAGAACAGGTTCTGGAACAGCGTCTTGGCCGTCTCCAGCGTCGGCGGATCACCGGGGCGCAGGCGCCGGTAGATCTCCATGATGGCGTCCTCGGTGGTCGTGATCTTGTCGGCGATCAGCGTGTCCCGCAGGTACGAGCCGACGTTCAGACCGTCGATGAACAGGACCTTGAACTCGCGGATACCTGCCTCGCGGATGCGATCGAGCGTGGTCTCCGTGACCTCCTCGTTGCACTCCAGCAGGACCTCGCCCGTCTCCTTGTCGATCACGTCGCCCGCGCTGACCTTCCCGATCAGCTCGATCGGCTCGATCGTCAGGCGCTCCAGCTTGCTGGCCTTGAGCTTCTTGATCGCCGCGCGCGTGAACTTGGTGTTCTTGCGCACGATCACTTCTTCGCCGATCTTGATATCCTGCGTGGCGCGCTGGCCCGCGAGCAACTCGAAGTCGACGCTCTTCTCGACGCTGCCGTCCTCGTTGAGGTACACCGTCTCGTTCGCATAGAAGCGATCGAGGATCTCCTGGGTGCCGAAGCCGAGCGCGCGGATCAGCACGGTGGCGTGCATCTTGCGGCGCCGATCGATGCGCACGTAGATGACGTCCTTGTGGTCGAACTCCAGGTCGAGCCACGAGCCGCTGTACGGGATGATACGCGCCGAATACAGCAGCTTGCCGCTGGAGTGCGTCTTGCCCTTGTCGTGGTCGAAGAACACGCCCGGGCTGCGATGGAGCTGCGACACCACCACGCGCTCGGTGCCGTTGATGATGAAGGTCGCGGTGTCCGTCATCAGCGGGATCTCGCCGAAGTAGACCTCCTGCTCCTTGATGTCGCGCACCACGCGCTGGCCGCCCTCGATGGTGTCGTAGACCATCAACTGCGTGGTCACCTTGATCGGCGCCGCGTAGGTCATGCCGCGCTGCCGGCACTCCTCGACGTCGTACTTGGGCTTGTCGAGATGGTAAGAGACGAAGACTAGCTCGCTGGTACCGTCGAAATCTCGGATGGGGAAAACGCTCTTGAAAACGCCCTGCAACCCGATGTCGGTTCGCTCCGACGCCGGGATGTCAGCCTGCAGGAACTTCGCGTAACTGCTCTTCTGAATGTCGATCAGGTTGGGAATGTCCACCACGGACTCGACCCGACCCAGGTTTGTTCGATGCCGGAAGTTCGACTGAACCTTTGACGCCATCTGAGCTCCTCTGCACTACCTCTCCGCGCACACCACGGGACGCGCTACGGCGCAACACAGCCCTCCCCAACCCCCCTCGGGGTATGGGGCGCCCCCGCAGACCCGAGCGGGTTGGGGGTACACAGGGCTGCTTGCGCCGTAGCTGTATCGCCGCGTGTCGCGACTCTTGTCTGAACACGACTGTGGCTTGCCTGGCTCGGGGTACACCCGGGATCTCCCCGGAAGCCCCTGAGCCCGCAGCCAATTGCTGGAACCGCCTCTGTCTGAACGCGACAGCTCACTCGACGGCTCACTTGACTTCGACGGTGGCTCCAGCCTCTTCGAGCTTCTTCTTGATCTCTGCGGCCTGCTCTTTGCTGGCACCTTCGCGGATCGGCTTGGGTGCACCCTCGACCAGGTCCTTGGCTTCCTTCAGGCCGAGCGAGGTGATCTCGCGCACGACCTTGATGACCTGGATCTTGTTGGCGCCCGCGCCGGTCAGGATCACGTCAAACTCGGTCTTCTCCTCGACCGGGGCCGCCGCAGCGGCACCGCCGCCGCCCACGCCTGCCACAGCCACCGGAGCCGCGCTCACGCCCCACTTGGTCTCCAGTTCCTTGACGAGATTGGCGATCTCCAGCACCGGAAGCGCCGAGAGATAGTCGACAACCTGTTCCTTCGTTAGCTCAGCCATTTTACTTGCTCCTTACAACCTCACGGGGGAGGCGACGTCTTATAGAATCTTCAGAATATCAGTGGACTTACTTACTTTGAGGTAGGGCGAACTCGCGCTCAGCCCTTGGCTCGCTTGGCTTCCAGCAGGCGCACGAAGTTGCCTGCCGGGGTGTTGAGCAGCATCACCAACTGCTGCGCCGGCGCCATCAGGGTCGCGAGCAGCATGGCCCGGGCTTCGTTCTTGCCCGGCAAGCTCGCGAGCTGCGTCTCGACGGTCTTCGCGTCGAGCACTTGCCCATCGAGCAGGCCCGCCTTGACCTTGAGCTTCTCGTTGTCCTTGGTGAAATCCCTCACCACGCGCGCTGCCGCGCCGGGCTCCTCACCGCTGAACGCGACGCCGGTCATTCCCTTCAAGGACTTGGCCAGCGTGCTCGCGTACGGGGCGTCACCCAGAGCGCGCTTCACGAGCGAGTTCTTGAGCACCTTGTACGTGACACCGTTCTGGCGGAACTGCGTGCGCAGCGCCGAGACCTCGGCCACCGTCATCCCGGAGAAATCCAGGAAGACCGCGGCGGTGCCACTGGCGAAGTGACCTTTGATCGCTTCGACCGCTTCAACCTTCTCGGGGCGCATTACGCTTGCTCCTCTTGGGTGGTGTCGACCGTGGCGGGGTCAATCTTCACGCCAGGGCCCATGGTGCTGGAGATGCCGACGGAGCGGACGTAGACGCCCTTGGCCGAGGGCGGCTTCTTCGCCAGCAGGTCCTCGAGCAGCGCCTTGCCGTTGCTGACCAGCTTCTCGGCGTCGAACGACACGCGGCCGATCCGGCAGTGCACGACGCCCGCCTTGTCGACGCGATACTCGACCTTACCGGCCTTGGCTTCCTGCACGGCGCGCGTGACGTCCATCGTCACCGTACCCACCTTGGGGTTCGGCATGAGCCCGCGCGGACCGAGCACGCGACCGAGCTTACCGACGATGCCCATCATGTCGGGCGTCGCGATCACGCGGTCGAATTCCGTCCAGCCCTCGCTGATCTTCGCCGCGAGGTCCTCACCGCCGGCGACGTCTGCCCCGGCTTCGAGCGCCGCCTTCTCCTTGTCGCCGCGCGCGAACACCGCGACCCGCACCGAACGGCCCGTGCCGTGCGGCAGCACCAGGGCGCCACGCACCATCTGGTCGGCGTGCTTCGGGTTCACCCCGAGGCGCACCGCCAGGTCGACGCTCTCGTCGAACTTGGCGTTCGCAACCGATTTGACCACCCCGACCGCCTCGGCGAGGGTGTGCTGGCGTTCGCGATCGAACTTGCCGAGCGCCTGCTTTCTCTTCTTCGTACTCTTGGCTGCCATTCTACCTCCTCTGGTTCAGCGGCTTCAGGCGAGACCCGCAGATGCGGAGCCAACCGTCGACCTCCCAGATCGTTTGGGATGCTGATGCACCCCGCAGAATCAAAATCAGTCGATGACCTCGATGCCCATGCTGCGCGCCGTACCGGCGACGCTGCGGGCCGCGGACTCGATCAAGTGCGTGTTCAGGTCCTCGAGCTTGGTCTTGGCAATCTCGATCACCTGGGCCTTGGTCACCTTGCCCACCTTCTTGCGGTTCGGCTCCGGAGAGCCCGAGCCAGGCTTGCCACTCGTGGCCAGCCCCGCCGCCTTCTTCAGCAGGATGCTGGCGGGCGCGGACTTCATCACGAAGGTGTAGGAGCGGTCCGCGTACACGGTGATGATGACGGGCACGACCGTGTCGCCGAGCTTGGCGCTCTTGGCGTTGAAGTCCTTGCAGAACCCCATGATGTTGACGCCGTGCTGGCCGAGCGCGGGGCCCACGGGAGGAGAAGGGTTCGCCTTCCCTGCCGGGAGTTGCAGCTTGATGTAACCCGTAACCTTTTTCTTACTCGCAGCCACTTTGGTGGTCCTCTCTCTCGGGCAACCCGCGGGTTACCAGCCTGCTCAGTCTGCTTGGCCTCGGCGCTCGCCCTGCGTGCCTCACGGATGCTGCTCGTGAGAACGCCGGCTTCTCCGCCCGGCTAGCGTTTCTCCACGTGGCCGAAGTCGAGCTCCACGGGCGTCGGCCGCCCGAAGATGCTGACCATGACCTTGAGCTTCTGCTTGTCCGGCCTGATCTCTTGAACGGTGCCGGAAAAGTTCGCGAAGGCGCCGACGACGACGCGCACCTCGTCGCCCTCCTGGAACTGCTGGCGAGGCTTCGGCTTCACCGCGCCCTCGGTGATGCCCTTCCGCAGGTCTTCGACCTGGGGGGGCTTGACCTCCTGGGGGCGCTGGTTGCCGACGAAGCCCGTGACCTTCGGCGTGTCCTTGACGACGTGCCAGGCCTCTTCCCCCATCTCCATTTCCACGAAGATGTAGCCAGGGAAGGTGGTCTTGGCGCGCGCGCGGGACTTGCCGTCTTTCCCGACGCTGGTCACCGTCTCCGACGGGATCAGGATCTCGCCGAACTTGTCCTCCATGTGGTGCTGCCGGATGCGTTCCTGCAGCGCCACCTTCACCTTGTTCTCGTAGGTCGAGTAGGTCGTGACGACGTACCACTTCTTGGACGGCGCCTCGCCACCCTGAGCTTCCGACGGCTTGGTTGCTTCTTCAGTCATGCCCCATACACCAACATCGTGACGAACGCCCACAGCCGGTCCAAGAGCCCGATATAGACCGTGGCAAAGATGCCTGCGGCGATCACCACGATGGTATTGTTCGTGACGTCGGTCTTCTTGGGCCAGGTGACCTTCGAGAGCTCGAGCGCCACGTCATCCGCCCAGCGGCGCAAACCCTCTTTGCGCAAGCAATAGATCATCAGGGCGACACCGAAGATGCCGCCGATGATGGTGGTGAACATGGGCCGTTCATCTTCTGGGTAGCGCAGCAGCAGAGGAGCCTGGCGAACCACCCAGGGTTCCTCGGCGAGCCGGTTCCAGAGCGCCGCGAGCACCTTACCCACGAGGAACGCCGCGCCGATGGCGACGGCGAAGAACGAGGCGAACACCCACTTGTCCGTGGCCAACCCCTCGCTGGCCTCCCCCGTCGTGACGATGGACCCGTCCGGGGAAGACACGTCCAGCGCTTCGCCGTCCGATCCGGCGACCACCGGGCCCTCTTCGGCCTTCTTTTCGTCAACGTTTGCCATGCTGTGAGCTGGTACCGATGTGAATGCTCGGCTGAGCCGCGGTCGAAAGCGAGAGACGCCGCTGGGGAGCGCCATCGCGCCAGCGCGGGGTCCCAGCCCCTCGGGGGGTAAGGGGTTCGCCCGTGGAGCTCGGGGCACGGGGTTTCCCCCGCAGATCCGGGCGCGGGGCGTGGCCCCGCTAAGACGTCTCTCTCAAACTAGCGCGTACTGAAGCGAACAGGAAATCGTGCGAGGACCGCGACGTATTCACGAGCAGGGGCGGCAGGAATCGAACCTACGACCCACGGATTTGGAATCCGTTGCTCTACCGACTGAGCTACGCCCCTGTGAAATCTGGGTCCGTGTGAACTCTTGCCTGAGCTGGTGCTGGAAAACTGGTGGGCGGGAGGTTCCCGCTGCCCCGACCGTCCGTGCCCGACGCACGGCGGAGCTGGAACTGCTTATACGGCCTCTCGATGTAGGGTGTGAGCGTTACAGGTGCTGCAGAATTTACTGAGGGCCAGCGGCCGGGAACCCTCTCGGCGGGCCTTGGTCTTCCGATAGTTGCGCCCACCGCACTGAGCGCAGGCCAGCACGATGCGCGCGCGTCCCGTATGGCCGGAGGAGGCATACCCGGCGGATGCGGAATGCCGGCGAAAGTCTGAGGAACGCCGACTGCCGGCAGCGGCGTGATTCACGTCGCCGGCCGGCAGAAACTCCGAGCTGAGCTGTTCAACCAGTTTGTCCATTCGCGCTGACTCCCCGTCGAGAAGAACGCCCCCGCTCGAGGCGGGCACGCTGCGGGGTGCGATGGGGGCCCTTCGGGGCCCCCGACCAGCGACTGCCCGAGGCAGCCGCTTCGTTTCATTCGATAATCTTGGTCACGACGCCGGCGCCGACGGTCTTGCCACCCTCACGGATGGCGAAGCGCATCTGCTCTTCCAGCGCGACGTTGGTGATGAGCTCCACCTCCACCGTCACGTTGTCGCCCGG
>DASTRX010000094.1:0-18469 GCA_035760985.1 Polyangiaceae bacterium
TGTTTGCGGAGAGGCTCGACGCGGGGGTCGAGCAGGCGAGTCTTCTTGCGTCCCACTGGGGGCTCCTGTCGTGGCGGGTGGACCCGCTCACGCTACCCGACGCGCGGCAACGGCTCATGCACGCTTGCCGGAAGCACACGAGCGGCAGCACCGTCGGACGCATCGTGGCTCACCACGCGCAGGGGCATGCCACAGCGATAGCCGCGACGCCGACAGACTTCGACCAGACCGGGCAGTGATGCGCTTAACTTCTTGCGTAGTGTTGAAGTGTACTTCCAGACCAGCTGCATGCCCCCCGGATCCTCTCGATGGTAAACTTTCGCGGAGAGCGCACGGGACGTCTGCCAGACGCGAGCGCGAGTGCCCAGAAAGGCAAGCAGCAGGAACTCACCGGTGAGCAGCGGATCCATGTCGATTCCGCGAATGCAGCGCGCGTCTGAGTCGAGCACCAGAGTTTCCGAAGTTACGCCAGCCATGCTCTGCGGTTCGCGCGAGCCCCTTTCGTGGTCCATATGCAGCACTCCTCCGTGACAGTCCCCTGCACGCCCCCCCTTCGAGCTGCAGATGCCCCCGCAGCTCGAGCCCGACCTCGATCGCAGGATACGCGTCTCTACGGGCGCGTCATGTCCGAAAATACTCGTACTGCGCTCGCATCCGCCGACGAAGACAACAACAGGCAGCGCAGCATCGCGGCCAAGACACCCTCTGTCGATCGAATGCCAACCTTGTTGAAGATGCGGGTCCAGTGCGTCTCCAGCGTTCGCGGCGAACAACCGATCTCGCCCGCGAGTTCATACTTGCTCAGGCCAGCGACTGCGCCGATCAGGGCCCTGCGCTCCGCCGGACTGAGGAGATAACGGCCGAAGAACTGCTCTAGCGCCGTGTTTGACTGGGCCGCGCGCAGGCTCTCACACAACAACTTGTGCCCTTCGATTTGCTGCCACGGTCTGCTGCTGCTCTGACGCGCCAGAGGAGCGCGTGAGTCTCGGCTCGGATGATAAAAGCGTCTCACTTCCTCCATCGCTTTTCCCTCATGCAGGCACCCGAATGGGACGACTTCGCCTTGCAAGCCAATCCCCTGGCTAGTCTCCTGACACAATCACCGGATAGGGTGATTCCAGACCTGTCGGACTGCAAGCGCGATTCGATGCCTGATCCGTCGCTCTCGCTCAAAATCCGATTTGCCACCGAGCTCAGCATGCAGAGTTCGGTGTCTGAAAAATCGGACAACGACGCTCGCGTCTGTTCGTTTGCTGCGCAACATCTTGCCGTACTCCCCTAACCGAATGCGCTCGAGAGAGTGCGTCAGCACCGCTACGAGGCGTTACGATCCACGAGCGACAAGCTCAGCAGTCTCAACGCCCGTGCGCTTGCTAGGTGACGATCTCCGAACGACAAACTGCACTCTCGAACGTCCCATCGCTGCGCGTGCAGATGCCCAGAGCGAACCCCTCTGGCACCCTGCAGAGATCCGTCTCGGCTCGATGCTGTTAGCGGAAGCTGACCTGCGGCCAGCGCGAGCGAATGGATCGAACCTATCGCTCTCAGCCTGAAATCAACCTGAAATCGCTAGCCGGCTCGTGAGAATGAGTCCGCGCGCACAGCTCAGGCCGACACACCTCTGCAGGAACTCGGGCGCAGTTGAGTTCGACTGAGCATCGCGAGCGCCCACTCAGAGCTCACTGGATGTTCGAATGCTGCTGACGAGGCTGGCTGTGACGAGCCGTCCGATCCGCTGCGTCAGCACGCGTGCAACCCGCCGCACAGAATCCTGCGCTGCGCAACTGTGAGCTCTGCGCTCGCTCAGAACCGCACGCTGAACTCAGCGCCCAGCTGACCGGGCCCGGCGATGGGGATCAGCCGGGCCGTGTTGGCGGCGCCCGCGTCCGAAGCCGGCTTCGCCGGATCATCGTGGAACAGGAGCAAAGCGCCGGCGGTCACCGCGGCAGCACCGGCGAGCGAGTAGCCCACGATGCCGTAGAGCGCGGTCTTGTCACGGCGGTCTTGCAGGTTGGAGACTTCCGGCTCGTTCGGGGGCGTGGCGTTAGCGGCGTCGCGCGCCTGCTGGTCGAGCTTGCCCGCCTCGATCGTGAAGTAGGTGCCGCCGATGGCGAAGGCTCCCGCAACCCCCGCCCACAGGCCCCAGTGGGACCAGATCGAGGGCTTGCCCTCCACCGCGGGTGCCGGCGCGGCGCCCTCCGTCTTGGCGCCCGGCTCGACGTCGATGGCCTTCAGCTCATTGCCGGCCTCGTCGTGGAAGATCACGCGGATGCTCTGCACGTCCGGCTCGATCTCCACGCGCGACGCCTTGCCGTCCAGCTTGGCGTGGCCCACGTCCCCGCCGGCCCGCGTGGTGACGACCTCGATGTTCTTGACCAGCTTCAGAGGGTCGTTGCGAAGGCTCACGTTCAGCACGCCGTCCTGCAGACTGGCGGAAGCATCGAGCACCCCCACTTCCGTCACCCGGCTGCGCGCCTCGTTCAGGCGCTGGCGAATCTTGGGAGAACCACCCGGCGGAAACAGCGTCGCCGGCTGGATCATCAACGCGAGATAGAAGGCGTCGGTCGCTTCGACGTCGTTGCCGAGCGCCGCCTCGCATTGACCGATGTTGAAGTAGGCCTTCGCCAGCTGCTCGGACGTCGCGTGCCCGGACTGCACCACCGAGAACAGCAGCTGCTGCGCCTCGGCGTACTTGAGCTCATCGATGGCCTTGACCGCCTGATCGAGCTTGCCCGTCTCCTCGTTTTGAGGCTCGGCGGCCGCGCCATCCGGCTGGGCCTCATCGGCGGCGAACGCGCTACCACTGGCCAGCAGCAACCCCAGTGCAGCAGCAGCGACCAATCCACGCGGCGCAACTCTCGAACGCATCGCTTCCGACGTCCTCGTGCTTGAAATGAAGAGCGGGCTCGGGGGCTCCCGGCTGGCGCCGTTTACTCGCCCTCGCCCCAGGTGACCTTGACGGTCTCCGTCTTACCAGCATCGAGCTGAAGCGTGAACCGCTTCGTGCGCCCGTCTTCCGTGCGCGCGATCATGCGGTGCAGCCCCGGTTGAAGCTCGATCCGCACCAGTGGCGTGACGCCCTTCTTGTCGCCGTCGATGTACACCGTGGCGTACGGATTGGCGTCCACCGTCAGGTACGCCAGCTTGGGCTGGCCCTCTTCGATCACCAGATCGCCGTCCGCCGGCTTGGCTGCAGCTGGCTTCGGCTCCGCCGCCGGCGGCGGGCTGGGCGGAGCAGCGGGCTCGGCGTCCGCCGGCGCCTCGGGCAGATCGCTCACCCCGACGGTCGCGGGCTCCGCCTCGGCGCGCGCAGGCGCCTCGGCCGATGCGGCGCGCGTCGGCGCGCGCTTCGGCGTGGCAGCTACCTTGCGCAGCACCGCACGCCCGGCACCTCGTTCCGAGCTGCGCCGGGCCGCCGTGGTACCCCGCGCGGGGGCCTCCTCCGCCTCGTCGTCCGTTTCCTCCGTCACCGCCGCAGCGGGCGCCGTGGCCTTCGCGCTCGTCGCCGCGCTGGGTGCTTCGGCCGCCGGGGGCTTTCCATCCGCTGCATTCGCAGCCGAGCCCTCGCCCTTCGGGGCCGCACTCGGAGTGGCTGTGCTTGGATTGCCCGCGCTGGCAGCCGCCACTCGCGTCTCGGCGGTCGGCACCTCGCGCGGCGCGCGCGCCACGGAGCGGCTCGCCATCACCGCGGCTCCCGACGCTACCGCCACCAGCACGCCCAGCAAGCCAACCACCACCCAGCGCGACCAGCCCTGGCGCGCGCCTTCCGGCGGGTTGCTGTCATGCATCCAGGCTTGCGGCTGCGAGGGACCCTCCGACTCGAGATCCTCGCCGTCGTAGATCCGCGTGACGGCGTCATCCCCGCCGTCTTCCTGGTACTCGCCCAGGGCCAGACTGGCCTCGGCCGGCTCGGGCGCCTCAGCGCCACCCGCCGACTCGGCCTCGGTCAATTGCTCGACATCCTCGGAGGGCGGCGGCGCGCTGGCGGCGGCCTCGCGCTGATCGGCCCACTCGATCTCGCGGAGGCTGCGCACCTGGCGCCGGCGCTCCAGCAGATACTGCTCGCACACGCCGCGGACCTGAGCGCTGATGCTCTGGCGCGCGACCACCGTCCCGGTGCGGCGCACCGCGTCCTGCAGCGCGGCCGCGAAATTGTCCACGTTCGTGAAGCCGGCGCTCGGCCCCGCACGCAGCAGATCGCGCACGATCGCGCCCAGATCGTCCCGCTCGCCGTCTGCGGCGGGCGCGGCGCCCAGCAGCTCCTGGAGCACCGCTCCGAGGGAGTGCACGTCGACCGCTGCGGTCACCGGCGCGCCACTCAGCAGCTCGGGCGACGCATACGCCAGCGCCGCCGCGGGGACGTGCTCACGCCCCACCACCCTGCCGATCGGCCTCGCGCCGATCAGGCCCATCACTTTGACGTCACCGCGCTCGGTCAACAGAAAGTTGCGCGGGCAGAGCGAGCCATGAACGAACCCGCCCGCCTCTTCGTCGTCGAGGCTGAGCTTGTGCAGGCGGCGCACCAGGTCGCACGCCTGAAGAATGATTCCGACGGCCACGCCGGAGGGCAAGCGGCGCCCTCGCTCCCGCAGGCCTTCGATGATCTGAGCGAGGAAGACCCCTTCCTCGAACCCATAGACCGCGAAAGGGCGGCCATCCAGGACGCCGTAGTCCAGCAATGGCACCACCTGGGGCCCATTGAGCTTCAGCGTCAGCAACGCTTCGAGCCAGAGCGCATCGGCTCCAGCGCGCGTGCGATTGTTCTCTCCCGTGTGCTTGAGCAGCACCGGCTGGGTATTCCCCGCCGAATCCCGCTGCTCACCGAGCCACGTACCCCACGCGCCATCCGCATCGAGCTCGCTCAGCGCGCGGTAGACAAATGAGCCCTGAGAGACGCTGTCCGGCAACCCGTGCCGGGCCTTCAGTCTCTTTGGCTTTGATAACTTGAACACCCCAAACCGCGAACGGTTTGGGGTGCCCAAATTCTGGAACGAGTCCATCCTCTTCTTACACCCAGGCCAGCTCTGCTGAACCTAACCACCTACAGCCCCCTCAGGCGCCCAGCGGCGTTCGAGGGGGCTGGTTAGGCGGGCTGCGCGGGAAGCGTCCTCACACCCCGCGCAGCTCCATTCTGTCCACTATATCACTGACCGAGGCCGACGGCATCGCCACCAGCGGCGTCGCAATCGGCGGCGGCCGGCTGGTTGTCGAGAACCGTCGACAGGATGCAGAGGCTCTGGACGTAGAGGTTGGTGAAGTCGTCGCGGTCGATCGTACCGCTATCCAGCACCTCCAGCTGCGGATCGAGATCCGACAGGTTATCCCGCAGCTCGTCGGGCGTCAGGCCGAGGTCGCCGGCGGCGTCCTCGATCCGGATGTCCTGGTCAAAGCGCAGGAACACGCTGGCGACGGGATCACCACCCTGCGTGGGCAGGTTGGCCTGCTGCAGAGCGCGCTGGAAGAAGTTCTCGGAGTCTTCCTTGACCTGAGCCGCGAACTCCTGCGGGCTCACGTAGATGCCCTCGATCTGCTCCACCTCGTCACGGTTGAGGCCGATGTCACGCGCGCTCGCCAGGGCGATCGGGCCGACCTCGTCCACCACCGGGATGAAGCCCGTGGAGTGGCAGTTCGAGCAGGAAACGCTCGTGATGGCGCGGAAGTTATTCTGGCTGGTATCCAGCAGAATGTCCGAGTCCTCCACGATGTTGCCGTTGGCGTCGGCGATGATGAAGCCCAGGAGGCCGTTCGGCAGGGTGAAGATGGCTTCGCTGCCGCCCGGCGTGAAGTCGAACACGTCCTCGAAGATGCTCTCGTTGCCTTGATTGTCCTCGAAGTCGAAGCTCTGCCACAGAGCACCGCTGCGGACGACGATCTCATCGCGCTCGACCACGCGATCCTGGCGCGAGATGCGGGACTTGGTGGTACCGGCGCGGATCTGGTCCTTGATGTCGAGCGTGTTCTGCAGGGTGTCGACGCCCAGCTGGTTGATGATGAAGTCGTTGATCGACTGGTTCACGTCGACGTTGATGATCGCGTAGTACAGGTTACCGATGATCGCGACGTCATTCATCTGATCCGCGAACTGCACCGGGAAGGCCGTCTGCGCATCATCCTTGGCGTCATCCGCGTCATCACCCACGAACTCGACGGCGTACGGGTTGGCGTCTGCAATGGCCTCCCACACGTCGTTGAAGTTTTGACCGTTGACCGAGATCGCACGGTTCCAATCCAAGTCGCGCAGGTCGATGCGGAACAAGGTCTCGTCAGAGTTGACCGGAACCGGCTGGCGGATCCGAGCATCAACCGAGAGCATGTTGATCATCTTGGTCATGCCCTCGCGATCCTTGTCGAGAGCTTCCGCGCACTGGCCCGCCGTGAAGCGGTTGGTGAGCGAGATGTAGCGGAAGAACACGCGATCGTCCGCGTCGGCGCTGCGCAGATCGTCGTTGATGTCCTGGAACAGCTGATCGAAGTCGACCACCTGGCCCTTGTCGGTGCAGTTGCCGCCCTGGTCAGCGTAGTCGGGCCAGAAGCGCGGGTTGTCGATGTAGGAGGACACGATGGCGATGTCCGCATCCGTCACCGCGGGCAAGCCCGAGCTGACGGGCGGCATCTCACCGCGCTCCATGCGCTGCACGACCTTGGAGGTGGCGCTGTTGAGGGGGGTGATCTTGCCGTTCTCGACGAGCTTGTCGATGTCGTCGATGTAGTTCATGCCGGCCTGGGCGCCCTGGGGGGTCAGGGTCGAGCCGTGGCACTGGCCGCAGTTGGCCTTCAGCACGTTCTCGGCAGCGGCCTTCGCCAGGTCGGCCTCGCTGTCACCACCCGCGGGACGAGCATTGCCACCGCCCGGGGTAGCAGCAGGCCCCTGCGAGGGCGTGCCCTGCGTGCCCTGGCAACCGGCGAGCAGCGGGTTGTCAGCGCAGGTCTCCTCCTTCGGCGCGATGTCCTGCGTCGCGGGGATGTCGGCGCCGCCGCCGGTGTCCTGTCCCTTGCTGCCGGTGTCGCCCTTGTCGTCGCTGCCGCAAGCGAGGGCCAGCAGCGCGGCGCTGAAGCCGATGCTGAACGCTCTAAAGTTCACGAGCTTGATTTGGTTCTTCACAGAGTCCTCCAGGTCCTGATTCTGCGCAGATGGTTAGACATGCCGACTGGGAATGAGACGCCCAGTTGTGGCGTGAAACTGACCCGAGGTTGAGGTCAGGTTCCTGCCCGAGGCCTCGAGGCGATCCTCGAGGGCGAGCCTCTTCTAGCACGCCTCATCTAGCAGTTCTGAATTTGCACTGACTAATGGCACTGAGTGTATTGACACCCAGCAATGGTACTGAGTGCCTTGCCACTCAGTGCTGGCACTGAGTGTGATGGCGATCTCCGCCACCGAGGGAGGAGTGTAGGAGCGCCTCTGGATCTAGTCAGCCAAAATCGTGTCTTCGAGAAGACTTACGCCTACCTGCAAGAATTCTTACGCAGCCGTATTTGGCTGCATTTGAATCCATGGACAGAATTGCGGCGCGTTGGACTTCAGTGCCGGTGCGTTCGTGTTTGTTGCACCATGCTCCGGGCGCGGCTTTTTTTTCGGGCTGCGGCGCGAGCCTAATGGCTCCCGCCGGAGATGGAAAGGACGAACGCAACGCGCTCACCCGCATGCGGTCGTTCACGGTGGCGAAGCATCATTGCGGTCACGATCAAATCATACACTCTGGATAGAAAACTGCGGCACGCGACTCATGCTGTATTGATCTGTGCTGACTCGATCGGGAATCGGGCTGCGCCGGATCGCCGTGCTGGAGCGGAAGTCGAGGCAGCGCGCTCCGGTGCTCGAGGGCGCGCGACCATGGCACAGACCCGGAGCTTTGCGGGGCGAAAGTTGTCGGCTCGGGCCGTGTGGTGACGGTTCTTGCCCGAGCAGCTCCGTGCAGACTCCGGCGCGCGGCGGGCCCTCCTGGCGGGGCCCGGTGCCGTGGAGGGCCGAGCCACCACTGAGCGCCTCGTCAGATTTCTTTTGAATTTCCGACTAGTGTGCAACTTGGAAATGCAGGCACAATATTAACACCATTTAACACCGGACTTCTGCGTGTGGCTTGCGACGCCATTCGGCAGGGGCGTACGCTCGGGCCACATGGGCGAGCTGCGAGGATCCGTCGGGGCGAGCGCTGCTGAGGATCCGGAGTCCGATCGTCCCACGGACCCCGTCCCGCTGGCGCCGGCGCGCGCGCGTCCGGACTCCGAGTCGCGGGTCGTGGTGCGCGATCTGCTGGAGCGCGGTCGGCTCAGCCGCGAGCGGCGCCCCGCGCCGGCGCAGGTCGCGGAGGTGCCCGTGCCGCTCGATGCCGAGCTGCGCTTGGGGATTTTCCCGGAGCCGATCCCCAGCAGCGTGCGCCTGGACGGTTCGATCGAGCCCGCGGTCCCGCCGCCTCCGGAGTCGTTTCTGGAGCTGTTCCACGAGTACGAGCGCTACGTGGCCAGCATCGGCACGCGCATCCTGGGCCCGAACAATGGCGTCGACGATCTGGTTCAGGAAGTGTTCCTGGTCATCTATCAGGAGTTCCACAAGCTGCGCGGGCTGTCCTCGATCAAGGCCTGGCTCGCGACCATCGCCACGCGCCTCGCCTGGCGCCAGCGCGGCCGCCCCTGGCTGTATTCGAAGCTGAGCCTGGCGCAGGTCGAAGAGGTGACCCCGCTCGAGAGCACCGACGCGAGCCCCGAATTGCACGCCGATCTGGCCGTGCTGCTCGACCGGCTGCGCTCGATGCCGCCGAGCCTGCGCGAGCCGTGGTTGTTGCGCTTCATCGACGGCGAGACGCTGCCGCGCATCGCCGAGCTCTGCGACTGTTCGCAGTCGACGGTGCAGCGCCGCCTGCGTGAGGCGGGCGAGGTGATGCTGGGCACGCGCCGCCCGGACGCTGCGAGCGCCGATTGAGGCCGCTCAGAAGCTGACGCCGAGCCCCAGCCCGAGGATCCAGGCGTTCGTGACCTGCTCTTCGTCACCCGCGAAGACCACGTTGTAGTTGGCTTCCGCGCTCAGCGAGAGCAGGCCCAGGCCGAAGATGAACTCGGCGCCCGGCGCTAGCGCAAAATCCGACTCGGAGGTGCTGAGGCCGCCGAAATCGACGGCGCTCTGGGCCAGGCCCAGGCCCAGCTGAGGGCGCAGCGTGACGGAGCCAATGCCCAGATCATACCCGACGCGGGCCATCACCTGGAGCAGCGAGACGGATTGCTCGATCTCCGCCGTGTTGGTCTCCGACTCGCCGAAAAAGTAATCGAACGAGCCGCCGAGGTAGAGCGAGGCCGGGAGCGTGACGCCGAGGCGCAGGCCGATCCCTCCCCCGTACGGGTTCAAGCGCAGGTCGTCCGCAGGGGAACCGTAGAGGCCGCGGGCGCTGCCCGAGATCGTGACGAGCGGCAAGGCCCGAGCGGTGCTCGCCGTGCCCAGCACCAGCAGCGCCGCCGAGCAGGCCGGCAGGAGACCGAGCAGCGGCAGCGCGACTCGGGGGGCGGCGCCACGACCCCGCGGAAGCATTCTCGAAAGCAAAGCCTGCAACCTCCTGGGGGGAATGGCGAGCGGAGCGCGCGCGCCAGCTGCGGGTGCTGCAAGCTACACGATGCGCACCGAAGGCGGCAAGGCTCGCGCCGTGCCGTTCCGAGGCGGGCCCGCCGCGCGCCCGGGCCCCTTTCTCACGGGCTCGAGCGGAACGGGCGGCGCGAGCGGACGCGCAGATTGCCCCTGAAGCGCTAGCGGCGTAAGTTCGATGTCGCATGCTCGCCCCCGCGTCTTGCCGCCGCGTGCTGTGTCTGGCCCTGCCAGTGCTGCTGGCAGCGCCCTTCGCGCAGGCCCAGACCACGGACGCGGCCCCGAGCCCGCTCCAGCTCAGCTGGACGAGCTCGGATCCGAGCTGCGACGGAGCCAGCGTCGCGGAGCGAGCGCTGGAATTGGTGGCGCGCGGCGTGACGCCGCGCCCGACCGAGGCGCACGCGCAGATCAGCCGCGACGGCGAGCAGTGGCTGGTCGATCTGGAGACGCGTAGCGAGAGCAATCTCGGGCGGCGCACCCTGCGGGGCGAGAGCTGCCAGGAGCTGCAACAAGCGATCGCCTTGCTGCTGGCCATGATCATGGAGTCCGAGGCCAAGAGCGCGCCGCCAGCGCCAGCGCCGCCAGCCGCCGTGCCGCCGCCCGCGCTCGGTCCGAGCCTGGATTCGGGGCAGCCGCCGGAGCACGACGAGCCGTCGCGGGTTCCACCCCCTGCTCCTCCGCGGCACGGCTGGGGTGGCGTGATGCGCGCGCACGGGGTTGCCGCGCTCGGCTTGCAGCCGGGTCTCGGCCTCGGCGTGGGTGGCGCCGTGGGGGGCGCCTGGGGTCCCTTCGAGCTGCTCGTGAGCGGAGCGTACTGGCCTTCCAGCAGAGTCGCGATCTTCGATCGCGACGGGCTGCTGGAGATGGACCGCAAGGTGCTGGGGCTGACCGCCTGTTACGAGGTCTGGAGCGCCGGGCCGCTGCGCGCCGTGCCGTGTCTGAGCCCCGAGTTGATCTGGCTGGGGTGGCGTTCGCGCGGGCTGCGCGAGACCAATTCGGGGCAGACAAACCACACCGAGGCACTCACGGCTTACCTGGACCTCCGCACCGAGGTGTTCGGCCCAGTGTTCATCTCCGTTCTGCCAGGATTCACCTGGCAACATCCCCGCACTTTCAGCGCGAAAAAATGCAAGGATTGCAACGCCAGCGATGTCTTTCAGTTATGGGGTATCGGCCCCATCCTGGGGGCCGGCGTCGGCGCGCGTTTTTGAACGGAAGGGTGCCTGGCGCCCCACTCAGCTCATGTGTTTTCCACCTGTCCACCGATCCCGGCGGCAGCGGGTTCGTGGAGCTTCCTCACCCACTTCATCAGTGGTGTGGGTGGCTCCGCTGCTCCGTTTGTGCCCGCGGGGGCAGGACAGCCCGCATTCCACCCCGCCCCGACCCGGGAAAGCGCCGCCTGGGGCGGCGCTGCTCGGGACCGAGCTACCTGGGGTAGCGCCGGAGGAGTGGAGCCGCGGATGGTAGACGCCGAACGAGACGAGTGCACCACTCCGGAACAGGCGTTCGAACGCCATTTCGCGATGGTGTGGAGGAGCCTGCGCCGGCTGGGCGTAGCCGAGCACGCGCTCGACGATGCCGCGCAGGACGTGTTCCTCGTGCTGCACCGCCGTTGGCTGGATTTTCAGCACCAATCTAGCCTGAAGACTTGGATCTACGGGATCCTGTTGCGCGTCGCGAGCGACCACAAGCGTCGCGCACGGCGCGAGCGCGCGCGCTGGAGCCCCGAACAGTCGGAGCTCGAATCACCCACGGAAACACCCGATCGCATTTTGCAGCAACGCGAGGCGAGTCGGCTGTTGCACGTTGCTCTGGGCCAGCTCGACGACAAAGAGCGGCAAATGTTGGTGTTGGTGGATCTGGAGGAGGGAAGCGTGGTGGAAGCCGCCGAAGCGCTTGGCATCAACCTGAACACGGCCTATAGCCGACTGCGGAGAGGTCGGCAGAGTTTCGAAAAGGCGCTGCGTGCAGCGTCGGCTTCCAAGAACACCCTCTCGAGTTCGGGCGGGGCAACGCGCTCCGAGGATTCTGGCGGGAGCCCGCAACCGGACAAGACTGAGGCGGTAGGCATCTCAACCGAGACCAACGGTGAATGATCAGCTAGGCCCCGAGCTGAGCGCAGCAGCGCGTCAGCTGATTGCGGATGCCCGCGGCGCCGATGACCCTTCCGCCGAGGATGAGGCGCGCGTGAAGGCGCGCTGGCTCGCCGGCATCGCGGCGGGCGCTGGCGTGTCGTCGTTGAGCGAAGCGGTGCGTGCCGCGGCGAGCACCGGCTGGGGACTGAAGGCGGGTGCCATGGCCGCCGCGCTCGCCGCGGCGACGGCGGGAGTTCTGCTGGGCTGGCCCCAGGCGAGCCAGCAGAGCGCGAAGACGGCGCCCCCCGCCGCAGTGGCGCCCGCTGCAGCCCCACCCGCTGCCGGACCGGCAGCGCCAGCGGCCCCGCCCGTGACGCCGCCCGAGCCCGTGGTCGCGGCGCCGCACCTCGCCGAGCCCGCGGAGGTGGCGCCGCCTCCTCCCGAAGCACCGGTGCAACAGGCGGAGCCGATCGCCCCGCAGCCCAGCGAAGACCGAGCCGAAAGCAAGGAGGCTCGCCCCGTCGCTGCGCGCAGCACGGCGCGCCGGGCGCCGCTCGAGCGCGCGGAAAAGCCGCAGGAAAAGCCGGCGGCTCCGGCAGCCGAAGAGCCTGCCGCACCTGCGCTGAGCGGCCAGTTGGGGGAGGAAATCGCTGCCTTGTCCGTGATCCGCAAGGAGCTGCAGGCGGGGGCACCGAGCCGCGCGCTGCAGCAGCTGAGCGAGTATCGGGAGCGCTTCGGGCAGCCCAGTCTCGCGATGGAAGCCGACGCGCTGCGCGTCGATGCGCTGTGCCGCGCGGGGCAGCAGGAGGCCGCGCGCGCGGCTGCCGCCGCGTTTGCCAGCGATTGGCCCAATTCTCCGCTGCAACAGCGCGTCAGCGCCGCTTGCCCCTGAGCTGCGGGCACTAGCCCATCGGCGCGGGCGCCCCTTTGGAGCGAGCGCGCGCAGCGAAGCTCTGTGCCAAAAGCGCTCGGCTTGTCAGCCGAGTCCGCCCTCGATGGACGCCGAAAACCCGCGAAACCAGACCGCTCGAGGCGCTCTCGAGAAGCGGCATCAGTTGCCGCTTGTGCGGGGATGCTCCGGTTGTCAGAATTGGCCTGTGGTGCGTCGTTTCCTCACCTGGGGTCGACGGCGGGCAGGATGCTTCTGCGGTGACACCCCGCGCCTGGAGCAGCCACCCGCCCCCTCCGGGGCTCTCGCGAAGCAAGCTTCGCAGGGTCGGCGGAGCGTGCACCATTGGAGCACAGCAGTGCTCGTGTCGCTGGCGTTCTCAGCGTGCGGTCCCGCGGCGCCGGTGGACCTCGGCACGGACTATTCGCCCAAGGACGTGGACAGCAGCATCGCTCAGGACCCGAGCGTGGCGCTGATCGACCCGGGTGATCCCTCGGAGCTCCAGGGCCTGGTCGATAGCGATTCCGCCGTGTGCAGCGGTGAGTTCGAGCCGTGCGGCGGGCTGCTCGCGGGCACCTGGGAGATGGTGGACACCTGCAGCAAGCAGACCACCAGCCGCAAGGCGCTGCAGATCTGGGGCCAGACGGTGATGAACCTGGATACCGGCGCTTGCTACAACGCCGTGTCGAGCGTGACGTCCGAATGGAAGGGACAGATCACGTTTGCTCAGGGCATCGCCAGCGACCAGCGCATCCGGCTCGACACGGTGTCCATGCAGCTGACGCGCACCTGCCTGAACGCCACCTTCGACGTGTCGATCCGAGCCGACAAGATGAGCTCGGTCTGCGCGACGCTCAGCGCCGGCATGATGTCCTGTACGTCCGTCGGCGGCGTCTGCAACTGCTCGAAGCGGCGCGAGAGCGCGATCAACAGCGAGGGCTTGTACGGCGTGATCGAAAAGGCCGTGGTGATCGGCGGCGACATCGATCCCTTGACCGACGATCCGAAGCAGTTCTTCGACTACTGCGTGCAGGACGATCAGTTGATGTGGCGCGCGCGGGACACGGGGCGCCTGGTCGTGCTGCGGCGCGTGCTCGCATCCGACGAGCGGTCCGACCCGCCCTTCCTGCGCTGACGTCTACGGCGCCCTGTTACAGAGCAGCAGTTTACAGAGCAGCGGTTTACAGAGCAGCGGTTTACAGAGCAGCGCCGGTTTGCGCGCGCTGGCGCAGGTAGTGATCGGCGAGCACCAGCGCGACCATCGCTTCGCCCATCGGGATGAAGCGCGGCAGCAAGCACGGATCATGACGGCCCGTGGTGCGCACGGTCGTGGCTTCTCCCTGGCGATTCACGGTGTCCTGCGGGCGCGGCAGGCTGCTGGTGGGCTTGACCGCGGCTCGCAGCACGATCGGCATGCCGCTGGAGATGCCCCCCAACATGCCGCCGTGATGATTCTTGTTGGTGCGGATGCGCGGCACCCCGCCCGCCGGGGGCGGTGCCGCGGGATCGAGCACGAAGGGATCATTGTGGGCGCTGCCGCGCAGGGTCGCGCAAGCAAAGCCGCTGCCGTACTCCACCCCGAGCACCGCGGGCAGGCTGAACAGCGCCTTGGCCAGGTCGGCCTTCAGCTTGTCGAACACGGGCTCGCCCAGACCGGCAGGCACGCCCGTCGCCACCAGCTCGGCCACGCCTCCGATCGAGTCCTGATCTTTGCGCACGGCCTCGATCAGCTGGATCATCGCGGGCACCTTCTGCACGTCGGGGCAGCGCACGATGTTGGGCTCACCGTCGGGCAGCACCTCCACCTGCTCCAGGGTGACCGCAGCCGGATCGGGCACGTCGGCGACGATGTCGCCGACCTGCTTCACGTAGCCCACGATGCGCACGCCCAGGTGCGCGGCGAGCAGCTGCTTCGCGACCGCGCCCGCCGCGACGCGCGCGGTGGTCTCGCGCGCGCTCGAGCGACCGCCGCCGCGATAGTCGCGAAAGCCGTACTTGCGATCGAAGGTGTAGTCAGCGTGACCCGGACGGTACGTGTCCTTGATGTTGGAGTAGTCCTTGCTCTTGGCATCCGTGTTGCGGATCAAGATCGCGATGCTGGTGCCCGTGGTACGGCCCTCGAACACTCCGGCCAGGATCTCCGGCTCATCCGCCTCCTGGCGTTGCGTCACGATCTTGCTCTGCCCCGGCCGGCGCCGCGCCAGGTCCTTCGCCAGCAGCTCCGGCGTCAGCTCCAGCCCCGGCGGGCAGCCGTCGATGATCACGACATTGCCGGGACCGTGCGATTCGCCGGCTGTAGTGATTCGGAACGCTTGACCAAAGGAGTTTCCAGCCACGGAAGGGGTCTAGGGGGCCAGGGGCCCAGGGGTCAAGGGCTCGGCGCCGTCCAGCCCCGCGCGACAGCAGGATGACCCGCTGCCCGCCTTCGCCCCTCCCCCTCTTCGTTGCTTCCCTGGCCCGGACCCCCGCTCAGCGCGGGTCGAGGCGATACACGGAGCCCGTGAACGTCGTCAGGTACAGCTCACCGGCATTGTCTTGCCCGAACGAGGTGATCTCGTCGATGGCCTTCCCGGGGTTGAGGTTGGCGGTGATGTCGACCGGCTCCGCGGCGGCGCCGGCCGCCTGCGCCCGCAAGGCGAAGAACACGGCCGATTCGTAGTCGCCGTAGAGATAGGCGCCGCGCAAGGCCGGGATGGCGCTGCCGCGATAGACGTAGCCGCCGATGATGCATTGACCGACCTGGCGCCCGTAGCTCGCCAGCGGCAGCGTCAGCCCTTGCGCGCTCGCGTCGCAGCCGGTGTCGGGATTGAAGCAGTTCTCCGCCTCCATCAGCCGCCAGCCGAAGTTGCGCCCGCTGCCATCGCTGCCCGGGATGTAGTCGACCTCTTCCCTGCCCTCCTGCCCCACGTCGCCGATGTACAGATCGCCGTTGCAGCGATCGAAGCTGAAGCGCCAGGGGTTGCGCAGCCCCACGCTCCACAGCTCCGGCAACGCGCGCGGGTCGCGCTCCGCGTAGTTGCCAGGAGGGATCGCGTATTGACCGTCAGCGCCGGCGCCGCGGCCGTCGACGTCGATGCGCAGCAGCTTGCCCATGAAGGTGTCGAGCGCCTGCCCGTTGCCCGCGCTGCCGTGCTCGTCATCGGCGCCACCGCCGTCGCCCACGCCGTAGTAGAGAAAGCCATCGGCGCGGAACTGCAGGTTGCCGCCGTTGTGATTGCCTTGCGGCTTGGCCACCGTGAGCAGGCGCCGCTCGGCCGTGTCCGCGCGCTCGGGATCGCCGGCTCGCACGTGAAACTCCGCCAGCACCTCCGTGTGAGCGGGATTGCTGCCGCCCTGGGGGTCGGTAGAGTAAGTGAGATAGAACAGCCCGTTGTCCGCGTAGCGCGGATGAAACGCCAGCCCGAGCAGGCCCATCTCCTCGACGCTGCTCTGCACGCGGTCGGTGATGTCGAGGAACGGCTCCTCCAGCAGCTGCCCGTCGCGCAGCACGCGAATGCGGCCCGGCTTCTCGATCACGAACAGACGCGCGCCGTCGCCCGGCGCGGCCGTGACGTAGATCGGCTGCTCGAGGCCGCTCACCAGCTCCGTCCAGCGCACCGGCGGAATCGTCGTGTCGCTCGGCGCCTGGCAGCGCTCGTCGACGGCCGGCGGCAGAGGCGCGCCGGCATCCCCGGCGGCGGCGCCGGCGACGGGCTCCACGCCCGCAGCGCCGCCGGGGTTGCCCGCCGAGCCCGCAGCGACCGCGAGCGGCGTGCTGCCGCGCACCTCGGCGGAGCCGGAGCTGGGAACGCCGCCCGCGCTGCTCGCTGCGGAGCTGGCAGCAGTGGGCTGGCCCTCGCCGGAGGCCCCCGAGGCGGCCGTGCCCACGGCGCCCGCGGGACCGCCGCTCGGCACGGAGGACGTGTCCGTGCAAGAGAAGCCGAACAGCAGCGCGGTGCCGGCCGTGACGAGCAAAGAATGACGCATCTGGGATCCGTGACGAGAACAGAGACGTGCGGATCAGCGATGGATGGTTGCTCGGGCGTGCCTGCGAACGCAACGGAATTTTCCCAGCTTCTTGCTGGCCTGCGAGGAAAAGTGCCGCTGGGTCTAGCGCGGCGAGCGCTTCCTACTGCGGCGCCGCCGCAGACGCGTTAGACGAATGCAATGCGTCGCACCAGCCCGCCCTTTCGTGCCGATCACGTCGGAAGTTTGCTTCGCCCCAAGGAGCTGCTGCTCGCCCGCAGGCAGCACGAGCAGGGAGAGATCTCCGCCGCCGAGCTGCGGGCGCTGGAAGATCGCTGCATCCGCAGCGTCGTCAAGCTCCAGGAGGACGTGGGGCTGCAAGGCGTCACGGATGGGGAGTTCCGCCGCGCCATCTTTCACGTGGACTTTCTGAAGCGCATCCACGGCGTCACCGTGTCGTCGTCTTCGTACAAGGTGAAATTTCGCGGTCAGGGCAAGGAGATCGACTTCTCGCCCCCGGTGCTGGGCGTGGCGCAGCGCCTGGAGCGCCCGCAGGGCGGCGTGGCGGTCGACGATTTCCGCTTTCTGAAGAGCGCCACTTCGCGCACGGCCAAGCTCTGCATCCCCTCGCCGAGCATGTTGCACTTCCGGGGCGGGCGCGGCAGCGTCGACCAGAGCGCGTACCCGGACATCGCCGAGTTCTTCCAGGATCTGTCGCGCGTGTATCGCGAGGAGCTGGCGGATCTGGCCGCCGCGGGTTGCACGTATCTGCAGCTGGACGACACCAACCTCGCCTATCTCTGTGATCCGGAGCATCGCGAGCGCGCGCGCAGCATCGGCGAAGATCCGAACAAGCTGCCCTCGGTCTACGCCAAGCTGATCAGCGACTCGGTGCGCGATCGCCCGCCGGGTTTCACCACCTGCATCCACCTGTGCCGCGGCAACTTCCGCAGCGCCTGGGTGGCGGAGGGGAGCTACGAGGCGGTGGCTGAGACGCTGTTCAACGAGATCGGCGTCGATGGCTTCTTCCTCGAGTACGACGATTCGCGTTCGGGCGGGTTCGAGCCGCTGCGCTTCGTGCCCAAGAACAAGCTGGTGGTGCTCGGGCTGATCACGTCGAAGCGGCCGGAGCTGGAGTCAAAGGACGTGATCAAGCGGCGCATCGAAGAGGCCGCGCGCTACGTCCCGCTCGACAACCTGGCCTTGAGCCCGCAGTGTGGCTTCTCCAGCTCCGAGCACGGCAACGATCTGACCGTCGAGGAGGAGATCGCCAAGCTGCGGCTGGTGGTCGAGATCGCGAACGAAGTCTGGGGTTGAGCCGGGGGCCGTCAACCCGCGATCGCGGCGCTGGCGGCTCGCAGCGCGGAGACGCTCTGATCGACCCAGGCCAGCGCCTGGCCGAGATGGTTCTCGGGCTGCGCCAGCCACGCCCAGTCGATGGCGTGGTGCGGCCCCAGCTCGGCCTCCAGCACCTGCACCAAGGTGCGGCCCTCGGCGCGCGCCCGCGCGGCGCAAGACGCGACCCGCGCTTGGGCCTCCGGCCGCGGTAGGTGCTCCGAGAGCGCTCCGACCGCCGCCTCGGCGAAGGCGCCCGCCGGCGGCGCGAGCAGGTTGGCTCGCATGCGCGCCGCGTCCACCTCCAGCTCCTGGAGCAAGATGAGCGTGTGATGGAGCGCGCCCGCCGCCAGCGCCAGCAGCGGCGACAGGGACAGCCACTCCACCTGCCAGCCGTGGGTGCCGCGCTCGTGCTCCTGCACCAGGGCCAGCTGCAGCGCCACCAGCTCGGCGCCGGCGCGCCGCGCCGCCGCCAGGATCTGCTCGCTGCGCATCGGGTTGTTCTTCTGCGGCATGCTGCTGCTGCCGCCGCGCTGCCCGGGCGGCGCCTCTGCCAGCTCGGCGACCTCGCTCTGGCAGAGCAAGATCACGTCCTGGGCCAGCTTGCCGAGGCTGCCCGTGAGCAAGCCGAGCCAGCCGCCCAGCTCGACGACGCCG
>DASTRX010000095.1:0-52506 GCA_035760985.1 Polyangiaceae bacterium
CGTTGCTCGCCTCCGGCTCGCAGTCGATCAGCTCCGTGTTGCGCGACGCACGGCTGCGCTCCAGCAAGCCGCTGAGCGAGCTGCCCGGTGACGCTCCGCAAGCGGGCACGATCGATGCGGCCGCGCTCGAGGGCGTGCTCGGCGTGACGGCGACGACGGCCGACGGTGTCGTGACGTTCGAGGTGCCGCGCCCCACGGAGCCCGCCGTGCCCGCGCCCGGCGCGCCCGTCCCTGCTGCGCCCTTGCTGCACGCCACCATGTCCGGCAGCGACGTGCGCGCCGCGATCAGCGGAACCCTCGTGCTCTCGGCGGCGCAGATCGTGCCCACCCTGACGGCCTTGCGCAGCGCCAACGTGCAACTGGTCGGGCTCGTGCCGCTGGATACGCAGGCGGATGGCGGCTGGTACTCGCTGCACTTCCGCGGCAAGAGCAACTCGCTGGCGTTGATGCGCGGGCTGGCGCAGGCGCTGATCGCTCGCGGGACCGCGCGCTGAGGTCCGCCCGAGGCCACTGGGCCTTTCGCCGCCGAGCGCAAGCCGCCTCAACAAACCGCCATGGCCAAGCGCGGCACCTTCCCCTAGGAAGCGGATGCGCCCGGGTCGGGCGCATTGCTTGGGAGGCGGATCGTGAACAGGAGTTGGGCGAGCGTGTGGCTGGTGTGTGGCGCGGTGGCGGCGTACGGCTGCTCCAGCGACGGCGAGGGAGGCGAACCGAACCCGCAAACCGAGACCTTGCCGAACCAAGGCACCGGAGGGAGTACGGCAGCCCCCGCAGCACCGGCAGGCGCACCCGCCACGGCAGCCATGATGCCGCCCGCGACGGACACCGTGGCCCCGGCGATCGCCGGCGTGGTCGCCGAGGGCGCGGTCGTGCACGTGATCGCGGAGGGCTTTCAGGGCACCGAGGGCCCGCTGGGCATGGCCGAGGGCAGCTTGATCTTTACCGAGACGAACGCCAACCGCATCACGCGCATCGCGCCTGACGATGAGCTGTCCACCTTCCTGGAGAACACCAACGGCTCGAACGCGCTCGGCTTGGACCCGATGGGGCGCATCGTCAGCGTGCAGACGACTCCGGGCATGACGCGCATCGGCATCATCTATCCGCCGGGCAGCGAGCGCGTGCTGAGCGACAACTACGAAGGCAAGCCCTACGGGCGCCCCAATGATCTGGTGGTGAGCACGACAGGCGCCGTCTACTTCACCGAGCCCGGCCCCAATGCGCCCGCGGACGGCTCGACGCCGCCTCCCCCGCCGCTCACGCCAGCGGTGTATCACATCCCCGTGGGCGGCGCCGCGGAGCGCGTCGCGGAGGGCATCGAGCGACCGAACGGCATCACCTTGAGCACCGAAGAGGACACGCTCTACGTCAACAACACCGGCGGCGAGTATCTGCTCGCGTTCGATCTACTGCCCGACGGCAGCCTGCAGAATCGGCGCGACTTCGCCGCCTACGACGCCGTCACTCGCAACGACAACGGCACGGTCACGAGCGGGGCGGACGGGCTCGCGATCGACAGCGAAGGAAGGCTGTACGCGGCCACCCCGAGCGGTGTGCAGGTCTTCAGCACGACCGGGCAGCACCTGGGCACCATCCCGATCGCGCGCGCGCCGCAGAACATCGCCTTCGCCGGGCCCAACAAGCAGACCTTGTACATCGTGGGCCGCGGCGCCGCGTGGAAGGTCGAGATGCTGGCGCGCGGCTTCGCGGGCCGCGGCAAATAGCTCACTGGCGCACCGGCCGGCAACGCGGCCTGGCAGGAGAACAAAAATCGCCGTCCCGATGTCGATCGGGGTCCCGCTCGCGCGTTCTGGGCGCGAGACAGGAGGAACGAGGAATCATGGCGAAATATATGCTTCTGCTGGGTGGCGCGGATCTGGACAAGCGCAGCAGCAACGCGGCGCTGGCCCCGAAGATGTTCCAGGAGTTTGCCAACTGGCTCGGCACCCTCAAGGAGCGCGGTCAGTACCTGCAGTCGCACAAGCTGCAGGATCGCACCGGCGCGCGGCTCACGGTGCGTGGCGGGCAGGTCGTGGAGGGGCCGTTCATGGAGAGCAAGGAGGGGGTGGGCGGCGTGTTCCTGATCGAAGCGGCCTCGCTGGAAGAGGCCGTGGGCATCGCGCGCTCCTGCCCCACCCTGTGGCTCCAGAACGGCTTCGTGGAAGTACGCGCGGTGGAAGAGCTGCCTCGCCCCGCCGGCGCCTGAGGTAGCCGTGGCCGAGGGCACGCCGCCCCCCGAGCAGCGAGAGGTCATCGCACGCACCTTCCAGGCCGCGCACCGGCGCCTGGTCGCCGCGCTGTTGCGCCGCTTTGGCGTGGATCAGCTGGCGCGCGTGGAGGCGGCGGTGCAAGAAGCCGGGCTGCGCGCGCTGGAGCGCTGGCGCGGCGATGAGGCGGCGCTCGAAGGCTGGCTGGTGCGGGTGGCGCACAACGCGCTGGTGGACGGGCTGCGCAAGGAGCGGCGCGAGGCGGCGCTGCCGGAGCAGGAACCAGCGGACGAGAGCGCCCCCGCGCCCGGGCTGGACGACGAGCTGTGCCTGATCTTCCTGTGCTGTCACCCGGCGCTGTCGCGCGCGGCGCAGATCGCGCTCACGCTGCGCATCGCCTTCGGCTTCAGCACCGCGCAGATCGCGCGCGCCTTCCTCTCCGACGAGCGCACGATCGCGCAGCGCATCGTGCGCGCCAAGCAGGCGCTGCGCGAGGCGCACACGCGCTTCGAGCTGCCCGAGCCGAGCGAGCTCGGCACGCGCCAGCCCCCGATCCTGGACGTCCTCTATCAGCTGTTCACGGAGGGCTACGCGACGACGACCGGCGAGAGCGGCATCGACGACGCACTGTGCGGCGAGTCTCTGCGGCTGGTGCGCCTGCTGAGCGATGATCCGCGCTGGACGTCACCTGCGGCGGAGGCGCTGCGCGCCTTGTTCTGCTTCCACGTCGCGCGCAGTGCTGCCCGCCGGGCAGACGACGGCAGCTTGCTACTGTTGCACGAGCAAGATCGCTCGCGCTGGGCTCGCGAGCTGCTGGACGAAGGCTTCCTCTACCTCGCGCGCTCGGCGCGCGGTGAGGAGCTGTCGCGCTTTCACCTGGAGGCCGGCATCGCCGCGTGCCACGCGCGCGCGGCGAGCCACGCCAGCACCGACTGGGCCCAGATCATCGAGCTGTATGATTTGTTGCGCGCGGCCTCGCCCTCGCCGGTCGTGGAGGTGAATCGAGCGCTGGCCGTGGCCATGTTGCACGGCGCCACCGCGGGCCTCGACGAGCTGGACGCCATCCCCGAGCGCGAGCTCGTGGCGCGCTACCCCTACGCGCTGGCGACCTACGCCGAGCTGCACGCCTCGCTCGGGCACCTGGACCAGGCGCGCGCCTTCCTGGAGCGCGCGCTGGAGGTCCAGACCGCCCCGGCCGAGCACGCCCTGCTGCGCCGCAAGCGCGCGGCGCTCGATAGCTGAGCGCCCAACAAAAGCGCAGGTCCGGATGTCGATCGCGGCAGGCCGCGATCGTCCTGGAGACACGACGGGCCGCGAGGCCCCACAGCTGGAGAACGAACATGCAAGCACGAATGAAGAGCCCCGCCCTGACCTTGCCCGGAGCGTACGACGCGATGATGGCGCTCTCCAAGAGCGTGGCCGCGGGTGACGTCCCGCGCTCGACCCTGGAGCTGATGAACCTGCGAGCGTCCCAGATCAACGGCTGCGCGGTGTGCCTGGATCTGCACTCTCGCGCGCTGAAGAAGCTGGGCGAGCCGGACGAGCGCATCTTCGCGGTCGCCGCCTGGCGCGAGGCGCCGTACTACTCCGACGCCGAGCGTGCCGCGCTGGCTCTGACCGAAGCCACCACCCGCATCGCCGATCGGGGCGATGCCGTGCCCGACGAGGTCTGGAACGAGGCCGCGCAGCACTACTCCGAGCGGGCGCTGTCCTCCCTGGTGCTGTCGATCGCCTTGATCAACGTCTGGAATCGCCTGAACGCCGCCACGCGCCAGATCAGCGGCCCCTGGACAGCCCAGTACGCCTGAGCGCACACAACGTCGCCGGGGCGAGGGCGCCGGCGCCTCGCCTCGCCGCGTTGTCCCTGCGGCGCTGACCGCTCCGCTTCGGGCCTGCCGCGCCGGTTGCGCAGTGTCCATCACCCTTGCAGCTCAAGGCGACGAAGCCGCTGCCGTTGATGGACGAAGGACCACCGCCGGGCTGCGCAACGAGCGACCGGTGTGTGAGGGGCACGGGAGAAATACGCATCGATGACAGCCGGCTCGTCTCGCTCGGGAACAGATCCGCTCTGGGACGGGAGCTCGGCGCGACCCGAGACGCCGCGCATCCTGTGCGTGGACGACGACCCCAACCTGCTCAACGGGCTGTGCAGGGTGCTGGGGTTTGACTTCGAGGTGGTGACCGAGAACAATCCGCTCGCGGCGCTGGATCGGCTGGAGCGCGACGCGGATTTTCAGGTCGTGCTGAGCGACCTCAAGATGCCGCAGATCGACGGCACGCTGTTCCTGGCGCGCACACAGCGGCTCCTACCGGCGGCGACTCGAGTCTTGCTGACCGGCGAAGCCGACCTCGCCTCCGCCATCGCCGCGATCAACGAGGCCGGGGTCTTTCGCTTTCTGAGCAAGCCTTGCGCCGGCGATCAGCTGGTCGATGCGGTGCGGGCCGCCGTGGACCAGCACCGGGTGCTCTCGGCCGCGGGCGCGGCAATCCCGCTCGCGCCCGGCACCTTCACGTCGATCCAGCGCTCGCCGGCGTGGCTCCGGCCGGCGCCCGGCCCCGAGCTGCTGCGCACGCCCGTGGCGCCGCTGCCGACCCCCACGGCCCCCGCGGATAGCAGCCAAACTCGGCGGGCCTGTCCCAGGCCCGGCAGTCTGCTGGCGCTGCTCGCGGAGGTCGCCGGGGAGGCCCTCGCCGAAGGCCGCACCAAGGATGCCGAGCGGGTGCTCACAGGTCCGCTGGAGACCCTGTTGAAGAATGCTCGCGCCGGGCGCGCGACGAATGAAGCGGACTGTGAGGCTGCCGCGGTGCTCGCTGCACGGCTCGCTGCCGCCAGTCGCGAAAGCAGCTGGCTCGACTATCCCTTCTTGCTCTTCACGGCGCTGCGCCGGCTGCTGCCGTCGCGCGCCATCGACGAAATTCAGGCGGCGAGCCACCAGGTGCGACGAGCCAACCCGGCACCCTTGCAGCTGTACTTGAGCGCGCTGGAGTTGAGCAGCCGCGGCTTCCGGCACGCGGAGCGCTGCCAGTTCAAGCGCATTCAACAGTGTCGCGCGCTGCTCGCGGCAACGGGCTGAGCCTCAATCGAGCCGCGGCCCCGTGAGCTGCGCCACCAGCTTCTTCGTCGCGACGAAGACGAACGCATCGCGCACCAGCCGCTGGACCATCTGCCAGTCCGGCTTGGTATCGAGCACGACCCCGACCCAGCCGCTGGGGCCCACGTACGGCGGCCGAAAGAAGCGCTCGGGGTCGAGCTCGATCAAGCTCTCCTGAACATCCATGGGCTGCGGAAGCCAGACCGAGAGATGCGGCGAGCCATGGTGATGATTGTCCAGCATGGCGAAGACCTTGCCCTTGCCGGCAAACCAGGTGGGTTCGCCGTGAGACAGTCGCTCGCCGGCCTCGGGTAGCGCGAGGCAGATCTCGCGCAGCCGCTTCACGAGCGGAGCGTCCCTGGCGGTGAGCTGCCGCACCGGGTGCGACAGCGGCTTTCTCGGTGCAGGTGGGCCCGCCGCCCCTTTCTTGGCAGCCGGCCTCCGTGCGCTGGATTTCTTGATCGCCAAGAGCACCTCCAGCGCGAGCATACGCCAGGCAGGCGCGCGCGCGCGGCGGGCACATTCTGGAGTGCGGCGGGGCGCTCGGGGCCGAGCCCTGATGCACGAGGCGATCGAGCTGCCGTCGCGCTTGGCTGACGCGATGACTCGTTTGCACGCTGGGGATCTGTGAATGCACCGGTGCGATCAAAGAGATCCCTGAAAAATGCCAGTCTAGGCGAATGCAGGCGTGACTTTTGCATTCCTCGAAGCGATTCACGAGAGCACCCCGGGGCGCTTTTGGTAGCCTCGGAGAGGCTGCCCGACACGTATCTTTCCGTGCAACGTCGCTCGCTTCGCCTGCCCCCCAACGAAACCATGCACCACCCTTCCAGCGCTTCGACCCTCCGTTACCGCCGTCTCCTCTGCGGCTCCGCCCTCGCCGCGCTGCTCGCGGGTGGGGCCTGTCAGAGCGAGGACTCCTCGCCCGGCGCGACGGTCGCGCCGTTCTCGGGCAACAGCCCGGCGCCGAGCGCCGGCTCGAGCGGCATCGTACAAGCCACGGGCGCCAACAACCCCACCAGCGCGCTCGGCAGCGGCGGCGCAGGAACCGTGGAGAGCGGGCCCGCCAGCGACATCAGTCTCTCGCCCAACGCGAACAACAACGCCGCTGCACCGGTGAACGCGGGCGGCGCGGCAGGCGCTGCCAGCATGCCTCCCAAGCCCTGCGTGGACACCGCGCCTCCCTTCGATCCGGAGTGGCCCGACGCGACCTGTGAGCGCTGGGCGACGGAGACGTCGGAGTGTTCGGCGGGGTGGTTCGCCAATTACTGTGACGTGAGCTGCGGCCGATGCGTCCCCGAAGGGGGATCGCCGCTTCCTGCCGCGGTGGATTGCTCCGGTGCGGGTCTGCCGAACGTCACCGGCGGCAACGGCTATACGACGCGCTACTGGGACTGCTGCCAGACGCACTGCGCCCAGTTCGATGGTCACAAGTGCGGCCAGGACGGCATCTCCAGGACGGGTGACTCGAACAGCGCCTGTAACGGCGGCGGCTCCTTCGCTTGCTACGACGAGGCGCCCCGGGCCGTCTCCGACTGTCTGTCGTACGGGTACATCGCCAAGGCCAATCCCAACTGTGGCGGTTGCTACCGCATCCAGTTCACGGGCGAAGGGCAATACAACCCGAACGAGCCCGGATCGAGGCTGATCAAGGGCAAGCAGATGATCGTCAAGGTGTCCAACACCGGCAGCGACGTGAACGGCAACCAGTTCGACCTGATGATCCCCGGCGGCGGCGTGGGCCTGTTCAACGCCTGCAGCAGGCAGTGGAACTCGAACGACCTGGGCGCGCAGTACGGTGGCTTCCTCACCAACTGCACCGGCGGCCACTCGGAGAAGAAGGAGTGCGTGCGCCGGAACTGCATGAAGATCCCCGCCGGGCCCGCGCGCGATGGCTGCCTCTGGTTTGTCGACTGGTTCGAGGTGGCAGACGATCCGAAGTTCACGTCTCAGCCCGTCGACTGCCCCTTCTGAAACCGCCTGAGCAGCGCCGGGCGATAGCGGATCATCTTCTCGCACGCCCGGCGAACCTCCGGGTCGAAGCAGGAGATGGCGTCCTCGACGTTGCGGGCGTCACGGCCGAGGTGTGCGTGCACACCCCTGCAAAAGGCCGCCGCCCGCTTACTGCTGCTCGAACGTAATCGCGATCGAGGCGTCCACCATCGAGCTGGACAGGTAGCTGAGATCCCACTCGGCGCTGCCGCTGAGCCGGTTGATGCTCGGCACGCTCGGGTCGGGAGTGAGCGCGGTGATGCTCACGCTGGCCCGGTCCGCAGAGAACAGCGAGCTCGCGTTGCTGTCCTTGAAGGAGACCGAGCCCGTGGTGCCCTTCTTCGTGATGCCTTGCCGCTCCTCGTACACGAGATCGTCGTACGTCTGCACGCTGGCCCGGCCATGGAACACGAGGTTCTGGCTGAAGCTTCCAGCGCCATCCTTCAAGCTGCCCTGGACGGTCAAGATGGTGACATCCGACTCCGACGACGCGACGCCGGGCTCTGCCGCGTAGCTCACCCGGACGTTGCAGCTCAGGGCGCCGGGATGCGGGCCTCCCGTGAGCGTGCCCGTACAGTCGTCGCTGTCATCCGGGAGCGAGGCCGAGGTGTTGCTCTCCTCGGTGGTCGAGTCGTCATCGTTCGATCCGCAGCCGAACAGAGTGGCCGCGAGCACTAGCAGAAGCGTTCCCCGCATGGCGCGGAGGTCTAGTCTGCCCCGGGGCGAGTTTCAAGCTTCTGGACGGCTGCACCCACCCACGTCGCTCCCTGTCAATCTCGGCGAGTTCCGCGCCGTCCAGGACAACTTAGCCTGGCCTGCGGGTCGCCCCCGCCGCGCTGCCTCACGCGGCGCAGTACTCGCGCACCGTCGAGAGCAGCTCCACAAAGGTCAGCGGCTTCTGGAGCACGCGCGACGCGCCGGCGGGAGCCCGGAGGGCCACCGACGAGTAGACGACCACCGGCACGTGATCGAGCTCGGAGCGGCGCCGCAGCTCCTCGAACAGCTCCCAGCCGTTCATGCCCGGCATCAACAGATCGATCACGACCAAGCACAGCTGCTGGATGCGCGAGAGCTGCGCCAGCGCTTGCTGCCCATCGCGCAGGTCCTCCTCGTCCTCCACGAGCAGCAAGGTGTGCTGAATGGCGCCCTTGTTCATGGTGCGTGAGAGCCGGCGACGACTCGAACTCGATGGCTCCGCCGTGCGCGAGCACCAGCTCGCGCGAAATGTACAAGCCCAGCCCCAGCCCGGCGGTCTTCGACGAGCGGCTCTCCCGATCGCCGCGCCGGAAGGGGTCGAACAGCGAGTCGTGAAGATGATCCGGGATCGGCGGCCCATCGTTGTGCACCGTGACGCAGACCGCCTGCTCCTGCGCGGTCGCTGCCACGCTGACGCAGCCGGTGCATCCGCCGTGCACGATGGCATTCCCGATCAGATTGGAGAAGACCTGCTCCAGCCGGTCCACATCCCAGCTCCCCGGCAAGGGCGCGCACTGCAGCTGGATCATTGCGCGAGGATGAGCCGTCCTCAGCTCGTCGACCGTCGAGCTCAGGACCGAGCACAGATCGCTCGGTTGCGGCTTCACCTGGATGCCGCCCGCGAGGCGACTGCGCGTCAGATCGAGAATTTGCTGGATCATGCGCGACATCCGGCGCGAGCTCGAGTCGATGCGGTCCAGAATACGCAGGCTCGTCGCATCCGTGGCGCGCTGCCGCAAGATGCCGAGCCCCATGTCCATGGCAGCGAGCGGATTGCGCAAGTCATGGCCCAGAATGGCCAGGAAACGCTCCTGGAATTGCTGAATGCGAGCCTTCTCCTGCAGCGCGGCGTTCTGCGCGGCGAGCGTGCGCAGCCTCTCCTCTGCGTTCCTGCGCTCGGTCAAGTCGCGCGTCACCTTCGCGAAGCCGACCAGCGCACCTTCGGGATGACGGAGCGCCGTGATCACGACGTTCGCCCAGAACCGAGAGCCATCCTGCCGGACGCGCCAGCCCTCGCCCTCGAAGCGTCCCTCGCGCTTGGCCACCTCCAGCTCCGCGTCGCAGATCGCTTTCCCGTCGACCTCCGGCGGATAGAACACCGAGAAGTGCTTGCCGATGATCTGCTCCGGGAGATACCCCTTGATGCGCTGGGCCCCCGCGTTCCAGGTGGTGACGCGGCCGTGGAGGTCGAGGATGAAGATCGCGTAGTCCCGGACGCTCTCGACGAGTAGTCGAAAGCGATAGTCGCCTTCCATGACGCCGCTGAACGGAACGACGTCATCCGCCTGGGCAGGGTGATCCGATGGCAAGCCGACATCCTAGATCACCTGCCACGCGCCAGCCCCCGCAATGCAACAGTGTGGCAGCATTCAGCTCCCGCTCGGCGCGTCGACATCGCCGGGCCAGCCGGGTGATGCAACATGACCCTGTTCGAGCGGGGTCGACTCGCGAGGGTTCGCTACCTCAACGGCCAGGTATGGACGGGCTGCCCCGTCGCGCAGTGTGCGAGATAGCGCTCGAGCAGCGCCGCCCAGGTCTCCCGAACCGGGCGGCTGCGGCTCAGCTGCGCCTGCAACGCGCGCTGCCAGCTCGCGCCCGTTTGCCGGCGCTGCACGCGTTCCGCGATCACGCCCAGCCAGGTATCGGCATCCGCGGCCTCGACGCCTCCTTCGGCGACCAGACCCGCGCGCGCCAGCGGAAGCAGCTGGGCCAGTGCTTCCGGCATCGCCAGCGGCTGCGGCGAGGGCGCTCGCTCGCAGGGCCACAAGAGCTCAGCGTCCAGCCCGTGGCGCGCCGCCTCGTAGAAGTTGCGCCGCGTCTGTCCGAAGGTGATGCGCTGCATGTGCTCCTCCATGCGCGGCGCGAGGGCCAGCGTCAACCCGATCAGGAACGCGACATTGGCCACCATGTCACGCAGCGTCGGCCCTGCCGAGAGCGCGCGCAGCTCCACCCGCAGATGGCCGCCGGAGGACGCATCGTAGACGGCGCGGTTCCAGCGCCACACCGTGCCCGAGTGCAAGCGGAGCTCCGCGAGCTTCGGCAGGCCTCCGGCGAGGCACACGCCCTCTGGGTCCTCGGGGCCCAGCACGGGCAAGAGCGGCTCGTGCTGGGCCACGGCCTCGGCGAACAGCTCGTAGGCGTCACGGCGGACCCAGCCATGACCGAAGGAGACGCGCGCGGGACGCCAATCATCCCCCGTTGCGTCCGCGCGATCATCCACCGCCTGGCGAAACAGGGCCACGCGCGTCTCGTGCCACAGCCGCCGCCCGAGGAAGAACGGCGAGTTGCCCGCGGCAGCCAGCGCGGGACCGGTCGCGAGTTGCGCGGCGTTATACGTGTCGGCGAAGCGCTCGGGCGGCACCCGCAGGTGGATCTGGAACGAGGTATTCGCGCCTTCAAAGCTGACGTCGTGTGCCCGGATCGCGAGCTCTTCCTCGCCGCTGATGCGGACCTGGAAGGGTTGTTGCTTCAGGCGCGCGAGCCCGGCCGAGAGCGCCCGATAGCGCATGCTGTCCGAGAGCATGCCCGAGTGCAGATCGCTCTCTGCGAGCGTGGGCAGGATGCCGATGACGGCGACGCGCGCGCCGTGCAGCGCCGCCGCGCGCTGCACGGCGGCGATGGCGTCGCTGAGCTCGGCGTGCAGCGCCGAGAGCGAACGCCCCGCCAGCGCCACCGGCGTAGCGTTGAGCTCCAGATTGAAGCGGTTGAGCTCGAGCGCGAGCCGGCGGTCCTTCGCGCTGGCCAGCACCTCGCGATTGACCGGCATCGGGTACGCTGCCCCGTCCACCAGATTCAGCTCCAGCTCGGCGCCGATGCTGAACGGGCCCGCGCCGAAGCCGGGCCGGCGGAGCACCAGGCCGAGCGCGCGCAGGTTGCTCTCGAGCTTCGCCGCGAACGCCGCATATTCGGCCTCTGAAAACTGATCACGATCGATCTCGATGCCCATTCACGTCACCTCCTGCGCAATGCCGACGGTGCCTGCCGGCATGCTCGTTGCTTCTGCTGGGCCATGGCTCACGCACCATCCCCCACGCCACCGGAATCCGAAGCACTGACGCGATTTCGCGAGCTGCTCTCGAAGTTTCACACCGCCATGTTCGTCACCCAGGGGCGCGCGCCTGGTCTGCATGCTCGCCCCATGGCCGTGGCAAAAATGGAGGAAAACGGCACCCTCTGGTTCGTCACCGGCAGGGACACGCCGAAGATGAACGAGCTGAGCGCCCACCCCGAGGCGCTGGTCTGCCTCCAGAAGGACGACCAGTTCGTGACCGTGAGCGGCCGGGTCGAAGTCGTGCAGGATCGCAACAAGGTCGAAGAGCTCTGGTCCGAGCGCTTCCGCGCTTGGTTCTCGGGCAAGGACGACCCCAACCTCGTGCTGCTCCGGCTGGTGGCGAACGCGGGCGAGTACTGGGATCAGTCAGGCACCCGAGGGCTCGAGTATGCGTTTCGCGCGGCCAAGGCCTACGCGGGCAAACAGCGCATGGACCCGCGCGCGGACGAGCCGGATACGCACGCCTCCGTCAAGCTCTGAGCGCCGCGCGACTCAAGTCGCTGCCCGAGCGGAGCTGGCCATATCGCGGATCAGCTGCGCCAGAATCCAGATCTCCACCGGCTTCACCAGATACACCGTGAAGCCAGACGTCATCGCCAGATCACGAGCGCTGGACGCGGAGAACGCCGTCAGGGCAATGGTGGGAATGCTCGACTTCACTCCATCGGACAGGGCGCGCAGACTTCGCACGAACGCGATGCCATCCTCATCGGGCATCGAGATATCGGAGACGATCACGTCGGGCGTGCGCGTCGCCAGAAAGCAGCGCGCCCGATCCGCTGAATCGACCGCGACCACGTCTGCCCCACAGTGCCCGAGTGCTTCCTGCAACATCTCTCGCGGATCCAGCTCGTCATCGATCACGAGAACACTCAGCCCATTCAAGATCGGCACATACACAATCTAGCAGCGCCGCCCGCTCCACACCAACGCGCAGGTGGTCTGACGGGTTGCCGAGGCGCCCGTTGCAACCGAGGCATTCCGTCGCGATGTGGCGATCCGGGGAGCTCACTGCAGCGCAAGCCCATCGCAATTTGACCCCTTGTAGAGGTGGAAGCACGTGAAACACTTGCCACATGGCTGATGATCCTACCAAGCGAGGAGCGGCGGATCGCTCCCGTATCAACGTTCATGAGGCGCACGAGCTGCGCTACTGGACGAAGGAGCTCGGCGTCACCGAGCAGGAGTTGAAAGCTGCCGTGGCCAGGGCGGGCGTCATGGCGGATGCCGTGCGCCGCGAGCTCGGCAAGTAGCTCCCTCTACGCGAGGGCGCGCAGCTTCCGCTGGTTGCTGAGCTCCGCCGCGCTGGCGGTGGTGCCGGAGCTCGGAGCGACGCTGCTCGGCCCCTACGGCTGGTTCATCGACGAGCTCTACCACGGAGCGTGTGCGCAGCGCCTGGCCTGGGGTTACGTCGCGCGCTGCGCACGCCAGGGACGAGCGCGTCATCTGTGCCAGGGGTGGATGCCTGCCTCGGATTCGCGCGGCGCTCTCAGTCGTTGGGGATCGCGGCCTCCGCTTCTTTCCGCGGAAACCTGACGGGGCCGCCGCAAGGGGCTCCCCGACAAAGCTGTATGGTTCCTGCGGAAACCTGAACTCGACCCGCGCGAAGGGCTCCCGACGGGCGCGCCCAACGGTGACGTAGGGCGACGTTCGAACAGCGGGAGGGGTACGCCGCTCAGGGTCTACCTCCCCCATCTGCGCGCAGGGCGAAGCCCGAGCACAGATTGGGGGGAGGTCGGCGCGCGCAGCGCGACGGGTGGGGGCATCAAAAGGTGGGCATCAAGTCAGAGGCCGCAATGCGCGCGCAGCACGTTGCGGATGTGCTTGCCCGAGTCGGTGAGCTCGGCGGGGGTCCAGTTGCCGGTGGCGTTGGCGCCCGGCTGGAGGATGGCGCAGGTCTCGACTTTGTCGGAGATGGACCAGTTGAGCCAGCTGATGTGATGCTCATCCATGAAGTCCATCCACGCCTTCCATTCCGTGTAATTGTTCTGGCCCTGGCCGGCGGAGTTCGAGCCACCGGACTCGCTGACGAAGACGGGGATGCCTTTGGCGATCGCCGCCTGGGTGCGCTGCCGCAGCCAATCGCGGTGCGTGTCGGCGTAGAAATGGACCGAGTACATCACGTTGGTCTGGCCTTGCAGCGGGTCGCTCGCGACGGTGTCGATGCGCTGGTCCCACTCCGGCGAGCCGACGATCACGATGTTGTCCGGGTCGTGCTCGCGGATGGCCTTGATGACGGCAGTCGCGTACTCCTTCACCTGCGGCCAGGTCTCGTCCTTCTCGGGTTCGTTGAAGATCTCGTAGATGACGTTGGGCTTGTCGCCGTACTTCGCGGACATCTCCGAGAAGAAGGCGACCGCCTCGGCTGGATGCAGGTCGTGGGCATGCCAATCGATGATGACGTAGACGCCCGTTTGCAGGGCGCCCTCGATGGCGGCCTCGATGCGCGCTCGGGAGGCGTCTGGATTCTTCAGATAGGCGCCGTCGGGCTCGATGCCCATGGCCAGGCGCACGATATCGACGCACCAGTCTTCCCAGAGCCAGTGCACGACGCCCGCATTGTAGAACTGCGGCCACCAGTTATCCCAACCGAAGGACAGCCCGCGCAGCACGGCGGGCTTGCCGCTGGCATCGAGCAACTCCGCGCCCTTCACGCTGAGCTGCCCGTGCCGCGTCACCGGCGTGGTCCGCTCCGTGGCGGGCGGAATGCTCGTCTCCGCGTCGAGCATCGCGCCCGCTCCGCCCGGCGCTGCCGGGGCCGGAGCGGCACCAGCCGCACTCTTCGCCGACTGCTGAACACAACCGCTGACGAACATCGAGCCGGCGACGACGCCCGCCAGCAGCGGGATGCCGCAAGTCCATTTCAAACCGAGTGCTGATGACACAGCATGGGTCCTAACATGCCCTCGACGGAGCGCGGGGCGCGCTTTCGACCCAGCGCGCCGCGTCACGCCTGCCCGTGAGCGTTGCGCACGAAGTCGACGAACGCCCGCAGAGCCGCCGTATGGCGACGGTTTGCGTGTGACATTCTTGCGGGCGCTGGCGCTCCCTTGGCACGGCCCGCCGCCAGGCTCCGCGAGAGGGCGCACGCTCCGCGCCGCGCCTCTGCGCGCCGTAGACCCGTCACCGTTGCGCGCGGCATGTTCCTAGAGGAACTTGGTTCTGCGCATCGCATTCCCCTCCCCTCCGCCATCAGCGACGTGGAGCGACGTTCGCGCAGCGGGAAGGGGTGCGCCGCTCACTGTCTACCTCCCCCATCTGCGCGCAGGGCGGAGCCCGAGCACAGATTGGGGGGAGGTCGGCGCGCGCAGCGCGACGGGTGGGGGCATCAAAATCAGTACCCTAGCCTCTTGACCGCAAACCAGAGCAGCCCGAGCAGCGCCGCCGCGATGGCGAGCGTCAGGATCGCTCCCGGCACGAAGTAGGGATAGACGAGCAGGATGAGCCCCATGAGCAGGTGCGGGGGGCGCGACATCTTCTTCCCGTAGCTGAGCAAGACGAAGCCGATCGAGGAGACGAAGAGTCCCGCGATCAGGGTGGGGACATCAAAGGACATGGCCGTTGCCCCGCGCCGTCGCTCATTCCGCGGCAGTCGCCGGAGCTGCCTCGCCGGCTCCGCACGATTCGAGGAGCAGCTCGACCACGTCCAGCTGGCGCACTTCGGCTTCCTTCTCCTTCGCCTTCAACCCGTCCCCGAGCATCGTCATGCAGAAGGGGCAGGCGCTGGCGATGGTCTGGGCTCCGGTGTCGAGCAGCTGGAGGGTGCGCTTGACGTTGATGCGGTCCTTGTTCTGCTCTTCCATCCACATCTGGGCGCCACCCGCGCCGCAGCACAGGCCCTTGTCCTTCTTCCAGTAGGTGGGCTCGACCAGCTCGACACCGGGGATGCGCGAGAGGATCTGCCGGGGCGACTCGTAGACTCCGTTGTAGCGACCCAGGTAGCAGGAGTCGTGGTAGGTGAGCCGCCCTTTGAGGGGATTTTGCGGCACGAGCTTCTTCTCTGCCAGGAGCCCCAAGAGGTAGTCCGTGTGGTGGATGACCTCGTACTTGCCGCCGAAGTCGGGGTATTCGTTGAGCAGGGTGTTGAAGCAGTGGGGGCAAGTCGTCAAAATCTTCTTCTTGCCCTGCTCCATGTAGCCGTTGAGGGTGGCGACGTTGGCTTCGGCGAGCATGCTGAAGAGGTATTCGTTGCCGGCGCGGCGCGCGGGGTCACCGGTGCAGGTCTCTTCGTCGCCCAGGATGGCGAAGTCGACGCCGGCGCGCTGTAACAACTGCGCGGTAGCGCGCGCGATCTTCTTGGCGCGCTGGTCGTAGCTGGCGGCGCAGCCCACCCAGTAGAGCACCTCAGCCGTGGGCTTTTCACTCGCGAGCGGGACGTTCAAGCCCTCCGCCCAGGTGGTGCGGTCCGAGCGCGAGAGGTTCCACGGGTTGCCGTTGACCTCCATGCCTTCGAAGGGTTTGTTGAGCTCGGAGGGGAACTCGCCCTTCATGACCACCAGGTGGCGGCGCATCTGGACGATCTTGTCGACGTATTTGATCGCGACGGGGCAGCGTTCCTCGCAGGCGCGGCAGGTGGTGCAGGCCCACAGCACCTCGGGCTTGATCACGTGGGGAACGAGGTCGATGGTGGGGAGCTTGGCGCTCTCCGCGTCGCCCTTGCCGTGCGGCACGGCCTCTTCGGCCGCCGCCTCGATCACCGCCGCGGCTCCGGCAGTCTTGTCGGCCTCGCGCGAAGCAGCGGGGGGCGGCGCTGGCGGCTTGCCGTTCACGAAGTGTTCGCTCTGCGCGTACAGGTAGTTGCGCAGATCGAGCGTGAGGTGCTTGGGCGAGAGCAGCTTGCCCGTGGTAGTGGCGGGGCAGTTGTCGGAGCAGCGCCCGCACTCGGTGCAGGTGTAGAAGTCGAGGAAGTCCTTCCACTGGAAGTGTTCGATGCGCGAGATGCCGACGGCCGCGCCGCCTGCCTCGGGGTTCTCCATCGCCTTCTCCACCTTCGCCATCAGCGCCTCGGTGCTCTCCGCAGCCTGGGGCAGCTTGCCCACCGGCTTTAGCTCCGTAAGCAGGACGTTGGGGATCGAGGTGATGACGTGGAAGTGCTTGGAGTGCGGCAGCAGGTTCAGGAACACGAGCACGAGCGTCGAGTGGGTCCAGAAGCCCGCATGTGCGAGCACCACGAGCAGCGAGCTGGGCAGGCCGGCAAAGAGCACCGCCGCCAGGCTGCCCGCCGGCTCGTACCACTGCCAGCCGATGGCGCTGTCGGGCGGATCGCCGAGCGGGGCGATCAGGGCCTGCATGGAGTCGCACAGACCACCGCCAGCGAGGCACTCGTCGTCGAAGCGGAAATTGAGCACCTGGGACGCGCCGTCGTAGCTGATGTCCGCCAGCATCATGGTGATGATGATGCCCAGGATCAGCAGCCCCTCCCCGCTCAGCGTCATGCGGCGCTGCTTGTTGATCGTGCGGTAATAGATGAAGACCAGCGAGCCCGCGAGCACCAGCAGCGCGAACAGGTCCTTCAGAAAGCCGTAGGCCATGCCGAGCGGCAGCACCCCGAGCAGCGGGTCCGGCCCCAGCACGAACAGGTTGAACTCGGGAGAGAAGCCGCGGCCCCACAGCACCAGGGTGCGCAGCAGCAGCACGCCGAAGCCGAAGAAGATGGCCATGTGCGCGACGCCCGCCCAGTAGTAGTCGCGCATGCGCGTCTGCAGGATGGCGAGATTCCACACGCGCTGCAGGCGCTCCCCGAGGTGGTCGAGGTGGCTGCCCGGCGAAGGCGCGCCCGCCTTCAGCAGGCGCAGGCGCCGAACGGCGGCCACCGCAAACAACCCCCACAGGGACAGGAGCAGGAGGGTCATGGCGATTGGGTTCATTGAGACCTCAGTGATTCCACGTGATCAGTGGCTGCGATGAAACAGCCGATAACAGAGGATGGCAACGAGGAGCGCGAGCGCCCCTCCGATCCAGGCTCGCCGTACACCTAGCAGGCGAGGCTCCGGCGCGCGCAGCCAAGCGACCAGTACCGACCCTGCCCACAGCTCGCGCAGCTCGAGCAGGGCCGCTCGGGTCCAGTCGCGCCAGCCCCACTCCGGGCGCAAATCGAGGGTCCGCACCGTCGGCGGCGGCTGCCAGTGGGGCTCCGGAGCGTGCGGGATCACGGTGAGCAGCAGGTGCCCGTTGGGGAGCTGGGCCTCGGGCTCCGCCCGGGCGCCCAGCGCCGGCAGACGCAAGCAGACCGCGGCGCAGCGCTCGGCGGGCAGCCTGGGCAGGCCCACGGCCACCTCCCTGGCGATGCCCGCCGCCTCTTGCTCGAAGGCGCCGCGGCGCTGGCAGGCGTCGCAACCGCCGCCGTTGCAGCGGGCGCAGTTGAGCAGCCGGGGCAACTGCAGCTGCACCGTGGCGCCCTGCTCGAACCAGGCTCGCGGCACTTCGATCGAACAAGCCACGTCCGGACCTCGCGCTTCATCGAGGTCCTGTGTCACGCGAGCCAGCGCTACCACTTTGTCCAGTCTACCCCAAACCCCAGGCGACAGCCCAACTCCGCCAGATCACCGCCGCCAGCTCAGGGCCGCCAGGTCACCGCCGCCAGGTCACAGCGAGAGCTCGAGACGCTGCTCGTCTTCGGCCTCGTTCAGGCGGATTTCGTAAGCGTAGTGCCGGATCCCGAGGCGAGCGGAGAGCGTCACCCAGATCGGCGGCTCCTCGCCGTTGAGCTTCTCCAGGGAAATACCCAGCCGGTACGTGCCCCGCGTGGGCGCCTTGCTGCCCTCCAGAAACACGTTCTCGACGTTCACTCCCGCACATTCTTGCCGGCGCCCGGGGCAGTCGCGGCCCTTGATCAGCCCGCTCTCGGAGATCCGACCAGCTTCGATAAGTTCTCCGACAGGGTCTGTCACGTTGAGATCGACGTCCGCGCGGGGGCTGTCCCAGGCGATCATGAATTGCACGACTCCACCCGGAGTGCCGCAACCCTCGTCGATGACCCCGTTGCAATTGTCGTCGAGCGCGTTGAAGCAGACCTCGACATTGCTGGGTACACATGGCTCGAGCGCGCGGATCCGCGGCGCCTCGGGCACGCTCGGCGCGGGCTGCGGGCTCGCCGGCGGCTCCGCGACGGGAGCAGCGCCGGCCAGGGCCACCGGCGAGTCACCGCTCCGCGCGGCGCCCGCCGGCGCGGACACAGGATGACAGCCGGCGAGCGGCGCCAGCGCGGAGAGCGCGAGCGCGGCCCGCCCGGGCGTCACTTCTCCTCGCTCTTGAAGTCGCGCGCGCCGAGCACCACCACCGGATTGAGCAGTCGGTGGTAGGCCTCCGCCGCGAGCGGGCCGACCGGGCCCGGCTCGTCGCGCAGCGCCAGCAGCGCGCCCTGCTCGCGCATGAACAGCAGCGTGTTGACCGCGCCCTGGCGCACCGCAGCGTCCTCGCCGCGCGCCATCTGCAGCAAGCGGTTGCGCAGCACCAGGCGCGTGAAGGAGTGCGGCCCGTTATCGTACTGCAGGTTCTTGAACTGACGGCGCAGCTGCTCCGCCACCCAGCCCTGCGGCGCGCCGCCCAGCTCGATGCGCGAGGCCGCCTGCGCGTTCTCGACCCAGCGGAAGATGTGGCCCTCGTTCAGGTCGAGGTGCGACCAGTAGCCGAAGGAGTTGTACCAGAGCTCCTGCAGCTCATCGACCACGCCCTGCGGCTTACCGGCGAGCGCCGCCAGCGCGCGCGCGGCCACGTCGGGCGTGCCCCCCAGCATCAACGCCAGCGCCGCGTCGTTCATCAGCCGCTCGTCCTTCAGCTTCTCGAACAGCAGGGTCTCGACGTTGGGCTCGATGCCGGCCTTGCCGATCGCCCGCGCCACGGCGTGCCGCACCGGGAAGCTCGACTCCGGGGTGAGCAACCCGATCAGCGCGTCGGAGGTGCCGGCGATGGGGCGCGTGATCAGCGTCTCCAGGAAGCACGCCTGGCGCACCTGATCCTGCGGGCTGCTCCCGCTGTACTGCTTGATCTTCTCCGCGACCGTGATGAAGTCCTCGTCCTTGGCCACCCAGGCCAGCGCCGCACAGGCCTCCAGCCGGCTCTGCTCGTTCTCCTTCGGGTCCTCGATGTATTTGACCAGCGGCTGGAAGGCGCGGTGGTCACCCCACTCGGAGAAACCGTCGGCCGCGCCCCAGCCGATCGCGCGCAAGCTCATGCCCAGGATCGCCATGCCGCCGGACATCAGCGACTCCATCGTGGCGTCCGCCTTCTCCGGGCGGCGCTGCAGCGAGTTGATCAGCACGGGCCAGGTCGGTTGGTCCTTCATCATACCGGCGTAGCGCAGCGCGCTCTGCGCCACGACCCACTCCTCCGGCATCGGCGGCTGCTGCCCCTCGAGGGGCAACGGCTTCCTCGGGTTGGCCCAGGCGCGCAGCGAGGGCAGCACCTTCTTCGACTCCATGGTCGCCAGCGCGCGCAGGCCGTTGGCGTGCGGCGAGACCATCTCGCGGATCCAGAACAAGAGCGCGTCCTCCGACTGCTCGCGGATCTGCGCGTGCTTGTCGGGATAGATCTGCGCCAGATCGGCGATCATGCGCGCCGCGATCACGCGCTCCTTGTTGTCGCGCTTGAGCATGATCTCGTAGTCGCTGTCGTCACCGTAGATCTTCTGCTCGTCCATGCGCAGGCGCGCGGCCAGCGTCGGGATCGCGCGCAGATCGCCGATCTCGGCCAGCGCGAACGCCGCCTCCACCTGCCAGTGGATGTGATTGCCGCGCTGGTTCAGGTAGCTCGCCAGCGCGTCGCCACCCTTCGGATCAGCCAGATCGTGGATCATCTGGAAGATCTGCCGGGTCTGATGCCACTCCTTGGTCGGCGTCTCCGTGCTCACGCTCGAGAGCGCCAGCACCAGCCCGCTGGTGCCGATGCCGTCGCGCAGCGCCTCCAGGAACACCTTCTTCTCCTCGACGTTGGCGCCGTGCAGCTGATCGAGCAGCGGCTTGCGCGCGCGCGCATCGCCGATCTTGCCCAGGCCCGGCGCGGCCTGCGCGGCGATGTCGCGGTCCTTGTCGTTGACCAGCGCGATCAGCGCGTCGGTGTACTTGGGCGAGGGGTTGCGCGAGAGCACCGTCGCCACCAGCTGGCGCACCGACGGGCTCGCGTCCGTGTGCAGCTCGGCGAGCTTGTCGAGCGAGACCAGCTTGGTGATCTTGTAAGGATCGAAGGCGTTCGCGCCGTCCAGGCGCTGCACCTGCGAGAGGTGGCCCTGGCGATACAGGGTCATCACCTCGTCAAACGCCTCCGGCTCGCCCAGCTCGACCAGCGCCCAGGCGATCTGCGGCTTGCTCTCGGGCTGCGCTTCTTTCAGCGCGACCAGCAGCGGCGCCTTGGCCTTCTCGGCGGCGGGCAGCCCGTACTCGACCAGCGCGATCGCGGCCTGCGCGCGCACCTTCTGCTCGGCGGACGTGAGCGCCGCGATCGCCAGGTCGACCCCGGCGGGGTCCTTGGCCCAGGCCAGCTGCTTCAGCGCCTCCTGCTTGAGCCGCGAGTTGGCGTCGGGGTCCTTGGCCCACTTCTCCCACTGCGGCAGCTGATCCGCCTTGCTCATCATCAGCGTCTGCGTGGTGAGCTGCGCGACCTTCTCCGGCGTCATCTGCTCTTTATCGAGCTGCGTGTTGACGCCGAGGAACAGCGCCCCACCGACAGCGATCAGCGCCACCAGCCCGAGCGCGACGAAGGGCTTTACCTTGCCCTTCTTGAAGTCGCCGCCGCCGGGATCGCCGAGGCCACCCGGATACCCCATGCCGCCACCGCCGCGCGCGATGTCACCATCATCCGGGGGCCACTTGGCCATCTGCACCACGGGCAGCGGCGCGAGAGGGCGGATTGCGGACGATGGCGCAGCGTTCATTTCGAGCATGTAGCCTCCGAGAGTACGCGCACGCTACCCGGAATGGGGGGTTAGCCTCAAGGCCGGTGGCCGCTGCGGCCTACGGGCCAGGGATTTGGCTCGGCGCCGCCCGTCGCTGAGAGTCCCCAGGAATTGCCCGATCGGCGGCACCTCGTGCGAACCTGCGCCCCGCGCATGCCCATCGCTCGCCCTCTCAGCGTGGCCTTTGCCGTGACGGGCGTGGTGGCGCTGCTGTCCTTTCTGCTGCCGCCCGGATGGCAATCGACCGGGGTCGGGCTGTGCCTGGTGGGCGCCACCTACCTGCTGGTGCTGCGCGGCGATGCCGCGACCATCCGCCACTACGGACTCGGCCTCGGCGGGGCCTTCGAGCCCGTGCCCCTGGAGCCGCGGCGCATGCTGCGCGCCTTCGCGAGCAGCCTGCGCTGGGCGTTCGCCTGCGTGATGCTCTTCTTCCCCGCGTTCTGGGTCGGCTTCGTCGGCTGGTGGAGCCCACCGCGCCCGTTCGAGTGGCCGCCGCCGCCCGGCCTCGACCTGGTGCTGACGCAGATCCTCGGGATCGCGGTGCCCGAGGAGATGTTCTACCGAGGCTACGTGCAGACGGCGCTCGACGACGCCTTCCGCTGGCGCTTCCAGGTATTTGGGGCGCAGCTGGGCGCCGGCGTGATCCTCGGCAGCATCGTGTTCGCGCTCGGCCACTTCGCGACGCACGCGCACGTGGCGCGCCTGGCGGTGTTCTTCCCGTCCCTGGTGTTCGGCTGGCTGCGCGCGCGCAGCGGCGGCGTGGGCGCCGCCATCCTGTTTCACGCTGCGTGCAACCTGTACTCGGCGTGGCTCACCGACGGGTACTATCCGCGCTGATGGTGTGCCCACGTCAGCTCGAGCTCTAGCGCTGCGCCTGCAATTCAACGCTCAGCGTGCCTGGAAACGCGATGCATTCGCTGGAGCGGGCCTGACCCACACGTCCCAGGCCGCACAAAACCGTGCACGGCCAGGGCGTGGGCACCCACCACGAGGGATTCAACGCCGCGAGCGTTGAATCCGGCTAACAGATCTCTGCTCGGCGCGGCGGCAGCGGGTGCAGGGGTCGCCGAGGCACGCCAGCTGATCGAGCACTCCGCGCGGCTCTGGACCGCGATCGGCGCGCCCTACGAGGCCGCGCGCGCCCGCCTGGAGCTCGCGCGAGCGCAGGCGCGCGAAGGGCACGAAATGCTCGCGGAGCGAGAGCGGAGCGCCGCCCAGGCCCTGTTCGAGCGCGCCGGCGCGCAAGCGCTCGGCGAGCACGCGGCGAGCGCGCCGCCGGAGGGCGCCACGAGCCAGGACCCATCGCGGGCGGCGCCGGACGCCGCGAGCTCACTGTTTCACCTCGAGGGCGACGTGTGGCTCGTCGCGTTCAGTGGGCGCTCCGTGCGGCTGAAGGATCGCAAAGGTCTCCGCTACCTCGCGCGACTGCTCTCCGAGCCGGGGCGAGAACATCACGTCTTGGCGCTCGTCGCCGATGAGCGGGAGGACGATCGCGCGAGCGACGGCGGCGCGACGACGCAAGAGCAAGCACGAGCGGCAAGCCTCGGCGACGCGGGGAGCTTGCTCGACGCGAAGGCGAAAGAGACCTACCGCCGCCGGCTTTCCGAGATCGACACCGATCTCGCCGAAGCGGAGTCCAGCGGCGACGCCGGCCGCGCCCAGCAAGCACGCCGCGAGCGTGAATTCCTCGCGCGCGAGCTCGCGCGCGCCGTGGGGCTCGGCGGCCGCGACCGGCACGCGGGCGTCGCGTCCGAGCGCGCGCGCGTCAGCATCACGCGCGCCATTCGCCAAGCGCTGGCGGTCCTGCGCGAGCACCATGTCCCCCTCGCAGCGCACCTCGAGCGTGCGATTCGCACGGGGACGTATTGCGCATACCTTCCCGATCCGCAGGCGGGAGTGCGCTGGAGCGTGACGACAGGCTGACGCGGCATGCCCCTCCTCGCCATGCCCATCCTCGCCATGCCCGGCCGCGCCGAGATCGCCGAGGCCATCACGCTCGAGCAGCGCGGAGTCGCTGCCCGCGATCTCGCCGACTCCGAGGCAGCTCAGTGCGCCCGCGTCAGCGCGAGCACGATCTCGAACAAGATCAACAGCACGATCGCCAGCTCCAGCAGCACCAGGCGCCGGTCGCGCGCCACGTCCAGCAGCAGCTCCAGCGCTTCCTGGATGCTGCGCAGCTTGAGCTCCAGCGACTGGTAACGGTCGGCCAGGTCGAACTCGGCGCGCAGCTCTTCGTAGATGCGGTCGATGCCCGGGTCGTCCCAGGTCTCGTCGGGCTTGTCGAGCAGGTGCAACACCGAGAGCACCTCGTTGCGCACGCCGATGGCGGCGCCGATGAAGCGGTGCAACGGGCGTGTCAGGATCGGTACGGTGCCGCGTTGCTCGAGCTGTTCCACCAGGCGGTCGGTGCGCCCGAACATCTCCTCCACGATGCGCTCGTAGTACTCCATGGCCGCGCTCTGCCCGACCGTCATGGCGATCACGGCCGCTCGCTCCGGCGTCACACGGTCGAGCGTGAGCACGTCCTGCGCGACGCGCGGCGCCGAGCGCGCGTCCTCGCGCACGGTGAACTCCTCTTTGATCACCGTGGAGGTCAGCTTGGGTTGCTGGGAGCGCAGGCGCCCGATCTGCTGGTCGCGCTCGCTCGCCGGTACGTCGTGAAAGACAATCGCCCCGAAGGGGTAGATGAAGGTCTGACCCCCGGCCGAGTGCGGCACGCGCAGCTCGTGGCTGGTGCGCGTGCCCGTGGGGTAGAGCAGCGCGATCTCCCGGAGCGCGATGTTTTCCACGAATGCGACGGCATGAAACGTGTGGACCCGGATCGCGCCGGCGGGCTCGGCCTGCATTGGCGCCACTCTACCACCTCGGCCGCAAGGCTCCCCATTTCTGCGGGAATGGCCCGCTCCACGCGCGCGACGGCCGGTTACTGAACGTTTCTTCGCGCCGGTTTCGTGCCCGGGGGACCGGTGGCGCCTCGCGAAGCACTTCAAATGGTCTCGAGACCTGGCCTAGACTGCAAACGATGCCGGATACGCCATCGCCTCGCCTGCGCCCGACCCCCCCCACACCCGCCGTCGTGCATGAAATCGTGACGCGGGCCCTGATCGAGGACCTGGCCGGAGGCGACCTGACGACGGATGCCACCGTGCCCTCGGAGCTCACCGGGCTGGGCATCGCCACCAGCAAGTCGCCGCTGCTCAGCTGCGGCAGCACCGTGGCGCAGGCAGTGTTCCTCGCCGTGGATCCCAAGCTGGAGTTCGAGACGCTGGTGCCCGACGGCACCTGGGTCCCCAGCGAGCGCGTGCTGTGGGAGGTCCGCGGCTCGGCCCGCAGCATTCTCATGGCGGAGCGCACCGCGCTCAACTTCGTGCAGCACATGAGCGGCATCGCGACCCTGGCGCACCGCTTCATGCGCGAGATCCCGGTTGGCTCCAGCACGCGCATCGTCGACACGCGCAAGACGACGCCCGGCCTGCGCGCGCTCGAGCGCTACGCGGTGCGCGCGGGCGGCGCGCACAATCACCGGGATGACGTGGGCTCCGCGATCTTGATCAAGGACAACCACATCACCGCCGCGGGCGGCGTCGCGGCGGCGGTGCTCCGTGCGCGCTCGCGAGCACCGCACACGTCCAAGATCGAGATCGAGGTCGCCAACCTCGATCAGGTCGAGCAAGCCCTGGCTGCCAAGGTGGACGTGCTGATGCTGGACAACTTCGATCTGGTCCAGATCCGCAAGGCGGTGGCGCTGATCGCGGGCCGCGCGCTGGTCGAGGTGTCGGGCAACGTGACGCTGGAGCGAGTCGCCGACCTGGCGCGCGCCGGCGCCGACGTGATCAGCGTCGGCGCCCTCACCCATTCGGCCCCGGCGGCGGACGTGTCGCTCGGCATCCTCACGCCCATGCCGGAACGGCCCATCGCGGCTTGACGGCCCCGCATCCTGCGATCGCGCGCTTCGATCTCGAGCGCTTCCATCAGCTGCGCCGCGCGCAGCCCGCGCTCTCCTGGGGCGAGCCGCTCACGTACGGCGAGGAGACCGGCTCGACCAACGACGACGCGCTCGCGGCCGCACGCCACGGCGCGCCCAGCGGCAGCGTGTTCCTCGCCGAGCGCCAGTCGCGCGGACGCGGGCGCCGCGGGCGGAGCTGGCTCGCCGAGAGCGGGCAGAGCCTGCTGTTCTCGCTGCTGCTGCGCCCGGGCGCGGGCACCGAGGCTGCCCCGACCCAGACCGGTGCGCTGACGCTGGCGGTGGGCCTGGCCGTGCGCGCGGCGCTCGCGCCGTTCAGCGAGCAGCCGCTGAGCGTGAAGTGGCCCAACGATATCCTGAGCGGCCCGCGCAAGCTGGCCGGCATCCTGTGCGAGAGCCAGCTGCAGAGCGGGCGGCTGGAGGCGGTGGTGGTCGGCATCGGCATCAACGTCGGGCGCCAGTCCTTCCCGCCGGAGCTGCAGAACGACGTGACCTGCCTGGAGGAGCTGAGCGGGCGCGGTCACGCGCGCGAGCGGCTGCTGGTCGAGGTGCTGCGCGAGGTCGAGCGGCGCGTCGCCGGCGGCGCGCGCAGCGAGCTGCACGAGCTGATCGACGAGTTTCGCGCCCACGACGCCCTGCGCGACCGCAAGGTGTTCGTGAGCGGCGCGCGCGAGCTGAGCGGCATCGCGCGCGGTGTGGACGAACAAGGCCATCTCCTGCTGGAGACGGACGGCGTCGTGCTGGCGCTGAATTCCGGCACGGTGCGGCTGGGCTGAAGCCGCGGCTCAGGGCAGCCGGTCTTCGCAGTCGTAGCGATCGGTGCCCGGGGCGCAGATGCTATCGACCGGAGGCTCGTCACAGAAGTTGTCCCGTGCGTAGGGGCACGGGTCGAGAAAGAGCGGATCGCCCTGGTTGCCAGCGAGCTTGTACTTTCTGGCGCGCCCCGTGATCGAAAAGATCGACGGCAGCGACAGGCTGGGATTGGAGACGACCGTCAGCTCATCCACCTGCTGGGTGAGCAGTGGCAGCCCGATCGAGCTCAGGCTGGGGTTGCGAATCACCTGGAAGGTACCCAGCGACTGCACCCAGGGCAGGTTGATGGTCTGGAGCAACGGATTGTCGCGCACGGAAAGAGCCCTGAGCCAGGTCAGGTCCTCGCCGCCATCAATGCTCTGCAGCGACGGGTTACCGACCACCTCCAGGCTGATCAGCGGCTGGGCCTGCGCCGGCAAGGACAACGTGGTCAGCTGGGGATTGCTGTCCACGATCAGCTCTTCGACGGCCAGCACCGTGGCATCCGTGAAGTCCGGGTTGTTGCGAACCGTCAGCTGCCGCAGCGATACGCCCTGCAGAAACACCAGATTCTGGAATCCCGTGTTGTCCAGGGTGAGGGAGTCAGCGCCGTACAGGTTGATGGATCGAAGCGCGGGTACGTCCTGCAGTATCACACGCCCGGTCAGCGCCAGACGTACTCCCTCCAGGCTGGTGAGCGCGGGTAGGCCGCGGACCGTCAAGCTGCCCAGATCGCCCAGATTCATGCCGCGCAGATCGCGCAGCCGCGGGCTCTGCTCGACGATCGAACACGGCCGCTTCCCAGCCGACCCGCGCATCCCTGGGCACGAAGAACTCGCTCGCCGCGTAGCTCGTTTCGCCCCCCGATCCGCCCTGCTCCCGCACGCGGCCGGCGGCGAGCAGCCGAGCCAGCGCGGCGTCCAGCTGCTTGCCCCGCGCCAGCTTGCCCAGCGCCTCGCGCCCGATCGGGCCTTCGCGATAGATCAGCGCCCAGATCAGCTCGTCGCCGCCCGCGCCCTCTTCATTGCCGCCCAGCCGCCCCAGCTCCTCCGGGCGCGCGACGCGATACGCCGTCCCGGCGCCCGTGCCGGTGCGAAACACCAGCGCGCTCTCGCACAGATCGTGCAACACCCCGCGCACCAGCTCGGCGTCGTCCCGGTGAAAGCGCCGCAGCACATCGGCGCGCGTGGCGATGCCGGCCTCGTCCACGTACGACAGCACCGCCTCCCAGAGCGAACGGCCCTGCTCGGTCGAGCTCTCGCTCAGGCGCTGGATCTTGCGTTGATAGGTGCGCAACGCCATGCCGAACATATCGGCGCACACCTTGCGGCTCACCCCTTGCTCGTTCAGCTCGTTCGCGAGATCCAGAAACACCTGATTGGCCACGTTGGCCAGCGGCGCGCGCACCCCCTGCGCGGTCGCGAGCTGAGCGATCAGCACGGTCGTCTGCCGGATGATCGAGTCGATGAGCAGCTGCAGGTTCATGCGCTGTTGCAGCTAGTGTTGCCGAGAGCGCACGCCCCAGGGAGTGTCAATCTGGCAGCCCCCTTCGCAGACGCTAATGGCCCCACGGCCGGCGCTGATTTCATGCCCTATCACCGGAGCGCGGCGGGTCTCCCGGTGCGTTGCCGAACAGGCGGGTCGCGCCCGGCGCGTCGCCCCGCGACAGCCCATTCACTACGGCCCCTGCGCCATGCCAGTGCTAGAGCACGCCCCATGGTGGGATGGCATCTGGCAGAGCTGAACCTGATGACCTGCGGCCCGAGCCGTACTGCAGCGGCTGGCAATGAGCGTCAGGCCTTCGGGGCCGCCTCGGCGAGCAGCTGGCGGTTACCCGTCTGGTACGAGGTCTGCAACACCAGCTTGCGGATCTTCCATGCGCCACCGTAGTGGCGGTGCAGCGTGAAGATGTAGTGGCCCGCCACCGTCCATTCGGCGCCGCCCGGCGCCTGGGGAGCGCGGTGATAGGCCTGCACGTGGCACTCCGCGATCGCGGCTCGCCCGCGGATGCTCACGTCGATCGGCCCCAGCAGGTGGTGCGTGGCCTCCAGCGGGCTGATCACGCTTCGCCACGTGCCGAGCACGAGCTCATCCGCGCGTTGCCGCTGGACCTCGCCGCCGAACAGCGAGGTGTAGTCCGTCTCCACCTGGTCCTCGAACAACCCGCGCAGCTCCTGCCAGCGGCGCGCATCGAGCAGGTGCGGGACCTGCGCGACCACCGATTGCACTGCGAGCACCTCTACCACGTCCATGACAGCCTCCTCCGGCGCACGGGCGCCGCTCGAGCGGAGATTGTCAGCGGCGGCGGCGCAGCCAGCAAGCGAGAAACAGTACCCCCGCCCAGGCCCACGATCGATCGCGGCGCGAGCCGGCCAGCGCGCACCCGGAGTCCATCTCCTGCTGTGCTTGCTGGGCGTTCTTGCAGCTCACGTCTTGCCCCAGGCAGGCGGTGTCGGAGGGCAGCGCGACCACGTCGCACTTGGGGTCAGAGCCCTTTCCGCCCCGGATCGCGCACAGGCCCGCCGCATCGTCCTGCGCCGGCAGCACCGTGCCGCGATAGTCGGCATACATCAGCGCGCTGGTCACGTTCGGGTGCGACAGCCCGAGCAGGTGGCCCAGCTCGTGGTTGATCACTCCTCGCAGATCGCGGGCCGTGCTGTCCGCAGGGGGCTCCCCGATCACGAACTGCTCGTCGCGCGAGTTGATCTCGATGTCGGCGTCGAAGATCTGCCCGGTGCGGATGTTGGCGGTGAGCGTGGTCAGCGCGATCACGCCGAAGCGGAAGGTGTCCGTGTTCACGAAGTCGTCACGAAACACGATCAGGTTGCTGTTCTCGCCCGGCTCCTGGCAGTTGAACTCCGTGGCGTCGCAGGCGATCGCTCCCTGGCTCAGCGCGCTGAGCGGCGGCGTTCCGCCGTCATCGCAGCTCACGTCGCTCCAGGCGCGAAAGCCCGCGTCCACCAGCTGCGCCACTTGCTCCGCGCTGATGCCCTGCGCGAGCGAGCCGTCACGCTGGATCGCGTAGCTCAGACAATCGCTGGGCCAGTAGACGGCGACGCCCTCCGAGTAGCAGCCGGTGGCCGCATCCCGCGTGCAGGTGGCGCGAGGGTTCAGCTGACAGCTGCGCGTGCGGCAGTACGCGCTCGCGTCCGCGGCGCAGAGCGCCAGCACACACGACACGACACCGGCGGACACCGCAGGCAAAAATGAGCGCGCGCTCGATCCACGCGAAGCGACCGCAGGACAGCGCGCCATGCCTTGCGTTTAGCCTCCCGGGGCGGATGTGTCGAGCGCCGGCAGGGGTTGGCCCGCGTGGGCACGACGAAAGCGCGCATAGCCGTGCATCAGCGCGCCGTAGAAGAGCGTGGCGATGCGCCGCTGGCCGGCGACGGTCGGGTGACGCAGATCGGGCGAGGAGAGCGGCGGCTTGTTCTTGCGCCCGCGCTCGACCGCCCCCGCACCGCCCATCGCCTTGTAGGTATCAAAAAAAGCGCAGCCCTCGCTCAGCGCCACCTTGCGCTGCGCCTCGACCAGGCGCGCCACGGCCGGGCGCGAGATGATCGCGTCGTTCACCTTGTGCGCATGATCCGTCATGGCCAAGATCAGGCACGACGCGCTGGGCTTGCCCGCGCGGAACTTGCGCAGCACGCGCGCGTACTCGGCCTCGTACGGCGCCGTGGTCGTCTTCAGGTCGGAGTGCTCGCGCGACAGATCGTTGCCACCGAACATGAACGCCAGCAGATCCACGTCCCGGTGCTTCACCTGCCCCGCGATGTGCTCCGGGTCCTCGTAGTCGAGCCGCTGGATGAAGCTGCCGATCAGCGCCAGCTCGTCCCAGACCGCGCCCGGCGTGTCGCGCTCCAGCACCACGCCGTAGCCGCGCGCGACGCCCTTGCCGAGCGCCGCCACCTCGATCTCGTGCTCGCCATCGGGGAACTGCACCGTCTCGAAGCCATCGCTCACCTGCGGCGCGCGCGTGTCGACGACGCGCGCGACCTTGCCGTCGACGCGGATCTCGAAGCCGCCGCCGTCCGGGCGCTTCTGATACCAGAGCTCGAAGCGCGAGAGCTTGCGCCCCAGCTCGTCCGCCCCCTCGGACCCGAGCTCCTTGGAGACAGTGCCCCACATGCTGAGCGAGTTGCCGAGCGAGACGCTGGACACCCCGCCGTAGCCATAGCGGTGATCCTTCTCACACTTGAAGATGATCAGGCAGGTATCCCACGGGCGGCGCTCCTGGTAGCGCACGCCGCGGTGCCCGTACCAGCGGCTGTATTTGCCGAGCGCATGGAAGCCGTGGCCCGCGTCGCCGAAGCGCCGCTGCAGCCGCTGCCGGATCTCCTGCGTGAGCCCGTCGCCGCCGATCACCGAATCTCCCCACAGGCTGCCGCGCGTGATCGCGCCCTTCACGCCCAGCTCGCTGAGCGTCAGCTGGCCGTAGTAGTAGTCGAGGTTCTGCACGCCCTCGATCTCCACGCCGGACGGGTCGTCGTCTTCGGGATGGCCCGCATAGGGCGGGAACACGCTCAGCGCCGTCGCGGCGGCTCCCCGGGGCGCGTCCGGAGTTTCGTCCGGGTTCGCGGCGAGCGGCGCGGCACCCGGTGCGATCTGCTCGCTCGCGGCGTCGCCGGGCAGCGACGGCGGGCTCACGTTCGCGCCGGATTCGAGGCTCGCGGAGCCCTCGGGCGCGCTCGATGGCCCCATGTGCCACAGCGAAACGCCGCACGCGGCACAGAGCAGACCAGCGATGGCGTAGGCCGTGTGGCGCTGCCCACGCCACCACGAGCGGAGGGGCCGCGGCATCGGCGGGAGAATACCACGCGAGCCCGCGCGTTCCAGAGTTGACGGCCGCGGTCTGGCCGCTTCTGGGCCACTCTCGCCGGCCCTACCCGCGGTCCTGGGCGCGGACTACTCTGCTCGCCGTGTGCTCGCTCGGCGCCCAGCGGGGTCAGCCCGCACCCCGCGGGACCGCGTTCCTGGCGGGCGTGCTTCTGATCGCGGCGCTCGGCTGCGAGCAGGCGGACCGCACCTCGCTCTCGCCCGAGGCCGCGACGGGGCCGGGTGGAGCGCTGACCACTCCGCTGCAGGACGCCGGCGCGTTTCAGCAGCGCGCAGCCAACAGCAGCCGCGACAGCCAGCTGTATTTCAACTCGGGGCAGGGCTTCTACCTGCAGCCGTGGCTGCCACCGCCGACCGAGATCGAGACGCGCTCCGGTCTGGGGCCCCTGTTCAACGCGCTCGCCTGCGCCGACTGCCACCTCGGCGGCGGGCGCGGCCGGCCTCCGATCGAACCGCAGGAAGCGTTTGCCGGCTTCGTGCTGCGGCTGGGCAGCGGCGCGCGCGACGCTTGGGGCCAGGCCGCTGGCGATCCCGTCTACGGCGCGCAGCTGCAGACGCGCGCCGTCACGGGCGTTGCACCGGAAGGCACACCGCAGATCGAGACCGCGCCGCTCGCCGGCCACTACGGCGACGGTACACCCTTCGAGTTGGGCTCGCCCACCTACGGCCTCGCGCAACTCCAGTATGGGCCCGCTGCCGCGGGCGTCGTGCTCTCCCCGCGCGTCGCCCCCGCGACCATCGGCCTGGGCCTGCTGGAGGCGATCCCGGTCTCGCGCCTGGAGCAGCTGGCAGATGCGGACGACGCTGACGCTGACGGCATCTCCGGGCGCGTGAACTGGGTCTGGGATCGCGAGCGGCAACGCCAGGCTGCAGGCCGCTTCGGCTGGAAGGCGGAAGAGCCCGACCTGCGGCAACAGATCGCCGCGGCGCTGTCCGCGGATCTGGGAGTGAGCTCGCTGTTGCACCCGGAAGACACCTGCACCGCGGCGGAGGGCTGCGGCGCCGGCGCGGCCAGCGCCCCCGAGCTCTCCGAGCGCGTGCTGGACCGCATCGTCTCCTACCTGCGCTTGCTGTCGGTGCCGGCGCACCGCGACGCGGACGCGCCGGACGTGGCGCAGGGCGAGCAACTGTTCGGGCAACTGGGCTGTGCAGCTTGCCACGTGCCGAGCCACATCACGGCCGCCGATGCCGCGCTCCCGGAGCTGCGCAGTCAGGTCATCGCGCCCTACACGGATCTGCTGCTGCACGATCTCGGGCCCGAGCTGGCTGACGGGCGCCCCAGCTTCGGCGCACAGGGCGATGAGTGGCGGACCGCTCCGCTCTGGGGGCTCGGCTTGTACCGGACGGTGAGCGGCCACCAGCGGCTGCTCCACGACGGCCGCGCCGACGGCGTCGCCGAGGCCGTGCTCTGGCACGGCGGGGAAGCCGCGGCGGCGCGCGAGGCGTTCCGGGCACTCGACGCCGACGAGCGCGCGGCGCTGGTGGCGTTCGTGGAGTCGCTCTGAGCGAACGCAGCTCGTCCGGGAGCGGTCAGCAAGCGCCGGCAGCACCCGATCCGGTACAGGCCGTCGCTCCGAGCTGGCTGCTCTGCGCTGGCCCCAGCACAGGCCAGGTCCAGTTCGGGTTGAGTTCGTAGCTCCAGCCCGCCGCCGGATCCGCGTAGCTGGCGTCCGAGCGCGAGCCTGCCGCGGGGCGGTCGGTCGCGGAGAGCGCCAGCGGAGCCGGCGGAGGCGCCGCCGCGGACCAGAGCAGGACGACGCCCACGCCGATCGCGGCCAGCAGTGGCACCAGCGCGCTCCAGCGCCGGGTGCGCAGGGCGCGAGCGAAATCAGCGGGGCCGGGCGGGGACTCCGCGAATGGCGAGCGGGCAGGCGGACTGGGCCTGCGTGCTGCGCCGACCCAGTCGCGGGTCGGCAGGGACGACACGGACATGGAAGACCTCCTGGCAAAAGGGGCGGCACGGCGCAGCTCCGCTGGGCGGCGCAGCACCACGCGCGCTGTCAGCGCTGAGCGGCCGAGCGAGCTCGGCTCCTTCAGCGGCACCTCAAACCTGTCCATCTCTCGCCCGCTGTCAACCGCACGAGCAACCTGCCGATGCAACACAGGACAGTGCTCCTCACCCGCGCTCAACTGCCGCGCTGGCTCATCCACCCGAGCAAAGAAGCCCCGCCCCTCGAGGCGGGGCTCTGTCACTACGACTGGATGAACGCCAGCAGATCCGCGTTGAAGCGCTCGCCATGCGTCGAGGCCAGCCCGTGCGGAGCGCCCGGGTAGACCTGGAGCTGGGCGCCCTTGACCAGCTCCTTGGTACGCAGCGCGGTGGACGCGAGCGGCACGATCTGATCGTCCTCGCCGTGCACGATCAAGGTCGGGATGTCGAAGCGCTTCAGATCCTCGGTGAAGTCCGTCTCCGAGAAGGCCTTGATACAATCGAAGGAGGCCTGGATGCTGACCTGCATGCATTGCAGCCAGAACTGGTCGCGCAGGCCCTGCGAGACCTTCGAGCCGGGGCGATTGGCACCGTAGAACGGTACGCTGAAGTCCCGGTAGTACTGGGAACGGTCGTGAGCGATGCCGGCGCGAATTTCATCGAACACGCTCAGCGGAGTACCCGCGGGGTTGCTCTTGCTCTTCAGCAGACCCGGCGGCACGGCGCTCACCAGGACGGCCTTGGCCAGGCGCTTCGTGCCGTGGCGGCCGATGTAGCGCGTGATCTCTCCGCCGCCCGTCGAGTGCCCGATCAGGACCACGTCCTTCAGATCCAGCTGTTCGATCAGCTGCGCCAGATCATCGGCATAGGTGTTCATCTCGTTGCCCTGCCACGTCTGCCCCGAGCGCCCGTGGCCACGCCGGTCGTGCGCGATGGTGCGAAAGCCGCGCGCGGCGAAGGCCAGCAGCTGTTCGTCCCAGGCGTCGCCGTTCAACGGCCAGCCGTGGCTGAACACGAGCGGCTGACCCTTGCCCCAGTCCTTGAAATAGATGCTGGTGTTGTCCTTGGTCTGAATGGTTCCCATGATTCTCTCCTCTGACAAGCTCGAGCGCTGCCTCAGGCCGCCTGCCGGCTGAGCCACTGCTCGAAGGTGGTCTTCGCGAACCGCGCGTTGCGCTCGGGCAACAGCGTGCGCTCGCTGACGTGGACTCCGAAGTAGAGCGCCTCTGGATCGGCAACGACCCGCCTCGGATCATGGCTTGCCTCCAGGCCGCGGCGCACCAGCGCGTCGATGCGCATCTCATCCGGTCCGGCGACTTCCACGATGTCATTGAGCGGAGCTTCGAGCGCGACCGAGGCCACGGCGCGCGCGACGTCATCGGCGGCCATCGGCTGGATCAACACGGGCGGCAAGCGCACCGCGTCACCCACCGTGGAGAACTCGGCGATGCTGCTGACGAACTCGAAGAACTGCGTGGCATGGACGATGGAGTACGGGATCGGACCTTGCTGAATGCGCCGTTCCTGCGCGAGCTTCGCCCGGAAGTAGCCACTCTCGAGCAGGCGATCGGTGGCCACGACCGATAGCGCCACGTGGTGCTTCACTCCGGCGGCGGCCTCCGCCTCCAGCAGGTTGCGCGTCGCCGTCTCGAAGAACTTCAGCGACGCCTCCGCGTCGAAGCTGGGCGAGTTCGAGACATCGACCACGACGGCCGCGCGCTGGAGCGCCTGCGCGAGCCCCTGGCCCGTCAGCGTATTCACTCCGGAGGCGGGCGACGCTGCCAGAGGCTCATGCCCCTGCTCGCGCAGTCGCGTAACGACCCTGGATCCGATCAGCCCCGTACCGCCGATGACGACAATCTTCATGTTGATCCCTCCTGCTCGGCCGGCACGCCCTCGCGCACACTGCCGGTTCCTGTCGAGCAAGACCGGGCACGCCGCGCGGCTGTGACACGATTTCGCGATCTCCCGCCGAGCAGTCAGCACCGGGCCCGCCGCCGAGTCGTGTGAGGGCTCCAGGTGACGCCGCCGTGACGTTCAGGCGCCGCCGGCTCGCCCGAGCTGCGGCGCGATTACGAAACCACCGGCCTCCGCGGGGCAGACGAGATCCGAGCGGAAGACCCCCAGCAGCGGCGTCAGGTCGCCCGTCTGCACCGCCAGCAGGAACGCGGCCAGCAGCCGGCGGCGATCGCCGCCGTGGGCCTGCGCGCGCCGTTCATCGGCGATGTGCTTGCGGGCTCGCGTGACCAGCTGGCGCGTGTTGGCCTGGCTGAGCTGGAGCACCCGGGCGATCTCCGGATACTCGTAAGCGAAGGCCTCCCGCAGCACATAGGCGGCGCGCTCCTTGGGCGACAGGCGCTCCATCAACACCAGCAGCGCGCGCTCCAGCGCTTCACCGCGATCGGCGAGCGCGATCGCGTCGGCGCCCGGGTCCAGCGGCTCGGGCAGCCTGGAGCCCGCGGCGGTCTCGTGCCGTGCTCGCGCGCAACAAGCGAGGTTGAGGGCCAGACGCGTCGTGGTGGTGACGAGAAATGCCGGCGGGCTCAGCACCGCGCTGCGGTCGGCGGCCTGCCAGCGCAGCCAGACGTCCTGCAGCAGATCGTCGGCCTCTGCCGCGCTCCCGAGCATGCGGTAGGCAATGCCAAACAAGCGCGCGCGAGCGCTCACGAAGGCTGCGACGCCATCATCCGCTCCCCCTTGACGCATCGCGCCCACCATACGGCAGACGTGGATCGAAGCGATGCGCAATCGCTGCCTGCTGCTCCGTGCTACTCGCATGGCCGGTCCGTCAGCGGATACGGCGAGCAGTTCGAGCCCCCCTCGATGTGGCCCCTTCGCGCGCGATCGGCGCCCAACGGCGCGCGCTGGCCGGCCTGGTCGACGTAGAGCGCACGATCCCGGGACGAAACCCGATCTATTCTCGCCCCGTGCACCGCACCCCTCTCGTGCTCGCTGCTCTGGTGGCGCTCCTGGGCCTCGCGCTGGCCCCGAATGATTTCATCGATCCGCGGCCGCTCGCGCCCATCTATTACGACGGCTGGATCGATCTGAACAAGAACGGCGTGAAGGACCCGTACGAGGACCCGACGCGCGACGTCGAGGCGCGCATCGGCGACCTGATCGCGCGCATGACGCTCGAAGAGAAGACCGCGCAGATGGCCACCCTGTACGGCTTTGGCCGCGTGCTGAAAGACGAGCTGCCCACTCCGGCCTGGGACCAGGCGCTCTGGAAAGACGGCATCGGCAACATCGACGAACAGGCCAACGGCAACACCGGCACCGACAACAATCTGCCCGAGCCCAAGCACGCCTTCCCCTGGGCGCTGCACGCCCGCGCCCTGAACGAGATTCAGCGCTGGTTCATCGAACGCACCCGCCTCGGCATCCCGGTCGACTTCACCAACGAAGGCATCCGCGGCCTGCTGCATACGCGCGCCACCAGCTTTCCCGCCGAGCTCGCCGTCGCCAGCACCTGGGACAAGGCGCTCGTGCACCAGATCGGCCGCGTCACGGGCAGCGAAGCGCGTGCTCTCGGCTACACCAACGTCTACTCGCCGGTGCTGGATCTGGCTCGCGACCCGCGCTGGGGGCGCACCATCGAGACCTACGGGGAGGACCCGTACCTGGTGAGCGAGCTGGGCGTGCAACAGGTGCGCGGTATCCAGGCCGAACACGTCGTCTCCACGCTCAAGCACTTTGCGGTGTACGGCATCCCCGAGGGCGGGCGCGACGGTGACGCGCGCACCAACCCGCACGCCACCTGGAGCGAGGTGGAGAGCCTGTATCTGGTGCCCTTCCGGCGCGCGATCCGCGAGGGCGGCGCGCTCGGCGTGATGGCCTCCTACAACGACTATGACGGCGTGCCGATCAGCGAGAACCGGCTATTTCTGGAGACCATCCTGCGCCGGCAGTACGGCTTCCAGGGCTACGTGGTCTCCGACAGCGGCGCGGTCGAGTTCCTGCGCGACAAGCACCGCGTGGCAGGGACGGCGGCCGAGGCGATCGCACGCGCCGTGGAAGCAGGCGTCGCCATCCGCACTCATTTCACGCAGCCGGACGCCTACGTCCTGCCCCTGCGCCAGCAGGTGCGCAGCGGGCGCATCCCGATGGCGACCATCGACGCCCGCGTGCGCGAGATCCTGCGCGTCAAGTTCTGGCAGGGGTCCTTCGATGCGCCCTACCGCGCCCCGGCGCAAGCCGAGTCCACGGTGCGCGCGCCCGACCACCTCGCGACCGCGCAGCGCGCGGGCCAGGAAGCCATCGTACTGTTGAAGAACGAAGGTTCGCTGCTGCCGCTGCCCCGCTCGCTGCGCAAGGTGCTGGTGGCGGGGCCGCTCGCCGATGATCCGCGCGCCTGGTGGTGCCGCTACGGGCCTCAACATCTCCAGTTCGTGACCCCGCTCGCCGGGATTCGCGCCAAGCTCGGGCCGGCGGTGGAGGTCCGCTATCAGAAGGGCGTGCCCGCGAGGGACGCGCACTGGCCCGAGAGCGACGTCCACGACGAAGGCCTGTCTGCAGAGGAAGAGGCCGGCATCGCTGCCGCGGTGAAGGCAGCGCGCGGCGTGGACGCGATCGTCCTGGTCGTGGGCGAGCCGGAGGAGCTGAGCCGCGAGTCGCGCAGCCGTGTCAGCTTGAATCTGCCCGGTCATCAGCAGGCGCTGCTGCGGGCGCTCTCGAAGACCCAGCGACCGCTGGTGGTGGTCCTCTCCAGCGGGCGCCCGCTCAGCGTGAACTATGCCGCGCGCCATGCACCGGCCTTGCTCACGGTCTGGTACCTCGGCGAGCAGGGCGGCAACGCCATCGCGGACGTGCTCTTTGGTGACTACAACCCCGCCGGCCGCCTGCCGATCACGATCCCGCAATCTGTCGGCCAGATCCCGCTCGCGTTCCCGTACAAGGTCGGCGCTCGAGGTCGAGATGAAGGCCAAGTCACAGGACCGCTGTTCGCCTTCGGGCATGGCCTCAGCTACACGCGCTTCGCCTACTCGGGGCTGAGCGTGAGCCCGGCGCGCGCGCTGCCCGGCGGCCGCTTCCGGGTCGCGCTCGACGTCGCCAATACGGGCACCCGTGCCGGTGACGAGGTCGTGCAACTCTATGTGCGCGACGACTACGCGAGCGTCACCCCCTTCGAACAGACCCTGCGCGGCTTCGAGCGCATCCAGCTCGAGCCGGGCCAGAGCCGGCGCGTCAGCTTCGAGCTCACCCCGGAGGACCTGTCGATCTACGATGCCCAGCACCGCTGGCAGGTCGAGCCCGGGCGTTTCACCGTGCTCGTCGGGGCCTCGTCGGTCGACATCCGCCAGACGGGCAGCTTCGTCGTGACGCGCCCGGACGGCTCCGAGCCGCAGGAGGACGCCATCGCCCCGCCCCCGTGAGCCGTGATGCCGGGCCCTGCGTGATGGTGTTTGGGCTCGGCCCTCCACGACTCCGCGCGACCCCAGGAGTGCCCGCCTCCCAGGTGTTCGGAAACGGAGCACCGCTGGCGCGGCCCTGGCGCGCTTTGCCGCTGTCGAGCGATGTCACTAAACCGCTCGGAAGCGCTGCCGCTTGCTGGACTGCGCGATGGCTCGTATCGCGCCGACGCATCGAAGGGAGCCAGCTCATGGGCAGCACCGAAGTCGGTCATCGTTTGCGCGCAGGTCCCAGCCACCTCTGGCAGCTCTTGAACGACTGGTGGCTCAATATCGACACGACGCACGACCCCGCCGCTGCCCACGAAGCATTCCTGAACGATGGACTGCCCGACTACCGCGGGCACTACCAGGGCGCCAATTACCTCTACCTCGAACGGATCGCTCGCCTGCTCACGCGCGACGCGCCGCATCGACGCGTGTTCTTCGACATCGGCTGCGGCAAAGGCCGCCCGCTCTGCGTCATGGCACGTCATCCCTTCGCCAGGGTCGTCGGCGTGGAGCTGCGAGCGGACCTGTGCGAAATCGCGCGCCAGAACGCGCGCAACCTGCGCGGTCGCGTCGCGCCGATCGAGATCGTCAATGGAGATGCGGGCAGCGTGGACCTGGGCGCCGGCGACGTGTACTTCTTCTTCAATCCGTTTGGCGCGCCCACGCTGCAGCGCGTGCTCGACTCGATTCAGCGATCGCTGGCGCGGGCGCCACGCGACATCACGCTGATCTACTACAACGCGGTCCACGAACACGTGTTCCAGGCCTGCGCCTGGCTGGAGCATCACTATGCGCTGCCGACGCTCTCGCGCGTGCGCGTGAGCTTCTGGCGCAACCGGCACGGGACCAGTGTCGCGTCACAGGACGGCTGATCGCGCCGAGATCACTCCGGTTCACTCCGAGAGTCAATTGTTGGGCGCGCCGCACGCCAGCCAGGTGTGCAGGGTCTGGCGATCGGCGTCGCTGAGCGGAGCCTTGCTGTCCGGCGGCGGCATCAGGCAGTCCTCGAGGTCCGCCTTGATCGAGAGCGCCCAGTCGCCGATGTCGATCGGATCGTTCAGCGGCCAGGGGCCGCGCGGGTCCTGGCCGTTGTGGCACTGATTGCAGTGCGCGGCGAACAGCGGCGCGACCTCGTTGGCGTAGCTCGGCAGCTCCGCGGGGCAATCGTACGACAGGATCGGGCAGGTCGCGGTGGTCGGAGCCACCGCGTCGTCGCTGCCGCAAGCGAGGAAGCCCGCCGCCAGCGCCCATCCGGCGGGCAGCAGCACGCACGGCGCCGCCATCCTGGGAATGAGCCTGGAGAGCCGCTGCATCGCTTCAGTCTGGGCTCAGCCGGCGCACCGCCGCAAGCCTGAACGGCAGGGCAGCTCACCTCGGCCGAGTGCGCGGCAAGGACGGCGGCACGGTGCTCGGCGGCTGCTCGCTGGGCGGGGGCTCCGAATCGGTGCTGCGCCGGCGCCTCGTTTCGACCGGCGGTGGCGGATACGTGCTCGTGAACTCCGCCACCGACGCTGGAGCCGGTGGGGCGGGCGGCAACAAGTCCGCGAACGCCGCTCCATACAGCTCCCAGACGGTCACGAACAGCGCGGCCACGATCGGTCCGACGATGAACCCGAGCGGACCAAACAAGACGAGGCCGCCCAGCGTGGAGACCAGGATCACGATGTCGGGCAGCTCCGTGTCCTTGCCGACCAGCCAGGGCCGCAAGAAATTATCCACCGAGCCCACCACGAAGGCGTTCCACACGAACAGGCCGATGGCGCTGCTCCACTGCCCGCTCAGCCCCAGGTACACGGCGACCGGCACCCAGACCAGCGCGTGGCCGAGCCCGGGGATCGCCGAGAGCACGGCCATCATCGTGCCCCACACCGCCGCGCCCTTGATGCCCGCCACCCAGAACGAGAGACCACCGAGAGCGCCCTGCACCGAACCGATGATGAGCGTGCCCTTGATGGTGGCGCGTGACACGCTCATGAAGCGCTCCAGCATGCGCGTCTCCTGCTCGGGCGGCAGCGGCACGTAGTACAGCATCTTGTCGAGCACGGACTTGCCGTCCTTCAAGAAGAAGTACATCGCGTACAGCACCACGAACAGCATCAACGCGAAGGTGGCCGTCTGGCGCGCGGCCTCGGTCACGAGCGCCACCGACAGGCTGCCCAGCTCCGACGCGAGCTCACCCAGCTTGGGCATGATCTGATCGCGATAGGGCCGCAGCACGCGCAGCTGCGGCAAGCGATCGAACAGGCGATCGAGCTCGGTGAAGCGGCCCGCGTTGGCTTCGACCCAGGGCCGGGCGATCTTGCTCAGCTGGATCACTTGCTCCGCGACCATGACCAGGAAGATCACGATGGGCACGATCACGACCATCAGCACGCCACTGACCGTCAACACGGCGGCCCAGCTACGCCGGTAGCCGAGGCGGCGGGCGATGCGCCGGTAGAGCGGGTGGAACATGCCGCTCAAGATCGCCGCCATCAGCAGCGCGAGCAGGAAGTCCCAGATGATCCAGAGGAAGAGGACCGTCGTGCCCAGCGCCAGCACGACCAGCGACCGGCGCTGAATTCCGGCGCTTCGATCGGTGGGTTCGTACATGGGTGCTACCGTTCTACACCCAGGCTGCGGCCCGGATCTAGCCTGCGCGGCGCGCGCGGGCCGCAGCCTTCTTGGCAGGTTTCCGCCGCGCTGCAACTGATCGCGGCGCTGATTTCATTGCAGGTTTCTGCGCCGCTCGCTTCTTGCGCGCGACCCGGCGTGACTTTTTTGCCGGCGCCGCAGCTGCCGGCTGTTCTGCGCTGCGTTGCGCCAGACTCGCCGCCAGCCGCTTGGGCGCCTGGGCGCGATAGCTCTCGTCGATCCAGGCCTTGAACAGCTCCACGGGCACGGGCCCCGCGGGCAGCTCCGCCGTCACCCAGCCGCTCTTGCCCAGGCCATACGGCGTCGGCGACGCGAACGGCAGCGTCAGCGCGTCTTCACTCGACTGCGGCAGCTTGCAGGAGATCTTGAACGGCTCTCCCGGCGCGCTCAGATAGGCGAAGGTCTTGTCCTTCACCGCCAGATCGAGGTGGCCGGGCCAGGGGCTCTTGGTGTGCGCGCCCGGATACGTCAACCCGACGGCACGGAGCTCCGCCATGGGATCGCCGCTGACCTTGCGCGCTGCCATGAGCTCGTTTTAGCAGGGCGCGCGCCCGGCGACCACGAGCTCGCGAGCCGCGCATTGGGCTCATCCTGGTGTCGACGAGGGACGCTCGCTGCCGAGCCCCATCGCTGCAGCTCGCTCAGGCGGGCGCGCCTTCGGCGGCGACCAGCGCCTGCGCCAGGCGGCGGCGGCCGCGGAACAGGCGGCTCATCACCGTGCCCACGGGCACGCCGAGCAGGGCGGCCGCTTCGGCGTAGCTGTGCTCTTCGAGATCGACCAGCCGCAACGTGCTGGCGAACGGCTCGGGCAAGCTGTCGAGCGCGCGCTCCAGGCTGGGCAGCAAGAACGAGGGCGGCGGCGCGCTCCAGCCCGAGACGCCCTCGGCCACCGCAGCGCCCAGCACGCCCAGCGCACGCCGCGCGCTGCGCTCGCGACGGCCGCGCGAGACGAGCAGGTTGTGCAGCACGGTGTGCGCCCACGCCTGCAGGTGGCCTTCGTTCTCGAACTTGCCGCCGTGGCGGCAGGCGCGCAGCAGCGTCTCCTGCACGAGGTCGTCGGCACGGGCCGCGTCACGACACCAGCGCAGCGCGCGCCGGCGCAGCCCCGGCATCAACGCGACCAGCTCGCGCTGCGTGGGCGCACGCTTCGCTGCGGCATCCGCCGCGGGCTCGTGATCCGCTGCTGCTGGCGGAACCAGCGCCAGGTGCGGGCGGGCGTGGATGGACGAGCGCGGTTCGACGTCGGCACACAGGTTGGAAGCGAGGCTCGCGGACATGCGCAGCCCTTGGAGCAAGCCACGTGCCACGCGCCGAGAGCGGCCCCGAATCGCAAAAATGCCGGCAAATTTGGCCTTTGCCGGCGCCCGTGGCCGGCGCGCTCGCCTGACATTCTGGCAGGGCTCCGCCGGCCTTTGCCAGGGCGACAGGCGCGGGTCAGGCCTGCGGCGCGGCCCCTCGAGCTGCGACGCGGCGCGCCTTGCGGTCGCGCAGCAGCTCGATCACGGCGGGCAGCACGCTGATGCCGATGATCAGGAAGACCACCACGGAGAAGTTCTTCTTGATCCAGGGCTGGTTGCCGACGACGTAGCCGATCGGCAGGATCAGCCCCACCCAGAGCAGCGCGCCGATCAGGTTGAACAGGAAGAAGCGCCGGTAGCGCATCTGCCCGATGCCCGCGACGAACGGCGCGAAGGTGCGCACGATCGGCACGAAGCGCGCGATGATGATCGTCTTGCCGCCGTAGCGCTCGTAGAACTCCTGCGTGCGCAGCAGGTGCTTCTTGTTCAGGAGCAGCGAGTTCTCCGCCGTGAACACGCGGGGCCCCAGCGTGCGACCGATGGCGTAGTTGACGGCGTCGCCCAGCACCGCGGCGACGAGCAGCAGCGGCAGCGTGGTGCCGATGTTGATCGCCGAGTCCTGCACCGCGCACAGCGCGCCCACCGCGAACAACAGCGAGTCGCCCGGCAAGAAGGGCGTCACCACCAAACCCGTCTCGGCGAAGATGATCGCGAACAGGGCGAGGTAGAGCCAGCCGCCGAGCTGCTGAGACCACTCCGCCAGGTGTTGGTCGAGGTGGCGCAGGACGTCGAAGAACTGAAGCAAGACCGACAAAGCGAAGCTCCTCCCCGGGCGACCGCCCGAGATCGGCTTACCCAATAGCAGACGGGGCGAGGGGTGTGGAGGCTACTGCTCGTCGTCGATGGTCGAGATCGGCGAAGGCCACGATTGCCCGGCCCTGAGCTCGAGGTCGTGGCCGGCATAACGGACGGAGACGCTGCCCGAGCGCACCTCGACGTGGGTGGAGGTATTCCCGATGGGGTCCACCGAGACCAGAAAGCGCGCGGCGCGCGAGGTCAGGTGGGTGTCCGGCGTCTCGACCGCGAAGCTGCCGCCCAGCGCGAGATCCGGCAAGTCGACGTCGACACGGCCGGTGCCCAGAAAGAAGACCTCCGTCTCCTGCGTCGACAGGATGGCGAGGCGGCTGTGGTCGAAGACGCTCACTGCGGCACCGCTGGAGAAGCCCAGCCGTGCCGAGCCCTCGTCGGTGCGCAGCCCGTAGCCCTCCGCGAGCGAGGCATAGCCGCTGGCGGCGTGGCCTTCGCGATCGCTGACCGAGACCTCGCCCAGCACGCCGCTGAGCAGCACGCGCGACTCGGCGCGCGGGCGCTCCGAGTCGGCGCTCAAGCGGCGCTGGGCGAACCAGATGCCGAAGCCCACGCCCAGCGCCGTCGCGATCGCGGTCGCGCCGAGCAGCGCCGTGCTCAGCTGCTGGCGACGGCGGCGCCGGCGCGCGACCAGGCGCAGCGCGCGCACCAGCACGCGGCTGCCGCCGGGCGCGATGCTGGAGGAGCGAGCGCGCTCGCGGAACTGACTGCGCCAGAACGAGAACAGCTCCTCCAGAGCGGGCAGCTTCGCCGGCTGGCCTTCCCCGGCGCTCTCCTGCAGCGAGCCCTGCTCCAGCCAGGCCAGCGTCAGATCCTTGTGCGCGCGCACCAGGCGCGTCTGCGTGGCGGCGATCGAGAGCCGCATCATGGTCGCGATCTCCGCCAGCGGATGGCGCATCAGATCGTGCAACACCACGACCTCCGCGCGCGCGGGCGCGAGCCGTGCGACGCTCGCGCGCAGCCACTCCAGCGCACGGCGCTGAGCGGCGCCGCGTTCCACGATGCCGGAGCCCCCCACGCCCGGGAGCAAGAGCGCGAGCGGCTGCGTGTTGCGCCGCAGGCGCTGGCGCAGCGCGCCCAGAGCCACCTGCGCGGCGACGGCGCCCGCCCAGCTCTCGAGGTTGCAGGCCTCGGCGTAGCGGCGGCGCGCGATGGTCGCGATCATGCGCTCCAGGCTCTCGCGCACGAGCTCGTCCTGCTTCGGCTCTCGGCGCTCCAGCACACCCACCAGCACGCTCTCCACCTCCGGCAGCAGCCGGCGATACAGAGCGGACGCGACGCGCTCATCACCGCGCACGATCCCGTCGAACAACTCCGGGTCGCTGTAGTGCGAATCCGAAGCGGGAGCGCCGCCCGTGAGCAGACGCAGCTGAGGCCGCGGCCGCGGCGCTAGCGGCTCTGCCATCCGCACACCTGGAGATGGGAAACGCTCAGGACCGAACAGCCGACCCTGGCACTCCTGAACCTCAGATTCCTGACCGGTACCATCGCTGCCGAGCTCGTCCGATGCGCATGTCGTAGCGCACCTCGGCGTACACTGCCGTTGGCGTCGGCGCGATCGCCAAACAAAACTGGCGCGGGTGGAACGGGTTTTCATCGCAGGGCTCTGTTGCAGCGGGGCGAGACGAAAAGCGCGGCCATTCCGGGCTGTTCCAGGCCGACACAGCGACTGGGCCGAAGGCCCTGAGCGCGTCCAGCGACCTGGAACCCGCGCATCAGCGCGGCCGTCGCGGCGCTCTTGCCCGAGTCATTTCTCAAGCGGGATCGCGTCATGGGCAAGTACTTGACGGGGACCGTTGCTGGCTATGGCCGCGAGCTCTTCCACGATGAGATCAGTGCCGAGGAGGCAGCGGAACGCTACGACGTGGCGCTCGCGCCACTGCGCCGGCGCTTCCGCATCGAGGAGAGCAGCGTTGCACGGCGCTTTCGCCTCAACACCCGGCACGGAGACAGCGTCTGGTGTGGCAAGCTCTTCGCGCAGAACAGCAAGCCGTTCGGGTTCTCCTTGTGCCTCTCGACCCGGCAGCAGCTGCACAGCTTCGAGCCGTTTCTGCGCGATGCGGACTCACTGCTCAGCCGCGCGCGCCAAGTGCGCTGGCTACGCCGCTTTGCCGACAGCCACGCGGACGCGGAGATCCTGATCGAATACCTGGACGATCGCTCGCTCGGAGACTACGCGCGCGGCATGCTCCGTTACGACATCGCGCACGGAAAGCACCCGCCCGCGCTCGACCAGCTCACCGATGAGCTGCTTCAGCGCAGCCTCGGTGTGACCGTGCGCCACGGCGGCGAGTCGGGCACGTGGATCGTGCTGCCCGATGGTCGCGGACTGCTGCGCGAAGGCAAGCCCTTCGGAGCGCTCGAGCCGGAGCTGGAGGTGGGCCACCTGATCGAGGCCGACGGCAGCGGCGGCGTGACGGATGCCGAACGGCAGGCGAAACGCAAGGCCCAGATCGAGCAGGCCCAGCGCGCGGCGCGGCAAGCCGAGTTCGAAGAGCGAGTGCATGGCATTCAGAGCTCCGTGCGCTCCAGCTTCGCGAAGATTCAGGAGCGCGCGCGCAGCCTCACGGACGCCGATCGCCGTGCGCTCGAAGCGCCGTTGACTGCGCCCGAAAGCGCGCGCACGGCGCCGTGAAGTGGGCACCTGCTGATGACGGCCGGCGCGCGCAGGGCCGAGCCCTGGATTTGATCGATCTCACGGGCGCTTGCGGGCCTGATTGTCTTGCGCTGAGGAGTTCGGGGCTCGGCCCTCCACGACTCCGCGCGGCCCCAGGAGTCCCCGCTTTCCGACTCGAGGTCACCTCGCGGGCGCCGCTCCGGCTCCAGGCAGCCTTCGAGCGGACACCTCGCGGCGCTGCCAGGATCTCACGCCGGCGCATCATCGAGATCTCAGCGTGGCGTATTACGAAGCCTTCGTTTCGGCAGCGATTGCACGCAGCCAACGATGGTCAGAACTCTGTTCACCGCCGGGTCCGTGGTTCGAGTCCCAGGAAGGGAGCCATTTTCGAGTCGGCGCAATGCGGCCGACCCAACGTTGAACGGAACCCCGAGCGGCGCGAGCTTCTCGGGGTTCTGCATTTCTGGCGGAATGGCGCGGGGATGCGCGGCGTGGTGGCGGGCGCGGGGCGCTCTCCGTGGCGCGTGAGGAGAACGCGGGAGGTGGCGTCGGGGTGATCGCGGGAGGCGCCGAGGGCGTTCTCGGCGGGCTCTTCTCCGGGAGAATCGGGCTCGAGCGGCGCGGGGCGTTTTACTCAGCGACCGGTGGGTGAACGCGGGCTCCCCCAACACGATGCGGCGCTTGTGCTTGTCGAACCTCCACCTCATCGTGCAGGTTGGCGCGATGGGCCGCTTCGATCGCTACCGTGGACGCGCCGTCCGACCCGGTCGCGGCGAGAACCTGGACGAAGCGCTCGCCGCGCTCTCGCTCGACGAGCTGAGAACGTTCGTGCGTGACGCCCTCGCGCGCCTCGATGACGGCTCTCGTGGCGATCTCGAAGATCTGCTCGTGCAGCGTGCCGTGCGCGGCACCTCCGGCTGGAAGCCCACCGCTCCCTCGCGCCAATGCGTCGAGGACGCCAGGTCGTTCATCGCTGCCGCACGCCGCGTCGCTCGAGCCTCGAGCAGATCCGTCCGATGTAGATGACTATCTTCGCCAGGCGCTGACCGCGTCTCTCGCAGGTGATCACGCCTCGGCCCACGCGGTGTTCGAGGCCGTCTTCACGCCCATCTGCCAGGGCGACATCGACCTCGGTCAGCAGGAGTTGGTCGAGGAAGCGCTGTCCGTCGATCTGCACGAGTGCGTGCGGCACTTCATCGCAGGCGCGTATGCCACGACGCCGCTCGACGTCCGTGCCGACGCGATCATCGCGTCCATCGAGACAGCCAGCGGCCTCTCGTACCTGCAGGACCCGCTTGCCGAGATCGAGCACGCGCTCGGCGGCAAACCACCGGACCTCGACGCTTTCATCCCGTTCTGGATCGCGCGCCTCGAGCGCGACCCGAAGAAGCGTTCGTCCGACTGGGAGACCGATCATGACCGATGGCTGCGCGCTGCCATCGGTCGCCGCGATGGTGTCGCCGGATTTGCCCGGTTGGCGCGCGCCTCGAAGACATCCGAGGCCGCTCGAGCGTGGTGCAGCGCGCTCGTCGATCGGGGCGACTGGAAGGGCGCCCTTGCGGCGTACGAGGAATGCGCCAGCTTCCTCGAGAAGGACTACGCGCGGGGTGAGTTCCTCGATGGCGCCGCGCTCGCTGCGCAGACGCTTGGTCGCAAGGACCAGCCGAAGAAGCTCGAGGCCGCGTGGATCGGCGCGCCGTCGCTCCTGCGTCTGTCGCGGTGGTTGCTTGCGGGCGAGCCAACTGCTGCCACGATCCGCAAGCGCGCAACAAGCGCGCTCGAAGCGACGCCGTCAACAGCACCCGTGGTCATCGGATTCCTCGGCCTGATAGCCGGTAAGCCTGCGGAGGCCGCGAAGCTGCTCGCGAAGGCACCGGGGCTCGGCTGGTCTCACGGCGGCCATCCAGGTCATGTCGTGTTTGGTGCATTCGCGTGGCTACTCGGCGGTGCAGCGTCGGGCTCGCTCACGAAGGAGGTGACGGCGTCGCTCGCCGCTCCTTCCCGTGACCTGTTCGACCTCTCGTCGTTCTCCGACGACGACACCTGCACGTCTGCGGTGCCGCGTCTTGCACGCCCAACGCTCCTCGATGTGCTGCAGCGAGCCGACGTCGCCAGGCAGCCTCCCTCCTCGGACCGTCGGGCGATGCTCGACGCGATGAGGGTGGCGGCCGAGCAACGCACCGATGGAGTGACCAGCGAGAAGCGACGCCGTCACTACCAGCACGCCGCGCTGCTCGTCGGCTGCGTCATCGAGATCGACCCAGCATCCCTCGCATGGGCCGATTCCCTGCGAGTTCGTACGTCCCGCTGGCCAGCGCTCCAGAGTCAGCTCCGAGAGGCCATGGGCCGGGCGAATCGCCAGTCTGGTTGAGGTCACTTGACCAGTGTGGTGCCCGTGCGATACATACGGGCACCACATGAGCTTCGTGCGACGAAAGCGAGGCCAGGTGCTCCTGGTCCACAATGAGCGGGCTCCCGGCACGACACGGGTTCGCCAGCGCGAACTGCACCGCTTCACCTCGCCAGCAGAGCTCGAGCAGGTCCTGGCTCCGGCAGCGTGGAAGACGTGGACTCAGTCCATCGCTTGGCGAGAGCGGGATGTCGACTTCGACTGGCCCGCCATTCGCGAGCGGCTTCGCACAGAGCTGGCGACGTGGGCTTCCGCCCCTGCTGGTGCCACACACCGCCGCAACCAGAAGATCGAGCGGCTCGCAGCGGAGCTGGTCGTCGAGCTCGCTCCGTTGTCGCTGGCGAAGGCCGCCGATGTGGCGCTCGTCGAGCGCGCTCGTCCGTCGTTGCTCGCGCTGCGCGACTCGGTCGCGCGCCTCATCGCGCCGAACCGTCCGGCCCAAGTCCCATCACTCAAGGAGTCCGCCATGTTCCCGACCGCATCCGCTTCGTTCGAGTCCGCCGACCAGGTCTTCGACGAGGGCATGGCGTTCTGGTGGGAGGGTAACCGCCGCGCGGCGCTCAAGTACTTCCGGCGCGCGATCAAGCTCGATCCGCAGCACGCCGATGCACATAACCATCTCGGCATCGCGTGCCTCGACGCCCGGAAGTTGAAGGATGCCGAGCTGCACTTCCGGGCCGCCGCCGACGGCGGCGAGAAGCGCATCGAGCGTGATGGCTCACAGGTGCCGTGGGCCATGGTCGAGAACCGACCCTACCTCCGTGCGCTCGGTAACCTCGCCTTGGCTCTCGCGGAACAGAACAAGTGGGCCGAGGCGCTCGCCATCCACCAGCGCATCCTCACCCTGAACCCGAACGACAACCAAGGCGTGCGCTACCTCATCGGCGTTGAACACCTGCAAGTCGGCGACGACCGGGGTGCCATCGAGGCGTTCGAGAAGTGTGCCGGAGAGGAAGTCGGCTGCGCGTTCGGCCTGGCGCTCGCGCGGCTGCGCGCGTTCGGCCCCTCTGCCGACGTTGGCGAAACGCTGCTCCTCGGCTTCGCTGCGAACCGCTACGTCGCTCCCATGCTCCTCGGCGAGCGATGGGAACGCCTCGATGCCTTTCACGGTACAAACATGGCCGAACCGGAGTGGGCCGACGATGTCATCAAGGCTCAGGCTGATCTGTGGCACGCCGTCCTGAAGGGAGCGGAGGTGCTGCGCTTCTGGTGGACCGCTCCAAGCGTCGCCTCGTGGCGGAAGAAGCTCGACGAGAACATGGTGAAGCTCAAGTCGCTGCCGATCTGCGACGAGCGGAACGCGGTGGTCGCCCAGAGCTCTGCCCTTCGGTCAGAGACGACCGTGCACGAAATCGTCAAGAAGGTGCGCGCGGCGTCGTAGGCGCCGATTGCTCCTCAGCCAGTGGGCGCTCCCTTCACCGGGAACGCGGCTAGAACCGCGTCCAACGCGGCGATCACGGGCGGCAGCTCGGTCTGGTCAAAGCGCAGCTCGAAGCGGAGGGTATTGCCGGTGCCCGGCTGGTCGCGAGCCTCGCACTTGGCTACGAAGTGCCCGCGTCCGTCGCCCTCGATGCTCATCTTCAGCCACTCCTCCATCGACTCGAAGCTGGCGTTCCCGCTCAGCTCCGCGTGGAGATGAACGAGCCCGCTGCGTAGGTGGGCGATCTCGTCGGTGCGGAGCTGCGCCTCGTACTCGCCGCGAAACGCACCGACACGGATGCGCACCGTCGCGTAGACCCAGTTGCCATCCCAGTAGTCGGTGGACTCGGGGAACTCGCGACGGGTCACGGCGATCGCGATGTGCTCGCTGGCCTCGGAGCCGATCACGATTTCCGGAATGGTCACGGCAGCAGTCTACGCCAGCATGCTCTCGATCGCCTTGCGGATCATCGCCGTCCTACTCTTGAACCCGAGCCGGCGCCACGCCTCGTCGAGGGCCTCGACCTCGGCGGCGGTCATGCGGAGCGGCAGGACCTTCACGTCGGCGGCCTCGCCGGGCGCGCGTCGCTCGATCGGCCCGACGCGGACGCGGCCCTTCTGGGCCTGGCGCAGCTTCCACACCAGGTAGGCCGAGTCCGAGGACCGGGTCTCGCGGCCGACGACCTCGCGGTACATCGCCTGGAGCTCGCCGACGGAGAGCTTGGTCAGCTTCACCTTCGGGCTCGCCTCCGTTGTCGTGGTGGCCGGTGTCGGCGGCTCCGAGTACGTCTGCTGCTCGCGGGCTTCGAGCGCCTCGCGGATCCGGCGCTGCAAGAAGGTCTTGTTCGGCGAGCGCGTCGACTCGCCGACGATCTCAGCGAACCGGGCCTGCAGCTCGGGGAGGCGCAGCTTGGAGAGGGACTCGAGGGTGCGGCGGGTGGTGTCGGTCATGTCGGGCTCCTTTGCGGTGGTGCCCGGCGCCGCCGCCGGACCATCCGGCGTGGTCACCGGGCGGGTCTGGTCAGGAGTTCTTCGAGGGTGGCGGAAGCACGCGAGGTCGATCGCGTGCGGGTCGCTGGTGACGAAGCTCCAGCGCTGCTCTCGCTCGAGCCAGGGCTGGACCTCGATGCGGTCGTCGGCGGTCACGCCCCCTGCGCGTTCGATCTCATCGTCGTCGCGGAGGACGCGGCCTTCGCGGTCCGGATCGAAGTCCGCCGCAGCGGCGTGAGGAAGCACGGCGACGACGCGGACCTTGTGCCCGCGCAGGTACGGGTGCTCGTCGCCGTCGTAGGTGCTGATGGTGCCGATCGTCTTCGTCATGCTCGTCCTCCGGCGCGGGAGCGCCCCGCGCGTGTCCGATACAGGCTTCGGTTTCGGCGACCATCAAGGCGTATCTGCGACCTCAGCGACGAACGCGACCCGTTGAGCCCCGGCCTTGCCTTCACGGTGGAAGGAAGCCGTCATGCCCGCATGGCTGCGTACGTTGAGTCCGTCCGCCGAGCGCCGCGCACGCTGACGGAGCGCGAACAGAAGGCACTCCTCCGCGTGACCGGGGAGCATCGCGCTGGCTTCCGCGATCATGTCCTCTTCGCGATGGCGCTCGGCACGGGGCTGCGCGCGCACGAACTCGTCGCGCTCGACGTCGGCGACGTGTTCGACGACGGCGGGCGCGTGCGGCGTCGCCTCGCGCTGCGCGTCTTCAAGGGTGCCGGCCGTGGCGATGACGACGGCCAGGACGTGCTGCTCTCCGAAGGGCTCCGCGCCAAGCTCGCGAAGCTCTGGGCGTGGAAAGCCAGCGAGGGCGAGAGCCTCGAACGCGGTGCCCCGCTCTTCGTGAGCCGGCGAGGCATGCGGCTCTCGACGCGGCAGCTCCGGCACGCCTTCGCAGTCTGGCAGGAGCGCGCGGGCTTTGAGCGGCACGTGAGCCTGCACATGCTGCGGCACTCGGCGATCTCGAGCATCTACGCCGGCACCAAGGACATCCGGCTGGCCCAGCGCTTTGCGCGCCACCGAAGCGTCGTCACCACGATGGTCTACACGCACCCGAGCGACGAAGCCCTCGCGCGCGCCGTCGAACGGCTCCGCTGCTGAGACCCGCGGGAGGGTCGGGAGCTACTTGCAGGTCGAAAGTGACCAGCGTGCCCGCCTCGACCACTGTTTCTGGACGCTCACTTCGGCGCGCGGGGCCTGGTCACTTCCCCGAATCGGCCTCTATCTGAAGGGGCCCCGGGCACGCTTCCCGGCGCGCGCGGCGCCACGAAAATTCACCCTCCCCCCGGGGGCCCCCCGGGGGGCCATCGTCGTCGCGCGGCGCCGGCCGATCGGCGCTCATCACCACGGCATGCGCTCGGAAAGCGGCCATCGTCCTACGCCTGTTCGCGCTTCGTCACGCGCGCCAGGTCCGCGAGAACCCGCGCCTGCTCGCGGCGAAGATGGCCGCTTTCAACCGGAAGCGGCGGTGTCGGTGTCGCCATCGTCGTCGGCATCGAGCGCGACCTCGTCGTCCTCGTCGGCGTCATCCTCGAGGTGACCGCCCACTTCGGCACCGCCGTTCACGAAGGCGGTGGCCGGGGGCTGCGCGAGCAGTGCGCGTTCACCAGAAGCGTGCTCTCGGTCGCGACGAACGACGCCGCCCGCGTTCGGCCCTTCCTCCCTCTCGCGCCGCTGCGCCTCGGCGTAGCGACGGGACAGCTCGTCGAGAGACGGCATGCCGCGCACCTCCTGCCGCGAGTCGGGGCCGCCCTGCAGGAACTCGCGCAGGCGCACCATGATGTTGAGGTCCGCCACGCTGTCGACGCGCACGCGGCCCTCCTCGAGCGCCTTGCCGAACTCCTCGAGGAAGCGGTCGATGATGGCGAGGATGCGCTCCTTGGCCTCGGCCAGCGCCGTCCCGCGCCGGGCGATGACCTTCTCGTCGGTGACCTTGCGGATCTTCTCCGAGGCCGCCTCGCGTCGGCGCAGGCAGTTGTGCCTCGACGAGTACGCGGCCACGAGGCTGTGGCTGATGCCGAAGCGCTTGGCGAGCTCGCGGTACGACGGGTACTCGGTCACCGGGCCGCGCTCGGCGTCGACGCGCATCTCGCCCATGACGAGCAGCGTGTCGAGCTGGTGGTAGTCGACGCGCTGCGGG
>DASTRX010000096.1:0-27319 GCA_035760985.1 Polyangiaceae bacterium
CGTCGGCGAAGGCCTTCATTCGCAAGCGATCGGCCTGCGCTCGCGGGAGGTTCTCCTTGCCGATGCCGATGACGTCGATCTTGTTGTCCAGGAACAGGTTGTAGGCCGCGCTGGGGTCGCCGGTCATGTAGGGAATGTCGATGCGATCCAGCTTGATGCGCGCGGCATCCCAATAGCGGGGATTCTTCTCGAGGCGAATCGACGCACCATGGATCCAGGACGTGATCTGGAAAGGGCCGTTGGACAGCAAGGCGTCCGCGTCGGCCGCATAACGGTCCCCTTTCTGCTCGTAGAAATCGCTGCGTACCGGCAAGTAGGTGGGGAACGCCGTGAGGCCGAGAAAGTAGCCGCACGGCTTCTCCAGGGTGATCTCGAGTGTCCACGGATCGGGCGCCGTGACGCCGAGCTCGGTCGGAGGCAGCTTGCCCGAGCTGATCGCCTCGGCGTTCTTCAGCGGATACAGGATGAACGCGTACTCAGATGCCGTCTTGGGATCGACCGCGGTGCGCCAGGCAAAGACGAAGTCCTGCGCGGTCACCGGCTGGTTGTCGGCCCAGACCGCGTTGCGGCGCAGATGAAAGGTGGCGTGCAGACCTTCGAGCTGCCAGGACTCGGCAATGCCGGGGACGATCTCTCCGTTCTTCCCGTAGCGCGTCAGGCCTTCCATGGCGTGCCCCAGCACCATGTGGCTCACCTGGTCCGTCGCCTTCATCGCATTGAGCTGCGGCGGATCCGAGGCCATGAGCAAGCGCAGCACCTGCGGCTCGGCCCGCAGCGGCAGGGAAATGAGGCAACTCAGCGCGAGCAGGAGCGGGGCGAGCTTCGAACGAACCATGCCGGAGGCGAGGCTAGCACGCTGCCTGCGCTGCAGGCGACAGGACTGGGAGGCCCCGGAGCTCGCCGCTCGGCGAGGCCCTCAATAGGGGGTCTGACCGATGAAATTCCCAGGCGGGCTATAGTTGCACACCCAGATACCGTCCGAGAAGCCGTCGGAAGAAACGCAGGTGGCGTAGCCGCAGCCCACTTCCCGGGTGTTGCGCCAGACGAGCTGCGTGTAGTGGCCGCAGCCGCTGCTGTGCTGGGCAGCGATACACTTGGCATCGCAGCTCTCGGAGCTGGCCGTGGGCTGGCCGTTGCCGAGGATGGTGCCGTAGTCCCAGCACAGGACTTCCTCCGCCCAGCTCGCGACCGCGTCCTCGGGCGGATACATGATGGTGCCAGCGCCCTTGATGCCGGCGAAGGCGATATTCTCTCCGTACATGCGCTGATCGCGGTGGAAGATGGTGCCGCAGTTCGTGCTGTTGGCGAGGGTGTCGGCCCACTGCTGGGCGAAGTCGGACAGATCCTGGTTCCAGGTGAGATCCGGCAGCGGCGGGTCGAGATCGAGGCCCTGACGTACCGCGTTGTGAGCAGCGGTCATGCCGACGAAGATGCCCGTCTCGCCCGGCGCGGCGGGCAGATCTCCGTCGAGTCCACCGTTGCCGCCGTCCGAGCTCGTCGAACCCGCGCCGCCCGCTCTCCCGCCGCTCCCGGTGGCCGTACCTGTTGCGCCGCCGGAGCCGCTGGGGGGCAACACGTTGGTTGTGCCCCCCATCGACGTTGACATCCGACCACCCGTCCCAGCGCTTGGCGCCGAACTGTCGCCCACGACTTCGCCCGGACCGTCCAGCCCATCATCGCCGCCACTGCAGGCCGCGAGCAGCAGCCACGGCGCGGCGAACAGCAGCGCACGTGCGGCAGTGCGCGCCCGGGTGCGCCGGGGTGCGCCTGCCGTCGAGCTCGCGCTGCGCGGCTCGAGGGAGCGGAGGGTCGTCGGTGTACGGCTGCAAGGCTCGAACATGGATTTGAAAATAGCGCGAAACACTGTCGAGGAGGGGCTGACGAAGGGGAGAAAGGGTCAGCCCGTACCGACAGAGGCAACATTTCTGCCAATGATAGCGACCCTGGGCCCGCTCAACGGGCCCGGCCCGCCGCGCCTAGGCAGTGTTGCAGCCAGCGCACGAAGCGGCTGCGCGGGCGCGTGCGGCGCCGCGGGCGAGGGTCGGCGAGCGTGCCGCCGGAACGTGGGGCCGCGGCCGGGCGTGGAGCAGCCGGCTGCACGAACACCACCAGATCCGCCTCGCTCAGCTCGCACGTCGCGTCGAGCGCGATCCGTGCCAGCCGCGCGGACGCGGACTCGCTGGCGACGGCCCGCCGCTTCGGCGCCGGCCAGCGGCTGGGCAGCGGAGGCGGTTGACGTCGCGCGAGGTTCCGGAAGGGCTCCGCGAATTTTGAGCGCGGCGCTGGCAACTGCGCCTGCGCCTGCAGCGTGCGCTTCAGCGCCGGCAAGCGCGGCAGCTCGGGCGGCTGGCTCTGCCAGGCGCTCGTCTTGTCTCGTTGTCTCGGGCTGACCGCCACGCAGCGCAACACGCTCACCGGCGCGTCCTGCTCCATGCGTTCCCCTCGTACCCCCGCCCCAAGGCCGTTCTCGTCCCACCCACCGAGCATCGTCTTCATGCTGCTCCATCGGGCAGCGCGGCGCCCAGTTGCGACGCGGCGGGTTGTGGCGCGGCGCCCGGGTTGGGGCGCGACGCCCGGGCGGAGGGTCACTCGCAGGGCTGAGCGCCGTCGAGTCCGCGGCCTGGAATGCTGCGCATCGGGTTGCCCGGGCGCAGCGCGTGAAGCTCCACTTCGCCTTGCTTGCCGCCGGGGCCGGACTCGATCACGGAAGCCGGAGCGAGCGGGCTCGTTCCGGGCTCGAAGCATTGCGGCGCTCGGGCCACCGCCTGCTCGGAGCTCGCGCTCCGCCCCGCGGGGTCTGGCACGACGGGAGCGGGGCGCAGGTACGCTGGAGCGCTCGGCAGCGCCGCACGAGCGACTTCGGGCGGCGGCTGCGCTGTCGCGAGGGTGGCCGCCGAGCGTTGCCCCGGAGGCACCTCCAGCGCGCGCTCCCCGTGGCTGTACACGAAGATGAACATCGTGGTCATGGCCACCACGCTCAGCGCCAGCGCGCCCACGCTGAGCGCCAGCGCTCGCTGGCTGGTGTTCGGCTCACGGGGCGCGGGCGGAGCCGTCACGAAGCCCACGGGCTGGCGGCAGAACTCCTCTGCCAGCCCGCCCGTGGCATCGGGCGAGCTCTGCCGTTCACAGTTGCGATCCGCGCGCAGGTTCCCGCGCTCGGGCTGGCCCAGCGCCACCCAGGTGGGCGCGCTCTCCAGCTCGGTCTCCGCCGTGCCGAGATCGCCCCGGCGAGGCCGGGGTAGCGCCGGGGCCTCGGGCAGCGGCCGCAACGACAGGCTCTCGCCGGCGTACGGCTCCAGCGCGCGGGCGAGCTCCCGCGCGCTCGGATAGCGCTCGTCCTTGTTGCGCGCCAGCGCGCGCCGCACCACGTCCGAGAGCCCCGGTGACAACTCCGGGCACAGCTCGGACAGCGGCGGCGGATCGACGGACACGATGCGGTAGAGCAGCTCGGAGCGGCTGCACTGGTGCGGAGGGCGACCCGCCAGCGCCTGATACAGGATCACGCCCAGCGCAAAGATGTCGGCACGCGCGTCGATCTGCCGGTGGTCGGTGAGCTGCTCGGGCGCCATGTAGCCGACCGTGCCGATCAGCGTGCCCTCTTCGCTCAGGTCGACGCCGTCGCGCAGTTTGGCCACGCCGAAGTCGATCACCTTGGCCATCTCTCTGCCGTCCGCGCGCTGGGTCACGCAGATGTTGGCGGGCTTCAGGTCGCGGTGCACCAGCCCGCGGTCGTGCGCCAGCGCCAGCCCTCGGCAGGCGTCGAGCACGATGCGCACCGCGCGCTGCTCTTCCAGCCGCTGCTGCTCGATCAGGAGCTCGCGCAGATCCTGCCCGCGCACCAGCTCCATCACCAGGTAAGGCGCACCATCCGCGCTGCCGTAGTCGAGCACGCCGATCACGTGCTCGCTGGCGATCGAACCCGCCGCCTGCGCTTCCCTCAAGAAGCGCTGCACCATGCTGCTGCGCTGCGCGTATTGCTCGTGCAGGAACTTCAGCGCGAAGTGCCGCCCCACCACGCTGTGCCGCGCCTCGTACACGCTGCCCATTCCGCCGCAGGCAAGGCGCCGCAAGATGAAGTACTTACCGTCTACCAGCTGACCGATGCGGCGATCCGGGCGCGGCTCGGAAGCATCCTCGGCATGTGGATCAGCCAGCTCGGAGTTCTCGGGGGGATGAGCCGTCCCAGCGGAAGGAGGTGCCAGATCCATCGGTATCGCGCGTCCAGGGAACAGGGTGCGGATGCCAGCTGCCAGGGCAGGAGCGCTGGCTCGCCCCCAGTTTACCCTCGCGACCGCCTTCGCGCATGCGCGAAGGCCGCTTTGCTGTACCGGAGCGCCTCGATCGCGCGTCGCGCTGCGTGGTGCACTGGATTATTCGGGCAACGCCGCCACGTTGGCGTTTGCGTCGCGGTGCAGGGGCAGGAGCAGCGCCCCGCTCTGCGCGCTGCCTGCCCTGGCAACGTAACTTTCCAATGTTTCATTTCGAGCGCCCTCCGAAATTTGCTCGGGCCCGGGATGGCTGGAGCTCGTCGCCGTTCGCCTCTTGCGCGTCGGGGAAAGCGCGAGGAATATCGCTCGCGAGAGGGGGCGAGGGTTCGCTTGCCAGTCGTTTCGACACAAAAGATTCTCAGCGACGCGTTCGCGCGGCGTTACGGAGTGGCGGCCTTCAACGTCGTCAACGACCTCACGCTCGAGGCCGTGATCAGCGCCGCGACGGAGCTGCGCGCGCCGTTGATCGTCCAGACGTCGGTCAAGACGGTGAAGTCGATCGGGCTGAAGCCGCTCTATGCGATGTTCCGCGCCTACGCCGACGCTGCGCCCATCCCCGTGGCGCTGCATCTCGACCACTGCCCCGATCGCGCCGTGATCACTGCTTGTCTGAAGCAAGGCTACAACTCGGTGCTGTTCGACGGCTCGCACCTGCCGAGCGTGGAGGAGAACAAGCGCCAGACGATCGAGGTCGTGGCCGAGGCGCGCTCGCACGGCGCGCACGTCGAGGGCGAGATCGAGGGCATTCTCGGCGTCGAAGACGGTGTCGGCTCGGACCTGGCGTCGGACATCTACTCGCTCGAAACGGCGGTCGACTTCGTGAAGTCGACGGGCGTCGACGTGTTCGCGCCCGCGATCGGTAACGCCCATGGCGTGTACAAGGCGGCCCCGGTGCTGAACGCGCAGCGCGTCTCGGACATCGTGGCGCAGATCCCGGTGCCGATCTGCCTCCATGGTGGCACGGGGCTGTCGGCGGCGCAGTTCGATGATCTGATCGCCCGCGGCTGCGCCAAGGTGAACATCTCGACTGCGCTCAAGATCGCCTACATGAGCGCGCACGAGGAATTCTTCCGCGCTCACCCCGGTCATGCGGACCCGCCCACCTTGCTGCGTTTCGTCCGCGAACGGGTGCTCGCGATGGCCCGCGAGCACCTGCGCCTCTTCCACAGCGAAGGCAAGGCTGCTTGATCACGCTGATCTTCGACTGCGACGGTGTCCTGGCCGACACGGAACGCCACGGCCACTTGCCTGCCTTCAACCAGACCTTCCGCGAATTCGGGCTGCCCGTGCAGTGGTCCGAGCAAGAGTATGGCGTCAAGCTGCGCATCGGCGGCGGCAAGGAGCGCATGGCCAGCCTGCTGACTCCGGAGTTCATCGAGCGCGCCGGGCTGCCCCGCGACGAGCAAAAGCTCGCCGCCGAAGTGGCTCGCTGGCATCGCCGCAAGACGGAGCTCTACACCCAGCGGGTGCTCGCCGGTGAGCTGCCGCCCCGACCCGGCATTCGGCGTATCATCGACGAGGCGCTGGACGCGGGCTGGCGCCTGGCGGTGGCATCGACCTCGGCGCGCGAGTCCGTCGAGGCCGTGCTGAAGGTGGCGGCGGGCGCGGAGAACGCGAGCCGCTTCGCCGGTATATTTGCCGGTGACGAGGTGCCGCGCAAGAAGCCCGCGCCCGACATTTACCTGCTGGCGCTGGCACACCTGGGCGCGTTGCCCACGGAGACGCTGGTGATCGAGGACTCGCAGAACGGGCTGGAGGCGGCCACCGCCGCGGCGCTTCCCTGCGTGGTCACGGTCAATGGCTACACCGAGCAGGAGCGCTTCGATACGGCGCTGCTGGTCGTGTCACACCTCGGCGACCCGGGTGAACCCTTGCGCGTGCTCGAGAACCGCAGCCCCGCGCGCCCGGTGGGAGGTGTGGTGCGTCTGGAGGACCTGGCGGCGTGTCTGCCGGGCGCGCAGCTTTCGGTTCGGCGCGAGGCAGGAGGCATCGGATGAGTGACGGAGCAGAGGCGGTGAGTCAGCCAGACGCGCTGCGGGTGACCGAGCGAGTCGTGCGCTGCATCGCGCAGACCGCGGTCGACAATGAAGCCAACTTCTCCGCGCTCGATTCCGTGGTCGGCGACGGGGACTTCGGCTTCTCTCTGGCGCGCGGCTTCGAGAAGGTCCTGGCCGAGTTCGACACGCTGGATCGCAGCAACGTCGGCACCTTCCTCAAGAAGGTGGCGCTGATCATCACCAGCCGCTGCGGCGGCACTTCCGGGCCGATCTGGGGCACCGCCTTCCTGCGCGCGGGCGGCGCGGCTGCCGAGTTTCGCGAGATCGGCCCGGCGCAGGTCGTGCTGATGCTGCGCGCGGCTTTCAACGGCATCGCGCAGCGCGGCGGGGCTTCGCTCGGTGACAAGACGCTGCTCGATTCGCTGGGCCCCTGGATCGATTGCTTCGAGCGCGAGGCGGTGAACAGTGGCACTCCGCCGCTGCTGGCGCTGGAGCGCGCAAGCGAAGCGGCCGATCAGGCCGCGCGCGCCACCAGTGAGCTCGTCGCCAAGCGCGGGCGTGCCTCCTACACCGGCGAACGCAGCCGCGGCTCCGTCGACCCCGGCGCCACCGCCGTCGCGGTGATCGCCAGGAGCTTGTGCGGCGCGCTGCGCGACGGCGGCTGAACCTTTCCGCGAGGCCAGCGCCTCGCCACAACACCAGAGGGCTGAGCATGAGAAAGTTCGTCAACGCGCCGAAGGAATTCGTGCCCGAGATGCTGAAGGGCCTGGCGCTCGCCAACCCGAACACGCTGCGCTACGTGCCCGAGTACAACCTGATCCTGCGCAAGGACGCGCCCCGCGACAACAAGGTGTCGATCATCCAGGGCTCGGGGTCCGGGCATGAGCCCGCACACGTGATGGCGGTCGGTCGGGGCATGCTCGACGCTGCCTGTCCGGGAGACGTGTTCTCCGCGCCGCCGGTCGACTACGTCACCGAGACCACCAAGCTGCTGCGCTCCAAGAAGGGCGTGCTCTACCTGGTCAACAACTACACGGGCGACCGCCTGGCGTTCGAGATGGCCGCGGAGCTCGCCGAGGCGGACGGCATCAACGTCAAGACGCTGATCATCGATGACGACGTCGCCGTCTCCGACTCCACCTGGACGGTGGGGCGGCGCGGCGTCGCCGGCAACTTCTTCGTGATCAAGGCGGTCGGCGCGGCGAGCGAGCAAGGCGCGGATCTGGACCGCCTGCTGGAGATCGGCAAGAAGGTGAACAGCGTGACGCGCACCATGGGCATCGCCCTCAGCTCCTGTATTCCGCCCGCCAAGGGCTCCGCGCTGTTCTCGATCGCCGAGGACGAGATGGAAATCGGCATCGGCATCCACGGCGAGCCGGGCCGCAAGCGAGCCAAGCGCGGCACCGCCAACGAGATCGTGAGCACGCTGCTCGACGCCGTCGTACCCGACCTGCCCTACAACAAGGGCGATCGCGTGGCGCTGATGATCAACGGCCTGGGCGGCACGCCGATCAGCGAGCTGTACCTGCTGTACGGCATCGCGCACGACCAGCTGAAAAAGCGCGGCATCGAGGTCGCCCGCAACTACGTCGGCGAGTACTGCACCTCTCTGGAGATGGCGGGTGCATCGCTCACCCTGGTGCGCCTCGACGACGAGATCGAAAAGCTGCTGGCGGCGCCCGCGGAGATCCCCATCCGCGTCTTTTGAGCTCTCGGGGTTTTGGGCAAGCGGGCTCTGCGCGCAACGTGCGTCGCCAAGCCCGCTGCTCGACCTCAGCCCCTGCTCAGCAGCAGCGCCCCGAGCGGCGGTAGGGTCAGGCTCAAGGAATAGGAGCGGCCGTGGCTGGAGATGGCTTCGGCGTAAACGCCGCCTTTGTTGCCGAGCCCGCTGCCCCCGTATACCTTGGCGTCGGTGTTGATCAGCTCATGCCAGTAGCCCGGCCCCTCCACGCCGATGCGGAAATCGTAGCGCGGCTCGGGCGTGAAGTTGAACACGCCCACGATGCACTCGTCGGGCTCGCCTGAGCGGCGCAGAAAGGACAGCGTGCTCTGGCGACTGTCGTTGGCGTCGATCCAGTCGAAGCCGTCGGGCTCGTGGTCGCGCGCGTACAGCGCCGGGTTCTCCACGTAGACGCGGTTCAAATCCCGCACCAGGTGTTGCACTCCCTGGGAGAGCGGCGTCGTCGATTGCTGCCAGTCGAGGGCCGCGTCGTGGTTCCATTCGCGCTGCTGCCCGAACTCGCCGCCCATGAACAGCAGCTTCTTGCCTGGCGTCGCCAGCATGTAAGCAAACAGCAGCCGCAGGTTGGCGAACTTCTGCCACTCGTCGCCCGGCATGCGGCTCAGCAAGGATCCCTTGCCGTACACCACCTCGTCGTGTGACAGCGAGAGCAGGTAGCGCTCGCTGTAGGCGTACATGCGGCGGAAGGTCAGCTCGTCGTGGTGATAGCGGCGGTGCATCGGCTCACGCGCCAGGTAGCGCAGCGTGTCGTGCATCCAGCCCATGTCCCACTTGAGATCGAACCCGAGCCCGCCCTGGCGCGTCGGCCCCGTCACCCGGGGCCAGGCGGTCGCCTCCTCGGCGATGGTCAGCGCGTCGGGGTATTCGCGGTGCACGGCGTCGTTCAGCCGCTTGAGAAACGCCACTGCCTCCAGGTTCTCGCGGCCGCCGTGGCGGTTGGGCACCCATTGCCCTTCGGCGCGGCCGTAGTCGAGGTGAAGCATGGAGGTGACGCCGTCCACGCGCAGGCCGTCGGCGTGGAACTTGTCCAGCCAGAACACGGCGCTCGAAGTCAGGAAGCTCTGCACCTCGAGCCGCTCGTAATTGAACACCACGCTGCCCCACTCGGGGTGCTCGCGCTGGCGCGGGTCCTCGTGCTCGTACAGGTGCGTCCCGTCGAAATAGACCGGGCCGTGGCCATCCGAGGGGAAATGCGCTGGCACCCAGTCCAGGATCACACCGATGCCGTTCTGATGCAGGGCATCGATCAGGGACATGAAGTCCTGCGGGGAGCCGTAGCGCGCGCTGGGCGCGAAATAGCCCGTCACCTGGTAGCCCCAGGAGCCGAAGAACGGGTGCTCCATCACGGGCAGGAACTCCACGTGCGTGAAGCCCAGCCGCTTCACGTGCTCGATCAACCTCGGCGCCAGCTCGCAGTAGCTCAGCGAGCGATAGCGCTGCTCGGGGACTCGCATCCAGGAACCGAGGTGGACTTCGTACACGCTCAGCGGAGCGGATAGCGCGCTGCGCTCCGAGCGCTCGGACATCCAGCGCTGATCTTGCCACGCGTAATCGAGGTCCCAGACCGCGCTCGCCGTCTCGGGGGGGGATTGCTGGGCCACGCCGTACGGATCGGCCTTGTCGGGCAGCAACTGGCCGGTGCGCGAGGTGATGCGATATTTGTACAGCTGCCCGCGGGCGACGCCCGGGACGAAGCCCGACCAGATGCCGCCGCCGCCCAGCAGGCGCTGCAGCGGCGTCACGTCCGTCCGCCAGCCGTTGAAGTCGCCCACCACGCTCACCGCTTGCGCATTGGGCGCCCAGACCGCAAACTGCGTGCCGGCAACGCCGTCGCGCGACGTCAGATGGGCGCCGAGCTTTTCGTAGATGCGAGCGTGCGTGCCCTCGCAGAAGAGGTGGATGTCGAGATCGGAGATCGCGTGGGGTCCCAGCGAGGCTGCTCCCGGGCTCGAACTGTCCCCGCCGGGCTCGGGGCGCGGCGTACCGCTGCGCGGGACATCGGTCATCCGTGTCATGACTTGCCACGGGACTTCGGAATCTGGAAGCAGGGCAGCTGTCCGCTGTCCGCGAGCCGACTGGTCAGTCAAGGTTCGCGCCCTGCTCGACGAGCGCGGTGACAGCAGGCAGTACCCGCGTAGGCGCGCAGACAGTGCCTGACTCCGCTGCCGAGCAGGGCGCCAGGCGCCCGCCTGCGCTGGCCACGTACCGCATCCAGCTCACACCAGCGTTTGGGTTTCGCGAGCTCGAAGCTTGCGTTGCCTATCTCGCGCGGCTCGGTGTCAGCCACGTTTACATCTCGCCCTGCCTGGAGGCGGTGCCCGGCAGCAGTCACGGCTACGATGTCACCGAGCCCGGACGCGTTCGGCAGGACTTTGGCGGGGAGGAGGCACGCGCCTCGCTGTTCGACGCCTGCCGACGCCACGGGCTCGCGGTGCTGCTCGATATCGTGCCCAACCACATGGCGGCGTCCGCTCGCTACAACCCCTGGTGGCGTGATCTGCTGCGCTGGGGCCCGGCGAGCGCGTTTGCGAGCTACTTCGATGTCGACTGGGCCCGCCACGACGGCCGCGTGTTGTTGCCGATCCTGGCTGCCGGAGGCGCCGCGGATGCCGGCGAGGAGCTGCGGCTGCAGCTCGGCGATGACGGCCTGGAGCTGTGCACACGGCAGCACGTCTTGCCGCTCGCTGCCCGCTCGCTCGGGCTGGTGCTGGCGGAGCTGACGCCGGAAGCGGCGCCGGAGCTCTGGCAGCAGCTGCAGCGGCTCGAGCTCGTGTTGCGCGACAACGCGGCTTCGCACGCCGAGCGCGTGGCGAGCGAGCGCGCCCTGTCCGAGAGCATGCGCGCCGAACCCTGCCGCGCGCTGCTGACCCGGCTGCTGCAAGGGCTCAATGCCGAGCTCGAACGGCTGCGAGCGGTGCTGGAGGCCCAGCACTATCGCCTGCAGTCGTGGCGCGCCGGCATGGAGCAGATCAACTACCGTCGCTTCTTCGACATCAGCGAGCTGGCGGCGCTGCGTGTGGAAGACGCCGAGGTCTTCGCCGCCGTTCATGGGCAGATCCGCGGCTGGGTCGAGAGCGGAGAGCTCGCGGCGTTGCGGGTCGATCATCCCGATGGGCTGAAGGATCCGGCGCAGTACTTCGAGCGGCTGCGCGAGCTGCCCGGGCTGGATTGGGTCGTGGCCGAGAAGGTGTTGAGCGCCGGCGAGCGGCTGCCGCTCGAATTCCAGGTGGATGGCACCACCGGCTACGACTTTCTGAACGTCGCGGGCCGTTTGTTCGTCGACCCCGGCGCCGAGCATGCCCTGACACGGGCCTACTGCCGGCTGACGGAGCTACCGAGCTACGACGTGCAGCGAGCGATGCGAGCCGCCAAGGCGCGCGCATTGCGCGAGCTGTTTGGCGCGGAAGTGGCCGCGCTGACCGCGCGTGCGCTGCCGGCCTGTCAAGCCGGGCGCGGCCGCAGCTTCGGCGCCGGGGACGTACAGCGCGCGCTCGTGGCGCTGCTCACGGGGTTGCCCGTGTATCGCACCTACCTGAGACCAGGCCAGCCCGCGAGCGAGGCGGATGCGCTCTGGCTCGAAGCTGCCCGCCGTCATGCCGTCGCCGAGCTGCCCGATCTCGCGGCGCTCGCGGCGCGGCTGGTGGAGCTGCTGCTCGGCAAAGGGCACGGCCCCCGCAATGAAGAGTTCGCGACCGCGTTTCAGCAGCTCTCGGGCCCTGCCATGGCCAAGGGCCTCGAGGACACCGTGCTGTACGACGACGCTCGGCTGCTGGCTCTGAACGAGGTGGGCGGAGACCCGGGGCGTTTCGGTGGCAGCGTCGAGGAGTTTCACGAGCACTGTCGCTACATCCAGGCGCACTGGCCCAGGACCTTGCTGGCTTCGTCCACTCATGACACGAAGCGTAGCGAGGATGTGCGGCTGCGCATCGCGCTGCTCTCGGAGCTGCCCAACGAGTGGGCGCTCTGGGCCGAGAGCTGGATGCGGCGCGCGCGAGCTTTGCCCGGCGGCAGCTCGGTGGATCCGCGCACGCTCTATTTCTTGCTGCAGACGCTGGTGGGGGTGTGGCCGATCTCGAGCGAGCGCCTGCAGGCTTATCTGCTCAAGGCCGTCCGGGAGGCGAAGGCCTGGACCTCCTGGCTCTCGCCCGATCTGCCGCGCGAGGCCGCCCTGCGCGAGCTCGCGGACGCGCTGCTGGACGACCCGGAGTTCAGCGCCGAGCTGGCCCATTTCGTGCGCCGCTTGCAGCCCGCCTTCGAACGCCACAGCCTGTCGCTGAGCCTGCTGAAGCTGACGGCGCCGGGCGTTCCGGACATCTACCAGGGCACGGAGCTCTGGGACTTTAGCCTGGCCGATCCCGATAACCGCAGGCCCGTCGACTTTGCGCTGCGCGAGCGCTTGCTCGCAGGGTTCGAGGCGGAGCGGGCTGACTCGGGAGAGCTCCCGGAGCTGGCGCCGCCCTCGCTGAATCAAGGCGAGCCCAAGCTGTGGCTGATCTCGCGGCTGCTGCGCCTGCGGCGCGAACGCCCCTGGTGCTTTGATCAGCGCGGCAGCTATGTCCCGCTCGAAGTGGAGGGGGAGGAGCGCCAGCGCGTGGTGGCGTTTCAGCGCGGTGATGACGTGGTGTGCATCGCACCGCGACTGACCTGGGGCCTCGCCTCCTGGGGTGAGACGCGGGTGCGTTTGCCGCGTGGTCGCTTCGTGGATCTGTTCAGCGGGCGCTCTCCGGACGGCGGTCACCTGGAGCCGCTTTTGGAGCGTTTCCCCGTCGCGCTGCTGTTACGGAGCTGAGCTCGTCAACAGCAGCTGGGCTGCGCTGGAGCGGCTCGACCACCCCTTCGAGCTCGGGATCCCTCACGTCGGGCTCATGCCGGTGGCGGCAGTTCCGTGTATCGAGGCTGGGTTACGATGGAGTAGCGCTGTTTGCTCCGCTTCCGGCCCCGGCGGGCTGTTGTTTCGGCGTGGTCAGCTGCTGGTTGCAGCTATCGGTTGCAGCCAACGTCAGCCCGAGGCGCGCAGCGTTCCGCCCGCGCGCGGGGGTGCGCTGCTGCTCGCCTCGCGCGGCGGCGTCTCGGGCCCGGCGTCGCTGCGCCTGCCGGCGTGGGGTGTGGGCAGCTTGCGCAGGAAGGGCCGGGGGCACCCGGCACCCGGAGCTAAACGGAAGCCGTCCCGCAGCGCACCGTCCGCTCCGGCGGCGCGGCTACGCTCTAGCTTCACGCTCGCCCGCGTGTTAGGCGTCGCTCGGTAAATCGGTGTTTCGGCGCTCGAGCGGAACTCTGCTGCACATCTCGTCCCTGCCGGGCCCCCACGGGCTCGGTGATCTGGGTCCGGCGGCGTACCGCTTCGCGGACTTTCTGCAACGAGCGGGACAGACCTGGTGGCAGATGCTGCCGATCGGTCCGCTCGGCGCGAGCAACTCGCCCTACGACAGTCCGTCCTCCCACGCCGGCAATCCGCTGTTCATCAGCCTCGAGGCGCTTGCGGAGCGGGGCTTGCTGGATGCCACGGATTTGACGCCGAACCGTCAGCTGGCCCAGACCCGCCGGAGTCGCTACCTGAGCAACATGCGCTACGCCGCACCTCGGCTGCGCAAGGCGTTCGAGCGCTTTCGCGTGCACGCCTCGGGGGAAGACCGGCGCAATTACGACGAGTACGCGCATCAGAACCGGGATTGGCTGGAAGACTTCGCGCTGTTCTCCGCGCTGCGAGCCGCCAGCGCCGAAGCGGTCGCCGCCCGGGGCTCCGAGTCCCCGGCGTGGTCCAGCTGGCAGGCGGGGCTGCGGGATCGCACGCCCGGCGCCCTTGCTGAAGCCGCAGGGCAGCTCGGGGAAGAGGTGGACTTCCACCGCTACCTGCAGTTCGAGTTCGACCGGCAGTGGCAGCGCTTGCGCAGATACTGCGCGGAGCGCAGCGTCCGCTTGCTCGGTGATCTGCCGATGTACGTGGCCTATGAGGGCTGCGACGTCTGGGCGAATCCGTCGCTCTTCTTTCTCGACGCCGAGGGGCGCCGCACGGTGGTGGCGGGGGTGCCGCCCGACTACTTCAGCCAGACCGGGCAGCGTTGGGGCAATCCGCTGTACCGCTGGGAGCAGCACGCGGAGACGAACTTCTCCTGGTTCGTCTCGCGCGTCTCGCGCACGCTCGGGCGCTTCGATGCGGTGCGCCTGGACCACTTCATCGGCTTTCATCGCTACTGGGAAATCCCTGCGGAGTCTGAGTCGGCGACGGTCGGTCGTTTCGTGCCTGCGCCCGGTGCGGCCTTGCTCGAGCGCCTGCGCGCGGCGTTTCACGGGCTGCCGTTCGTCGCGGAGGACCTGGGCCTGGTCACCCCGGAGGTGCGCGCCTTGGCGGAGCAGTTCGCTCTGCCCGGGATGCGCGTCCTGCAGTTCGCCTTCGGCGAGGGCGCCGATCAGTACCTGCCCCACCGCTACCCCAGCAATTGCTCCGTGTACACCGGCACCCATGACAACGACACGGTCGTCGGCTGGTTCGAGTCGCTGGCGCCGACGCCGGAGGGGCGGCGCGAGCGCCAGCGAGTGCTGGACTACGTGGGCAGCAACGGTCGCCAGGTACACTGGGACCTGATACGCATCGCGTCGATGTCGGTCGCTGACCTGGCGATCTTCCCGCTGCAAGATCTGCTCGGGCTGGGGCGTCGCGCGCGCATGAACGTGCCGGGTACGGTGACGGGCAACTGGTGCTGGCGCGTGGACGAGGCGGCTCTCACCGCCGCGGTCGCCGAGCAGATGGGCAAGCTCACCGCGATCTACGGGCGTTCCCCCGCCGGCGCGCACGCGTCGCCCTTCCGGAGCGCGCCGTGACCTCGCACGGGGTGCCAACGCAAAATCTGCTCGAGGGCTCGTGCAAAACCTGCACCCCGGGGCTTGGCGCTTGCTCCACGGTGCGCCGCGGCTCGGCAAGGTGGGTGCTCCGGGCGCGCCGCGGGCGCGTGGCTGTCGTGTCGCGAGCTCCTCAGCGCCGCGGCCCGCACGGGCTCCGGCGTGTGGTTGTCTCTCGCAGCTTGGCACCTTCGGACGAGATCTACACGGCAGTGCCAGGCGAGGACGCTGCTGCGCTGCGGACGGGTCTCTTCGAATCGCGGATCTTCTGCGGTCGCACTCGATCGAAGTCGGCTTCGCCTGCGCCGTTGAAGCCTCTCGCCGCGGCGAAGTCGCGCCAATCTCGCGCGCGGCTGCGCCGCGTGCAGGAGCGCTGCGCCGTTCGCAGCGGGGCGGGGCTGCCGCCGCGGCTCGCGCCGGGCAGCGCTGGATGTCTCACGGGCGCTGCCTGGCGCGTGCACGAGGCGCCTCGCTCGCCCCACTGTCACACCTGGCACGCCGCATGCTTATCGGCGGATCTGTATAACACCAACCCTAGGGGCAAAGTGCTTCATCCCGCAATCGACCTCAAGCTCGTCAATCCCGACATCGGCTACGGCGTGTTCGCCACCCAAGACATCCCCAAGGGCACCATTCTTTGGGCGCTGGATCCTCTGGATCAGATCATCGATCAGAGCAAAGCCAAGGCCATGCGCGACCCGGCGGAGACGCAGCTGCGCCGCTACTCCTGGGTCAACGGCTCGGGAGACCGGATTCTGTGCTGGGATTTCGGTCGGTTCATGAATCACAGCTGCGACCCGATCAGCGTCGGCCCTGGCAAGCTGGAGTTTGAAATCGCCGTGCGGGACATCAAGGCCGGCGAGGAAGTGACCTGCGACTACGGCACGTTCAACCTGGAGGAGCCGTTGATCTGCGCCTGCGGCAGCGCGAACTGCCGAGGCAGGATCGTGCACGAGGACTTCGACCGGATCGCTCCGGTGCTCGACCAGAAGGTGCGAGCCGCCTTCCGGGACATTCAGAACGTCCACCAGCCCCTCTGGCCTCTGGTCCAGAAGTGGCGCCTGCAGATCGAGCGCGGCATCGCGCAGCCCTCGCACCTGCCCTCGCTGATGGAGAATCGCTGGCCGCGGGTGCCGGTGGCGGCTCCGGCACGTCAGCGCCGTGCGAATCCTTGAGCGGGCAGGCCCCGATGTGCCCCCAGCGGGCGGGTTCGCGGCTCCGTGCCGTGGTGCCCTGACGAGAGGGCGGTATGGCGGCCAAGAAGGAACGCAGCGTCAAGATCCGGCGTGCCCGCATCTCCGACGTCCCGCAGATCTACGCCTGCCAGGAGGCGGCCTACCAGAACTACGGCTCCGGTGGCTTGTGCGATGAACGTCTGCTGACGCTCCAGATCGAGGCCTTTCCCGAAGGCCAGCTGGTCGCCGTGTACCGCGGACGGGTCGTGGGCTACGCCATGAGCCTGATCGTTCTGCTGGACGATGACTCGCCCTGGTACTCCTACGGCGAGATCACCGGGGACGGGACCTTCAGCACGCACGATCCCACCGGGGACACGCTGTACGGCGCGGACATCGCCGTTCACCCCGACTTTCGGGGCCGCGGCATCGCGGGCAAGCTCTACGAAGGGCGCCTGGCGATCTTGCGGCGCTTCGACCTGCGCCGGATGGTGGCCGGCGGGCGCATCCCCGGCTATCGCGAGTACGCCGGCAGGATGAGCGCCGAGGAGTACATCGAGCGGGTCACGCGCGGGGAGCTCAAGGATCCTGCGCTGAGCGCGCACCTGAAGGCGGGCTACCGCGTGCTGGGCCTGCACATGGGCTATCTGCACGACGCGCAGAGCGTGAACTACGCCACGTTGCTGGAGCTTTCCAACCCCAGCTACCGGCCGGCGCGGCGCCGCATCGCCGCGTCACCGATGAAACGCCCGATCCGCAAGATCCGGGTGTGCGCCGCCCAATACGAGATGCGCAGCGTCAAGAGCTGGCACGACTTCGAGCAGCAGGTCGCCTTCTTCGTTGCCACCGCCGAGCAGTACCACTGTCACTTCCTGGTCTTTCCCGAGCTGTTCACGTTGCAGCTGTTCAGCCTGCTCGACTCGCGCATGGAGCCGAAGGCGGCGATCGCCAAGCTGGCGGGCTGGGCGGATCTGTACCGGGAGATGTTCTCTGGCATGGCCAAGCGCAGCGGCCTGTTCATCGTGGGGGGCTCCCACCCGGTGCTGGTCGGGGACGAGATCCGCAACACCGCCCACCTGTTCTCGCCGTCGGGGAACTACTACACGCAGGACAAGCTGCACGTCACCCCGAACGAGCGCAACGAATACGGCATCGCTCCCGGTGAGGGCATCAAGCTGTTCGAGACCAGCCACGCCCGCATCGCCATCTCGGTCTGCTATGACATCGAGTTCCCGGAGCTGGCGCGGCTGCAGACGTTGGCCGGCGCCGAGATCCTGTTCGTGCCGTTCAGCACGGACGAGAGCCGGGCATATCAGCGGGTTCGCTACTGCGGTCAGGCCCGGGCGGTCGAGAACGTGATCTACACGGTGCTCTCGGGCAACGTCGGCAACCTGACTCAGGTCGAAAACTTCCTGATCAACTACGGCGAGACGGTGATCTGCACCCCCAGTGATTTTGCGTTCCCGACGGACGCGGTCGCGGCGCGCTCACACTCCGATACCGAGACGGTGGTGATCGGGGATCTGGATCTCGCCGTGTTGCAGGAAGTGCGCGAGGTAGGTAGCGTGCGCCCGCTGCGCGAGCGGCGCCCCGACCTGTATGACCTGCGCGCCAAGGACCTGGTGCAAATCGTGCGCGTGACCTGAGCTCGCCCTCGCTGGCCATGATCATCGACACCCACCAACACTTCTGGCGCTATCGTCCGGACCGCTACGCCTGGATCGACGAGTCGATGGCCGCGCTGCGTCGCGACTTCGGCCCCGGAGACCTGGAGCCCTCCCTGAAGGCCTCGGGCGTGGCGGGCACCATCGCCGTCGAGGCCCGCGGTCACGTCGAGGAGACGGACCAGTTGCTGGCCATCGCGGAGCGCACCCCCTTCGTGCGCGGGGTGGTCGGCTGGCTTCCGCTCACGGAGCCCGATGTGGGGGAGCTGATCGAGCGCTACGCGAGCCAGCCGAAGCTGCGGGGGCTGCGGCACTGGCTCGGGGCGAGCTCCGACCTGAGCTATATGTCCGGCGCCGCGCTGCACCGGGGGCTCGAGCGGCTGACGCCGAGCGGGCTCAGCTTTGATTTGATGTTGTGGCCCCCACAGCTGGGCAGCGTGGCGTCGTTCGTCGACCGGCACCCACGGCAGGTCTTCATCCTCGATCATTTCGCCAAGCCCTACATTCGGGCCGGGCAGATCGAGCCCTGGCGAACCCAGCTGCGCGAGCTTGCGCGGCGTCCGCACGTGTACTGCAAGCTCTCGGGGCTGACCACGGAAGCGGACTGGAGCGCCTGGCAGGCGAGCGATCTCGACCCCTACCTGGACGCAGCGCTGGAGGCCTTCTCGGCACAGCGTCTGCTGTTCGGTTCAGACTGGCCAGTATGCACGCTCGCCACCGGTTACGGGCGCTGGCTGGACACGATCCAGGGCTGGGCAAGCCGGCTCAGCACTGCTGAGCGCGAGCGCATTCTGGGCGGCACGGCGCTCGAGGTGTACCGTCTCGATCCCGAGGCGGGTCCCGTATCCCGTTGAGCGCTCCGGGCAGGAGCGGGCGGGAGCCACCCGTTGGCCGCTCCCGCCCGACGTTTGCTGGCGAGCAGGTGCTGCTCAGCTGGCCTGCGTGCCGGTGCCCTTCGACCCGTGGCCCTTGGGGCCGCGGCGCCCGTGCCAGCCCTGCTGCAGTTCGCTGGCATCGAGGCTACCGTCACCATTTTTATCCAGGCGCTTCAGCATTTGCTCGGCGCTCGCCTTGGTCTCGGCGGCGTCGACCTTGCCGTCGTTGTTGGCGTCCAGCTTGCTGAACATGCCTCCGTGCTGGCCCTCGCGAGCGCCGGGCCGCGCCAGCGGGCGAGAGAGCTCCTCGCGCGTCAGCTTGCCGTCAGAGTCGGCATCGATGCGGGCGAACCAGCGCGCCGGCATGGCGCTCTCCTCCCGGCTGATCACACCGTCCTTGTTGGCATCCTGCTTGGCGAGCATCTGATTGACGTGCTCGCTGCGCCGAGCCTGGAAACTGGCGTCGAACTCCGCGCGAGTCACGGCGCCGTCCTTGTTGGCGTCGAAATCGCGCAACCAGCCTTGCTTGGACTGCACGATCTCGGCGAGCGTGACCTTACCGTCCTTGTCAGCATCCAGATGGCTCATGCGACCGCCGCCTTTGCCAGCGTGGCATTCCGTGCCGGCGAGCACCGTGCCAGCGAGCGCGAGACCGGAGCCGAGGACCAGAGCCGTGAGGGTGAGCTTCTTCATGACGATTCCTTGTTGTTGTGAAGGGTCTTGGGTGGAGTCGCCTGGCTCAACGCGCCTGCCAGAAAATCCCGTCGCCAGCAAAATGAAGAGCTGACGAAATCGATCCAAGCCCCCGCGAACCGCTCGCCAGCGAGCGCCCTTCGGCCTTTCGTCCCGAAACGGGCTATGCGATACTGGAAACGTTTTTCATGGGTTCGTTGACGCCATCAGCCGCGGAGTGGGGGGCGATAGCCCTCTGCCCGGAGCTTTGCTTGCGGAAGCGAATCCCCATGTGTGACGGTTTTTACCGGACGCTTGGGGGGGATTGGGCCCTCCCGCGTGGGTCATGTAGGGTCGGGGGTGGGGCCAGCGCGCAGCTTGCGCCGGCCGGAGCTCGCGGCGGGCGGAGCGAACGGGCGACTGCTTGAAGACTGAGTGGACACTTCTGCGCGCGGGCGGCCTGTGCGGGCTGATCGCGGCGTGCACCCTGCTCGCCGGGTCGTGCGCGCGGGTGCTGGGCACGGTCGACGTCATCGAACGACCGCTCCGCCCCGATGCCGGAAGCCAGACCCCACCTTCCGGCGCTGGTGGCGGCATCGGGCTGCCGGGCACGGAGATCTGTGAAGCCCCCGGTCAGCTCCGCTGCGACGGCCAGTGGCTGGCGGCGTGTGTCAGCTTCAACGGCACCGACCCGACCTGGGCTCACCTGCAGGACTGTCAGGCGCCGGAGAATTGCCAGGAGGCTCCGAATCCGCACTGCGTGGGTCTGGGGCCCCAGCAGCTGTGTACGCCGGGCGAGTCGCAGTGCGATGGTGCCACGCCGCGGGTGTGCAACACCGCCGGTGACGCCTGGACCACGCTGCCGGCGTGCATGTCCGCGGCCCACTGCTCCACCAGCAGCGGCAGCTGCAATGGCAGCGCGCCCTGCTGTTTGGAGGCGCCTTGCCAGGCTGGTGAGATGCGCTGCAACCAGGGCCAGATGCAACGCTGCAACAGCGATGCGACGGACTGGGTGACGCAGGACACGTGCGCGACGGCTGATCTCTGCCTCGCCGGTCTGAAGGACTGCGGAGGGTCCGGTGCCGGCTGCGTCTGTCAGAGCCCGCCCTGCCAGGAGAACGAGAGTCGTTGCACGGGCACGACGCTGGAGCGCTGCAACGCCGGGCGCACCGGCTGGGAACCCGTCCGCCAATGCGAGACCGCGGCGCTCTGCGAGCTGGGGCGCTCGGCGGTGCCGCCCGATTGCCCGCCGCCCATCTGTGACATCGGAGAGCACATCTGCACTCCGGAGGGCGTGCTGAAGGGCTGCCGGATCGATCGCACGGGTTACGACACCCAGCAGATCTGCGACGGGCCACAGTTCTGCGACTCCGTGGGCGGGAAATGCAACCCGGTCGCGTGTGAGGCAGGGGACAGGCGCTGCAACGGGGCTCAGATCGAGGTCTGCCTCGACGATCGCACCGGTTTCCGCCCGGAGGGCGCGCCGTGCGCGACCGCGGACCTGTGCAATGATTCGGACGCTTCGAACGTGCGCTGCGACCCTCCGAAGTGCGCCGTCAACCAGTTCGACTGCTTCGGCAGCGCCCAGCTGCAGGTCTGCAATCCCGGGCGCACCGGCTTCCAGCCGCTGGGCGCAGCGTGCTTGCGGCCGGATCTGTGCAGCGCGGCGCGGGGGCGCTGCGACTTCTGCTTCCCTGGCAGGCAGGAGTGCACTCCCTTGCTCAACGCGAGCCGCGTCTGCTCCATCACCGGCAACTTCTTTGGGCCGGAGACGCCATGCCCGCTCGGCTGCAACAGCCCGACCGGGCAATGCATCACTTGCACCGTCGGATCGTATCGCTGCAATGGTGGCATCATCGCCCGCTGCAACGACGGCCGCAGCTTCACCCCGCTCAATCGCGCCAGCGACTGCTCGGGAGCCACGCAGTTCAGCTGCTCCACGTTCGGGCAGCTCACCCAGACCGGCTGCGGCGCCAACGGCTGCAACACCACGCGCGGCCTGTGCAACGAATGCACAGGAACGCAGCGGGTCTGCAGCGGCAATGGCTTCCGGCAGTGCTCGGGCGGAACGCTGGGTGCCGCGCAGGCTTGCCCCGACGGCTTGACCTGCACCGGAGCGGGCAACTGCGGCTGCAACCCCGGAACCCCGCGCTGCTCGGGCGACACGCTGGAGTTCTGCAATCGCCAGGGCACGGGCTTCGTCGACGGCGATCGCTGCGAGGACGACGTGCTGCTCACGTGCGACGATGGAGCCTTGAGGCGAGTGCAGTGCTCTTCTTCCGATGACTGCGAGCGAGCGGACGACGATGAATGTGACTGAAGGACGCGGGCGGGCCTACCTGTGGACGTGCTGCCTGTGGGCGGCCTGCTGCTGCGCGTGCACGAGCGACAGCAGTGACGACGCAGCGGCGCTCGCCGGCGGCGGGGGCTCGGCGGGAGCGCTGGGCAGCGCGGGGTCTGCCGCGGCCGGCGCCGCCGGCAGCGCGGGTGAAGGGAGCGGTGGCAGCGCGGGTGAAGGGAGCAGCGGCAGCGCGGGCAACAGCGCCGGTGCCGGCGGGCTTGGAGGTTCGGGCGGCGGCGCGGGTCTGTGTCCTGCCGGGGCGCTCTTTTGCGATGACTTCGAAACGGATGCCGTGGGGCAGCCGCCTGCCGAGCCCTGGCGCGCCAGCACCAACGCAGGAACGGTCGCGGTCGACTCGACCCGCGCCTTCAGCGGCAGCAACGCGCTGCTGGCCACCGCCCCGAACGGGCCCAACTACCGGCGCGCCTTCATCGGGCTCGGTAGCGGCTCTCCGATCTTCCCGGGGGCGGCGAGCGAAATGTACGGGCGCGCCATGATCTGGCTGGAAGCAGCTCCGACCGAGGTGCACTGGACGATGATTCAGGCGCAAGGTCGAGCGGCGGTGGGAACCCACGACGCCGAGTACCGCTACGGTGGTCAGCACGGCACGGGGCTCTTGATGGCCAACTACGAGACGAACAACAACGTCCGCACCGACTGCTGGGATCACTCCCAGACGGTGGTCCCCACGGGCAAGTGGGCGTGTGTGGAATGGCGCTTCGCCGTCGCCACGAACGAGATGCAGTTCTGGCTCGACGGCACGGAGATCTCGGACATCCACGTCACCGATCGCGGGGAGGGCTGCGGCGGTAACGACTTGAACGGCCAATGGCTGGCGCCGCCCGCATTTGACAACCTGTTCCTCGGCTGGGAGCACTACCAGGCGTGGTCCGGTGACATCCGGATCTGGCTGGACGCGGTGGCCGTTTCGACGGAGCGCGTGGGCTGCCCAGCTCCCTGAAGGGGTCGGATCGGAGCTCCCGCGCATGGCCCATCGCGTCTTCTGGCTCGCGCTGTCGTGCGCGTTCGCTTGCTCGCCTGGCGGGGTTTCCGCGGGGCCAGCCCAGTCCCCGAGCTCGTCCGCTGCGCTGCCGGCGGAGAATTGTCGACCGCCGGCGCTGCTCTGCGATGGTTTCGAAGACGACTCCGTGGGCCAGGCCCCCGGCGCTCCCTGGCGCGACGAGACGGGCAGCAGCGGTGCCAGCGTCCGCGTCGACGAGCAGCATGCCTTTGGCGGGGCGCGGGCGGTCCATGTGCACGCGCCCAGGGGCGCGGCCTACCGCCGAGGCTACTTCGCCATCCACCAGGCGCCGGTCTTCCCCGCCGCAGCATCGGAAATGTATGGACGCGCGATGATGTGGCTGGACGAGGCGCCGGTCTCGCGCCCCGGTCAACCCGATGTGCACTGGACCTTCGTGCAAGGCGAAGGGCGTTCGCGGGACGACAGCTTCAACTCGCTGTACCGCTACGGCGGTCAGCATCAGCGGGGGCTGGGCTTGATGGCAAACTTCGAGACCACGCCGCCCAAGCACACCGATTGCTGGCAGCACTCGGCCAGCCGCATGCCGGTGCAGCGCTGGGCGTGCGTCGAGTGGCACTTTGCCGTTGCGAGCAACACCATGGAATTCTGGCTCGACGGCAACCAGCTCCCGGATCTGCGAGTGGTGGACCGCGGCAGCGGTCCGGAGTCGGGCTGCCTGGGCGATGATCTCGGCGGCCAATGGCTCGCGCCGCCCGCGTTTCAGAGCCTCTATCTGGGCTGGGAGCGCTATCAGGAGCCGGAGAATGACCAGGACCTCTGGATCGACGAGGTCGTGGTCTCGAAGCAGCGCGTGGGCTGCCCCGCCGCGCTGGCCGAGCCGCGCTAGCCAGTCGCGCGCGGCCTGCTCAGAGCTCGATGCCGAGCACGGAGCGTGCCCAGATCGCGCCGAAGCCCTCACCGAGGTTCATGGTGTGTGAAGCTTCGCTGAGCCGGAAGTAGATCCCGGTCGTCCACCACAGCGCACCGAACTGCAGCAACACGGTGGGCCCGAGATAGTGATGGGGCCCGAGCTGGAATGGACGCGGATCGGGCGGGTCCTCGAGCGGGTACTCGGCGCGCATCCACCATTCGATGCCGGGCTGGATCGTCGGGCTGAGCTCGAAGGTGAGCCCCGCGGATGGATTGAGCACGAGGTCGTGCTTGCCATCGTAATAGAATTCCTGCTCCGCGCTCGCGTTGGCGATCAGCCGCGCCATGCCGAAGCGGCGCTGCAGGATGACCTTCGCCTCCAGCTCGAACTCACGCTCGTTCTCCACCGTCTCGCCATACAAAGAGACGTCGATCGGCCACTCGCCGGTCTCCGCCAGCTTGAAGCGCAGGCGCTGCTTCATGCCGTTCCCGTCGGGAGGGGACACGACGTTGGAGAAGCCGCTCGATGCGGCCGGTGCGTACGTCACGTACAGTCCCAGTTCGAGGCGGTCGCTCAGGCCGTACTCGAACTCGGTCGCGAACTGGCTCAGGCCGTACCAGCGCAGCTCGCCGGTGGCGGCATCCTGTGCGCGCACCGGCGTCAGATCCACATATTGCTCGAGCTCTGCCGCGCCCTTCGCGATCTGCTCGTGCTGATAGCTGAAGGGCAGAGGGCGCGGGTTGGCCCCCGCGGCCCCTGCCCAGCTGACGAGGGCAGCAGTGACGAGGGCGGCAAGCGGCGCGCAGGGCAGGCCTGCGCTCGAGGGGAAAGGACGATGAAGGGGCATTGCGGGGCGCACACTACAGCCGGCGCGCGCGCGAAAGCGACGGGAATTTGGCCTCAGAAGTTGCTCAACGAGAGCGCCTTCGCGCACACGCCATCGTTGCCACAATCGGTGTGGCAGGTGTTGCATCCAGCGTTGGGATCGCCGCCGTAGTTCTCACCGAGCGGCGGCCCGACCCCGCGCCAGGTCAGCTTCACCCGATCATCCGGGCAGTCGAGGTTCTCCAGCTCGAACCACTCCCAGCCCGGAGCAGCGCGGTTGAAGCCTGCTCCGCGCTTGGCCATGGCGAAGATCTCGTGCGGAATGGTGCCGCCCGTCGCTTCCTTCACGATCAGCGTTCCCACCGGGAACTCGCTGCTGCCGCTGGGCGGAGCCTGCTTGATGTACTCGGTGATGACGCTGCCATCGTGGATGCCGACCAGGTCGGCATCCTCGCTGGTGTCGAAGCTCGGCCAGGAGTGATAGCCGCGGAAGTGCTGCGCGAAGGCCAGGAACGGCGTCGGCGCCGGCCCATCGCTGACGGCCGGCACGCTCACAGCGCACTCGCCACCCGCGGCAGCACCATCGCCGCCGCCGCAGCTGAGCGCTGCCCCGGCCATGCCCAGCGCGATGGCGAGAACGGTCCCGCGGCTCATTCTTCTTCTGTGAATTCTTGGAAGCCGAGCTCGCTCGCCGCGCGGTTCATGCCATCCACGGCAGAGCCGCTGATGTTCGGGTCCACGGCCTGTTGCACCGCCGTATACAGCTTACCGAACGGCGACTGCAGGTCGCTGGCCGACGGCTTCTCCGAGCTCCAGGTCGCGGGCGGCGTCGGAATGGCGTCGCCCGAGAAGCTCTTGTACGTCGTGTCCAGGCTGGCGAAAGATGCTTCCACGTCGGCGTCGATCTTCTCACCGTTCGCCTTCGTCAGCAACCACTCCTTGAACAGGGCGTAGATGCGGGTGGTGCCGGCCAGGTTGTCGCGCAGGTCCGCCAGCGTGCGCTGAGCATAGCGCGATTCCTCCTCCTCGCTGGCGGCCTTGTTCACCTTCTCGCGCTGCTCGTTCATCAGCGAGATCAGGCCGTTGAAGGCTCCGTCGAGATCGATGCTCTGAGGCTGCCATTGATCGGCGAGATCCTGGGTGTCCTGGATCAGGCGAGCGCAAAGCTCGTCCTTGAAGGCGCGTGCTTCCGCCTCGCTCTTGGGCCACGCCGCAGCCTTGTAGCCGGGCAGAGAGGACTCGACCTCGATCACCGAAGCGGGGATCTTCGGCGCAAAGATGATGCGTTCGATGGCGTGCATGCCCGTCACCCCTTCGTCGTCGAACAAATTTTGATCACCGCCGGGCACGCCTTCCAGGAAATCCTCGTAGCGAGCATCGATGGCCGCGTCGGTGTCCGGGAACAGCGGCGCGAGGGCGCCTTCCGTGCGCTCGTAGGCGGCGCGCGCGCGCAGCCAAGCCGCTGTCATCTGGCTGATGGCAGCCGCGTCCTCGGTGTCGTCCCAGCCGCGACCCGCTGGCGTAGGTGCTGCAGCCTGGAGGTCGACGGCCGCGTCGTGCAGCGCGTTCACGTCCGCGAGCAGAGCGCTGTGCATGCCCGTCACCACTTTTTGCTGGTACTCGGCGTCAAAGCCGCTGCCGCCGCTGTCATCGCTGGAACAAGCGGGAGCCGCGAGCGAGAGGGCAATCAAAGCAAAGGTAGTCGATTTCATGGTCGTCGGTCTTTCAGCAATCCGGGGGTCCGGAGAAATCGGAGTCTCGCGAGTGCGCGGGCCGTCGAACGCCCGCTGGCTCGAGTGGGTAGCGGCGCGCGACGCCTCAAAGCGCCTGGACGAAGTCGAGCAAGGCTTGGCGGTCCGGGTCCGCGAGCGCCTCGAAGCGATCCACGACGCCGTTCGCTTCCGAACCTTCCGCCCGGTGTGCAAGGATCGCTTCCTCGATCGATTTGGCGCGACCGTCGTGCAGGAAGGTGCGGTTGAAGCGCAGCCCGATCAACGGTGCGGTGCGCCATTCGAAGGAGCCTGCTTCGCCATCGACGCTGGCTTGGGACGGCAGGCCGTCCGCGAGATCGTTGCCCATCCGGTGCAGCAACAGATCCGAGTACACCTCGGCGTCGATGCCCGCGAGCTCGGGGATCGGATAGTCGCTGCGCGTGCGCAGGGCAGGGACGTGGCAGGCCGAGCACTGCGTGGATTCGAACAGCTGCGCGCCCCGCGCGTCGGTGTTGCGGGTCGGGATCGCCAGCAGCCGGATGTACGTGGCGCGCAGGTTGACGCTTCGGTAGTCGACGTCGACCCCGGGCTTGTCGTCGTCCGTCAGCCCGTCGGGATTGGCGAACTCGACGGGGCGGAGCGGGCTGGTGATGCCCATGTCACCCTGGAAAGCATCGGCCGTGAAGTCATCGAGCGTGGCCACGCGCGCCTTGAGCCCGAAGCGGCCGATCACCGTCTGGCCCTTTTGATAGCTGTGGAAGCTGGTATCCTCGTTCGGCTCCGACGCGTACGCGACGCGGTTCGCTCGGCCGTGAATGGCGTCGCCACGGGCGGCTTGCTCGGCCTCGATCCGCTCGATCTCGCTGTCCGCGATCGCCTCGATGTAACCGCGCCCGATCACGGGAGGCCCCAGCCGCGTCGTCACCTTGACGTTGGGTTGCCCCTCGGGGGGAAGGATCGGCGTGGGCTTGAGCCCCGAGCCGTTCAGCCCCGCCACTCCCAGAGGGTGCACGGTGTGACCGAACGCGAGCATCGACTGATCGGCGGCGGGCGTGACGCCGTCGCTCTCGACCACGGACATCTTGGAGACCAGGCCCGGTCCGCGCACGCCCTCCGCGTGGCACGAATCGCACGAACTGCGAGTGTAGAGAGGCCCCAAGCCATCGGCGGGACGCAGCGGCGTCCCGAACAACAGATCGCCGTCGTTGAAGCCCTCCTCGAGCTCGGCGGAGAGCCCGGCGATCGGAGCATCGAACACGTCGACCGCGCTCGTCCGTACCGGCGCTGTCGAGCCCGGCCGCTCCAGACCGTCGGCGTCCT
>DASTRX010000097.1:0-37475 GCA_035760985.1 Polyangiaceae bacterium
CGACGCGCATCGTGGAGCCATATCAGCGCGAGCGCATCCCGCTGGCGATGCAGTACCTGAAGGACCGGGTGACGCGCATGCCGCATTTGCTGGAGACCATCCACCCGACGGGCGACAAGTACCGGGGCTACAACGATCGCGGCATCATCGCGCTCGTCAACCCCGATCGCTTGCGTCGCATGCTCGCGCGCATGCTGGACGAGAACGAGTTTCTGAGTCCGTTCGGCATTCGCTCGCTGTCAAAGTTTCACGAGAAAGAGCCCTACGTGCTGACGATGGACGGGCGCGAGTACCGCGTGGACTACGAGCCCGGCGAGTCGCATTCCGGCATGTTCGGCGGGAATTCGAACTGGCGCGGGCCGATCTGGCTACCGACGAACGCGCTGCTCATCCAGGCGCTGCTCAACTACTACCTGTACTACGGGCCCGACTTCGAAGTGGAGTGCCCGACCGGCTCGGGCTGCATGCTGAATCTGTTCGACGTGGCACACGAGATCGGCGGGCGGCTGTGCCAGCTATTTCTGCGCGACACGCACGGCCGGCGCGCGGTCTTTGGTCAGCAGGCGCGCTTCCATGCCGACCCGCACTTCAAGGACTACGTGCCCTTCTATGAGTTCTTCCACGCGGACACGGGGGCAGGGCTGGGCGCCAGCCATCAGACAGGCTGGACGGGGATCATCGCCCGCCTGATCCACCTCTTTGGCGTGCTCGACGCACAGACCTTCCTGGAGCGTGGCTGGCACCGCCAGCAGCCGGAGCGAAAGGGGCGAGCCGAAGCGGGCTGAACATCAGCTGCTCAGCCGGAGTCTCGGGCCAGGCCATGGCGCGGAGCCCGGCTCCGACCGGTGCGGGGGGCGCGCAGCAGCAACGAAAAAGGGCGCCCCCCCAAGAGGGGAGGCGCCCAGCGCTCTCGGCGCAAGCTCAGACCGGCGTGCGCGGGGCGCCGGTCGGATCAGCTGGAGCGGGCAGCTCGGCCTCGCGGCGTGGCTTCTTGCCGCGCGTGCCAAATACATAATCGAGCCAGGGGCAGCTCACGCCAAAACGCGTTCCGGGGTGCTTGAAGTGGTGCAGAAAGTGCTCCCGGCGGAGCCAGCGCGTGAAGCGCGTCGTGGGAGTGCGGGCGTGCACGTACCAGTGCAGCTCGTCATAGAGCACGTAGCCGAGCACGAAACCCGCGAAAGGCCCGTACATGTTGTTGGCGCCAAAGAGCGCGTGGAATGCGCCGTACGTCAGCACGCACAGCACCAGCGAAGCGCCCGCGGGGATCACCAGGCGATCTTCATCCCAGGGATAATCGTGGTGCACGCCGTGAATCAGGAACTGGAGGCGGGCGGTCTTGGGGCCGACCACGGTCAGATGAAACAGCAGGCGATGCGCCCAGTATTCGAACAGCGTCCACAGCAGGTAGCCGAAGATCAGCTCTGCCGCGACACGACCGATGCCGTGCCCTTCCACGCGCAACGCGAGCACGATCGAGGTGAGCACGATCGGCAGGTACAGCAGCGCCGGCGTGGCGGGGTGCACCCGCGAGAATCTCTCGAGCAGGTCGGACTCGAACATGCGAGCGGACTCGCGGCGCTTCATATCAGGAAGCAGGGAACGAGGGTTCGGCATGGCAGCCGCCCCCTCGAGACTCGTGACGTGTTTGAAACGTAGCTTACTCATTGCCCCGGGCCCTTCCTTCTAAGACGAGCTACGCACAATGCAAGACGAAGGCCACTTGGTGCAGCTACGCGCGGACGTCAACAGTCTAGAGTGCGGATCTGTACGGGGCGCAAACGGGCTTGATTCGCGATCGACGCGCATGGCATGCTGCCCGTATGGGGGGAAAGAGCGCGGTGAGGAACCGCGTATCATGGGCGCTGGTCCGCGCGCTGCGCGGCAGCGTGCGATTTTCGCGTGCTTCGCTGGGTCGTTTGTCACCGCGCAGCCGTGTATCACCGCGCAGCCGTGTATCACCGCGCAGCCGTGTGTTCCACGGGCAGGAGCTGCGCGAGCGCGCCTCTCTCGCGCGTGCAGCGCACGGCCTGGTGCTGGTTGGGCTGCTGTTGGGCTGTGATGATACGCCGCTGGAGGAGGAGCGCCTGCGTCAGTCAGTGATCGTGACGTCGCGGGACGACGGCGCCGACTTCTCGGCCTTTCGCACCTTCTTTCTGCGCCCGGAGGTGCGTGTACTGGAGGATCCAGCGAGCATCGCGAGCGCCCCCGGCTCCGCGATGCCGGACACGCCGGCCCCGCGTGCGGGCGCCGAGCAGCTGCCGGGCGCGCGGCAAGAGGCTCTGCCGGGCCTGCTCGCGGATCCCCTGCTGCAGGCCACTCGGGAAAACCTGCTCGAGCGCGGGTACAGCGAAGTCAACGAGAGCGCCGCCGCCGGCCTGGGCATGGACCTGATCTACGTGCGCTCCGCCTACACAGACTATCTGTGCAGCAACTGGGGAGACTGGGCCTACTGGGGCTTTGCCGGTTGGTCTTACTACTTCCCGTATTCGTGCACGACTACAGCCTGGCAAGGGGGCATGCTCGTCACGCACGCGATCGACCTGGACTCGGCGCGCGAGCAGAGAGCCGCTGCGCCGGAGGCGTTCGGGATCGTGCGCGGCGTCTGGTTTTCCGGGGTCTATGGCCTGGAAGTGGAGTCGGCCGGCTTCGTGGCGGCGCGCGCCCTCGTCGGCATCGATGAATCTTTCGAACAGTCACCGTATTTCACCAGGCAGCCGGGGGAAGAACCATGATGAAGAGTTCGGCCCGAAGAGCGCTAGGAGTTGCGCTCGGGCTGGCCGCTGGCGCGCTCGCCTGGGCGAGCCGCGCGCGGGCAGCGGAGGCGCGAGCGGGGGAAGGGCAAACCTCGGCGGTGGTGGCGCCCCATGAGATCGACGTTCCGCCTGCCGAGCCCCGAGACTTGGCGCGCCTGCAGAGCAAGCTCGCGGGCGTCGTTGGCTGGGAATTCACGGCGCCGCTGGGCAGCGTGCGGAGCTTTTCCGCAAACGTCAGCCCGCTGGGCCTGGAGCTGCAACTTCGCTATTGGGCTCTTCAGCAACTCTCGATCTCGCTCGGGGGAGACTGGGTCTGGTTCGGTGATGTCCGGCCGCGCACGACGTACCAGCTCGACCACGCGACGGTTCGAGCCACGGCCTATGACAGCCTGGTGAGCTCTACCCTGCGGCTCGGCGCTCAGTACTACCTCCTGGACGAGGGCCTGGCGCTGCCCTACGTCGGGCCTCATCTCGGCCTCGGGTGGACCCGCTACCGGTCCGAGACGGCAGATCTGGAGCTCAGCGAAGACGAGTTCTCGTTCGTCTACGGCGCCGAGGCGGGGGTCTTGCTGCCGATGGCAGGGTCGGCGCCCCTGTTTCTCTTCCAGGTTCGCTATGCCGCCCAGCCCGGCAGCGAGTTCCGCAACCTGGTCAGCAACGTGCAGACGCTCACTTTCACGGCGGCCGTCGGCTTCTGAGCCCTCGCGTGTTGCCGGGGTCTTGCTCAGCGGGCGCTTCCGGCGGCTCGCCGGATGGCCGCGGGGGAGCTCGCACCGATGTGCTTCAGCCCTTTGAGGTAAGCGGTCGAGACCAGGGCGCCCACCAGCAAGTAGGCGAGCACTGCTGGCACGACGAGCTTTTCAGCTGGAAACGCCGAGTGCGCGAGCGCCACGGCGATGCCGGGATGGCGCGAGGCCGTCGCCAGGCCGAGGACGACGCGGTTTTCGGGCTCCGGACCACCCAGCAGGTGCCCCACCAGTAAGCCTGTGGCGACGAACGCGGCGAATGCGAGCAGCATCCCGTTTCCGGTCATCTGCACGATGGCGGGCCAGGACCGGAGCAACACGGGCACGGCGGTCGCGAGCAGCAAGGCCACGCTGGCGACCAACACCGGCCTGGCTGCGGATCGAGCCAGCCGGGGTGCGAGCACGTGCACGGCTGAGCCCGCGAGCAGCGGGAGCAGGACGGTGACGAGCATGCGCAGCACGATGCCGAGCGGAGCGATCTGCGCCGGACGCCCCAGCAGCCGCTCTCCGAGCGCAAGCGACAGTGGAACGATCAGCACCGCCAGCAAGCAGTTGCTCACCAGCAGTCCGACGATGTATTCGGAGCGGCCGCCGGCCCGCGGCCCCTTGACGGTCAAGATCGGCGGCACCGGGGAAGCAGCGAGCGCCAGCAAGGCGATCTTGATCGGCAGAGCCAACGAGCCCGCCGCGGGCAGAGCAGCGAGCGTCGCGATCACCAGCAGCGGCATGATCAGGTGCATGGCCAGGAGCATGCGCAGCAGCCGACCGGGATGAACGAAGAGAAAAAGGGCTTGGCGCGGCTGCGCGCTGAGCCCCACGGCAAACACCATGCACACGATGCTGGCCTTCAAGCCCGCCACTACCAGCGCGATCCAAGTCATGCCATCTCCCCGTTTCCTCTCTCGTCACCGGACCGCCGCTGGGGGAGCACCGCCAATGCGCTACAGCCGTTCGCGGGCTTACCCGAGGACCCGCTCGAGCACCTGCTCGAGCCTGGGGCCCGGGGCGGGCTCGCAGGCGCCCTGCGTGTTCCTCTGCGCGTTCTTCTGCGCGTTCTTCTGCAGGTCTTCTGCAGGTGGCCTTGCAGCTTGGTCCGTCGCTGCAGGCTTCGCGATGATGAAGCAGATGACACGCCTGGCGCTTGGCTGACCGCCGTGTACCTGCCTGCCACGAGTGTGCGCCACTTCGACAAGGGTTGCGTGGACGTTTGCGCGGCCTCGAGGAGCCCGGGAGGTACGCCAGCGGTTCGCTAGCGGGCCTCGCTGCCAGAGGTCAGAGGTTGCGCCACAGGCCGCTGCGCTGGTTTCGCCGCCGCATTTCTCTGCTGCCTTTTCTCTTGCCGCCCTTGTCGGCGGCTCGTGCATCATGCAAGCAGAGGTTCTGCATCTCTTCCCCCGAGGCGGGATGTTGGCGCGGGCGGGTGGAGCGTCAAGGGGAAAGTGGATGAGCGCAGTTCGTGTCGACCGGGAAATACTGGGACAGCAGTGCTCATAAAAGCGACGTTACCTCGGGGTAGCGATTCAGAACGCTCTTCGTTCGCGAGCTCGATGTGACACCACAACCAACAGATCAGCCGTGTTCTTCTCGAGCCACTCGTCATGGTAAACGCTTTCATGGAGCGATCGTGATGAGGCGCCCGGTCGGGTTGTTGGGAGGCCTCATGGTTGAGGTACGTGTGGCTGAGATGTGTTGGAATGAGTTCAGCGAGCGACCGCTCCGCGTCGTTTCGATGTGTTACCTCACGGGTGTGCGGTCACAGGCGAAGTGAGCACGAAAGACACGCGAAACTCGGATTGACAGGAAGTGAGCAAAACAGTGGCAAGTCGCAGGGCAATGGAGTGCCTCAGCAGAGGAGAATATCGATGAAGCTCGATGTATTGGTCGCTGAAGATGATTCTCTCGTTCGCATGACCATGAGGGAGGCGCTCGAGGGGGCGGGCCACAGTGTGGAGGCCGTTGCGGACGGCCAGGAGGCGATGTCGCGAGCCAATGAGCGTGCCTTCGACGTTCTGATCAGCGATGTGCGCATGCCGAAGGTCAATGGACTGACCCTGTTTCGCCACGTGAAGGAATGCTCGCCGGCGACGGCCGTGATCCTGGTGACCGCTCACGGCAGCGTGAGCGACGCAGTCGAGTCGCTGAAGTCCGGCCTGGACGACTACGTGGCAAAGCCGTTCGACATCGCGGAGCTGTTGATCCGGGTGGAGCGCCTCGGCGAACGCATCCAGCTGCGCAAGGAGCTGCGAGACGCGCGCCAGAGCCTGGCGGGAGAGCTCGCCGGTGCGAAGCTGATCGGTCGCTCGCATGTCACGCGCGCGCTGCTCGATCGCATCAAGACCGTTGCCCCAACGGATGCCAGCATCGTGATCGTGGGGGAGAGCGGCACCGGCAAGGAGCTCGTCGCGCGTGCCGTGCACGAGGCGAGTGCGCGGGCGGCCGGTCCGTTCATGGCCCTGAACTGCGCCGCATTTCCCGAAACGCTGATCGAGGCAGAGTTGTTCGGGCACGAGCGGGGTGCGTTCACGGGCGCCACCCAGCGCAGGGACGGTCGCTTCAAGGCTGCGGACGGTGGCACGCTGCTGCTCGACGAGGTGGGTGAGATTCCCCTCAACGTCCAGGCCAAGCTGCTGCGCGTCTTGCAGGAGGGCACGATCGAGCCCCTCGGTAGCCACCGCGCGCTCAGCCTGAACGTGCGGCTGATCTGCGCCACGCATCGCAACCTCAAGCAGATGATCGCCGCCGGCACGTTCCGCGAGGATCTCTATTACCGGCTCAACGTGCTCGACATCCACGTGCCACCTCTGCGCAACAGGCGCTCCGATTTGCCGCTGCTGGTGACGCATTTCTATCGCAAGTTCGCCGGGGAGCGCGCGGAGCTGCGGATGCAACCGCGCGCCTGGGTGGCGCTCATGCAGCACTCGTTTCCAGGGAATGTTCGCGAGCTCGAGCACGCGATCCATCACGCGGTGGTGCTCGCGCAAGGCGCGGAGATCGATCTCATGCACCTCCCGGCGGACATCCGTGGTGGTGATCTGGGCACCAGCGAGGAGAGCGGCAAGGTGCGTCCGCTCTCGGAATCGATCCGGGATTTCGAGCGCCAGTGCCTGATTCAGGCTCTGAATGCCACCAATGGGGTCAAGTTCAAAGCCGCGAGGCTGCTCGGCATCTCCCGCAAGACGTTGTGGGAAAAGCTCAAGGTCCACCAGATCACCGACTCCAATCTGGAGGAGGACGATGACGCGGCCGCCACGAGCCACCGCAGCGGCGAAGCCGCGCTGAGCTGAAGCGCGAGGCACTCGAGAGGCGAGTCCACTCCTCGCTGCAGTAGATCTTCTCTTCCGCTGAACACCGGCGCTCGCTGTGCGCCGGTGTTCAGCGGCGCACCGTTGCCTGCCAGTGCGGTCAGCACCGGGCGGTGTGCAAATTTCCAGCGCGTTCGTCTGCTCCTCGGCTCTGCTGCCGCTCGAGCACAGCGCGCCAGGAGTCGATGAACGCTTCGTTCAGGTAACGTTGCGGGCGCGCCTACGTTACCAATTCGTAGCCTGCTCGGCGGCTCGCGCGTTACTCGGCGAACGGGCGCAGAGCCAAAGAAACAGCAGAAAAACCGAGCAGATCTTTCCACGGCAGGTTTGCTTGACCTATGCTGCAGATCGCGGCGCATGAAGCGCCGCAGCGGAGGGCAGAATGTCGCGAGCGAGGCCGGAGGACACCGATAGGGGCGGTGTCTCGAGTTTGGGGCTGGAGCGGAAGGGCACACAGTGGCGGGACCACTCTGGCCAGCCAGGTGTGGATCAGCGGCAGCTCATGCAGCAGTTGCAGGAAGCAAAAGCCGCGCGCGATCAGTTGCTGCGCTCCTTTGAAGCGCTGCCGAGCGCGTGTTGCACGTTGAATTCCAAGGGCGTGGTGCTCGCTTCCAATCCGGCAGCAGCCGAGCTCCTGGGAGTCTCCAGGGCGGAGCTGCAGGGCAGCAAGCTGTCGGCCTTCTTTGCTGGGGCCGAGCTGGCCCAGTTCGAGTACGGCCTGGAGCAAGCCGCCGAGGTTGAACAACGCGAGGATCATCTGCGGGTCGACCCTGCGCCGCGCGAGCTGAAGCTGGCGCGCGCCGGTAAGGTCGTGCGCGGCCGCGTCGTCCCGCTCGCTGGAGCCGCCGGCTGCCAGGAGCCGGAGGGGCGCTACCTGATCAGCCTGGATGACGTCACGGAGCTGTACGCGCTGAAGGAGGATGAGGCGCGCTTCCGCCAGATCGCCGCCCACGTGGAGGACGTCTACTACCAGACGGACGAGTCCAACCTGATCATCTATGCCAGTCTGGCGTATCAGCATGTCTGGGGGCGCGATCCCGAGACCGCGCCGGGGCAGCACTGGTTTCACGCCGTGCACGCGGAGGATCTGCCGCAGGCGCGCGAGTCTCGTCGCCTTCTGCTCAAGGGTGACCCCTTCGACGAGGAGTATCGCATCGTTCGTCCCGACGGCAGCATCCGCTGGATTCGCGATCGCGCGTTCCTGCTGGAGCAGCCGAGTCGTCAGATCGTCGGCGTCGCACGCGACGTCACCGACGACCGCGATCTGGAGGAAGAGCTGCGGCAGGCGCAAAAGCTGGAGGCGCTGGGCACGCTGGCGAGCAGCGTGGCGCACGACTTCGGCAACTTGCTGCAAGGTGTGATGGGCTGCCTCAACATGGCCTTGCGCGACACGACGACCCTGGAGCGCTCGCGCGACTACACGCGCCAGGCGCTGACGGCGGTGCGAGGCGGCGCGACGTTGGTGGGGCAGCTGATGACCTTCGGGCGCAAGGACCGCGCGCGCCCGGGCGCGATCGCCATCGACACCGCCATCTACGATTGCTCCAAGCTGCTGCAACGCCTGCTGGGCGACCACATCGAGCTCTGCATCGAGACCAGCGCGCCCGGCGCCTTGATCCTCGCTGATCCGGTGCAGGTCGAGCAGATCTTGATGAACCTGGCTGCCAACGCCCGGGACGCGATGCCCGGCGGGGGCCGCCTGGTGATCAAGACGGAGACGGTCATGGAGGCGCGTGAGCCCCAGGGGCGCCAGGTGCCGTGCGTGCGCCTGGAGGTGCGCGATATCGGTTGCGGCATGGATCGGGAGACGCAGGCTCGGGTGTTCGAGCCGTTCTTCACCACCAAGGTCGCCGGCCGAGGCACGGGTCTCGGGCTGTCTGCGGTGCGAGCGGTCACGCGCGCGCTCGGCGGGCGGGTGGCGCTGGAGAGCGAGCTGGGCAGGGGGACGACGTTCGTGTTTCACATTCCGTCGGTCGCTTCGGCGCCGGCGGTCCAGCAACGGGCACCCGCGCACGTGGCGTTTGCAGGGCGCGCACTCCTGGTGGAGGATGACTGGCGTGTGCGCATGAGCGTGCGCCAGTACCTGGAGGATCTCGGCTTCGACGTGGTCGAGGCGGCGGACGCGGTGGAAGCCCTGTCACGCGCCAAGGGTACGCTCACCCTGCTGGTGACCGACGTGGTGCTGCCCGAGGTGAGTGGGCCGAAGATCCGCGAGATGTTGAAGGGGCAGTATCCGGATCTGAAGGCGCTCTACATCTCCGCGCATCCGGCGCTGTATCTGTTGGAGCAGGGCCTGTTGCAGAACAGCGATGTGATCTTGCAAAAGCCGTTCGACATCAAGGATCTGCAGGTGCGGCTCACCGAGCTGTGCTCGCGCTCGACGGAGTTTCTGCGCGCGCGCGCTGCTCCGGCGCTGCGCCACGGCTCAGCGCCACAGTAGCGTCGGGCCGGGTCTGGCGAGGGGAGCGCGACGGCACCCGGCGAGGGCGAATCGAAAAAGGGGACGAGCGGGAGGGCGGCGACGGGCAAGGGGAACCCGTCGGACGGGCTGAATGCAGAAGACGTGCGACCTGGGATGTCGTGCAGGGATCAGCGAGGGGATCCCGGGGTGGGGATGGCAGGGGGAAAGCGGTCGGCGTCAGCAGCCGTGGCGGAGGCTCGACTGAATGCCCCCACGCCGGCGAGCAGCCGTGCCTCAGCAGCGCTGCGCCGACACCAGGCGCAGCGGGTCAGCGGGTGCGTTCCACGTTGGGCAGCCGGTAGCTACCATCCAGGATCTGTTGATTCGGCACGTAAGCCCGGACCATCAGCGCGAACGTATCGTGCGGCGCCGGCAACCAGTTGGCGCTCACCTCGCGATCCGCGGGCCGCTCGGCAGAGATGTGCAGGGTCAAGCAGCCGCGCGAGTCGAATTCAATCTCGCCCGCATCGAGGTGCACGCTGCCGATGCTGGTGCGCCCGTTGGGCGGCTTTGCCATCTGAAAGTAGTCCTTGTCGTAGAGCGTCAGCGACCAGAAGCCACCGCGCGCGCGGTCCACGGGAGGCAAGCTGTCCCGGCTGAACGTGATGCGATAGGACTGGCGCCCGTCGAGCAAGGCGCCTTTTGAGTCAGTGCCGCGCACGAAATGGCAGACCTCCCGGTAGTCGCTCACGAACAAGTAGATCAGCGCCGCCTGTGCGCGCGAAAACCAGTCGTCTTGCCAGGATCCGGCGTGCTCCTGGCGCTGCCAGCCGTTGCCCACGTCCACGCCGACCTGGGCGTAGCTGCTGCTGGCGCGCAGGTCGGCGTCGGCCTCCAGCGCCGCGCGATCCAGCAGCGCGCGATACACCGCGTCGGAGGCGCGCCGTGCGATCAGCGTGCGCGCCTGGTCCGCCATCACGCGGTCGTCGGGGCCAACGGCGGGATTGGCGTCCAGCATCTTGCTCAGATCATCCCAGAACGTGCGGGGATTGACCCAGTGCGGTCGGCCTGCCTCTGGATCGGCGGCGATCATGCTGGCGGTCACGCCGGGCGGGAACACCACGTTCCGGGCGATGGCGTCGACGTCGAAGTTGCGCTCTCCGGCGCGGTTGGCGCTCAGCGGATACATGCCGATCTGGCTCAGCACTGCGCGCCCGCGGGCCTTGCCCTCGGGCGTGCGCGCCGCGAAGCTGCGCGGGAACACCCCGACCACATTCGTCGGCACCCTCAACACGCCGATGAAGCCGTCAGGCTTTTGCCCCGTCCAGTCGGGCCCGACCAGCAAGAACTTGCCACCCGGCGTGCTCGCCGCCGAGCCGAGCTGGTGAATGACGTTGGTGAAGACGTCCATGATCTGGATCGTCCAGTAGTGCCCGCGCGGAGCGTGCGTCGGCGTCTGGATCACCGCCGGCTCGAGCGCGAGGTGTGCGAAGCCGACGCCGTAGAGTGTGTCGGTGTTGGGGGTGACCACCCAGCGTTGCGCCGGAGCCAGGTAGTCCGCGGCATAGGCCGTCATGTTCACTGGCGCGGCGGGCAGGACGCCGAACAACATGCCCGGCCCCGCCTTCATCAGCTCCCACATGTTCGTGCGCCCGAAGGTCTCGACCGCGGGATAGCCCCAGTAGTACACGACACGAGCCAGAGCCTCGACGTAGCGTTCGTTTGCGAGCTGGGCAGGCACGCCCAGGGAGCGCGGTAGGTCGCCATGCGCCGGCGTGAAGGCCCGGGCGGCATACGGCAGCTCGCGCTGCGGAGACCCATTTGTCATGACCAACATTTTGCTATTCCCCCCTTGGCGAGGCCTGGTGGCGCGGCGCCGCACGGGTGGCACGAAGCAAGCGGTATGCCGGGGCTGCTCGACAGCGGCGCGCGTGAGCGGGCGGGGCCCGCGTTGCAAGCTACCTGGCCGTTTCGCCAACGAAACGACTTTGCTGCTCAGCGCCGCGCTGCGTCGGGTGTCGCCCAGGGCAAAGCGAAGCTCTCCAGTCGACCCTCCAGGCACTTCACGTCGCAGTGGAGCTGTTCTGCCGTTGCCTCCAGCACGAGATAGTGAAACGGCCGCGGTTTCCCGTCTGCCGTCGCGTAGGCGGCGCGGTGGGGCGCAGCGGCACCCGTGCGATAGCTGACACGAGGCCCACCCGCGCCGCCGCTGACGATGAAGGTCTTGCCCCGCAGCTGGAAGCGCTCGTAGCCATGGACGTGACCGGACAGCCACGCCAGCGTCTTGCCAGCGGAGCAGAACGGGCCGAGCAGGGCCGTGAGAACGGGGCCCATCCGTTGCTGATGGCGTGCGTTGCTGAAGGGCGGATGATGCGCGAACACGAGCACGCCGCGGATCGACCGCTCCCGCTCGTACCCCTCCAGCGCCGCGTCGAACCAGCGCAGCTGTTCGGCGGCGGCGGCCCCGGTCAGGTTGGAATCGAGCCACAGCAGCCCCAGCTCGCCGTGTTGCTGGGCTGCGAAGGTGTGCGGCGCGAGCTCCGGAAAACGCCTGCGCGCGTGGCGCAGCGCCAGCGAACGCGGCCCCCAGTAGTCGTGGTTGCCGAGCACCGGGCGGATCGGGATGCCGAGCGCGCGCAGCGGCGCGACCAGGCGATCGAAGTAGCGCCACTCGCGCTGGCTGGCGCCGCAGCAGACCAGGTCGCCCAGGTGCACCACGAGCGCCGGTTGCTCCTCGCGCGCCAGCTTTGCGATCAACGCCTGGCGCTCGCGCTCGTTCTGCTCGCGCCCGAGCAGCAGCCGCTCCGGAAGGCTCGTGCGCTGCGTGTCGCCCAGCACCACGATGCCCGAGCGAGCTCGGGACGTGGGGTGCTCCCGCAGCGGCTCATTCACCTCTGCGCCAGCGCGGATACCAGCCGCCGACGGTCAGGCCCCAGGTGAAGTAGCGGGCCGCCGCGTCTGCGCCGAGCCCCAGGCGCCACACATAGTCGTTGGGCCACAGCCCGAACACGTCCCACATCAGCAGGCGTAGGTCCAGCCCGAACGTGCCATGCAGGCGCGGGGTGCTGGTCACGAAGCGCGTGGGCTCGAGGTAGCTGCCCGCGCGCAGCTTCAGCCACTCCGGGATCACGCCCGCCTCCACCCCCAGCCGCGGCGAATACACGCGCTTCTCGCCGGAGCGATTGATATTCTGCGAGAGGAAGCTCTCCACGCCGATCGCCTGATCGACGCTGCCGGAGATCAAGAGCGAGGCGGAGACCTGCAGATAGCGGCGATTCAGCTGGCTCAACGTGCGCTCCGTGGCGCGTCGTGCAGCATCGGAGGCTTCGTCCAGCTGGGCATCGTCCGCCAGCTGAGCGCGCAGGTAGCGCAGCTCGATCTCGTTGCGTTCCTCCGCCGTCTCCGCGCTCGCCAGCTCGGCATTCCGCTGATCGTCGCGGTCGATCTCGCGCAGGCGATGGGCGAGTTGCTCGCGCTCGACCATCTCCGAGCTGGTGCGCCAGGGCACGTTGAGGGGGCGCCCGAACTGAAAGGAGACGCCGAGATTCAGGTCCCAGGGCAAGGCGACCGACTTGGGCAGATAATAGCTCGCGCCCCCGTCGGTCTGGATCACCAGGTCTCCGTTGTCGTTGGGCAGCATTCGATCGTTGTACTTCGCCTCCGTACGGATCGCGGTGCGCAGCGCGATGCCGACGCGAAACGGCAAGCCCTCGGGTTTGAGCAGGACGCCCAGCTCGTAGCCGTTGCCGTTCGAGCCGAAGTTGGCGTGGGTCTCGCGATTGTTGGCGGAAAAGGAGGTGATGCGCGCGCCCAGCCCGGCCACCAGCTGGTTGTGAAAGAAGCCGTGCGCGAACTGCAGGTGAAACGTCGCGATGCTGGCGCTGACGCTCGCCGCGCGGCCCGCCTCGACGGGCTGGCTCGATAGCGCGTAGCTGGACAGCTCCATCGTCAGCCCGACCCCCAGCTCGCCCCACTGCAAGTTGAGGGCGGGCACGAAGAAGACAAACGAGTCCGGGGCATTCTGCACACTCGTCGCGTGCCCGCTGTTGAAGAAATCCACGCCGTTCAGCGTGGCGGGCAGCGTCAGGCCAAAACCCAGCCAGTAGTCGAAGTGGCTGTAGGAGAAGAAGGGCCGCACCGCCGGCGATGCCGGGTTCTGCAGGTCGCCGTCGACGTCCTCGGCGATGGCCACATAGGCGCCCGCGAGTCCGGTGACACGCGAGCCAGCGAACACGGGGCCCTGGTACAGATCGATGGCGTAGTCGCTGGTCTGCAGCGTGGATCCGTTGGGCCCCAGCGGACCGCCCGCGACGGCTGCCCTGTTCCGGCAGAGCAGCACTGCGAGCGCCGCGCCAGCAACCCGAGCCGCTCTCGACAGCATGGGCATGAGCATGGGATGCACCGCGCATGCCAGGGACGATGCCGCTCTGCATGGCGCGCGGGCGGGCGCGCGGGGTGCGACCCCGCTACGCGTCGGGAACCTCCCCGCGCGCTGGAGCGTCACCGGATCGAAGCGCTCACGAACTCCTGTGCAACACCCGCATGCGCAAACCGCCGCGTGGTGCCAGCGTGATATCCGCGGCGAGCTCCGGTGCTGGTTGTGCGAGCTCGAAGCGCAGTCGCTGGTACAGCGTCGCGAGCAACAGCGTCGCCTCGAGCAGGGCGAAGCGCTTGCCGATGCAGGCGCGCGTGCCGGCGCCGAAGGGCAAATAGGCTCCAGGATGCAGCCGGGCAGCGGCCGCCGGCGCGAAGCGCTCCGGCATGAACCGCTCTGGCTCCGGGAAATGCCGCGCGTCGTGCTGCACGTGATAGACGCCGAGCAGCACGTGCGCGCCCTCCGGAACGCGCCAGCGCCCGAGCGTCGTGGCCGCGCGCGCCTCGCGCAGCAGGGTGTAAATCGGGGGATACAGCCGCATCGACTCCTGCAGCACCTGGACGGTGTACGTCAGGCGAGCGGCGTCCTCGTAGCTCGGCGGCCGATCGCCGAGCACCTCTGCCAGCTCCCGCTCCAGCCGCTCGCGCGCCGCGGGATGGCGCGCCAGCAGATAGTGGGTCCAGCTGAGCGCGTGAGAGGTGGTCTCGTGCCCCGCAAAGAACAGCGTCAGGGCCTCATCGCGCAGCTGCGCCCGGGACATGGCGCCGGGCTCGCTCTGGGCCCGCGAGAGTACGGCCAGCAGACACTGGGGATCGAGCCCCGGGTCGGCGCGGCGATGAGCCTCGATCAGCTGATCGATCATGCGCCGCAGCCGCGCGTGGGCCCGCTCCGCGCGCCAGCGCGGAGGGTAGGGGAGCCACCGGGGGACGAGCGCGCTCGGCCCGCCCACGCTGCTGCGAAACGCCTGCATCAGGCGCGGCGTCTCGTCCTGCTCGGAATGCACGTGGCGGCCCATCAAGAGCTGCGCCACGATCTGCAGCGTGAGCCCCATCATCTGAGCGCTCACGTCGATCAGGGCGCCGTTTGGCCAGCGCTCCACCCAGCGCCGCGCGTACTCCACCATGATGGCGGCGTAGCTGCGCAGGTGCTGAGCTGCGAACGCGGGTTGTATCTGGCGGCGTTGCTCGCGCCAGAAGTCCCCATTCGACGAGACCAGGCCGTTCCCCAGCAGGCGGCGCAGCTGTGCCGGCCCGATCCCGCGCTCCGGCTTCTGATAGCTGGCGGCATCCTCGATCAGCACCCGCGCCAGGTGCTCTGCGTCGCGCGTCACCAGCATCGAGATCGCGCCGACCTGCGACGTGTACGTGTCACCGTACTGCTCGAAGCGCCCGCGTTGAAAGGCGATCGGATCGCGCCCCAGCGCGCGCCCGTAGCGCCAGAGCGACAGCGGATCAGGCCGCACGCGCGGCGGCCCCGGCGGTAGACCGCGCGCGGCGAAGCTCGGATCCAGGCGCGGGGCGAGCGCGGGAGAATGCTCTGTCATGGCGCGGAGAGTAGCTCGAACAGCGGCGCGGCGCCGGGGCTCTGCGTGCCAGGGTCGGTCCTCGATCAGGCGCCGCCCGCCATCCGGCGCTGCCATCCCTCGCTGCGATCGGGTGCCGGGCTCTGGCGCCCGCGCGCTCGCCGCGCTAACTGTGCGGCATGCAGAACGAGCGTGCGGGGCTGCGTCTGGCAGCGTTGTTTTCCGATCACATGGTGCTCCAGCGAGAGCGCCCCACAAAGCTCTGGGGTTGGGATGAGCCGGGGCAGCGGCTGACGGCGCGCTTGCGCGCTGCGGGCGCGCGCTCCTCGGGGGTGCCCCGAGCCGCTGGCGGCGAGCTTTGCGCGGTGAGCACCCTGGCCGATGATCAGGGGCGCTTCCTCCTGCGCTTGCCGGCGCTGCCCGCGGGGGGGCCGTACGAGCTATTCGTCGAGGGCAGTCGGGGTCTCACGTTGCACGATGTCTGGATCGGGGAGGTCTGGCTCGCCTCCGGGCAGTCGAACATGGAGTGGAAGCTCGGGTCTGCGCTGGATGCCGAGCGCGAGGTGGAGCAGGCGGACTGGCCACAGATTCGCCTGTTCAAGGTGGATGCCTGCGCCGCGCGCGAGCCGCAGCCGGACGTGAGCGGGCAGTGGCTGGTCGCTGCGCCGGAGAATGCGGCGGATTTCTCCGCCGTGGGCTATTTCTTCGCGCGCGAGCTGCATCAGGCGCGCGGCGTCGCGGTCGGCATCATCGACTCGACCTGGGGCGGCACCTGTATCGAGGCCTGGGCGAGCCTGGAGGCGCTGGCTCCGGTCCTGCCGGAGCTGCCGGCTCAGCTCGCGGAGCTGGCGGAGCAGCTGCGCGAGCTGCCGCGCCTGCAGCGGGAGTACGAGCGCGCCTTCGCGGGCTGGCAGCGCGAGCACCTGCCCGGAGACGAGAGCAACCAGGGCCTCGCCCGGGGCTGGGCGCGGCCTGACTTCGATGATCGCGCCTGGCCCCAGATGCCGCTGCCCAACTACTGGCAGACGCGGGGCCTGAGCTTCAATGGCGTGGTCTGGTTTCGCTGCCACGTCGACATTCCGGAGAGCTTCGCCGCCAAGGACTTGATCCTGAGCCTGGGAGCGCTCGACGACTTCGACGACACTTACTTCGAGGGCGAGGCCGTGGGCAAAACGCCGCCCGGCACGCTGGACGCCCACCAGCGCCGCCGCCGCTACGAGCTGCCCGCGAGCAGCGTGAAACACGGGCGCCGTTGCGTCGCCGTGCGCGTCTTCGATCACTATGGCAACGGCGGTTTCGCGGGGCCGTCGAGCGAGCTGTACGTGGCGCGCGCCGACGGGCTGGGCGAGCGCATTCCGCTGACCGGTGCCTGGCGCTATCAGGTCGAGCGCGAGATCCCGCTCGTACCCAACACCGTGTTCCAGACCGCCCCCGCGGCGCCGCTGGCGCTGGCCCTGCACAACGCCCCCGCCAGCTTGTTCAACGGCATGATCGCGCCGCTGCTGCCCTGCGCGCTGCGCGGGGCCATCTGGTACCAGGGAGAGAGCAACGTCGCGCGCTCGGCGCAGTACCGCGCGCTGATGGTGGCGCTGATCCGCGACTGGCGCACGCGCTTTGGGCAAGGCCCGTTTCCGTTCTATCTGGTGCAGCTGGCGAACTTTCGCGCCGCCGGCGACTGGCCGCTGCTGCGCGAAGCGCAGTCCCAGGCGCTCTCCGAGCCGGAGACGGGCATGGCGATCGCGATCGACGTGGGCGATCCGACCGACATCCACCCGCGCAACAAGCAAGAGGTCGGGCGGCGGCTGGCCCTGCTCGCGCGCGCTCACTGTTACGGCGAGCGCGAGCTGGAGGCTCACGGCCCTCGCGTCGTGGGCTTCGACCTCCAGGGCGCTCAGGCGCGCGTGCGCTGGGCGCATGCGCGAGGGCTGAGCACGCGCGACGGCGCGGCCGTGCGCGGCTTCGAGCTGGCCGGGCGCGATGGCGTGTTCCAGCCGGCAACTGCGCGCATCGTCGCCGAGGAGGTTTGGGTCGAGAGCCCCGCGATCAGCGAACCCTGTGCGCTGCGTTACGGCTGGGCCGATGACCCCGATGTCAACTTGCAGAACGCGGCGGGGTTGCCCGCAGAACCGTTTCGGAGCGATGGATTCCGGCTCTAGTGCCCTGAAGCTGTCCGCTCCGCCGAGACCACGCTCGCCGGGTGAGGCGCTGCGCCCTGGGCGATCGCACCTGGAAACGCTTTCAGGTCGGTCATTCCCGGGAATACTCCAGTGCGCGAGAAACTGCGTGAAACGCCCTGGCGAACCCGTAGACTGCCTCCAGGCGCCTCGCAGCCAGTTGAAAGCACCATGACTTTGTTCTCCTTTCGTCCGGGTTTGAGCTCCCTCGTCGTGTTGGCGGGCGCGGTAGCGCTCGCGTGTTCGGATGCCGGTGGCGGCGCGGATCGCTATGAGAGCGACACGCCCAGCAACAGCGATCCGTCGGTGACGCCCGCCTACGGTGGCGCCACGACCACGAACAACGCGACCACGACTCCTGCTACCGGCTCGACCAACACCGATCCGGGGTCGCAGACCAACGAAGGCAACCCGAACACCAACCAGGTGTCGAACGGCACCGGCTCCCCTGCCACCTCCGGCTCCACGGGGAATGTGGACGGCGCCAGCGGGCTGCTCGGCAGCGGCGCGATGGGCGGCACCGGCAACACCACGAACCGCTACGCCAAGGCGGACGTCACGCGCGACGGCAAGAACTACTTCTTCATGGCGAACGGCTGGGGCCCCGGCTTCCAGTCGCAGACGGTCTCCTGGAACGGCACCTCCTTCACGGTCACCATGAACGGCATGGCGGGGCCTCAGTACCAGCCAGCCTCGTACCCCACAATGTTCTGCGGCGTCTATTCGGACTCCCGCTCCAAGGAGTGTGGCCTGCCGAAGACGCTCGACTCGATCAGCTCCCTGCGCACTGGCTGGAGCTGGGATCCGAACGGCAACGACACGCAGCAGTACAACGCCGCGTACGACATCTGGGTCGGCAACGGCAGCGACATCTCCAGCCACAGCGGCTTCCTGATGGTCTGGTACCGGGAGCCCGTCGGGCAGCAGCCGGCGGGGCAGCCCACGAGCTTCCGGGGCATCACGGTCCAGAACGTCCCCGGCACCTGGGACATCTGGACGGGCCAGGTCGGTGGCAAGCCCATCATCAACTGGGTCCGCGCAGAGGGCCAGGACACGCACTCCATGGAATTCGACATCATGGACTTCGTGCGCGACGCCAAGATGCGCAACCTGAACGTACCGGGCACAACCGTGCTGAGCGTCGCCGTCGGCTTCGAGATGTGGCAATCGGTCACCAACCTCCAGAGCAAAGACTTCTACGTCGACGTGAAGTGAGCGATCCGCGCTCGGGTTCGGGGCGCGCCGGAGCTGTGCGGTACCGGGCGTGAGCGTTGCGGCGCTGTGCGAGTGGAGCTCTACAACCGCGCCGGATGCACCGTAACAGGCATCCGGCGAGCTGGGGATGGGCCGGGCCTCAGCCCCACGTCACCGTCCGAAGCCTCGGGGCGCGGGGCGGCTTCGCGCCCGCGCAGACGAGGGTGCCGTGAGCGGCGAGTGGACGCGCGGCTTCCGGTGTGCGCGCCCGAAGATGAGGCGCGCCAGCGCACGACAGGGCAAAGCGTACCCGGGCGCCCGCTCCAGCTTAGAAAAGCTGCGCGTCGCCGAAGCGCTGGAGCAGCTGCCGGCGCCCGCGGCACTGGAGCAAAGCCGGCTCGGCTGGTCCGCCGTGCGCGGGCTCACGTGGGTCGCGATGAGAGGCGGAAGAGGCCAGGTCGTAGGCGGCGCGAGGCCGGACCCGCGCGCGGTGAGACACGTGCTGCGCTTCGAGGTGATGGCGGAGACCTACGCGCTCTTCCACGCGGCGCTGCGGGAGCTCCGGCGGCGAAGCTCGAGCTGCTTCGGCGACGACGCCGCGCTGCTCGAGATGGGATGCAGGTGCCCACGTGGGCGCAAGGGCGGAGGAGCACCACCCGGCGGCCGATGGGTGCCGTGCTGCCGACGTCCGCGTGGGCAGCAGCGCCCGGCATCGTCTCCGCGCGGCATCATCCCCGCCCGGTTTCGACCGCACACGGAGCGGGACGGCGGCGCCGGGGTTGGTGCGCTGCTGGCGCGCGGTGTCCCGAGTTTTCGGGGGTCGGCGTGTGGATGAGGTCCGGCCCAAAAATACAAGCGCCGGATGTGGCGTCGGCGGCGGGCGCTGCGCGTGCTGAATGACGCGGGTCGGGCCTGTGCCGGCGGGCTTCGCAGGCGGGGGCCGTCCGACGGTGCGCGGCGTTGCACGTGCGCCGGCGCTTCAGTTGCTGTTCGCGTCGGGCGCCTTTCGCTTGGAGACGACTTCGAGCAGGCGATAGCGGACGGAGCTGGCGTCGGCAGGGGCGTTGGGAACGGGGATGGCTTCCACGCGCAGTTCGTAGACGTACGAGGGCTCGTAGTCGAAGCCTTCGATGTTGGAGTAGAGGTTGCGGTAGGGCTCGGTTTCGGACTCGCGTACCTGGAGGCACTTCTGGGGGGCTTCGCCCTGGCAGTCCGCCTGCGCCGCGGCGACGAACAGGGTCTTGGTGTCCGCCTGCGCGGCAGGGGCCTCGGGATTCGAGGAGGGCGGCGCTGGGTCGGCGCCGGGCTCTTCGGCGGCGGGCTCGCTCGCCGGGCTGGCCACGGGCGGCTCGGCAGGTTTGGAGCCGGAGCAGGAGAGGAGCAGCAAGAGCGCCAGGGCCTGGACCAGGTGTGACATCGCGCGAGCTTAGCGCACTCCTTTGCTCGGGACCTCGCCGAATGGGCTCCCGACATCTAGCCGGAATCGAGCGCCGGTGGGACGATAGGGAGGTGAGCCAGTGTCTTCCCTCCGTGTTGCTCGCTGCGGGTGCCGCGCTTTGCGCCGTGCAGCTCGGCTGTCAGGACTCCGCGCGCCAAGCGCCCCCTCCGAACACGCCCTACGCCGCTGCTCCACCCGCGCCCGGGCCCCCCGCGAGCCCCAACGCGGAGGGCTATCTGGCTCGAGCGGTGCGGCAGCTCGGCAGCGCGTTCTTGTTCCTGCCCGGCAGCGAGCGGCAGCAGCAGGTGACGTTCGAGACCATCAACGGTAAGGCCATCATGGATGGCGATATCCTGCTCGGTCCGGCCACAGCGCTGCTGTTTCGCTATGGCGTGCCGTGGCAGTCGTCCTCGCCCGATCGCAAGAGCGCGGTGGCAGTGGCGAGCCGCGCGTATCTGTGGCCCAACGCCGAGATCCCCTACGTGATCGACGCCTCGGCCCAGGGCAAGAGCGCGCTGATCGCGTGGGCCGTGCAACAATATGCGACGACGCCTCTGCGCGTGCGGCCGCGCACCGCCTCCGACAGCGATTATGTGGTGTTCCGCACGCTCGGCGAGGGCTGTATGTCCAATATCGGGCGTCAGGGCGGGCCTCAAGATATCGACGTGACCGGCTGCGCCGGCGGCAACCTGGTGCACGAGCTGATGCACACGGCGGGCTTCTATCACGAGCAATCGCGCGGCGATCGCGATCAGTACATCAGCATCGTCTGGGATGAGATCGTGCCGGAGATGCGCGCCAATTTCGAGATGCGGGACGCGCGCGGGCAAGACATCGGGGCCTATGACTATGGCAGCATCATGCACTACGGAGCCACTGCCTTCAGCAAGTCGGGGCGCCCGACGATCGTGCCGCGTCAGGCCAACGTTCAGATCGGTCAGCGCGAGGGTTTTTCCGCGCTGGATCGCGCGGCGCTCGAGCGGCTCTATCCGCGTTCTGCGAGCAACGCGCCCGCGAGCACACCCGCGCCCGCCGCGGCTCCGGCGCAGCTCCCGGCAACGTTGCCCCTACCCGTTTTGACGCAGCCCGCGCCGACCACGCCCGCGCCGTCTCCGCCGGCAACGACGCCCGCGCCCGCGCCCGCTCCACTGCCAGCCCCCGCCGCGAACGCCTCGTTCAGCGGCAGCTATAGCTCGTCGCGCGGCAATGTGCAGTGCTCGCAGGGCGGCGTGTTCGTGCAGTGTCAGTATCCCGGCGGAACGCTGTTCTGTGCCGCCAGCGGCCCCGAGCTCGCCTGCACCTGGAGCGGGGGAGGGCAGGGCCGCGCCACGTTCCAGCGCGCCGCCGCGGGCGTGCTCGCGGGTACCTGGGGAGACGGCTTCTCCAGCGACAGCCGCGGGCGCTGGGACCTGGTGCCGGAGAGCGCGAGCGCATCGGCGAGCGCGCCGACCACCGCGCCGGCACCGAGCCCACCGGCACCGAGCGCGCCAGCAGCCCCGGCCGCTGCGCTGCTCAGCGGCAACTTCCAGAGCAGCCGTGGGCCGATGACCTGCACCGATGGGGGCACCAGCGTCAGCTGCAACTTCCAGGAGCAAGACGGCACCGGCGGGCGCCTCGATTGCGCCAAGAGCCAGGACGGGCTGCAGCTGTCCTGCGCCTGGATCACGTTCTTTCCGCGTCCAGCGACGGGGCGAGCCCTGCTCTCGCGACGCAGCGTGAGCGAGCGGCATCTGAGCGGCACGTGGGGCTTGTTCCTCGCTCCCAGCGGCGCCGGGACCTGGGAGATGACGGGGCAGTAGCTCGGGGCCAGAGCGGTTGGCTAGACCGATGCCGAGGGAGTCTCGGTGCGGGTGGCGCTGGCGGTCAGCGCCACCAGGACGGCGCCCACCGCGAGGGAGGCGGCGGCCCAGATCAGTTCCTCGCCGGAGGCGCCGAAGAACACGGAGAGGCTCACGGCCGCTCCCATCCAGGGCAGCAGCGCGCGCCAGCCGCGCGCCTTGCCGCGCTGGAACTTGTACACCGCCAGGCAGGTGACGAGGTATTGCACCGCCACCGCCACGTTGGACATGCCGACCAGCGCTCGGTAATCGAGCGGCAGCAGGCACACCACTGCCAGCGCCGCCGTGGTGATCACCGCGAAGTGGGGGGACTGGAAGCGCGGGTGCGTCTCGGCGAGCCGCTTGGGCAGCTGCCCGCCGACGGCCAGCGCATACAGGTAGCGCGGCGTGCCCAGCGCGCTGCCGGAGACGAAGCCGAGCGTGGAGATCAGTGCTCCGACGGCGATCACGAAGCCCAGCGCGGGAGCCACGCGGGTCGCGGCGTTCGCCAGCGGGGTATCCGTGGGCACGCTGAGCTCCGCGCCGCCGCCCACCAGCACCGCCTGTACGATGATGTACAGCAGCGATGCGCCGGCGAGCGAGCTCAGCACTGCAAAGGGCACGTCGCGCTGAGGCATGCGTGCCTCGCCCGCCGGCACGGGCACCACTTCGAAGCCCTGCGCGGCGAACAGCGCCATGAAGGTGGCCCGCCCGAAGTTCCCGAGCCCGAGCGGCGCGGGGCCGCTGAAGTGGCTCGCGCCCACGCGCGGCACCAGCACCGAGATCAGCACCAGCAATACCAGGAACTTGCCCGCCGTGAAGGTGTCGACCGCGATCGCGCCCGGGCGCGCGCCGCGATAGTTGAGCAGCGCAAACAGGGCCACGATGCACGTGGCGACGAGCTTCTGCACGGGGGCCGGCTCGAGCGCGGGAACCAGGCGCGCGGCGGAGGCAGCAGCCGCGCAGGCCACCGCGGCGTAGGAGAACACGGAGTTGGCGAAGCACATCCAGCCCACGCCGAAGCCCACACGCGGACCGAACGCCTCGCTGGCATAGATGTAGGGGCCGCCGGTGCGGTCGCGCTCGCCAGCGGCGGCGGCGTAACACCACGCCACCGGCAACAGCCCGATCAGGCACAGCACGAAGGCGAGCGGAGAAAGCCAGCCGAGCTCCCGGTACAGGTCGTCCGGCAACAAGAAGATGCCGGAGCCGACGATCGCGTTCAGGCCCAGGCACGTGATGTCGAACCGACTGAGGGAGCGCCGCATCACCATCGAGGCATCATCACATGTCACAGCGGCAGGCGCGGCCTTTTTTGCAGCGCCGGAGGCTCGCGCCCGCGCGCTACGGGCGGGTCCAGACGACTCGATCGCTGGCGAGCACGGTGTTGCCGTCGATCGCCAGCGCGCCGATCTGGTTCTCGCCCGGCGCCAGCGCGACCCCGTTCCAGCGAAACACGTGGCCCGCGCTGGAGCTGGGCCCGGGCTGGGGCAGACCGTTGACGCTCAACTGGACGCTGGCGGCGTTGGAGTACACCTTGACGTCGATGGGTGAGCTGGTGCGAGGTTGGTTGCGGCGCCCGGCGATGTGGACCATGGGCTGCGTGGTCCAGTTCGCCTGATAGTAGAAGAAGGCGTCCTTCTTCGTCAGGCGGTCGTAGCTGACCAGGCCCTTGTCATTGCGGCCCGGCGTGTCGCCCTCGTCGCGGCTGTCCACGGCGAAATCGAACATGTTCCAGATGAACTTGCCCCACAGGTAGAGCCGTGTCGCCATCTGCGGCCACGTCTCCTCGTGCAACTGGGCCTGGTATTCCTCCGGGTGAAACTTCCCTGCCGCCAGCGGCACCGCCGGTGGATCCTCGTGCTGGCTCAGCCCGGCGCCCGCGCCGTATTCGCTGATCGCGAACGGGGAGTTGGGCCGGGTCGCGTGCACCTGATCGGCGAAGGCGCCGAATTGCGCGGTCGTGCCCATGTACCAGCCGTAGTAAACGTTGTAGCCGGTCGTGTCCGCGTGCGAGACCAGATTGGCGGTGGCGGAGCCGCAGCAGTGCGCGTACGTGGAGAGCCGCCCAGGGTCCTCCGTCGCGACGAAGCTCGCCAGCCCACCCAGCAGGTCGTTGGTGGCTGCGTCATCCTGGCGCTGCTCGTTGCCGATGCCCCAGAACATGATCGAGGGGTGATTGTAGTTTTGCCGGATCAGCTCGCGCAGCTGCTGGCGCGCGTTGTCGGCGAAGGCCGCGCTGCCGCTGATGGCGTCGATCAGCGGGATCTCGGCCCAGACCACCAGGCCCTTGCGGTCGCACAGGTCGTAGAAGTGGGCGGCGTGCTGGTAGTGGGCCAGGCGTACCGCGGTGGCTCCCAGCTGGAGGATCAGATCCATGTCCTCGTCGTGCTCGGGCTCGCCGATGGCCCAGCCTTTATCGATGCGGTCCTGGTGGCGGTTCACGCCGTGCAGATCGAGCGCCTGCCCGTTCAACGAGAAGCCGGTGTTGGGATCGAGGGCAAAGGCCCGGAACCCGAACTGCTGCTCCACGACATCGGTGCGTGCGCCGTTCCGGCGCAGCTCCACGTGCGCCGTGTACAGATACGGATCCGCGCGCCCGAGCCACAGGTGTGGGCTATCGATCTGACTGGTCAGCGTGACCTCGCCGGTCTGCCCGGCTGCGACGTCCAGCGCCGTCTCGAAGGTTGTGGTGGTCTCGCCGTCGGCGTCCAGCACCGTGACCTGCACGCTGGCATTCACATCGGCCGCGGCGGCGTTGCTCACCCGCACCCGCGCGCTCAGCTCGGCACCGCTCGCGCTCACGTTGCGCGTGCTCAGGTACACGCCCGGCGAGCCAGCATCATCGAGATCGATGTGCAGGTCGTTGACAGTCAGCAGGTGCACGTCCCGGTACAGGCCGCCGAAGGAGGTGAAATCGCCGCTCAGCGGCGGAATATCCTGGTTCGGCGAGTTGTCCACCATCACCGCGATCAGGTTGTCGCCCGGCTGCAGGGCGTCGCTGACGTCGAAGCGGAAGGCGGCAAAGCCGCCTCGGTGCTCGCCGATGGGCCGCCCGTTGACGTACAATTCAGCCACGGTATTGGCGGCGTCGAATTGCAGGTATTGCCGTTGACCCGTTTGCGGCCCAGCGCTGTCGATATGAGTGCGGTACCAGGTTCTGCCGCGCAAGTAGTTGTCGCCGCCATCTTGACCATCGACCGCATTGAAGGTGTGTGGAACACGGATGGAATCCCAGTCGGAGTCGTCGAGGATCGGTTCGGAGGCGTTCGGCAGATCGCGCCCGAGAAAGCGCCAGCCCTCGCTGAGCAAGTGGTCGGACCGCCTGGACGGAGCCGCCAGCTCGGGGTTGATTTGATCGGTGCACGCGAGCAACACCGCAGCGGCCGCCAGCCAGCGGGCGCGAGGCGCCCCGCTCCGCCCGCTGAGCTCTGCCATGACCATGGCTGACGCCGGAATGTGCGACCCTGAAGTACCCAGCACGGGTGTAGAGTTTTCCCGGTTTGGTCGGAGCGATACAAGCACGACTCCTTCGCGATCGGCGATTCCGGGCGAAATCCAGCCTGGCGCAGCCTGGCTGGAATCACCGTGCCGTGGCATCAAATTTGCTGAGATTTCCGCATGACACGCACGTTTTTGGCTTACATCCTGCGCTGCGGGCTCGGCGTACTGAGCCTGGGTGTTCTCGGCGGTTGCGAGCGTGACAAGCGCTACGTCGAGGTGCTGTTCGAGCGCGTCGATCTCGCGTCGGATCAGGAAGGGCTGAGCGCCGTCGCGGACTCGCGCCTGCTGGATCCGATCGGTCTGCAAGTCTCGCCGAACGGGAGCTTCTGGGTTGCGAACGGTGGGACAGGCACGGTCACCGTCTACGGGCGCGATGGAACGCCGCTGCCGGCGACCGAGCCTCTGGTCGTCAACCTGCCTGTACCCCCGAGCGCTGCGGCCTCCGCGGCAGTAGCGCACGCGACCGGCGCTGCGTACTACGGCGGCTACGGGCTGGAGATCGCCAGCGGCAGCGCGCGCGCCAGCGCACGCTTCCTGTTTGCCACGCGCGAGGGCACGATCCTCGGCTACAATCCCGACGTCGACCGTGACAACGCGATCATGGTGGTCGACAATTCTGCAACAGGTGCGGTGTATCGCGGGTTGTCCGCGGTCGCGCTGCGCTCGGGCGGGCGCCTGTACGCCACCAATTTCCACTCCGGCAAGGTGGAAGTGTTCGACGAGACCTTCGCACCGGAGACCGGGCTCGATCCAGCCGCGTTCGAGGACCTGGAGCTGCCGTCGGGCTTCGCGCCCTTCGGGATCCAGCGCGTCGATGATCGGCTGTACGTCAGCTTCGCCGAGCAAGATGCCGCCGGGGTCGATCCGGTGAGCGGCCCGGGCAAGGGCTACGTCGATTCCTTCTCCTTGAACGGCAGATTCCTGGCTCGCCTGGCCAGCGAGGGGGATCTGGACACGCCCTACGGAATGGCGCTCGCGCCCTGGTCGCTGCCCTATTTCGGCGGCGCACTGCTGGTGGCCAACGCGGGCGACGGGCGCATCAACGCCTACGACCTTTACTATCGCCAGGCGATTGGCACGCTGCACGACTCGCTGGGTGGAGTGCTCGTCATCGACGGGCTGAAGGATCTATCGGTCGGCTACGGTATCGAAGGCGACCCGGCCATCTACTTCACGGCAGGGCCGAACGGCGGCGAGAACGGCAGCTTCGGCACGCTGCTCACCCGCTTCAGGGACCTCCCCGACGACGACTGAGCAGTGCCAGGCGAGCGGCTCATTTCCTCGGAGTGTTGGCGATCTCTGCCTCAACGTCGCGCGAGCTGTCGGGCGGCGTGAAGACCACGCAGCTGGCCAGCGGCGGGGCGGTGCTCTCGAGGGACACGGCGTCACAGCCGAGCTCCGCGGCTTTCTCGCGCAAGCGCCGGATCATCTGGGCCGCGCCGCCGGCGCCGCGGGAACCGTTCGGATCGAGCTGCAACAGCGCGACCTTGACGTGGGGCTCGGCAGGAGGCTCGCCGGCGAGCACCAGCACCGAGCTGGGATCGCGCGCCACCAGCGGCCGCGGCGGAGGGCGGATGCGCGTGGCCGTGACCGTGCTGGCGCAGCCGAGCAGCAGCACGGCTCCACTCAGCAGCGCGCGCGACGCACGGCGTCGAGCCGCTTGCCGCTGTGCGGCTGTGACCAAAACTGTCGTCCTCTGGCCACAGACGCCGCAGCGAATGGCCAGATGGGGGCAGCTCCCGCGGGTTTTTTTCGCCATTTCGGGGTGCCGGGCGTTGTCGCCCGGCTAGCTGCCACGAAAAGCAACGGGTATGCCACCGGTCTGTAGGTGGTTGAGCACACTTCAGTAGATCTTCGGTATGGGCGGTGCCGCGCTCTCCGTCGGTTGCACGCAGTTGGCCAGATCGAAGATCAGGAAGGCTAGCGCCTTCTGCTGCGGGGTCAGCTCCGCGGAGCAGCTGGGGAACACCTCTTTGCCGGAGTCGCCACTACCGGATGCCAGGTGCACGTCCGTGAAGACCATGCGACCGCAAGCAGGCCCCCCCACCGGCGTCGGGAACCCGTAGTACAGGGCTGCGTTCTCGTCGTCATCGTCATCGTCGTCCGACGAACTGCTGCCGCTCGCGACGCCGCTTCCGGTCTCCGTGTTGATCCACGAGACGGCGCTCGGGTCGAGCGTGCCGACCACGGTGCGTTCGCTATCGTTGATGGAAATTTCGCCGCGCGTGCTCGACCCGCCAACTTCGAGGAGCCAGTCCGCCAGCGCATTGCCCTTGTCGAAGCTGGTGTTCACGTGGGCCGTGAACAGCTTGGGCTCGATATCCTTGCGCCCGGAGGAGAACTTCACCACGTCCGGGAACTCGGGCGCGTCGTCCGGTAGCTCCCGATTGTCGATGATGCCGTTGTGGAAATGCCCACCAAACAGCCGCCCGCCCTCATTGGCGTAACGCTGCAGGTTCTGGCGGTGGGTGAGGTCGGGCGGGTCGTAACGCTCGTCCCCGCCTTCGCAGGAGAGCAAGATCATGTCGTAGCTGCGCAGCCGCTCGTAGTCCCCGAACAGGCTGTCCACCTTCGGTAGCGCGAGCGTTCCGGATGGGCCGCGCATCTGTCCGGTGCCGTCTTCCGCGTTCTCCAGATCGCTGTAGTAGAGCTCGATGCTGCCGCCCCCGTCGCCGGGCGTGAACTCGCCGGGGTCCACGCCGATCTTGGTGAACAAGCACTCCAGCGCATCCGAGCCACCGCGCATCACCGCCACGTGGGGTAGATTCCCCTCCGCGCGGTTGCGCGGCAAGCGTGTGAGCTCCGCAGGCAGCATGCTGTCGCCGCACTCGCCGATCGATGGGATCGTGACTTGGCGCCGCCAGCTGCCGGCCTGGATCACCAGCGGCACGTCCTTGCGCGCCGGCACGTGCGAGAGATCCAGGGTGAACTTGCCAGCGGCGTCAGACACGGCGGCCGCGATCGGTCGGCCTGAAAAGTCGCCGTCGCAGGTCTCGCAGCGCGCCCCGCGCTGGATCGGCGCGAGCGGTTCGCTGGGCACGTACACCACCACGTTGTAGAGCGGCAGCTGTCCTGCGGGATCACGGGTCACGCCGCTGACCGAAGTGGGACAACCCGAGCTGGTGGGGCCACCGGAACCCGCCGCGCTCACGTCTCCGAAATCATCGAAACCGCCGGGCGCGTTCGGCGACGTGGTGCCGCCGCTCGGCAACGCGGGCGCGCCCTCGAGGTCTGCCGTGGGCGGGAACAGATCCTCGCCGTCTGCTGGCGAGCAGGCAAGCGCGGCAGAAGCGAGAACCGACCCGGCGATCGCGAGCGAGCGCAGGCTCGATCGCTGTGTCCCGGTTGCAAGTGTGCTCATTGGGGCTCCGTCCAGGGGCGGACAGGGCTGTATGCGCGGCGAGCGCGAAACCATCACGAGAGCAGCAGGCGCGCGCGGATTTTGGGCGCGGCACATGCTACCAAGCTCGCCCTTGACGGAACTCGAAGCCGAGCTATACGCGCTGACCCACCGTGGCAACCCGGGTGACGGCGAGTTCTACGCGCGTCAGTGCGCCGGGGTGGGCAGCGTGCTGGAGCTGGGCACGGGCTACGGGCGGCTCTTGCCGGCGCTGCTGGGCGCCGCGCACGAGGTGGTGGGGCTCGATCGCGAGCGGAGTCTGCTGCGTGCGGCCCGGCGCCGGCTGCCCGGAGCGCGCGGCAGGTTGAGCCTGGTCGAGGCGGACATGCAGACGTTCGCGCTGGGCCGGCGCTTCGATCGCATCCTGCTGCCGTACAACGCGCTGTATTGCTTGCTCGGGCGCCGGGCGCTGGTCAGCTGCTTTCGCTCCGTGCGCGCTCACCTCGCGCCGGGCGGCACCTTCTGCTTCGACGTGTGGGCGGCGGATTCGTTTCAGCGCCGGGTGCGGCGGCGCGAGGCGCAGCGCGACGAGCCAGGCGCGATCGTCTCGCTCGCGCACCGCGGCCAAATCTGGGACGTGTTCGAGCGCAGCCGGCTGCGCAGCGCCTCGCAGCGCCTGGACGTCACCTACACGTACGTCTCGCGCCAGCGCGGCACGCGCGTGCAGATCCCCATCGCGCAGCGCTATGCCACGAGCTGGGAGCTGAAAGAGCTGCTCGCTCGCGCCGGGCTGCGCCTGCGCGCCCGATGGGGCGGCTTCTCGGGGCAGCCCTTCGGGCCCAGTTCGGAGCTGTTCGTCGCCGTGGCCTGCGCGTGAGGCGGTGCTGCCTCGCCAGCAGGGCCGCTGCGCCGCCAAACGGGGCTACAAAATGCAGCGACGGGTTGCAGTGAAGCTTGCAACCCGTCGAGCGTCGCCGAAGGGGCGGTGGATCAGGGAGGGGAACCCGCCTCGTACCAGGCCTTGATGTCGGCGAAGTCATCCTCCGACACGCACGTGCCGCCGCCTCCCGGCGGCTTGGCACAGCCGATCGGCATTCTGCCGGTGGACAGATCGCTGATGAGCTTGGTCTCGATCCGCTTCGCGTCCTCCAGCGCCTTGCTCTTGTCGCTCCCGCCCACGTCCTGCCCGCCAGCGCCGCCGCCGGCATGACACGGGCTGCAGCTCTTGCTGAAGATGGGCCAGATGTCGGTGTTGAAGCTCAGATCAGCGCTGGCTGTGTTGGTGGTCGTCGGCGCATCCGCATCCTCATCGTCATCCGTGGCGGGCGGATCTTCTTCATCCGCGGGCTCGGGATCGGGCGTGGCGGCGGGCTTGGCCGCCGGCGTGTTGCTCGCCGCAGTCGCGTTGCTGGCAGCAGCAGGCTTGGGCGCGGGCGAGGATGCCTCCGCAGGCTTGCTCAGCTGCTTGCCGTTGCTGCCCATTTCCAGGTGCTGTTGGTCTACCTCGGTCTGCTCGATCGTACCGCCGCAGGCGGCGAGCAGAGCGACGGACGAGACCAGCAGCCCGATGCAGCGGGCGGCACTCTGGCAGGCGACCCTCTGGCGGGCGACACGGTGGAGACCACGGGACGTTTGGTTTGCAATCATCGGTGAATCCTCGGCGGAGCTCTTATCAGACTGGCGGAACAACACTAGCAATTCCCTTCGATTAGGCTGGTACACGCGGGCGTTTTCAACATTCCTTGGATTTTTCCCGAGAGCCCGCTGCGCCGAATTGCCGCGGCTGCGATCTTCCGGCGTGCCGCTTCAGGTCGACTCGGCTCGGCGCGAAACCGGGGACCGAAGTTGTTTCGGTCAGGCTCGGCCCCGGGCGGTTCGGGGTGGAGCTCACATGCAACACCCAGCTCTGAGACGGGGCGTTGGGCGAGCCCTGCAGCAGCAGCTCGTCGGCGAGCCCGAAGTTGCGGGTGGCGACCACGAGCCTGGCTGTGTGGGGTGTCCCCGCAGAAGTGATCACACTGCCCATGAAGCACGCCCCCAACATCAGGAGCGCCCGGCGATGCGTCATCTCCCAGGCATGCTACGGCGCGCCGCCCAGGGCAACGCCATTGTGCCGCAGGGGTGTCCAGCGCGGTGTGCCGAGAGCACGCTCACAACAAAAATCTTGCTCGCACTGGATATTAACGAGGGAGCTCGCTATCCCGGCTCGTACATGACCGTCGACGCGTCCACGAACACCTCCCAGCCCTCCGTCCCGACTGCCGTGAAGCCTGGTGCTCCGACCACCAGCTACGACGCCGTGCCCGTGCTCGCCCAGGAGCTCGGCTTGCCTGCCGCGTCGATCCGCGCGGTGGTGAAGCTGCTCGCGGAAGGCGCCACCGTGCCCTTCATCGCACGCTATCGCAAGGAACAGACCAACGGCCTCGACGAGGTGCAGATCCGTACCATCGAAGAACGCTTCACCTACCTGACCGAGCTCGAGGCGCGCCGTGAGAGCGTGATCCAGGAGATTCAGTCGCAGGGCAAGATGACGCCGGAGCTCCTGCAGAAGCTGGCTCAGGCGACCACCAAGGCGGAGGTGGAGGACCTGTACTTGCCCTACAAACCCAAGCGCAGGACCAAGGCCACGATCGCCGTCGAGCGCGGGCTCGCGCCGCTCGCCGAGCTGATGTGGACGGGCGCGCAGGGCAGCCCGCAGGAGCTGGCGCAGCCGTTCGTGAACGCGGGCAAAGAGGTCCCGGACGCGGCCGCGGCGCTCGCCGGAGCGCGCGACATCTGCGCCGAGCGGCTCGCCGAGGACGCCGAGCTGCGCAAGGAGCTGCGCGAGGCGTACTTCGAGCACGGCAACGTGCAGGTGGCGAAGCGCTCGGAGTACGAGGGCAAGCCCACCAAGTTCGACATGTACGCGAAGTACGAGGAGCCCGTCTCCAAGGTGCCCTCGCACCGCTTCCTGGCGATTCGCCGCGGCGAGGCCGAGGAGGTGCTGTACGCGCGCGTGCTGCTCGATTTCGAGCCGCACCTGCCCAAGCTGCGCGCGCGCATCCCCGTCCCGGGCGGCTCGCCCTGGAAGCAGGAGCTGGAGCTGGTCATGAAGGAGTCGATCGAGCGGCACCTGGCGACGCAGCTCGCGGCGCAGGTGCGCGTCGAGCTCAAGCTGCGCGCGGAGCAGGACGCGATCGGCGTGTTCGCGCAGAACCTGCGCGAGCTGCTGCTGGCGGCGCCGTTCGGCACGCACGTCGTGCTCGGGGTCGACCCAGGCCAGCGCACGGGCTGCAAGTGCGCCGCCGTCGACGCCACGGGTCGCTTGCTGGAGCACGACACCTTCTACCTGGTGCAGGGCGATGGCGCCCTGGCCCGCGCCAAGGAGATCTTGCTGCGGCTGGTCAAGAAGCACTCGGTCGTGGCGGTCGCGGTCGGCAACGGCACCCACGGGCGGGAGACGGAGCTGTTCGTGCGCACCGTGCTGGCGGAGAACAAGCTATCCTCGGTGCTGACGGTGTCGGTCAGCGAGGCCGGCGCCAGCGTGTACTCGGCGAGCGACGTGGCCCGCGAGGAGTTTCCCGATCTCGACCTCACCGTGCGCGGCGCGGTCAGCATCGCGCGGCGCCTGCAGGACCCACTGGCGGAGCTGGTGAAGATCGACCCCAAGAGCATCGGGGTTGGCCAGTACCAGCACGACGTGCCCGAGGGCGCGCTGGGCAAGAAGCTGGACGAGGTGGTCGAGAGCTGCGTGAACCAGGTGGGCGTGGAGCTCAACACCGCCAGCGCCCAGCTGCTCTCGCGCGTGGCCGGCATCGGGCCGTCGGTGGCCAAGCGCATCGTGTTGCACCGCAACGAGAACGGCCCGTTCAAGTCGCGCGCGGGTCTGCTGGAGGTGAGCGGCGTCGGGCCCAAGACGTACGAGCAAGCCGCCGGCTTCTTGCGCATCGCCGGTGCGGAGAACCCGCTCGACTCGAGCGCCGTGCACCCCGAGCGCTACGCGCTGGTCGAGCGCATGGCCCGTGACCTGGGCGTGCCGCTCAGCTCGTTGATCGGCAGCGCGGCGCTGCTGCGCAAGCTGGACAAGAACCGCTACAAGAGCGACGACGTGGGCGAGTTCACACTCGAAGACATCTTCAAGGAGCTGGACAAGCCTGGCCGCGATCCGCGCAAGAGCTTCGAGCCGCCCAAGTTTCGGGACGATGTGCGCGAGCTCGGCGACCTGAAGCCGGACATGATCCTGGAGGGCGTGGTGACCAACGTCGCTGCCTTTGGCGCCTTCGTCGACGTCGGCGTGCACCAGGACGGGCTGGTGCACATCTCCGAGCTGTCCGATCGCTTCGTCAAGGATCCGCACTCCGTGGTCAAGGTGGGGGACAAGCTCACGGTGCGCGTGCTGGCCGTCGATCTGGACCGCAAGCGCATTTCGCTCAGCGCCAAGACGAAGTCGACGGCGCCGCGGGCCGAAGGCGCGCGGCCGGGCGCGGAGGCGCAGCGAGCCCCCGCCGGCAACGGGGCCAAGGGCGCGCCGGCCCGTGGCGGAGCGCCAAGGAGGGATGCTCCGGGGCGGCCCAAGGCCACGTTTCAGAACAATCCCTTCGCCGATCTGCTCAAGAAGGCCTGAGTCAGTCCGCGCTGCCCCAGCGGAGCAGCAGTTGCTCCAGGATGCGCTGCTTCTCCGCACAACGCGCCTGGCCCCAGCACAGCGAGAGGCTGCGCACCAGCTGCCCGCGGCGCCAGGCCTCGAGCTTCCAGGGCCGACGGCGCAGCACGCCGTGCACGTAGCTCGACAGGCTCTCGGCGAAGTCTTCCATGGAGTTGTCCGTCGCGCTGGGATCGGAGAACGCTCCCGCCGTCGTCACGTCGAAGTATGCCTCCAGCTGCGCATCGGCCAGCGGCTGGCCGCCTCGATCTCGCGCGTAGTGCAGGGTCTTCGCGCTGGCGAGCGGGTCCCTGCGCGGCCAGCTCACGCGCTTGAACTCGGCGACCAGCGGATCGGCAGGGAATACGGCGTCGAGCACATGGGCGAGCTCGTGCACCAGCAGAAACTCCAGCAGCACCGTGCGGCGCTCCTCGCCCGGCGCCGTCATGGTGCCGCGGATCTCTCGCTCCGGGTTGGGCTCGAAGACGCTCGCCTCCTTGAAGCTGAGCCACTCGTCGGGCGAGCTCTGCAGATTGTCGACGTTGAGCAGGATGATGCCGTGCGCGTCATCCCCCGCGAGCAGCCGCAGCGTACCCGTCATGGGTGCGCCGTGCATCCACACCACCGCGCACACATGGCGCCGGAACAGCTCGTCGAAGGGCGCCGGCAGGTGGCGCACGACGTCGACCATGTCTTGCACGAGATCGGCCGGGACGAGCCGGAGCGCGCGCTCCGGAGCCATGGACAGGGCCGGCGGCAAGCCCACGCGCTCCTCCGGAGCTCGGGCGCACGCGGCGGGCCATTGCGCGTTGCGCGCCGCCAGGCGGCCTGACAGCTTTTTGTCGTGGGCCAGGGACAGCTGCGGCGCGCGCTCCTCGCAGCCGCCCGTCGCGGCCGCCCACCCCAGCGCGACGCACGCGCCGAGCGAAGCCACCAGACGCCACTCGCGCCGCATGCTGGCCAGCATGGCACGAGAGCCGGGGGCGATGCGCAGGTGATGACCGCCGCGCTCGCGGTTGACGCCCGAGGCGCCGAGGTGCCAATCTACCCCAAAGCAACGCAAAGGGTGCAGCGCGAGCTGCAGGACAGAGGATGGTCGGGCCGCCATCCCGGGTGCCTTCTCGCATCGCCGTTCGTCGGCGCGGCGTGTGCACGCGACGGCCATCACACCATGACAACTGCCCTCGAGCCCCAGTCTCCCCGCTCTTCTTCACCTCCAGAGGCCTGGGAGCCGCTGCTGAGAGCTCTGCAGCTCGCCGGGCGGCCCTTGCAGCGCTTTCTGGCCATCGAGGCGGCGAGCGGGATCATCCTGCTGTTCGCCGCAGGGATAGCCCTGGCCGCTGCCAACTCCTCCTGGGCGGAGAGCTACGCTGCTTTTTGGCACACGCCCATCGGAGTCCGCCTCGGTGCGTTCGCGTTCGAGCGCTCGCTGGAGTGGTTCGTCAACGACGGCCTGATGGTGATCTTCTTCTTCGTGGTGGGGCTCGAGATCCGCCGCGAGCTGCAGTATGGCGAGCTCTCGGAGTGGCGCCGTGCCGCGCTGCCCGCGATCGCGGCGCTGGGCGGCATGTTGGCTCCCGCCTGCATTTACACCAGCCTGGCCGGCTCCGGCGCAGCGCGTGCGGGTTGGGGCATTCCGATGGCGACCGACATCGCGTTTGCGGTCGGCATTCTGGCGCTGCTGGGGCAGCGGGTCTCGGCTGCCTTGCGTGTATTGCTGCTCGCCCTGGCGGTGATCGACGACCTGGGGGCGATCATCGTCATCGCGCTGTTCTACTCCTCGGGAGTCAGTATCTCGGGCTTGCTGATCGCGGCGCTCGGGTTTGTGCTGCTCATCGTGATGCAGCGCTTCGGGATCCGTTCGAAGCCGCTGTATGTCGTGCCTGCGTTCGTGGCCTGGGCCGGCACGTACCATGCCGGCATCCATCCGACCATCGCCGGGGTGGTGCTCGGCCTGCTGACTCCAGTGCGGGCATGGCTGGGGCCGCAGGGCTTCGTGGATTACGTCCGGGAGCCGCTGGAGCGGCTCGCCGATTCCGGCGCTGCCGACGGCTCGCAGCGCTTCGGCAGCGCGCTGCGCGAGGTGGCGTTCGCCAGCCGCGAGGCGGTGTCCCCCGCGGAGAGCTTGATCGAAATGCTGCATCCCTGGGTCGCGTATTGCATCATGCCGCTGTTCGCGCTCGCGAACGCGGGGGTCTCGCTCTCCGGAGCTGACTTCGATGCGAACTCCGCCTCGGTTGCGGTTGGTGTCGGCGTCGGCTTGCTGCTGGGCAAGCCGCTCGGTGTGCTCGCGAGCTGTTGGCTCTCGTTGCGCTTGCGCGTCGCCCGTCTGCCCGCGGGCGTGGGCTGGCGCGACCTGGCCGTCCTGGGCGTGATCGCCGGCGTGGGCTTCACCATGTCCCTGTTCGTGTCGCAGCTCGCGTTTGGCGACGGGCTGCACCTGTCCGCCGCCAAGCTGGGTGTGCTGTCGGGCAGCGCGACGGCCGCGGTATTGGGCCTGGCGCTGGGCCACGTCTTGCTGCCGCGCACCGTCAGTCGCCAGGCGGCGTCCAGCCCGGACGAAGCAGAGTGCTCGACAGAGAAATAGCGGCACGAGGTGCGCCCGGTTGCCCCGGTTCACGCGCAATGCGATAAGCGCGTTCGCGCGCCCCACCAGTGGTTGGCGCAGACAGGAATCCGCATGATCGCCCCTCTCTCCACCGCTTGCCCGCGTACGGTCGCACGCGCCTGCTCGTTGCTGGGCGCGCTCGCGCTCTGCGCGTGCGCCTCCACACAGGCCCAGCTCACGGCGCCGGTCGCCGGAGCCTCCAGCCCGGGCTCGGCTCCGAGCGGCAGCGTGCGCGTGCTCTCGGCGGACTCGCGGGTCCTGCAGCGCCCGACCACCGCGGCCTTCCGTGGGCGCGAGCTGTGGGTCGCGATCGGCCAGTTGAGCGTGCTGTTCGGCAGCGATGGTAGCCAGCCCGCGTTGCCCTTCCAGGCGCTCTCGCTGCCGCTCGATGGCGGAGAGCTGGGCGCGCAGAAGGTCGCGCTGCCCGGCCCCGACTACTATCCGGAGGGCACCGCCTCGGCGGAGGACGGCACGCTCTTCATCGGCAGCATCATGCAGGGCGCGATCGTGAAGGTCGCCGCCGGCTCGACGGAGGCGCAGCCCTTCGTCGCCAAGCCCACCGTGCGCCGCGGCGTGCTCGGGCTCACGGTCGACGCCCCGCGCCAGCTGCTCTGGTTCTGCGACTCCAACCCCAAGCTGGACGATGCGCACAAGGCCAGCGACCTGGTGGGCGTGCGTCTCGCGGACGGGCACGAGGTGGTGCGGCACTCGCTCGCTCGAGCCGAGGACAAGGCCCCCTTCTGTAACGATGTGATCGTCAGCCCGGACGGCGACCTCTGGTTCACGGACTCCGCGCTGGGGCGCGTGCTCCGGGTTCCTGCGGCTCGAGCGCTGCAGGCCGACTCCGCGGAAGTCTGGGCAGCCGGCGACGAAGTGCGGCCGCCCGCCACCGGCGGCTCCGGCGCGAACGGCCTGGAGTGGCTCGAGGGCCGCCTGATCGTCGCCAACGTGGGCCGGGGCACCCTGGTCCAGCTCGATCCGAAGAGCAGCGATCCAGCGCGCGGCGCGCAGGTGATCGCGCTGACGGACGAGCAGACGAACGGCCCCGCGAGCCTTTGCAGCCCGGATGGTGTCGAGCGCGTGCCCGGCTCCAGCGACAAGCTGGTCGTGGTGGAGAACGGTGGCTGCCCCGCGAAGCAGCCGCGCATCATCGAGGTCACGGTCCGTCTCTGAGGCGGCGCCTCGCGGCGGGGCGTGACAAGCTGGCTCGATGTCGGGACAGCTGATCGGCACCGGCGGCGATGGGGGCGGCCTGGCGCGCTGTGCTTGCGGCGCGCTCGCCGCCGGGCCCTGCGCTCGCTGCCGCGTGCCGTTGTGCGGAGACTGCTGCGTCATCACCGAGCACGGCGCGCAGCCCTGGGCCATTTGCCGCGCCTGCGAGCGGCGGGGTGGGCGCTCGCTGCGCGGCGCCTGGTTCGGCCTCTTGCTGTGGCTCGGAGCGGCGCTGCTGGCGCTCGCGCTGCTGGTCGCGGTGCTGGCCTGGTGGGCCGCGCGGCGCTGAGCGCACAGGGCCCCGAGGTGTCGTGCAGCGCCGTGTGCAGATGGGATGAGTCGGGCCCCGCGCCTGCTCAGCCCATGTCGCCCACCACCGTCCCATGCCGAAAGGCAAGCCGAAGAGCTCCTACCTCGGCGCCCGTCACGCCGCCTGCACCTCGGGAGGGAGTGAGCCCCGCGACCGCC
>DASTRX010000098.1:0-2725 GCA_035760985.1 Polyangiaceae bacterium
TCCGGGCCGTGTACAGCGCCTTCGGTCCGCCCGAGAGCTCGCAGACCAACTTTACTTCCACGGCCCGGCTCTCCGCGCTGCTCTGGGAGAGCCTTTCGCCCCGCACGCAGCGGCAGATGACGCAGTGGTGTAGAGAGGGCCGCTTGACGCGCGAGCTCGCCGTCGCCGCAGCTCGCCGCGCCGCTCGCCGCGCGGGCCTGTTTGCGTCGGGCACGCTGGGCGTGGCGCTGGGGCGGGTGATCGCCGAAGAAGGCATCGATTCGGGTCTGCTCCAGGCGCCGGATGGCCTGAGCCGGCTGTGCGCGCGCTCCCGGGCCGCCAGCGACCTGGTACGGCTGGCCTGTGACCCGCTGTACGCCCACCTGCGCTGGCGTCCAGAGCCCGCACGGGTGGGCATCACGAGGAGGGGGCTGTGAGCGCGAGGGCGATCCCGCTGCTGTTCGGCGCGGGCCTGCTCGCGGGCTGTCTGGACGCGGCGCCCACCTTCTCACCTCGCGGCCAGCGCCCGCCGTTCGTGATCGCGGGGCAGGTGGATCCGCCGCTGGGCGCCGTCTACGAGGGGGACATCCCCGTCGACGTCTACGTCCCGTTCCACTCCGAGGACGTCAACATTCAGCTCGAGGCGCGGCTGTATCTCGATCTGGTACCGGGTTCCGGCACGGGGCTGTCCGTGCAGCAGCCGGTGCCGGCGGGCATCTATGAGGATACGCGCAGCGTCACCATGCGCTGGACCACGCCAGTCCGCGGCTGCCACAGCCTGACCTTCATTCTCACCTACTTCGACAACTTCGTTCCCTCGGGGCCGAAGGACGACTCGCTCGCTGCGCGCGTCGTGTGGTGGCTCAATATCGACGACGCGGAGGGCGAGGTGCGGATGTCGAGCTGCCCCGGCTCGAGCCAGAGCGCGCCGTGAACCCACGCGCCAGCGCCGGCTAGCGCGCGGCGTCGAGGACCACGAAGGCGCTGCTGTCGCCGCGCTGGATCAAGAGCAGGTGACCTCCTGGGCGCGCGCTGGCCAGTTGTTGCAGAGCATCGCGAGCGTTGGTCACGGGCTTGCGGTCGATGCTCAGCAGCACGTCCCCCGGGCGCAGCCCGGCACGCGCAGCAGCGGCGTCGGGCCGTACCGATGAGATCACCAGCCCGCGAGCGCCTGCCACCCCGAGCCGCTCCGCGAGCTCCGGCGTGAGCGGCCGCAGCGCCAGGCCCACGTCATCCGGCTTGCTGGGTTGACTGGGGGCAGCGGTCTGTCCGGGCAGCTCCGCCGTGCGCACCGCGATCTGCAGCGTCTTGCCGTCACGCCAAACCTTCAGGGTGACGCTGTCACCCACCTTGTGTTGCAGCACCGCCTGCTGCACCTCCCGTGAGTCCGCGGTGGCCTTGTCGTCGAGCGCCACGATCACATCCCCGGGCTGCACGCCCGCTTGCTCCGCTGGCGAGCCCCTCTGGATCTCGGCCACCAGCGCGCCCTTCTCGGGAGCCTCGGCTCCGATCGCCTCGCGCACGCCGGGTGTGAGCGTCTGCATGCTGATCCCGATGTACGGGCGGATCACCCTGCCTTGCTCGATCAGCTGCTTCGCGATGGGACGGGCGATGGCCTCCGAGACCGCAAAGCCCACGCCGGTGCCGATGCCGGCGATCATGGTGTTGATGCCGATCACCTTGCCCTCGAGATTCACCAGTGGTCCGCCGGAGTTGCCGGGGTTGATCGAGGCGTCGGTCTGCAGGAAGTCCTCCAGCTGCCCGGGCGCAAAGCCGTAGCGCCCCTTGGCCGAAAGCACGCCCACCGTGACGCTGTGGTCGAGCCCGAACGGGTTGCCGATCGCCATCACCCACTCCCCGACCCGCATCGCGTCGGAGCTGCCGAACTCGGCCGGCTGGAGCTGGGTTGCCTCCACCTGGATCACCGCCAGATCGGTCTTGGCGTCGCTGCCCACGAGCTTGGCCGCGAGCTCCTTGCCATCGGCGAATGCCACACGCACGTCATCGGCGTTGGCCACCACGTGCTGATTGGTGAGGATGTGCCCCGCGCCATCGATCACCACCCCCGAGCCCATGCCGACGCGAGGTTCCGGATTGACGCTCGGGCTACCGAACTCCTCGAAGAAGCGTTCGAAGGGGGTACCCCCGAGCGGGCTCCCGCCGGGACCGCGCGCGCTGGCCGCAGATTGGCGGGTCGTGATGCGCACCACTGCGGGCGCCAGCCGTTCCGCGACGCCCACGAACGCCTCGCCGACCTCGCGGGCCTGAGGCACGCGGTCCGCAGGCGGTGGAGGTGCCGGGCTCGCCGCGGACTCCGGTGCGGGCGGCTCCGCCGATCGATCGCCACCGGGCGCGGCCTTGCAGGCCCAGCCGGCAGCCAGCAGCAGGCAGAAAACGGCGCGCGAGTTCGAGGACCTGCAGCGGCTCCTGGTGGCGCGCGGGCCAGACTCCGCCCCGGTCATTTCGCCCCGCTGAGGCGAGGCGGCCCGCGAGGCGCGCGCGGCCGCGAGGATTTCGGTAGGCATCGTCGGGCAGGGTGCACACGGCATGCCGCAGCTGCGTCCAAGCCGTGTCGCGCCCCGAGGTGACGAACGGCTCCGGGCGGAGATGGGATGAGTCGGGCCCCGCGCCTGCTCAGCCCATGTCGCCCACCACCGTCCCATGCCGAAAGGCAAGCCGAAGAGCTCCTACCTCGGCGCCCGTCACGCCGCCTGCACCTCGGGAGGGAGTGAGCCCCGCGACCGCC
>DASTRX010000099.1:0-35260 GCA_035760985.1 Polyangiaceae bacterium
GGCGCTGCTCCCGCACCAGCGCGAAGTTCGAGTTGTAGACGGTGAGCGCCACGCGCTCCCGCGCGGACGCATCCGAGCGCTGCACCGTCGCGGGCCAATCGTTCGGCGCGCGCGCCGGCGCGGGCGACTTCGAGCAGCCCAGCCACGCCGCACCCAGGCAGGCCAGGGCGGCGAGCGCGAAACGCCCGGAAGGCGCGGAACTGCCGCTCGACTTCATGCTCAGCCTGACCAACGCGGTCCCGGCGCGAACACTTACAGTCGCCGAACGGCGCGGGCCAAGATCTGGTCGATTTGGGTGGCCGGGCTGCCACCGAACGGCACAGCCCGGCACCTCGGGGCGCGGGGCGCCCCTGTCCGCAACGGTACTCTACGGCTCTTCGCGGTCGAAACGGATGGCACCGATGGGCATGAAATGCCCCGCCTCACCGTACTCGAAGACGGCGCCGGAGAGATAGCCGATCAGCTGGTCCCCCTCGATCGCGAGCCACAGATCGTACTCCGGGGTCGCCCGGTTCGCGAAGCATCCGTCTGCGGTGCACTCGCAGACGCCCGTCACACACAGCGCGACCAGGTTGCAGTCCGTGTCTCGTGTGCTGCCATCCGCTAGAAATACCTGACAGAACCTGTCCGTTCCAAATGCCCCAGCGGCATAGCCTGCCGACCCGAGGCAGTCGAAGCCGCCGTTGGCTCTGGGCAAGGACGGCTGCAAGAGGCACCAAGGACCGAACGCCTCGTCCTGCGAATAGCTGAGCGAGATGGCGCTATATTCGGTCTCCGAGACGCGCGGAGAGTCCAGCGAGAGGTGGTAGGCAAAACCCTCCACTGGTGGATAAAGCGCAGCGCCTGAGAGGTAGGACGCCAGCATGTACTGGTAATTGACCCCGGCGCCAAAGGGCACGCCGGTTTTGGGCACCGGAGCCTGGCGCGTGCCGAAGCGCAGGATCGCCTGAAGGGGCAAGGAACGATCTGGGATCTCGAGGTGCAGGAAGATGTCGCTCGATCCCGACGGAAACACGTAGGTGGGCCGCTGACCGTTGATGGTGGGACGAAAAAGATCTTCTGCGTGGCCTATCCAGTCACCGACCTGGAAGCGATCGGCTGCGCCGTGTTCGTCCACCCACAGGATTCGCTGAGCGCTCTCCGCGCTGTTGGTCCCCGCCAGATCCGGCGTGTACCCCAGTTTGCTGTCGGGCAAGTCTTCGCCAGAGCAGGCACTGCCAGCGAGAGCGAGGCCGAATGCGGACAGGAAGAGAGAACGAGAAAACCCGGGGTTGCTTCGTGCGTTCTGCATGCCGGATCAGTGTGTGAGTGGCGCGTCTTTCGGCGCGCTTGTTGACGTTTTTTCCGCGCAGCTGCCCTCCAGGCGCGCGCGATAGATCGAATGCGCATTGAGCTGCTCCAGCTCGCGCAGCGACGCGCGAGCCGGCTCCACCTCACCGAGCGCGCAACTCACCAGGGCGTGCGCCGTCAGCCGCTCTTCGCGCAACAACGCCGGAGGTGTACTGCGATCGAGATCCGAGAGCAGCAGCGACGCGGAGAACGCATCTCCCGCGCGCAGAGCCCCCTCGGCGCGTTGCAACAGCTCGATCGCCTGCCGCAACTCCTGGTTGTCGGAGGTCCGAGGCGGTGAAGCGGGCGGTCGCGCCTCCTGCAGCAGAACGGGCGCACGACGCGCACGGGGCGCCGGCCTCATCGCTGCTTCACGCCGGGCAAGCGCTGGCGGCCGCTCCTCCGGCTCGAGCGTCTGCTGCTGCTGCTGCTGCTGCTGCTGCTGCTGCTGCTGCTGCTGCTGCTGCTGCTGCTGCTGCTGCTGCTGCTGGAGCTCTGCTATCTCACGCCGGCTCTCCGCGCGGCCGCCCAGATACCCGAGCACCGCACCCGCGGCACCGAAGGCGAGCCATCGACTGAGCGTCACCGCCCACTTCCATCCGCCCGCACCGCTCGCGCGGGACAGCACTCCCGGACGAAGTTGCAGCAGAGTCCCCGCCGCGGTCGCCGCCCCGTTCCCACCGTCCCCGCTCGGGCCTCCGCCGCTCAGTCCCAGGCGCCGCTCGAGGCCCGCGAGGTTGCGCGCCAGATCTCCCTGCGAAGGATCGGCCTGATGCCGGGCCTCCAGCAGCAATCCGTCTACCCAGTCTTCGCGGCTCATGGCTCACCTCGACGAGCTGCAGCCCAGGCGCGAAAGGCGCGCCGCAGCGCGCGCACGCGCAGATACACCGTAGGCACGTCGAGCCCGCACACCTGCGCCGTCTCGGCGGGCGCCAGCCCCTCGATCAAGCTGGCCACGAAGACCGTGCGGCGCTCCGCATCGAGCGTGCCCAGGAAGGTCATCACCAGGGCCCATGCCTCCCGCCCCTCGTGTTCCAGCAATGGATCGGGAGCGCTGGAATGCAACTCCTCCGAGAGCGGCACCAGACTGGAACGCCGGCGCTCGGCGCGCTGCAGATTGCGCTGCACGTTGAGCGCGATACCGAACAGCCACGTCTTGATGTCGGAGCGCCCCTCGAAGTCCGGCAGCCGGCGGTGGACCGCCACCCACACCTCCTGCACGGCGTCGTCGAGGTGCCGGCCGTCCACCCCGAGGTAACGCAAGCTGCGCCAGGTGAAGGCAAAATGTGTCGCATACAGCTCGCGAAAGGCGGGCGCGGGCGGCGCGGAGTCCATCGGCGCAGGGGTCGCCATCGGGTCAACCGAGAGTGGGTGTGCGAGGGGCCGCAGTTTCGGCACGAGCAGGGAAATTTTTTTTACCGGCCGCTACTCGGTGGCGAGCGCGAGGCCGGCCAAGAGTCGCCAGCTGATCGGATCGGGCGTGTGCAGTGCCTCGCTTTCATTGATGATATAGCGCTTGCGCACCAGGGGCAGCGCGGCGCCGGCGCTCAACTGCAGGGCCAGCGGCCCGATCAGGACCCGGCTGGCCTCGAGCTCCAGCATCGGCGCGAGCCACAGGTCGCGCGAGCGCCGCGCCTCCTGCAAGCTCGCGCCGAATGCCTCCCAGCGCCCGAGCTCCATGCCCGCACAAGCATCGAGCGCGAGCGGCTGCGAAAGCGCTCGCCCACAACCGCGCACCCCCGCGACGCTGAGCTCGAAATCCACGTCCACGCCGGGACGAGCCTCCAGTCGCTGGCTCTCGAACAACATACCGTACGCGGCTACCGAGAGCACGGACCAGCGGGCGCCCGCGCTCACGCTGAGGCCGATCGCAGGATCGGGTAACGCACCGAACTCGAGCACCGCAGCGAGCGAGGCCGTGCCGCGCGCGGGCTCTGCCGGGCGCTCCGGCAGCGCGGGCCCCGCGTCGCCCTCGTGCGCAGCCGAAGCGCCCGGAGCCGCCCCGACGGGGCTGCTACCCGCTGCGTCGCCCTTCCCCGGTGTGACGCTGCTCTCCGGCGCGAGCGCCAGCGTGATGGCCAGCACCGCTGCGTCCACGAGATCCTCGCAGCTCGCGGCTTCCATCCAGCGCGAGCTGCGGCGGCCGCTCTCGAACACCTCCAGCGACAGCTGGTAGCCAGGACCGTGCGGCACGACGACGCCGCGCACGCGCGAGAGCGTGCCCAGCGTCTGCGGCTCATGACCGAGCGCAGTCGTCAGGCGCTCGTACACACTCGCGGCACCGGGGCAGGCCTCCGGCGCTTCCCATTCCACCAGCGAAGGCGACTGCGCCGCCGCGCTCCGCGTGAGCCCAGCGCTCGCCACGCACGACAGCAGCCCCAGAACACCGGCTCCCAGCCAATGAGGCGCGCTGCGCTCACCGATCCTCACGCGCCCAGTGTGACCCGGCTCCCCGTGAAGATGCAAACCATCCCGCACCTGGTCTCGCCCGTGCCAGGCACCCCTCAGCCCCGGGTCAGCGTGAGCCGCGAGCGGTTCGCGTCGCTCAACGCCGGGGCGCGCCCCGCCAGGTGCACCCGGATCCAGGCGCCGCCGTCGGGTCGATTGGATACATCGAGGGTGCCGCGGTGGGCCTCGACGATCTCGCGGCTCAGCGCCAGGCCCATGCCGCTGCCCTGCGGTTTGGTCGTGTACAGCGGCACCATCGAGTTCTGCATGGCCTCCGTCGAGAAGCCGGGGCCGCGATCGAGCACCTCGATGTCGCTCGCGCCGTCGGCTCCGATCGAGACGCGCAGCTCGATCTCGTTCTCGGGGCTGCCGGCCTCGCGGGCGTTCTTGATCAGGTTGATCAACACCTGTTCGATCTGGGCCGCATCGAACCAGCCCTGGCGCTCCGGCGCGCGCGGCAGGCGCAGCTCCGGATAGAGCGCCGCCAGGTGCGCGATCAGCGGCGCGAAGTCGGTCTCGCGCAGCTGCGGGCGCGGCAAGCGCGCCAGCGCGGCGTAGCCCTCGAGGAAGCCGCGCAAATGGCTGGTGCGCTCGTCGATGGTATCGAACATGCGCTGGTACTTGTCGGCCTGGCCCAGCTTGGTGCTCAGCATGCGCGCCGAGTGCATCAGCGAGCTGATCGGCGCGAGCGAGTTGTTCACCTCGTGGCTGATCACGCGCACCACCCGCTTGAGCACCTCGATCTCGCGACGGTGGATCTCGCGGGTCATGTACTTGACCACCAGCAGCGTCAGCGGCTGCCCATCCATCTCGAAGCTGCGCCGCGAGAGGTGATAGCTCTCGCGCCGGCCTTCCACCTCCACGCTGAAGAAGCGGTCGGTCTCGCCCAGCAGCGCCTCGCGCAGCGGAGCGGCCGCGGCGCTGACCAGGCGGATGAAGTTCTGTCCCTCCGGCGCCTGACCCTCGAAGAACAGCTCGCGCGCGACCGGGTTCGAGTAGTGGATGGTGCCTGCGTCCGAGAACAGCACCACCGCGTCCGGCACGCTGTCCGCGATCAACGCCAGCAGGCGGTCGCGCAGCTCGCTCGCGCTCTCACCGCTGAGCGATGGGCGCGAAGGCCGCTGCCGCTCGCGAGCCGGCCGGCGCCTCGCCAGCGCGGCCACCACGCTGCCGAGCGCAGCCCCGAGCGCCGCGCCCAGCGAGTCCTGAGCCGAGCTGTGGCCGAGCGCGACACCCAGCACCGCGCCGAGCGCTGCGGCGACGGCCAGCACGGCGTCGTGACGACGAGAGAACACGGCCGGTGCCGCGGGAATCACGGAGCTACGAGGCATGACCAGCGGAGACTAGAACCTTTCCCGGGTTGCCCCAGCGCAAAACGCTCAACGCGAGCGACGACGGGTACCGGCGCGAGCCGCGTTCCGCCCCGGATGGACTCGCGCAACTCGCCCAGAGCGACGCCGATACCTCTCGCATGAGCTTTCGAAATGCAGTGGCTTCGCTCCTCGGGGTTTGCTCGGTCAGCGTCTTCGCCGGTCTCGGCTGCCATGCGGCGCAGCCCCTGACGCCGCGCGAAGGGACGATCGATTTCGTGATCCGCCAGCCCCGGCTGGCTCCCGCCGGCGCGGCCGTGGTGGGCAGCTTCGACGTGCGCGGGCTGGACAACGACGAGCGTGCCAGCGTCGGCATCGGCCGCGGCGCGGGCCGCACCCTGCACGTGCGCCTGCCCGCCGGCACGTACACGGTCAGCTGGAAGCCCGCGCTCCCGCCCAGCCACTGGGGCACGGCGCCCGTCGCGCTCAGCGAAGCCGATCCCACCGGGCCCCAGGTCGTGGTCGTGGCCCCGAACAGCGCGACCGTGGTGGATGTCGTTCTGGGATCCAGGGGCGTACGCGGTGAACGGCCGCTGGAGCTGGCCTCGGTGAGCGGCCGCGCCGCCCTGTGATGGCGTGGAATCGGTTATCCTGCGGGGCATGTCTGCCTCGCGGGCTGCGTCCGAGTCCCTTCACGAACCCGCCTTGCGCCGCGCACTGGAGCTGGCGCTCGAATACCTCGCCGGGCTGAACGAGGCACCGGTCGCAGCGACGCTATCCGGTGCCGAGCTGCGGCAACGCATCGATCGGCCACTGCCCGAGACCGGCCGCGCCGCGGAGCGCGTCGTGTCCGAGCTGGCCGAGGCGGTGCGCGGCGGCATCCTCGGCAACGCGGGCGGGCGCTTCTTCGGCTGGGTCATGGGCGGCAGCTTGCCCGCGGCGCTCGCCGCCGACTGGCTCACCTCCGCCTGGGACCAGAATCCAGGCGGCTACGCGGTCGCGCCCAGCGCCTCCGTCCTGGAAGAGGTGTGCGGGCGCTGGCTGATCGAGCTCCTGGGGCTACCGGAACAGACCAGCTTCGCGCTGGTGACCGGGTGCCAGATGGCGCACTTCACCTGCCTGGCGGCGGCACGCAATGGTCTGCTCGCGGCGCGCGGCTGGGACGTGGAGCAGCGTGGCCTGTTCGGAGCGCCGCCGCTGCGGGTGGTGACGAGCGATCAGCGCCACGGCACCGTCGAACGAGCGCTGCGCATGCTGGGCCTGGGCCGTGACTGCCTGCTCGAGCTCGCCAGCGACGCGCAGGGCCAGCTGGCTCCGGCCGCGCTCGAGCGCGCGCTGGCGAGCGCGGGCGCAACGCCGAGCGTCGTCGTGCTCCAGGCAGGCGACGTGAACACGGGCGCGTTCGATCCTTTCCCCGAGCTGATCGAGGTCGCGCGTCGGGCCGAGGCCTGGGTCCACGTGGACGGCGCGTTTGGGCTCTGGGCTGCTGCGAGCCCGGAGTACCGCCACTTCACGCGCGGGGTCGAGCTCGCCGACTCGTGGGCGACCGACGGCCACAAATGGCTGAACGTGCCGTACGATTGTGGCTACGCCTTCGTGCGCCACCCGGAGCCTCACTATCGCTCCTTCTCGCACCACGCGGCCTACCTGCAGCGCTTCGATCAGCAACGCGACGCGGTGGACTGGGGCCCGGATCACTCGCGGCGCGCGCGCAGCTTTGCCACCTACGCAGCGCTGCTCGCGCTCGGACGCCAGGGTGTCGCGCGCCTGGTCGAAGACTGCTGCCGGCATGCCCGCTCCCTGGTGGCAGGCGCGGGCCGCTTACCGGGCGTGGAAGTCGTGTCTGCGCCGCTGATCAACCAGGCGCTGCTGCGCTTCCCCGATCCCCGGCCCGGCGCCGGCCCTGCCGATCATGATCGGCGCACGGAAGAGGTGATGGCCCGGATCAACGCCACCGGCGAGGCCCTCTTCACGGGCACGCGGTGGCGCGAACAGCGCTGCATGCGCGTCTCGGTCTGTAGCTGGCTGACCAGCGATCGGGACGTGGAGCGCGCCGTGGCTGCCATTGCTGCCAGCCTGTGAGGCTGCGCCCTGCAGCGATCCCCCTCGGCAGCACTGTCAGTAAATGAGCCATAAAATGCGCTCAGGCGCGTGTCTCACCGTACAATGTGCGCACGGGGCGCGGCCGAAAATGGCGCGCGCGAGTCGCCCGACGGTTGCGGGCGGATGGCGGGCAGCGCAAGCTAATGTTGATGAGCGCCGCTGGAAAACTGCTCGTCATCGATGACAACCAGGCCTTCCTCGACCGGATCCAGGCGCGGCTGCAGCTCGAAGGTTACGCCGTGGTCACCTCGTCAGCTCCCATCCGCGCCAGCACGGAGCTGCCCTCCTGCGATCTGGTGATCCTCGACTTTCACATGCCCGGCCTGAACGGCAGCGACGCGCTGCGCTGGCTGAGGCTCGCCGCCACGCGAGCCGGCGCTGACCCTATGTTCTTTCTCTACACGGGAGACAAGGTGATCTCCCATCAGTACCAGGACCTCGGCTTCGACGGCGGCATGATCAACAAGGGGGACGACGAGTCGCTCGTGCAGCAGGTGGCGGTGGCGCTGCGCCTGGCGAAGCTGCGCCGCCGCGTCTCGAAGCCGCCGCGGCACGACGAGTCCAAGCCTCCCCGCTGAGCCAGAGTGCCGCCGGCCGAGCGCGAGCGCCGCGGCCCCGCTCGGTCGGCGTCGTTGCACGGTGATTGCGTCAGCAGACCATTGCGCTGGATCTTCACGCGCTGATTCGTGCACAAGCTGCAGCAGCAAACGGTGGCGCGCCTTCAGCGCACAAAGCTGCATCTGCGCTGCGCGTTTGCGCAGCGTAGCAGTCGATTTGCGTCGATGGCGCGCGCAGCGCACGGAGGGTGCACAGACTCTCCCTGCGTGCGCGCGCGGCTCGCTCAATCCGCGCTCAGTTCCTTCTCCAGCGTCTGCAGCTCGCGCTCCAGAGTGGCGCGCGTGATCTGAGCCTCGGCTTCTTCCTCGAAATCCTCCCGCGCCGGGACGGACTCCAGCTTCACCGGCGCTGCCGTGGCCACGGTGGTCTCTGCGGGCTTCGGCGCTGCGGGACCGGGAGCTGCCGGCGCCGGTGCCGGCGCGGGCTGGCTCGGTGGCTCCGAGGTCTGGCAGGCCAGCATGGCCAGCAGCGAACACAGGACAGTGCTGCGCAGCAAGGTCATCGAACCGATCCTTTCTCGTCCGCCTTCTCGCTCGCGGGCTCTGCCGCGGCTTGCTTCTCGCTCTTCGTTTCACCGGCGCCCGCCGCCTGGGCGCTGGCCTCGAGCTGGGCCATCTTGCGTTCATGCCGCTCGTTCTCGCGAGCGGTCAGCTTCTCGATGCGCGCGACCAGCGCGTCCTTCTTGGCTCCGCTGGGGTCATTCTGAGCCAGCAGGGCCATGCGCTCCAGCCGTGCCATGCGCTGCTCGTGATGCCGCAGCTCTTCCTGCGCCGCGGGCTGCGCCAGCTGGCTCCCCCAGCGTGCCCGCAGCGCTTCGCGGTGCTCTCGCCGGCGCTCGTCGCGGCTCGATCGCAGCGCAGCGAGCTCCTTCTTCAGGTCGGCCGCGCTCAGCTGCCCTTGCGCCCTGCGTTCGCGCAGCTCCGCCAGCTTGCTCTTGAACTCGGCGTGCTCGGCGCGCTGCGCGGCGCCCTTGGCGGAGCCGTTGTCCTTCGCTTCGGCGCTCGCCTTCTCGGAGCCCTTGCCCGCGGCCTGGTTCTTGCCGGGCGCGTTCTTGCCGGGCGCGTTCTTGGCCTGCGCGGCGGGCTTGTCGTTTCCGTGCTTTTCGTTCTTGGCTGCCTCCGCCCCGCGAGGGAGCGCGAAGAACGCGGTCAGCGAGACCACGACCAACGTCAATTGCCGACCTCGACCTACCATTGCTTGCCTCCGGCTGAAGTCCAGTGCCCCGATACGGCGGCCCGTGGACGGAGTTTATGGGCAGCGGTGCCCTCGCGCCGGCTTGACGCCCCGCGCCGCACGGATGAAAAACCGCACGTGACCCGGGTTCTCATCGTCGATGATCAGCAGGCCGTGAGGACGGCACTGGTGGTGGTGCTCGAGCTGCATGGCATCTCTTGCCTCGAGGCCTCCAACCCCGCAGAAGCGCTGGACATCGTGCGTCGCGAGGACGTGGGCGTGGTGATCCAGGACATGAACTTCTCGACCGACACCACGTCGGGCTCGGAAGGCATGCAGCTGTTCCGCTCGATCCGCGCGCTGGACCCGGACTTGCCGGTGATCCTGCTGACCGCGTGGACCTCGCTGGAGTCGGCGGTCACGCTGATCAAGGAGGGCGCCGCGGACTACATCGGTAAGCCCTGGGACGATCAGAAGCTGGTGCTCAGCGTGCAGAACCTGCTCTCGCTGCGCAACGCGCGCTTCGAGGCGCTGCGGCTGCACAGCCGCGACTCGCTCGCGCGCGAGGAGCTGGCGCGGCGCTTCGACCTGCGCGGCCTCGTCTATCAGAGCCGCGCCATGCACGAGTGCGTCTCGCTGGCCGTGAACGTGGCCGCGTCCGACGCGGCCGTGCTGATCACGGGGCCCAACGGCTCCGGCAAGGAGCGGCTGGCGGAGATCGTGCAAGCCAACTCGCGCCGCAAGGCGCAGCCGTTCGTCAGCGTCAACGCCGGCGGCCTGCCGGATCAGCTGCTCGAAGCCGAGCTGTTCGGCGCCGAGCCGGGCGCGTACACGGGCGCGACCAAGCTGCGCGTGGGGCGCTTCGAAGCCGCGCATCAGGGCACGCTGTTCCTGGACGAGCTCGGCAATCTGTCCCTGACGGGGCAGATGAAGCTGCTGCGCGTGCTGCAGACGGGCGAGTTCCAGCGCCTGGGCTCGAACCAGACGCGCCGGGCCGACGTGCGGCTGATCAGCGCCACCAACGCGGATCTGAAGGCGGAGATCGCCGCGCATCGCTTCCGTGAAGACCTGTACTTCCGGCTCAACGTGATCGAGCTGCGCGTGCCACCGCTGCATCAGCGCCCGGAAGACATCGAGCTCTTGGCGCGGCACTTTCTCGATCGCCACGCGCCGGGCCGCGCGCTGACGCTGACGCCGGAGGCCGCTCGAGCGCTGGAGCAGCACGACTGGCCCGGCAACGTGCGCGAGCTCGACAATCGCATCCAGCGGGCAGTCCTGGTGTGTGAGAACGGGCCGATAGTTCCGAGCCATCTCGGGCTCTCGGAACGTGAGCCCGCCTCGCAAGCGGCGGCGGTCTCGGCGCCCGCTTCGGCGGCGCCGGCCTCCAGCCCGCCGAAGACCGCGGGGACCAACGCGCTGGAGGAGGCGGAGCGCGCCGTGGTCGAGAGCGCGCTGGAACGTGCCCAGGGCGTGGTGTCGCGCGCGGCGGCGGAGCTGGGGCTGAGCCGCCAGGCGCTGTATCGGCGCATGGATCGGCTCGGCATCGCGATCGAACGGCGCGTGCGTTGAGCAGCGGCTCTTAACTCGGCGCCGGCGAACGTCGCAGGGTTTTGTGGGCCCCGCGCCGGGCTCGCCCTGCCATGGCCCTTCCCGTCCCGCTCGTGCCGGAGCCCGCGTCGCGGAGCCGACCGCCTACCTCGTACGACCTCGGCGAGCACGAGCTGCTGGCCCGGCAGTTTCACGAGGTGCGCTTCCTGGGCGCGGGCTCCGACGGTACGGCGCTGGCGGCCGCGCGCCGCGATGGCGGCGCGGAGGTGGAGCTGCGCTTCGTGCAGGAGCACGCGCAGACCGATCAGCTGCTGGAGCGCTGGTCGCGCTATCAGCTGATCGATCACCCGCACGTGATCTCGCTGCAACAGGTCGAATCCGCGAACGGCGAGTGGTGCGCCGTGCTCGACAGCGCGCAGCTCGGCACGCTGGAGCAAGCGCTGTCCCAGATCTGGACGCCGGAGGCGAGCCTGCGGCTGCTGCAGCAGCTGGCGTCGGCGCTCGCGGCGGCGCACGACGTCGGGCTCTGGCACGGCGATCTGTCGCCCGGGGCCGTGCGACTCGATCCCGAGCGCGGCGCGCGGCTGGAGTTCAGCGGCGTGAGCGTTTGGAGCGCGGGCGCGCCGGCGCAGCGCTGGCAGGAGCGCGACGCGAGCGACGACGTGTTGCAGCTGGCCGAGCTCGCCGAACGCTTGCTGGGCGGCGCCGAGGCGGCGCTGGAGCGCTTGCCCTGGCTGGAGCAGCTGAAAGACCCTGATCCGTGCCGGCGGCCCGCGGCGGCCGAGCTGGCGGAGCCGCTCGCGCAGGCGCTGCGCGATGCGCGCGCCGCCGCCGAACGGCAGCGCTTTCAGACGCTCGACACGGAACGTCCGGCGGCGCCGCCGCCCAGCTCCCAGCTGCAGGCACGCCGCGCCCCCACGCTCGCGGGGCAGCCCGCGCTGGGGGACCGTGTCGGCCGCTTCCGGCTGGAGAAGCTGCTCGGCGAGGGCGGCATGGGCAGCGTCTATCGCGCCGTCGACGTGGCCTCGGGGCAGATCGTTGCCCTGAAGCTGCTCCGGCAGGAGCTGCTGGGCGACGAGGGCGTGCGCTATCGCTTCAAGAAAGAGGCGCGCGTGCTCAAAGCGGTGAGGAGCCCGTATATCGCCAACCTGGTCGAAGCCGACGTCAGCGACGAGCACGGCTACATCGCGCTGGAGTTCATCGACGGCAAGGATCTGGCGAGCGCGCTCGCCGAGCTGGGCGCGGGCGTGCCGGAGCAGCTGGCGCTGCAGATCGTGGCCGACCTGTGTCGCGCGCTGGTCGAGCCGCACCGGCGCGGCATCGTGCACCGCGACATCAAGCCTCAGAACGTGCTCCTGATCGGTGACCTGAAGGCGCCGTCGAGCGAGCTGGCGATCAAGGTTTGCGACTTCGGCATCGCCAGCGGGCGCCTGAGCGGCGACACCGCCGGCATGACGCAGGACGGACGCATGTGGGGCACGCCGCAGTACATGGCGCCCGAGCAATGTCAGAGCGCGCAGCTCAGCCCCGCCACCGACGTGTACGCGCTGGGCCTCACGCTCTACGAGCTGATCGCCGGCAAGCCCGCGTTCGAGGCCGACGACCTGCTGCAGCTGCTGCGCCGCCAGGTGCACGACGCGCCGCCGAGCTTGAGCGAGCGCGCCAGCGTCAGCAGCGGCACGCTCGAGCTCCTGAACCGCGCGCTGGACAAGGCCGCGCAGCGGCGCTTCGCGGATGCGGCGGAGCTGCTCGCGGCGATCGAGCTGCTGCGCAACGGGCAGCCCCTGGCGCGAGTGAGCGAGGCACCGCTGGCCCGAGCCGAGCACGTGCAGGAGCTCGGCTTCTCGCTGGACCTGGCCTCGCCGGCGCACGATCTGTGGCCGTACGTCAGCGACACCGATCGCATGAACCAGATCGTCGGGCTGCCCCCCGTGCGCGTGGAGCGCACGCGGCTCGAGGGAGAGCTGGCGACCTTCCTGTCGAACGTGGTGCTCGGGCTCTCGCTGCGCTGGCGCGAGTATCCGTTCGAGTGGGTGGAAGGGCAGCGCTGGAGCGTGCTGCGCGTGTTCGAGACCGGCCTGATGCGCTGGTACCGCGTGCGCCTGGAGCTCGAGCCTCTGCCCTCGGGCGGCACCCGGCTGCGCTACACGATGCAGTTCGAGCCGCGCTACCGGCTGCTCTCGTTCCTCGTGCGCTTCGAGGTCGGCGTCAAGCAGAAGGCGCGCCTGCTGCAGGTGTTCCAGCGCATCGACGCCCTGCTCGAGCAGGGCGTCGTCCAGCGCACGCCCTCGCCACACTCGGCACCGAAGGCCGCCGACGCGAAGCTGGTGCGGCAAGTGGCGAGCAAGCTCACGGCCCTGGAGAGCGCACGTGTGCCCGCGCCCATCCTGCGCGCGCTGGAGCAACACGTGCTGTACGGCTCCGAGGCGGAGATCGCGCGCCTGCGCCCGCTGCGCTTCGCGCGCGCGCACAACATCGACGAGCGCGCCTTCACCGAGGCTTGCCTGATCGCGGCGCACCAGGGCCTGCTGGATTTGCTCTGGGACGTCGTGTGCCCGCTGTGCCAGATCCCGGCGACCTTCGCGGAATCCCTGCAACGCCTCGAGACCCATGGCCACTGCCCGGCGTGCGAGCTCAGCTACCCGCTCCAGTTCGCGAGCTCCGTCGAGCTCGTGTTCCGCGTCTCGCCGGAGGTGCGCCCCAACGAGCTCCAGGCGTATTGCATCGGCGGCCCCGCGCACTCGCCGCACGTCGCCGCGCAGCTCCGGCTCGAGCCGGGCGAAGGCCGCGTGCTCCCGCTCAGTTTGTCGGATGGACGCCACCGCATCCGCTGCACCGAGCTGCCGGGCGTGATCGAGCTCGACATCTCGGCGGGCCACGGCTTCTCGCGCGCCGACCTGGTCATTGGCTCTCGCCTGCGCCGGGAAGGCACCGAGGGCGACGACCCGCGCTTGACCCTGCCCGTCAGCGAGCCGCTGGTCGAGCTCGGCAGCGGCGCCCAGACCCTCGGCCTGCGCAACGAGCTCCAGCGCCCTGTCACCGTACGCATCGAACGCACCGCCACCCGCGACGACGCCCTCACCGCGGCTCGCGCCTGGGCCATGCCCAAATTCCGAGAGCTGTTTCCCGGCGAGACACTCGAGAGCGGACGCCTGGTGGCGGTGGGACAGCTCAGCTTCCTGATCCTGCGCGTGGTCGACCACCTCGCGTTGATCGAACGCCAGGGCGACGCCGCTGCGCTCGCGGAGACCGTCAAAGCCTTCGATCGCCTGCAGACGGCAGCCGAAAAACACCAGGGCCGCCTCACCAGCTCCAGCATGGACCTCGCCATCGCCAGCTTCGAACGCCCCGGCGACGCCCTCGCAGCATGCCTCCAGCTCTGGCAAACCCTCGCCCAGAGCCACACGCTGCCCGTCAGCGTGACCCTCCACCGCGGCCCCGCCGTGGCCACCAGCATCGACGACCGCATGACGTATTACGGCCGCACCCTGGCCCGCGCCCTCGAGCTCGCCCACGAGCTGACGCCGCACCAGCTCGTGCTCAGCTCCACGGCCCTCGGCGAAGACCTGACCCCGCTGACCCGAGCTGGACTGACGCCCCAGATCGTGCCCGCCCCCCGCCTGGGCCCCTCGGCGTGGTGCGTCAAGCTGGACCGCGCACCGCGCTGACGCCCGAACGACCGCCTCCCCGAACCTCGGGCCCCGGGCGCCAGCAGCGAACGAGTCTGTCTCGGTGCCGGGCAGGAGCGCGGACGGCGCGAGGGTTCGCGCACGCAAAACGCTCCTACCGATCGGTAGCGGCTGCTACCAACCGGTAGGAGCCTCCGGCGCGAGATGAGGGCCCCGTCCGCGCGCTTCTCGGCATCCAGCCACGATGAGGCGCTGGCCGGCTTCGTGAGATTCAGGGCCGGGCCTCAGCTGCAAGACACTGCGCGGCATATCGGGGCGCTCCAGCGCCCCGAGCGACATTCGCGTCCACGCCACAAGCCCCGATCCGCGCTGCGCGGATACGCGCAGCGCCCGCCCCGGGCGATGTTGGGTGGGGGGCCCCGCGCCGCCCCGCCGCAAAGGAATGGTGGCTCTCCCACAGCCATCACCCAACCCAACCTCGGACGACAGCACACCAGCCGCAAACCCACCTCACGACGGGAACGCAAGTGGGGTTGGGGCCCCACGCGCAGCGCCCGCCCCGGGCGATGTTGGGTGGGGGGCCCCGCGCCGCTGCGGCGCGGGGGGGAGGGGCTGCGCCAGCCCCTCCGGAAACTCCGTCAGCCTTCGGTGGCCAGCCGCAGAATCGCCGCTTTCGTGTCGTCGCTCAGCTGGGCTTCGATGGATCCGCCATCGCGCCGCTCGAGCACGATGCGCTCGGTGATTTCGGATGCGCCGGCGCGCACCTGGTACGAGGAGACGACGATGCCGAGCGCAAGCAGCGTGCCATGCAGCCGCGCGATGATCGGAGCGCGGGCAGCGCGCACGATCTCCACGGCCGTGAGACGCGAGCCCTTTTGCTCGAACAGGACGCGGAAGGAGGACATGGCAGACACGGGGCGACGCGATTCACTTGAGCACGCGCGAGCAGATCGTCAAGGCGACCCCGGACAGTTTTCGTGAACGCCGCTCTCGTTCTCGATTTGTCACTGCTGCGACGCGTAGGTGGGTGCTTGTCGCCTCGAGCCCCGAGGGGACACGCGTTGCGCTATGGGGCAGGCCCGGCCCACCCGTCCTGAGAGCCGAGGCTTGCTCCCAATCGACGCGGGCACTAGCGTCCGCCCGATTGCAGCCCACGGAGACAGCGGCCTTCCGCTCGGAGAGCTCGAGCGCAGGTGTCGAGTTCGTGGCGCTCGTGGCGCTGACCACGTCGATGGTCGCGATGTCCATCGACACGATGCTGCCCGCGCTCGGGCAGATTGCCACGGACCTGGGGACAACCGACCCGAACGATCGCCAGCTGGTGCTGATCGCGTTCTTCGGCGGGCTGAGCGTCGGGCAGCTGGTCTGTGGTCCCGCTTCCGACGCGACGGGCCGTAAGCCGGCGCTGTTCACGGGGCTGGGGCTGTTCATCGCCGGCGCCGTGTGCTGCGCGCTGGCGCGCGACTTCCCCCAGCTGCTCCTCGGGCGCGCGCTGCAGGGCTTCGGCGCCGCGGGTCCCCGCATCGTGTCGGTGGCCGTGGTGCGCGACCTGCACGCCGGGCGCAGCATGGCGCGCGTGATGTCGTTCGTGCAGTCGGTGTTCATCCTGGTGCCGATCCTGGCGCCGGCGTTTGGACAGGCCGTGCTGTCCGTGACGGGCTGGCGTTCGCTGTTCTGGATCTTCGCGGGTTGCGCGCTGCTAGACGCTGCCTGGTTCGGGCTCCGGCAACCGGAGACGCTGCCGCCCGAGCGCCGTTCGCCGCTCTCGGCGCGGCACGTGCTGCGCGCCGGCGCCGAGGTGCTGAGCAACCGCATCACGCTCTGTTACACGCTCGCGACGGGCGTCGTGTTCGGCGCGTTCATCAGCTATCTCACGACTTCACAGCAGGTGTTTCAGGAACTGTTCGGCCTGGGCAAGCTGTTCCCGGTGTGCTTCGGCGTGTGCGCGCTGGCGCTGGGCGTCGCGTCGTTCACCAACGCCTCGCTGGTGATGCGCTACGGAATGCGCACGCTGTCACGACGCGCGGTGCTGAGCGAGGTGGTCTTCGCCGCGCTGTTCTTGCTGGCCGTGGTGCTCTGGCAGGGGCGGCCACCGCTGTTCGTGTTTCTGCCCGGCATGATGTTCTGCTTCTTTTGCAACGGGCTCTTGTTCGGCAACTATAACGCGCGCGCGATGCAACCGATGGGGCACATCGCGGGAGTGGCGGCGGCGATCTCGGGTTGCTTGTCGGGCCTGGTGGGAATGCTGTTCGGCGGCCCGCTGGGGCGCGCCTACGATGGGACGGTGACGTCCACTGTGGGCGGCTTCGCCCTGGCCAGCCTGATCGCCTGCGCGCTCACCGAGTATGCCGAGCGCGGCGCTCGCCCGGACTGACGCAGCCCACCGGCGCTGCACCGTTCCGGTCGGCGATCGCGCCTCGGGGCGGGAACTCCTCGTGAGGACGCTCCGTCTGAGGTGCGTGGCCGCGCCGGAACGCGGCCGCTCTCACCTACCAGGACCGAAGCTATGACCATGAGACTCACACGCTCCTTCTTGCTCTGCTGGACTCTGTCGGGAGCGTTCGCGTGCGGGGGCTCCGAAGAGGAGCAAAAGATTCCCGGCCCCGGCGACAGCTGCCAGCCCGCGGCCAGCGGCGACGTCTGCCAGACGGGCCTGAGCTGTGATCCGCTGGCAGACGGCAGCGGCAACGTGTGCGGCGCTCCGCTCACCTTGCGCGGCAAGGTCGAAGATAGCGCCAGCGGCGCCGCCGTGAACGGCGCCCGGGTGATCGCGCTGAACGCCGAAGGCACGCCGGTGGGCGACGTCGCCCAGACGGACGCCGACGGAGCCTATCAGCTGAGCGTACCCGCGCTGCGCAACGCGGACGGGAGCGTCTCCGAGCAGAGCACCTGGAAGCTCGTGGTGGCGGCCCAGGGCTATCAGATCTTCCCCGCCGGGCCGCGGCCGGCGGTGCCCATCTCGGGCCAGCAAGCGAGCGGCGATCCCGCCGTGATCGACGCCGCGAACACGCGCGTGGCCCTGCTGGCCCTGCCCGACGCCGCCGCGCTGGACCGGCAGATCCAGGGCACGCTCAGCGGCCCCGACGCGGGCGGCACGCTGGTCGTGGCGGAGGGCGGCCCGGTGCCGGCCCCGTACGGCATCGCGGCTCGCGACGGCAGCTTCGTGATCTTCAACGTGCCGGCAGGCGAGTTTCAGATCGCCGCCTATCGTCAGGGCCGCGACTTCGAGCCCGCGCCCGCCGACACGCGCGCTGGCTCCGCGAGCGGACTGACCGTGAACGGCAGCGACGGTACGCTGGCGCCGGTCACCGGCAACGTGAATATCGTCAACGCTCCCGGCGGCGCGCTGACCAGCGTGGTGCTGGTGCCGGAGAGCGTGTTCGACGCCACGCTGGAGCGCGGCCCCGTGCCGCTCGGGCTGCGCGCGCCGAAGCCGCCGGAGCTGCCGAGCATCGCGGGCGCCTTCACGGTGGAGAACGTTCCACAGGGCAAGTACGTGGTGCTGGCGGCGTTCGAGAACGATCAGCTGGTGCGCGATCCGGACGCTTCGATCGCAGGGACGGACATCCAGCACGTGGACCTGGCGGGCAGCAGCGTCAGCATGGCGCAGTCGTTCAAGATCACCGAGCAGCTGGCGATCGTCGGGCCCGGCGCCGAGCAGCCCGAAGCCGTCTCGGGCACGCCCGTGTTTCGCTGGGCGGACGATTCCAGCGAAGACCGCTATGAGCTGGAGCTGTATTCCGCGCTGGGCGACTTGATCTGGTCGGATCGCGCCATCCCCGGCGTGAGCGGCTCCAGTACGGTCGAGCGGACGTACGATGGACCCGCTTTGAGCCCCGGCATGATCTATCAATTTCGCGTGACCTCGTTCCGCGATCGGCGCGGCACGCCGACGGCCATCTCGCGCAGCGAGGATCTGCGCGGCGTGTTCAGCTACGAGTGAGCACTGAACGCTTCAGTGCCGAGTCGCTACACTGGCCTGATTTCGACGGGAGCTCGGCCACCCTGCGCAGACGCAGGGCGGCGAGCGGGCTTAGGCTGCGCGCATGAGCCACTCGGACATTCAAACGCAGTGCTGCATCGCCGGCGGCGGCCCCGCCGGCATGATGCTGGGGTTGTTGCTCGCGCGGGCGGGCGTGCAGGTCGTGGTGCTGGAGAAGCACGCCGACTTCCTGCGCGACTTCCGCGGCGACACGGTGCACCCCTCGACGCTGGAGGTGATGCACGAGCTGGGTCTGCTCGATCGCTTCCTGGCGCACCCGCACCAGCGCCTGGAGGAGATCGGCGGGCGCATCGCCGGGCAGCGCGTGCGCATCGCGGACTTCTCGCACTTGCCGACCCACGCGCGCTTCATCGCGCTGATGCCGCAGTGGGATTTCCTGAACTTCATCGCGGAAGAGGCGCGCAGACACCCCAGCTTCCGGCTGTGCATGCAGAGCGAAGTGACGCAGCTGATCCAGCGCGGCGATGCCGTGGTGGGGCTGCGCGCGCGCGGCCCGCAGGGCGAGTTCGAGGTCCAGGCGGCGCTCAGCATCGGCGCCGACGGGCGCTCGTCCCTGGTGCGCAGCCAGGCGGGCCTGCTCGTGGAGGACCTGGGTGCGCCCATGGACGTGCTCTGGATGCGACTGTCCAAGCGCGATTCCGACTCCACCCAGGCGCTCGGCTACGTCGGGCAGGGTCACGTGCTGGTGTTGCTCGATCGCGGCGACTACTGGCAGTGCGCCTTCGTGATCCCGAAAGGGCAATTCGACGAGCTGCAGCGCGAGCCGATCGCTGCCTTGCATCGCGAAATCGAGGCGCTGGTGCCCTTCCTCGGCGACCGCACGCACGAGCTCGGCTCCTGGCAAGACGTGCGGCTGCTCACGGTCAAGGTCGACCGGCTGCGGCAATGGTACCGGCCGGGGCTGCTCTGCATCGGTGACGCTGCGCACGCGATGTCGCCGATCGGCGGCGTCGGCATCAACCTGGCGATCCAGGACGCCGTCGCGACCGCCAATCTGCTCGCGCCGGCGCTGCGCGGAGGCCACGTGCCCCCGCGCGCCCTGGCGCGCGTGCAGCGGCGCCGCGAGCTGCCGACGCGGCTCACGCAGAGCGCGCAGCTCGGCATCCAGAACGGCCTGATCCGTCCCGCGCTGGCGGGTCAGCCGCCGAGCGTGCCGCTGCTGGCGCGCGTGCTCGAGGCCGTGCCCCCGCTGCGCCGCGTCTCGGCGCGCATGCTGGGCCTGGGCGTGCGCCCCGAGCACGTGGACGCGGCGCTGCGCAGCCCCGCGGCTTAGGCGCACGGGCTCGCCCGTGCTACGCTGCGGCGCCATGAGCAGCGAGGACGATGATGGCCTGCCCAGCGACGGCCGCCCCGCCGCGCGCTTCGACAAAGCCCAGGCGCGCCGCGCAGCCCGCCAGCCCGGGCGCCCCGGCGAGCAGTGCCGGGCGCAGCCGGGCGCGTACACGCCGCTGGTCGACCGCAACCGCTGCGAGGGCAAGGCGGACTGCGTCGCCGTGTGCCCGTACGGGGTGTTCGAGGTGCGGCGGATGGACGACGACGACTTCCGGGCGCTCTCGTTCCTGGGGCGCTGGAAGAGCCGCGCGCATGGCCGCCAGACCGCGTACACGCCCGCGCGCGACGCTTGCCAGGCTTGCGGTCTGTGCGTGGTGGCCTGCCCCGAGCATGCCGTCACGCTGGTCCCGCGCTCTGGCGGTTGAAGCCGTGCGGCAGCGGCGCGAGTCGCCAGGTGCAGCGAGTGTCAGCTCGATGACGCTTCACCGGCGGCCGCACGACGGGTGTGACTCAAATCGGTCACAAAAAAGCGCGCGCGAGTCGCTCGAGACCCGGATCGTGCTTATGCAGCTGCGCGGCCCGGACGCTCTTGCAGAAGCATGGACAGCCACAGCCGAAATCTTCTGATGGAAGCGAACCAGCTGCTGAGCGCCACCCGGCGCCGCCTCGAGCTCACCAGCGCGTTGCTGGGCATGGCCGCCCGCACGAACGCCCTGCCCGTGCCGCGAGCGCTGCGCCGCTCAGGACGCGGCGTCGATGCGCTGGAACACCGCGAACACGAGCTGCACACCGCTGGCAGGCTCGAACTGGGCGTGCACGACGAGCTTCACCCGCAGAGTGCTGCCGGAGCGGCTGACCCAGCTGCGCTCGGCACGCAGGGGTAGGCTCTTCTCCAGGCGCAGCCCGAGCAGCACTCGCTCGCGCGGGGCGCCCGGCTCGAGCGCGAACAGATCGAGCACGTCTTCCAGGGCAGGCAGCGACTCCTCGAAGCCGAGCAGGCGGCGGGCGTTCTCGGAGAGCTGCACGATCTCCGTGGTCAGATCCAGCACCGCGTGGCCGGTGTCCGCCATGGACTCGGTGAGCCCGTGCGCCTGCTGCAGGCGCGCGAGCTGGGAGCGCGCGCGCTCCAGCTCGGAGATCTCCTGCAGGGTCACGATCACGCCGCCACCGCTCTTGCCGTTCCTGTCGCGCGCGACGCGCAGCCCGATGCTCCACCACGCACCGTCGTGCCCCAGCGCGGTGATCAGCTTGCGCTGACCCGAGTGCAACACGTCGAATGCGTCCTGCGCCAGCGACTTGTCGGCCTGGATGGCGATCTCGCTCAGCGGGCGGCCCAGATCTTCCGGCCGCAGCGGGAACAGGCGCGTCGCGCTGTCATTGAAGCGGCGGATGGTCAGGCGATCGTCCAGGAACAGCACGCCCGCGTCCACCGCTCCCAGCAGGTTCTCCAGATCCGCGTTCGTGTCCTCGAGCTCGCCGATCTTCTCCTGATACTCGGAGTTGACGGTGTAGAGCTCCTCGTTGACGCTCTGCAGCTCCTCGTTGGTGCTCTGCAGCTCCTCGTTGGAGGCGGTCAGCTCCTCGTTGGTGGCCTGGAGCTCCTCGTTGCTGGCTTCGAGGTCCTGCACGGCGGAGTTCAGGTTCTCGCGCGCGACCAGGAGCTCATCCTCGAGCTCGCGCAAGCGCTGGCGGGCCGCTCCTTCCAGATCGGAGGTATCGACCGGCTCCGTGTCGGCCGACGCGCGCGGGGACTCGAAGAAGATCAGCAGACCGAGCGCCACGCCCGGCAGATCCTCCACCGGGGCGATGCGGATGCAGAAGACCTGCTCGCCGTCGGGCACGGGGACCCGCACCTCCGGGATCGTGATCTCCTCACCTTGGCTGAGCGCCTTGCGCCCGGCGGTGCTGAGCAGCGCGGCGAGCGAGCGCGGAACCATCTTGAGCAGGCTGATGGTCACTCGCCCCGGGGGCACGCTCACGAAGTCGGCGACGCGCCCGAACACCTGGATCAGCTCGAAATTGGAGTCGACCGCCACCCCCGGCGGCGCGTAGCGCTGGACCACCGCTTCATAGAGCGACTCGGTGGAGCGGGGCGCGCGCGGCGGCGGCACCGATCCACCCGGCACGTCCCCGCTCAGCTCGCGCAGCGAAGGCAAGACAGAGTGCCCGCTGCTCGGCGTGCCGCGCGCCAGGAACACGCTGGCGCGCGGGTTGAGCGAGCGGAACAGCGGGCTCGCGTCTCCGACGGTCTCGCTCGTACCCAGGAACAGAAAGCCGCCCTCCTTGAGCGAGGACCGGAGGCGGCTGATCACGTGGCGCTGCGCCTCCGCATCGAGATAGATCAGCAGATTGCGGCAGACCACCAGGTTGAGCTGCGTGAACGGCGGGTCCGTCAACAGGTCATGCGGAGCAAAGGTGACCGCGTCGCGCAGGGTGCGGCGCGCGACCAGCTGCTCGCCACGCATCTCGAAGTAGCGCTCGCGCAGCGGCTCGGGAATGCCGCTGCAGGCGTCCAGCGGGTAGGCGCCGGCGCGCGCGTAGCGCAAGGAGTCCCGGCGCACGTCCGTCGCGAACAGCCGATAGTTGATCGGCCGCCGCAGCTTCTGGATCTGCTCTTCGAGCAGCATGGCCAGCGTGTACGCCTCCTCGCCCGTGGCGCAGCCGGCGACCCAGAGCCGCAGCGTGCCCCGGTCCCCGGCGAGCGACAGCACTTGCGGCAGGATCGTGTCCTCCAGGTACCCCCACGCGAACGGGTCCCGGAAAAACTGCGTGACACCGATCAACAGCTCGCGGCTCAGCTGCTCCACCTCGGGCGGCCGGGACTTCAGGTGCTGCGCGTAGCTGCTCAGGCTCTCTTCTCCGACCAGCCCGGCCCGGCGCTGAACGCGCCGCAGCACCATGGCCGGCTTGTACATGCTGAAGTGCAGGCGCGCCTGCTGGCGCAGGATGCGCAGGATCTCGTCGAACGCGTCGCGCTCGCGCTCCAGATCTCCCGTGGCCGACGCCAGCCGCTCCACGGCTTTCTGTGCGTACTGCTGCAGGCACTCGGCGAGATGCGACGGGGTGCCGACAAAATCGACGCTGCCGCTGTTGATGACACTGGTGGGCATGCCGTCGAACTTGGCGCTCGCCGGCTCCTGCGCGAGCACCAGCCCGCCCGCCTCCTTCAGCACGCGCGAGCCGTGGCTGCCGTCGCTACCCGTGCCGCTCAAGATCACGGCCACGCTCTGGTCGCCCTGTTCCTCGGCCAGCGAGGTGAGAAACACGTTGATCGGCAGGAGCACGCGCGCCTCATCGCGAGCCGTGCAGCGGAACCGGCCCTGCTCCAGCGTGACCACGCAATGCGGAGGCGCCACATGCACGCAATTGGGGATCGGGCTCGAGCCGTCCTCAATCTCGAGGACCTGCAGCTGCGTCTGACGCCCGAGCAGCTGGGACAGCATGCTCTTGAAATCCGGCGGGAGATGCTGGATCAGTACGAACGAGAGCCCGCTGTCCGGGCCCAGGTGACGGAACAGATCCTGCGCAGCCTCGAGACCGCCCGCCGAAGCACCGACGGCCACCACGAAGAACGGCAGCACGGCAGTATCGACGGCCGTTTCCGGCTGCTGCGCTTCGGTATCTACGCCACGCTCGGGACGAGGCGCCAAGCCACTCCGGGGCGGCAGTGTTTCACGGTGTACGCCGGGCGGCGCGCTGGCCCGGCCGATCCGTCGCGCATCGCTCGAGCGCGTCACGCGCGCCTCCTCGTCCTGCTCGCTCGGCCTCATCTTCACGGTTCCGCCCCTCGAACTCCTTCGACTGCGCGGCGCCGGAGCCATCTCCGAACAACCCCACACCCCGCCACCGCCGCAGCTGAACTATAGGGCGCATTTCGAGCCGCCAGTCAATTTCAATGAACTTACTTCACCCCGCGGGTGAGCAATTCTGGAGTGTGGCCGTTTACGTCGTCGCGGGCCCGTTGCCCCACGCGAAACATTGCTAGCCATGGCCAGCCATCGCATTCTGATCGTGGGGCGTCCGTCGCCGCTCTCGCGCGAGCTGCTGGCCTATGGACACATCGTCCATCACGTGCCCGTGACTCGCGGGCTCTGGACGAGCCTCGCCAGCGGCGCGTGGGACGCCTGCATCTTCGACGAGGACCGCCTATGTGCGGAAGTCTACGACCTGATCCAGCACGCACGGGAAACGCAGCCGCATCTGGCGCTGCTGGTCGCGGCGGAGGAGGAATCGTCCGCGTTTGACGCCACCCTGGTCAGCGGCGCCGACGACTGGCTGAAGGCCAAGAGCGCCGCGCGACCGGCGGCGCGCGTCCTGGCGCAGGCCGTGGGGTTTCGGCGCAGTCGCGCGCGCAGCCGCGCCGCGGCACCGCAGTGCCGGGTCACGATGCTGGACTGGGATCAGCTCGAAGCCCCGGCGGTGCGCGCGGCGCTGGTCCGCAACGGCGTCGCCGTGACGCAGGTGACGGACGTGCGCGCGGCCCTGCGCGAGCTGCGGCTCGGGGGAACCGACGTGCTGATTACCCCGCCTTCTGTCTCGGTCAATGGCGCGAGCATCGTGGTGGCCGCCCTGCGCTATGACCCGCGGCTCCGCATTCTCGTGGCCAGCGATCTGTCGGAGCTCGAAGGCACCGCGGTGGCGATCGGGGAAGGCGCGCAGGACTACCTGCTGCGCCCGGTAGGCAGCGAACAGGCCGTGGGCGCCGTGCTCAGCGCCTGGACCGCCCACGCGAACACCTCTCCCGGCGGCGAGCCGCGCGCCCAGCTGCTCCAGGTCCTGCTGCTCGAGCCCGAGCCACTGCAGGCCCAGCTGGTGGACGAGATGCTGGCGCAAGAGGGCCGTTTCATCACCACGACCGTGCGCGACCTGGCGCAAGCGCGCCGCCGCATCGCCGAGCGCGGCTTCGACGCGATCTTGTACCGCCCCGCAGGTGGGCGCAGCGAGGCGATCCGTTTCCTGCACGAGCTGCGCAGCATCGATCAGAGCCCGGCGATCGTGCTCCTGGCGCAGCGCACCAACCCGAGCTTCCACGAGCAGGCGCTGCGCATGGGCGCGCAGGACATCATCGGTCTCGAGCGCCTGGGCCGCGAGGCCCTGGGCGCTCGCGTGCGCAACGCCGTCCGTCGCCAGCAGAGCCGCCTGGCTCACGAGCGCTTCGTGCGCGACCTGCAGCAGCGCGAAGCCAGCCAGCAGGAAGTGGTGCGGCGTAGCGCCGACGGCATCCTGATCGTGGATGGTCAAGGCTCGGTGGTGTTCACCAACCCCGCTGCCGAGCGGATGTTCTCGCGCCCGGAGCGGCCGCTGATGGGTCGCCATTTCCCCTATGAGCCGAGCCAGGCCGGGCCGCTGGAGATTCAGATCCGTGATGGCGATAACCCCTGCGTCGCGGAAATGACGGAGGTGCCGATCGACTGGAACGGTGCCTCTGCTCGCTTGATCTCCTTACGGGACACCACCGAACGGCGGCAAGCGCAGGAGCTGCGCGACCGGCTCGCGCACACCGAGCGGCTCGCCGCCATTGGCCAGCTCGCCGCCGGCGTCACCCACGAGATCAACAATCCGGCCACCTATGTGGTCGCCAACCTGACCACGATGCTCGACTTGCTCACCGCGCTCGAGCTCGACCCTTCGGCGCGGGAGGACACGCGCGCCAAGCTGCGCGAGCTGGGCGAGATGGCGCGCGAGAACCTCGACGGTATGGCGCGCATCCGTTCCATCACCAACGATCTGCGCACGTTCTCTCGCATCGACAGCCAGGAGGTGAGCCTGGTCGATCTCAACGAGTGCGCGATCTCGGCCTGCAAGATCGCGTTCAACGAGATCCGGCAGCGCGCTCACCTGGTGCAGGCGCTGGGCGAGGTGCCGGCGATCCCCGCTTCGCGCGGCAAGCTGGCCCAGGTCGTGACCAACCTGCTGGTCAACGCCGCGCAGGCCATCCCGGAGGGCAACGTGGAGGCGCACCGGGTCACCGTGCGCACGGGCCACGACAGCGGCGAGGTGTGGCTGCAGGTGGAAGACACGGGGCGCGGGATCCCGCCCCAGATCAAGGCCAGGATCTTTGATCCCTTCTTCACTACCAAGGCGCGCACGCAAGGCACAGGCCTGGGGCTGGCCCTGTGCGCCGATATCGTTCGGCAACATCAGGGCAACATCAAGGTCAGCTCCCATCCCGAGGGCGGCTCGACTTGCTTCGAAGTGCGCTTGCCCGTCGACACGCAGCTGGCGATCAACCCGCCCACCCCGGCAACGTCGCAGGTGGTGCCGCGCATGCGCAAGTCTCGGCGCCTGCAGCTGCTGTTGATCGACGATGAGCCGCTGGTGCTGCGTTCCCTGCGCCGGATGCTCGCCGAGCACCACGTCGATACCGCCCAGAGCGGCCACGATGCACTGCTGCAGCTGCAGAAGAAGCACGACTACGACCTGATCTTCTGCGATCTGATGATGCCCGAAATGGACGGCACCGTCGTGCACGCCGAGATCGAGCGCCGCATGCCGGAGCTGCTGCATCGCCTGGTGTTTTGCAGCGGCGGGGCGTTCACCTCGCGCACCAAGCAGTTCATCGAGCAGACCCAGCGCCCGCTGGTGGAGAAGCCGCTCACCCGGGAGAGCTTCGAGCGCGTCGTATCGGAGCAGCTGGGCGCGCGCCGGTTAAAAGTGGCGGGCGAGGGCTAGCGCAGGCTCGCTCGTCGGGGGGATTGAGAACGGGGCGAGCCCGGAGTAGGCTCCGCGCGTGGATCAGGGGTCAGAGCGTCGGCTCGCCGTGAAAGCGCCGCGGCGGGTGGTGGGGATCGGAGCCTCGGCGGGCGGTCTCGAGTCGTTGCGTGGGTTCTTTTCCGCCGTCCCACGTGACAGCGGCTGCTGCTTCGTGGTGGTTCAACACCTGTCGCCCGACTTCAAGAGCTTCATGCGTGACATCCTGTCGCGCGATTCCTGCATCCCCGTCGTCGAAATGGAGGACGGCGCGCGGCTGGAGGCGGACACGATTTACGTGCTGGTGCCGAACAAGAGCGTGACGCTGGTCGGCGATCGCCTGGTGCTGCAGGACATCGTGCGGCGCGAAGGCCCGAACAAGCCGATCGATCTGTTCTTCCAATCTCTGGCCCGCGAGCACGGAGCGACCGCGATCGGCGTCATCCTCTCCGGTACCGGCAATGACGGCAGCCTGGGCGCGCGCGCATTGCATGACGCCGGGGCGCGCGTGCTGTGCGAGAGCCCCGACACCGCCAAGTTCGACGGCATGCCACAAGCCCTGCTGGACGCGCAGCTGGAGGACTTCGTCGCCTCCCCCGCCGATCTGGCGCTGGAGGCCACGCGGCAACCCGATCCCGGTCCGGTCAGCGGCGTGGCGCCCCGGCGCGACGAGAGTCCGCTGAATCCGGCGCACACGCGCATCTTCGGCTTGATCCAGGACGCCTATGGCGTCGACTTCGGCCAGTACAAGCTGGGCACCGTGCTGCGCCGCCTCGAGAAGCGCATGCTCGAGATCGGCATGGAGTCTCCGGAGCGCTACCTCGCGCATCTGGAAGCCAGCCCGACGGAGGTCGCTCAACTCTACGACGAGATGCTGATCGGCGTCACGGCGTTCTTCCGTGACGCCGAGGCCTTCGCGAGCCTGGAGCGTGAGGCCATCAGCGCGATCGTGCGCGACAAGGCGCCGGGCGAGACGGTGCGGGTCTGGGTGCCCGGTTGCTCCTCCGGCGAAGAAGCCTACGGGCTGGCCATGTTGATCCGCGAGGCCTGCCTGGCCCAGGGCAAGAACCTGACGCTCAAGATCTTCGCCTCCGATCTGGATGACAACGTGCTGCGCAAGGCGAGCGCCGGCAACTACGATCACGCGGTGATGGCCGGCGTCTCTCCCGAGCTGCGAGAGCGCTACTTCACCGTTCGGGACCACGGCTACAAGGTCAATCCCAAGCTGCGCCGCTCGGTGGTCTTCACCCGGCACAACGCGCTCGGCGATCCGCCCTTTCGCGACATCGATCTGGTCAGCTGCCGCAACATGCTGATCTACTTCAAGGAGGACGCGCAAGCCAGCGCGCTCCTGTCGTTCTTTTTCTCGCTGCGGGACGGCGGGTTCCTGTTTCTCGGCCCCAGCGAGAGCCTGGGCGTGGTGGAGAGTGGGTTTCGCGCTCTGGATCGCCGTTGGCGCATCTACGAGAAACTATCGGGCGCGCGGCTGCCCCGGGAGCTGGAGACGCGCTTCAAGCGTCAGAAGCGGCGACTGCAGAGCGTCACTCCCGGCATTACCGCGCACGAAGCCCACAACGACCTGGACTCCGCCTTCCATGCTCTGCTGCAGCGCTACGTCCCGCCGAGCTTGCTGGTCACGGAGGATCTGGATGTCCTGCATTCGTTCGCCGACGCCGGGCAGTACCTGCACCCGCGGCCCGGCGCGCCGGGCACGAACTTGCGCAACCTCGCGCACGATCAGCTGGTTACTGCCGTGCGCGTCTCGCTGCAGCGGGCCAAGCGCGATCGCGACGCGGTGGCGTATCGCGGCGTGGAGTTCGACAATTTCGGCAATCGGACCCGCCTGGACGTCACCGTCTGGCCGCTACCGGCGAGCCGGCGCCGCAGCGCCACCTCGCTCTATCTCGTGTCCCTGCAGGCGGCGGACGGCAATCCTGCGGAAGAGTCAGCCTCGATCGACATCCAGATCGATCGCAACGGCGCACAGCGCATCGCCGCGCTGGAGAGTGAGCTGCAGAGCGCCAAAGAGAACCTGAGCGTGACCGTCGAGGAGCTGGAGGCCACCAACGAAGAACTGCAGAGCACGAACGAGGAGCTGCTCGCCTCCAACGAAGAGCTGCAGAGCACGAACGAAGAGCTGCACTCGGTCAACGAAGAGCTGTACTCGGTCAACGGTGAATACCAGGCCAAGATCGACGAGCTGCGCGAGCTGGTGCAAGACGAGCAGAGCCTGTTCAGCGTCACGCAAGTCGGCGCCATCTTCCTGGACGCGGGGCTGCGGCTGCGCCGCTTCACGCCGTACGCGGCGGATGCGTTCGGCATCCAGGCGAGCGACATCGGGCGCCCGCTCGCGCACGTGCTCTCGCGGCTCGACGTCGGCAGCCTGGACGAGCAACTCAGCGACGTGCTGCGCGGCGCTGGACCCATCGCTCATGAAGTGCACGACCGGTCCGGCACCCCCTACCTGCTGCGCCTCTCCCGCCATCAGCCCACGGCCGGTTCAGCGGGCGTCGTGATGAGCGTGGTGGACCTGACCAAGACCCGAGCCAACGAGCGCGCCTTCGCTGCTCAGCACGAGGACCTGCTCTCCGAGCGTCTGCGCGCCTCGAACCTGCAGGATCTACTGGCCAAGGAGCTCGCCGAGCATCACGAGCTGCTCACCGGCAGCACACCGTACGGCGTCTGGGACTGGCCAGACGTGAACCGCGACGCCCAGGTGTGGTCCAACGATTTCTACTCCTTGTTGGGCTATGCACCTGGCGAGCTGACAGCCTCCCGGCAAGCGTTGAGCGAGCTGCTGCACCCGCGCGACCGTGAACCGACGTTCGAAGCGCTGGACGCGCATTTTGCCGCTGGCACGGCCTTCGATCTCGAGCTGCAGCTGCGCACACGAGCGGGCGACTACCGGAGCTTTCGCTGCACGGGCAAAGTGCAGCGCGACACGGTGGGGGCCCCCGCGCGCATGGTAGCGGTGGTGCAGCCGCGAGCCGCGCTCCAGCCGTGAATGGGCACGCCCGCTGCCACGACTTCCCTGCCAGCTGCTCGATGACTGGCACAGTCTGCGCCCGCAGCCCCGCGCCACCAGGCAAAATCAGCTGACAATCGCACCCCAGAGCGTGGCATGCTGCTTGCTTTCCCCGTCTCGTGCTCTCGTGCCAAGTGGCTGGCACCAACCCCAGCGCAGCCCAGTGCTCCACGTGGACGGCTTCTTTCTCGGCGACGCTGGCAGTCGTGGCGAGCTCGCCGCGTGGAAGGCCGGCGGCGAGCCCCAGTTCCTGCGCGTGGTGCGGCCCGCGCGGGCGGCGCAAACGTCGGATGGGCGCCGCGAGGATATCGGCGTCCTGGATCGCGACCAACCCCTGCCCGACAGCGTGAACGTCGAGTTCGAGGATGGACTCACCTGTGAGACGGCGACTTGCCTCTCGTTCGGCGAACGGCTGCTGCTGATCCCACCGCTGGGCACACCTCCTCTGCGGTCCGAAGAGGGGCAGCCGGGCGAGCTCGACGACGGCGGCTGCTCGTGCGACGTGGTGGATCCCAATCAACCCACGGGCTTCGGCCTCGACTGCCAGCGAGGCGCGAAGTCGCGCAGCTGCGAGTGAGCCGCGCGCGGCGCTGCAGGCCGGGCTTGTCTCCCGCCGCGATTCGGGGCTAGGACGGCAGCATGGGCTTGCTGGTGACCTGGTTGGTGATGAGCGCAGCGTTCTGGCTCACGGCCCAGCTGCTGCCCGGCTTCAGCGTGAAGGGCTTTCGCGGAGCCATTTGGGTGGCGGCGATCTTCGGCGTGATCAACTGGTTAATCGGCTGGTTCCTGTTCGCCGTGATCGGCATCATGAGCCTCGGCATCGGCTTTCTGCTGAGCTTCCTCACGCGCTGGCTGGTGAACGCCATCCTGTTGAAGGTCACGGACAAGCTCTCCTCCAACCTGAGCATTCAGGGCTTCTCGACGGCGCTGATCGGCGCCTTGCTGCTCAGCTTGTTCGCCACCGTCGGCCAGGCGCTGGTGCGCTTCCTGCTCTGAGCCGTCGCACAGTTGCTCGCTCGGTTGCCCTCGCTCAGTTGTCCTCGCTCAGTTGTCCTCGCTCAGTGGGCATTCCTGGAGGGCTCGGTACCGAGCGGACCGAGCCCCACCCTAGGACCGCCCACTGGGGCGTGTGGAGGGGCTCTCCCCCGTCCGGGCCAGCAAGCGTTGCAGCACCAGCGACCACGCCGTCTGGACGCACCAGCACGGCACCCGACGGCGTGATGCCGAACGTATCGTGAAACAGCCCGGACGGGTCGCGCAGCTCGGCGCGCCGCGCTGGCAGCCGACGGGCAGCGCAGCGCGTGCTATCGTGTGGCGTGCGCTGGTGCTCGCGTGGTTCAATTCGGTACTACTGCCTCGCAGCGCTGCTCGCCTGCGCCCAGAACAAGCCCCAGCACCAGGCGCCAGACGCGGGGGTGCGGCTGCTGAGCGACGAGGAGTGGCGCACCGCCACCGCGCCGCGCAGCGGTCCACACGAAATCTGGACGGCAGCCTGCAACGGTTCACGGGTGGGCCAGGAATACCTGCTGTTCCCCTCGCTGGTTTGCCCCCAGCAGTACGACGCGAACAACGTCGTCTCCTTCAACGCCTGCATGCTGGCCGACTACTGTCAGTCCTCCGCCGACTGCACGGCGCAACCGAACGGCATCTGCAGGGGACTCCCTTCGAGTGAGTGCGTCTACCCGGGCGACGACCGGGGCAAGGGCTGCGAGCAAGACTCCGACTGCATCTTCCGCCCTGGCGGCACATGCCGTCCGAGCCTCGGTGCCGGAGACACGACCTGTCTTCCCACCGGCGAATGTCAGACGACCCCCCCCTACGCCTGCGGGTATCCGGTCGAGGCGCCTTGCCATGGCGACGACGATTGCACGGCAGCGCCCGGTGGTACGTGCCAGCTCGGCGTCGGCGGCGAATGCCTCTACAACGAGTGCCAGGTCGACAGCGACTGCGGTCCGATGGCGCGCTGCGAGTGTCAGAACGTGCGCCGCTGCGTTGAATCCCGTTGCTCATCAGCGGACGACTGCGCTGGCTTCGCCTGCGAAGCGTCGCTCGCACCGCAGTGCGGTAACTTGTATCCGCACGTCGGCTACTATTGCCACTCCGAGCAGGACGAATGCCGCAGCAATGACGACTGCGTTGGCAACCGGAGCTGCGTCTACGATCCCGCGGTCTCCCACTGGACGTGCGCGAGCGACTGCGTCACGCGCTGAACGGGCTCATCCTGGCGCGTTCAGAGCTGCTCGGGGCCGAGCTCCACAATCAGCGGTGGATCGCGCGTGAAATCGCTGTAACGGATCCAGGTCGGGCGCACCCGCGCGTGGGTGATGCCCGGCCAGGCGAGGCGATCGCGGCCGTCGGGATAGGGCACGAAGTACACGTCCCGGATGCGCTGCAGCTCGGGACCGGTGGGGAAATCGACGACGCCCTCGATCTGCGCCGTGATCTCGTGATCCCAGCCGACGACCAGCGCGATGCGCGGGTTGGCGCGCAGGTTTTGGTACTTGCGCGTGGTCTCCAGCGTGTCGAACACCAGCTCCAGCTGGTCGCTGACCGCGATGCCGACCACCGCCGCCTGCGGTGTTCCATCGGCGGCAACGGACGCTTGCACGGCAAGCTTGTACTTGCGCAGAAACTGGATCAACTGCTCGCGCTGCATGAGTTCCTCCCGGACGGCGTCCTAGCACGAGGAGCACTCGGGAGGGAGCGCCCCCGTCGCCGCTCAGCGGCTGAACTTGACGTTCACGTTGACGGCCGTCGCCGCGGGACGGCCCTGGCGGTCGAGCGCCGGGCTGAAGCGCTGTTGGAGCATGCAGGTGCGCGCCGCCGCGCCGAAGCCTTGTCCGATCGGTGATTCGGAGACGACGTTGGCGCTGGTCGCGATGCCCTGTTGGTTGACGATCACGCGCACCACCGCCGCCGCCACGTCGTCGCGCGCGGAACTCGGGAAGTAGCCGCGGCAGGGATCGGACTCGCGCAGGCGCGGGGACTGGCTGAGGTCGCCCGCTGCCGTGAGGCCGTCGCCGCGCACGGGCGTGTGCACGGGCTCGGTGCCGCGCCCACCGAGCTGCGCGCCAGCGAGGCCGTGGGTGCCGGTGCCGCCGACCGCCACCACACCGGAGGAGAGGACCGTGCTGGTCGGGTCGCTGGTGAAGTCGAAGGGCTCGTCGCTCGGTGATGGGTCCGGTGCCGTCGGTGCCGCCGTCATCACGGCAGCGGCTCTCGCTGCAGGAGAAGGGGCTGCGATCTTGGGCGCCGTGCGCACGGGAGCGGGAGCGGGCGCCGGCGGCTCGGGCGCGGCGACGGGTGCCGGTGGCGGAGGCGGCGGTTCGCGCTGCGCGAACTCGACTTCCACCGGCGCCGGCACCGCGCGCGGTGCCGGCACGTGTTCCGGCGCCCAGAGCGCGAAGCCGAGGTGTGCTCCCAGCGCCAGCAGCGCGGCGATCGCGATCCGGCCTTCGTGCGGCTCGGTGGCGCTCCAGAGCTGTGCCAGGTTACGGCTCACGGGGTTCTCGAAGGCTGAGGAGACCATGTCGTTTGCTCACTGAAAGTTCGGGGAGGGCTCGCCCTGATCCGCCGCGAAGGCGATGCGCGTGATGCCGATCTGGCGCAGGCTGTCGACCACTTGCATCACGCTGCCGTGGCTGGAGCGCGTCGAGGCGGAGACCAGCACGCGCAGGTTGGGATCGCTCTGCAGCGCCTTCTTTGCCTGGTTCTGCAGCGCGCCGCGGTCGATCACGGCGATGCCGTTGGCGGTCACGTGCGCGTCGGCGTCGATCGCCACCGTGAACACGCTCTGCGTCGCGCCGGCGGTCGCGGCCTTGGGCAGGTCGAGCGGCACGCTCTGCCCGGCGATCAGCTTGGCCGTGACCATGAAGATGATCAGCAGCACCAGCGTGATGTCGACCAGCGGCGTGACGTTGATGCCCGTGATGCCTTCGTCGGAGTGGGAGGTCGTGGCAGCCATGATCAGCTCTCCAGGGCGGCGCCGTTGCCGGCAGAGTGGGAGATGTTCGAGAGCGAGAGGCGCACGCGACGACCGTCGGGGTTCGGCGTGCGGCCGGAGGCGACGGGCGACACCGGGCCACCGCCTTCCAGGTACGAGAGCAGGATGTGCTCCAGCGCCTCCGCGTTGCCGAGCGTGTTGCGGATGCGGCGCTGGAAGTAGTTGAAGGCGGCGACGGCGGGGATGGCGACGGCGATGCCGATCGCGGTCGCGACCAGCGCCTCGGCGATCGCGCCCATGATGTCGGCGCTCGCCGAGCCGCCGAGGCCCGCGCGCTGCAGCTGGTCGAAGGCTTGCACGATGCCGATCACCGTGCCCAGCAGGCCGATGAAGGGCGCGTTGTTACCGAGCGTGCCCAGGAACGAGAGCCGCCGCTCCAGCCGCAGCCGGCCGATCGCGGTCGCGCTGGCCATTGCTTCTCGCGCCGCGTCCACGCCGCGTTCGGCGTGATGCAGCCCGGCCGCCAGGATCGAGACCTCGACCGAGCGCGAGCCTTCGGTGAGCGCGCGGGCCCCCGGCAGATCGCCCGCCCCGAGGCGCTCTTCCAGCTCGCGCGCGAAGCGATCGAGCTTCACCGCGCCCGCCGTGAAGAACCACAGGCGCTCCAGCATCACGGCCAGGCTCAGCACACTGAGCCCGATCATCAGAAACAGGATCGGGGATGCCCCGAGATCGAGCAGAATCTCCTTGGAACGTTCGACGATGTTCATGTGCTTGGTCTCCGAGTCTCAGCGCCGGGGGTCGGCGGCGGACGCGAGGCTCCAAGCACTGGACGTGCCAGGCTCTTTCGAGGGCGAATGCGGCTGTTTTTGGCCCTGGCCCTTTAGCCCGCGGACAGACCCGCGCTCGCCGGCGGACAGCTGTCCGCGCACGGCGGACGGGCGTCCGCCGTGCTGAAACACTCAGAGCGAGATGGCCGCGCCCAGGCCGAGGTAGTTGTTGCTGACCTCGGCGCGCAGGGTCACCGGCGCGAGCTCGTAGAGCACGCCGGCGCCTCCGACCAGGAACAAGCCGCCGTAGCCGCCGGGTGCGGAGAAGCCGGTATTGTCCGAGAAACTGCCGAAGGCAAAGCCGAGCCCGAGCCGGGGGTAGGCCGCGAACTGTTCACTGAACCAGAGGTTCCAGACCGCGCTCGCCGAGAGCCCCACCTCGTTGTACGTCCAGGAGTAACCGAGAAGGTCCCAGCTGTAGTGGAAGAAGTCGACGGCGGCTTCCACGCCGAAATCGTCGCGAATCGAGCTGCTGTGCAGAAAGCCCTCCGGCACCACCGTGTACTGATAACGTCCGCTCACGCCGAGGCCGGTGCCCGCCGAATAGGCGTAACCGAGGTTCAGCAGCAGCGAGATGCTGTTGTGCATGCCACGCGCGGGACGGCTGGCAGCGCCCCCGCCGCTGGTGGTGTCGGCGTTCGTGTGCTCCGCGGGCAGAGCGCCGCCCGCGCTCGCATCGGTGCTCGCCGCGGCCTCCGCTGCGCCGGCGCCGCCGGCCACGAGGAGCCCACCGAGAACGCCCAGACTGGCGACACAGACTCTGCTGATCATGAAGCTCTCCTTGGAAATGTCCGAGCCCTGATGAACGGCGCTGCCCGCGCACTCTTGCATCCCACCGTCACTTACTGAACCACCCGCACCCACGACGGACGCCCGCGCGACGGACGGGTGTACGCGGCCACGGACGAGCGTCCGCGGACTCCGCGCCGCGCGCGCGCGTGAAAGCCGTCAATTGCCGCGATCCGCGCGCTTTTGACGGCTGGCGCAGCCCTTGCTGAGGGGGTCGGCACGGCAGCTCAGCCTGCCCCTTCTGTGAGACACTCCATGAGACACCTGCGCCTGACCGCCCTCGCCTGCGCCTCGCTGCTCTTGCCGAGCTCGCTCGCGTTCGCCCAAAACGCCGAACCCGTAGCGCCCGCCGAGCCCGATGCCGCGCCGGCGGCTGAGCACTCCGCCCCGGACGCTGCCCGCCCGACGCCGCCACGGCTGATCGAAAGCGTCGAGCCCGTGTATCCCGAGGCCCAGCGCGCGAGCGGGCGCTCCGCGCACGTCGGCCTGACCCTGAAGCTCGACGACGCCGGCAACGTGAGCGACGCCAGCGTCAGCGAGTCGGGCGGCG
>DASTRX010000100.1:0-19210 GCA_035760985.1 Polyangiaceae bacterium
CAGATCACGCAGACCATGGTCGAGCGCGCGTACCTGGACTGGAAGTCGCGCTTTTACCAGAGCTGCGACGACGGCACGGTCTATGTGCTCAAGGACGACTACACCGGATCGAAGGAGGTGGTCTCCGAGGGCATCGGCTACGGCATGTTGCTGTCCGTGGCCATCGGCGACCGCCCGGTGTTCGACGGGCTGTGGAAGTACTATCGCGAGCACCGCAACGGCAACGGCGTGATGAACTGGCGCCAGGCGGTGTGCGGCGGGCAGACGGGCGGCAACGGCGCCTCCGACGCCGATCTGGACACGGCGCTGGGGCTGGTGCTCGCCGATACCCGCTGGGGCGGCTACGGCGAAGACGCCAGGAACCTGATCGGGGCCATCGGCACCAACGAGACGCAGCAGTGTGACAACGGCCAGACCATCCTCAAGCCCGGCGATCAGTTCGGCGGCTGCGGCAACGGCACCGTGAATCCCTCGTACTTCTCGCCGGGGCACTACCGCCTGTTCGCGGCCGTGCAGAGCGATCGCGCGGAGTTCTGGAACAAGCTCGCGACCGACACGTACACCATGCTGAGAGGCATGCAGGACGCCAAGGCGGGCCTGATCCCGGACTGGGGCTTCGGCGACGGCCGTTCGGAGAACGGTGACCGCGGCCAGTTCGGCTACGAAGCGGTGCGCAATCCCTGGCGTGTCGTGCTGGACTACGGCTGGTCCGGCAACGCCGACGCCAAGAGCTTCCTGCAGCGCATGAGCCAGGCGGTGGACGCGAAGGGCGGCATCAAGGCCATGGCCGACGCGGACGACTTCGAGGACAAGCGCAACAGCGCCTTCCTGGGCTCGCTCTCGCTCAGCGGCGCGGCCGTCGACGCGAACAAGCTCAACGGCTATGTCGCCGAGTGGCAGGCGTACGAAGACCTCGACGACCGCTGGTATTATCAAGCCACGCTGCGCGTGCTGTTCCTGATGGCGGCGGGCGGTTACTTCCCCGCCAGCTACCAGTGACGACTCAGCGGCGGGCTGGGGCCGGCAAATCAGCGCGGCGGCAGACCCTGGATGAACTGGGAGAGCCGCTCGATCAGCTCCGGTGGAGCCGGAGACAACCCGGTGGAGAGCGGCGGCATCTCCCCCCGCTCCATGCGCAGCAAGAGCTTCGAGTCCCCGGGAGCCCCCGGGATGATCTTGCCGGTCTCGATCAGCCGATCGATGTCGTCGACGTAGTACATGCCCGCGCCGTCGAAGCGCTGATCGTGATCGGAGCCGTGGCATCCCCCACAATAGTCGTAGAGCAACGCCTCGAGCGTCTCCTGCTCGCTCGCGCCGCTGGGCACAGCCGCGAGGTGGTCGGCGTACGTCTCGGGCGGCGGAGGCGGATCGTTCGGGAGGGGCCGCGCTGCCAGTTCCCGAGGGACGTGGGCATCCCCGCGCTCGCGTTCTCCCTGGCCGCAGCTCGGGAGCAGCTGGATCCAGAGCAGCCCCAGAACGAGACGGCGCGCGCGCATGCACACTCAGATTGAGCCGACCCCGGGGCTTCGACAAACCCGATCGAGTGCGGAGTGGCCGTCCGGTTGGACGAGGCCTGGACCCCGCGGTTGATGCAAAACCGGGCAGGGTATAGGGTCTCGTGTTCAGCAGTTCTGCTTTTCACTTATGCAGCGATCGCCGTCGGCTCTCGTCAGCGTGTTTTGGGGCGCGCTCGCCCTGCTTTCGCTTCCTGCCCGAACCGCTAGCGCCCAGTCCAGTGAACCCGCCAGCTGCGATGCGGTGCAACGGACGGAGGCCCTGCGCAGCTCCGGCCAGTACCGCGCCGCGCGCACCCTGCTGCTCGAGTGCGTGAACGCTCAGTGCGGCGGCGACGTGCGGCGGCGCTGCGCCACCACGCTGCAGAAGCTCGATGCCGTGACCCCGTCGATCGTCGTGCGCGCGCAACTCGCCGACGGCAACGACGTGGCGGACGTGGCCGTGCGCATGGAGGATCAGCAGCTGGCGAGCTCGCTCAACGGCCTGGCCATCCCGGTCGATCCCGGCGAGCACACGTTGGTGCTGGAGCGGCCGGGCTTGCCGCCGGTGTCTCAGACGGTGACCCTGCGCGAGGGCGAGAAGTTCCGCCCCATCGATGTACAGCTCGAACCGAACGCGCTCGCTTCCGGCGCCGAGCAGCCCGGCGGAGCGCAGGGCTCCTGGCTCGATGGGCAACGCTGGGCGATCGGTGGCACTCTGATCGGCGTGGGCGTGGTGAGCCTCGGGGCGTTCACCGCGCTGGGGCTGAAGGCGCGCTCCGACGAGAAGGAGCTGAAGGACGCCAACTGCAAGCCGAGGTGCAGCAAGGCGGCCGTGGAGAGCATCCGCACGCGCTACGTGCTGTCCAACGTCGCGCTGGGAGTGGGCGTGCTGGCGCTCGGCTCGGCGACGTGGGTGCTGGTGAGCGGCCCGAGCAAGCCGAGCACGACGGTCTCCGACCTGGCGGGCTTGTCGATCGTGGCGGGCTCGGACGGCGCCTTCGCCGCCTACGCGCATCAGTTCTGAGCAGGCGGGAGCGGGGCCGCTGTCACATGCCGGCGTTCTTCCTGCAGGCACGCAGCGCGGGGCTCGGCGGCTGCTTCGCAGTGCCTGCGTGTTTCACGGTGCCCGTGTGTTTCACCGTCGCTCCGCGATCGCCAGTCACTGGCTGCTCGCTCGCGCTGAGCCCAGGGACGAAGGACCCTTCCTGAACGTCGACTCCGACGCGCTGAACGCAGGCTGGAGCGGGCGCTTCTGAGCGCTGTTTCACCATTTGAAACCGTCCCTGGGATCGGCGCTGGGCCGCGCTGGCACCGGCTCGGGCGTGCCGGGAGGCGGCGCTGGCTCCGGCTGGGGCCGGGGAATGTCGGCGGCAGGGAGCGCTGGCGCGCTGCGCTGTGCCGGCGCGCGAGGCCTGGCGGGCGCGGCCGCCGGCGCTGACGCCCTCAGTGCGCTGTCGTGCGGTGCGCTGTCGTGCGCAGGGGCGGGAGATGGCGCGGGGCTGAGCTCGATCGGCGGCAAGCGGGGCGGCGAGGGGCGCGCGGCCAGCTGCGCCGCCACCTGCTGCTGCAGCGGTTCCCGCCGCTGACAAGCCCGCACCCCGCCCCAGCTTGCGAGCAGCAGCGCCAGCCCGGCGAGCGCGCCGTCCCGCGCCCGCCGCGAGGGCGCAGGGTGCGCAGCCGTCGACAGGGCTGCGACGCTGCCGGAGCGGAACTCGAGCAAGCGCCGCAGCACGGCGCCTGCGTCCGGCAATCGGCTCTCGACCGAGCGCGCCAGGCAAGCCGCGACCAGCGCGTCCCAGTACGCGGGCAGGTCGGGCACGAGCGCGGAGGGCCGCGGTGCCGGTTGGTTGAGCCGTCGCACCGCGAGGGCGATGGGGGAATCGCCCGTGAACGGCAGACTGCCGGTCAGCAGCTCGAACAGCACCACGCCGAACGCATACACGTCCGCCGCCGGAGTCAGCTCTTCGCCCAGCACCTGCTCGGGCGCCATGTACGCGGCGCTGCCCACGAGCGCGCGGCTGTTGCTCGTCAGCCGCGCGCGCCGCTCGTCCAGGCCGCGCGCCAGCCCAAAATCCGTGATCACCGCGTGCAATCCCAGGCCCAGCGGCGACGAGTCGTGCAGCATCACGTTGTCGCTCTTGAAGTCGCGATGCACGATGCCCAGGCGATGGACCGCGTCGAGGCCGGAAAGGAGCTGCTCGGCGAGCACCAGCACCTCCTCGGGAGCGCGCCGCCCTTCGCGGCGCAGCTGGTTGCCGAGCGTGGTGCCCTGGATGAACTCCATGGTCAGGAACTGCAGCGCTTCGCCCTCGGGGGTGACCCACTCGCTGAAGTCGTAGATCCTGCAGGTGTGCGGGTGACTCACGCGGCGCGCCAGCTGCACCTCGGCCTTGAGCCGCAAGGCGGCCTTGGGGTTGTCGGCAGCGATCGGCCTCGAGGTCTTGAGCGCGATGCGCTCGTCCAGCACCTGATCGAAGGCCTCGTACACCTCGCCCATGCCGCCCTGCGCGACGAAGCGCTCCACCCGATAGCGGTTGGCGATCAGCGCCCCGGGCAGCAGCATCGCGCCTGCCCCCGGCGCGGGCGGCACACCGGACGCGAAATCTCGCGCCGCCGCGGCGACGAGCAGCTGGCACGGTTCGCAGCTGTCGAGGTGCAGCTCGGCGGCAGCGCGCTCCTGCTCGGTGGTGGTGCCCGAGGTGAGCGCCAGGACGAGGTCTTCCGTCAGGCAGGGCATACCGGGGGAACCCACGCGGCACTAACGCTGCACTAGAAGCTCTGCTCGCACACGTACGCCTTCAACTCCGAGCACGGGCGGTCGCGCCAGGGAGAGGCGGGGCTGGGCGCGGCGGCGGCCTCCGCCGTCTTCGCCACGCAGAATTGGTCGGCGACGGCATCGGGCTCGCCCTCCGCCCAGGTGCCCAGCGCCAGGCTGACGGGCGTGCCGTCGCGCCAGACGAAGGCATTGGCGCCGGGGTTGGTGCCGGGATCGTTGCCACCGATCCAAATGTCTGTGCTGATGAGGCTAGTCAGGAAATCGTTGCGCGCGACGTCCTGGATCGAGACCAGCACGGAGCCGCGCGACTGGCATGCCAGGGCGGCGGCTTGCCAGCTCACGCGCGCGTTGGACGCAAAGAACAGACAGACGTTGGTGCCCGGCTGCAAGGCGCCTTGCGTCGCGGCGCAGGCGTTGGCGACCGGGCCCGCGTCGAGCGCGCCCGAGTCTGGCTCGGCAGCAGCGTCCGGGGCCTCCGGTGCGCCCGCATCCTCGACCGAGGCATCGCTGCCCGCACCCGACGAGCCGCCGCCGCCGGGCAGGCCTGGATCCTCACCAGGATTGCCGCCCTGACCCTGCAGCCCCGCGCTGCCCGAGGAGGCGTCGGGCGCGCCAGCGCTCTCGCCGCCCTGAGCGACGGAGCTGCTCGCGTAACTCGACAGGTCGTCCCGCGGCAGACAGGCCGCCAGTGCTAGGGCCGCCAGTGCCGGAGCCGCCAGCAGCGGATGCCCCGGAGTGCTCGTCAGCCGTCTTCCGCCCCACCCGCGAGCTGCCAGGAGACCCACAGCGTGGTTTCGTATGATCCCGTCAGGCCGTCGTCAACGATGGGGCTCGCGCGGGGGAGGATCCGCATCACTGACGGAGGAATAGTGCCGAAAGGTGCGCATTCCTGGAGCCGGACGCCGTCTGTCAGGTCCGAGCCCCTGATCTTCCCTTGGAGTCCGGAGCCTTCTTCCTCACTTGGCAGGGGCGCCCGTGGCGCCGGGAAGCACCACCGGAGCAGCGCTGCTCGCTGCCGCGGGCAGGCTGAGCTTGCAGCGCTTGCCCTTGCCGTCCAGCGGCTTTCCGTAGATGGCTCCAGCGGGTTCAATCAGCACCGAGCCCGTGCCGAGCGGGCGGGGGATGATCGCGCCGCTGGTCAGCGGCCGGCCCTCGCCCAGCGCCTCCACGGAGACCACCACGTCATTTCCATCGATCGCATAGCCCTGGTACGAGGCGCCCAGCGTGCCTGCGGGAGGCGAGTCACAGCTGACCCCGCTGGAGGTGAAGGCGATCACCAGCTGGGTGCTCGGCTCGAGCTGCGGGGCCCCGAGCTCCCACTGAAAGGCGGGGTCCTCCGCTTTGTCGCTGAGCGTGACCGCCAGGCACTGGCAGGTCGGGGCCTTGGCCCCCGCGTAGTTCAGGTCGTGGCGCGCGCCCAGCAAGGCGTAGTCGTGCGGCTCCGCCGAGTCCGAGGCGGCCTCGGCCTGGGCCGCGGCGCCGGGCTCCAGCGGGCGATCGAAGTCGCGCACCTGCTCCTGGGACTTGCCCGTGTTCAGCTGGGCGTCTGCCTGGACCGACGCATGACAAGCGCAGCAAGCCCAAGCACCCAGCGCGGCTGCCACGGCGCTTCGCTGCCGCCCTGCTCGGGATTGACTTCGAGTCTTCATGGTTTCTGCTCTCTTCGCGGCGCGGTCCCGCGCGTCCGTAGGAGACGGCCAGCGTGCGGAGCCAGAAAACCACATCGCGTCGCTCCGGGCGAATTTTGGCTTCCTGGTGCCTGCTCCCGAAGGGCTATGCTCCCGCGCATGGACTTGAACCAGCTCCGTGCCGAGCTGGCGCGGACGCCCTCGGTGGTGCCCGCGGGGCGCGTGCGCGCCGTCACGGGCCTCGCCGTGCGGGCGACCTTGCCGGGGGCCCGGATCGGGGAAGTCGTGCGGATCCGCCGGCGCGGCGAGCCGCTGGAAGCGGAGATCGTCGGTTTTAGCGCCGGTGAAATCGTGGCCCTCGCCCTGGGCGACGTGGTCGGGGTCGGGCCGGACGACGTCGTGGAGGCCACCGGTCAGACGCTGCACGTGCGCGTGGGGCCCGGGCTGCTGGGGCGGGTCCTGGACGGGCTGGGGCGGCCCCTGGACACGCTCGGGCCGCTGGATGCCACGGCCACGGTGCCCGTGGACCGGGCGCCGCCCCCCGCGCTCGAGCGCCAGCCGGTGACGCGCGTGATGCCGACGGGCATCCGCGCCATCGATGCGCTCGCAACGCTGGGTCAGGGGCAGCGCGTCGGGCTCTTTGCCGGCTCGGGCGTGGGCAAGAGCCGCCTGCTCGGCGCGCTCGCGCGGGGCGCCGCGGTGGATGTGGTGGTGGTGGCCCTGGTGGGAGAGCGCGGGCGCGAGGTCGGCGACTTCCTGCGCGACCAGCTGGGCGCGGTGGGGCGCGAGCGCGCGGTGGTGGTGGTCTCGACCAGCGACGCGCCGGCGCTGGAGCGGCTGCGCGCCGCCCAGGTCGCGACCGCGATCGCCGAGTCGTTCCGCGACCAGGGGCAGAACGTGCTCTTGCTCGTGGACTCGATCACGCGCGTCGCGCGCGCGCAGCGCGACGTGGGCCTGGCTGCGGGCGAGCCACCGGTGCGGCGAGGCTATCCGCCGAGCGTGTTCTCGATGCTGCCGCGGCTGCTGGAGCGCGGTGGGCAGGCCGCGAGGGGCGCGATCACCGCCATCTACACCGTGCTGGTAGAGGGCGACGATCTGTCCGAGCCGATCGCCGACGAGGTGCGCGGGCTGCTCGATGGGCACATCATCCTGGAGCGCGAGCTGGCCGCGCGCGGCCACTATCCAGCGATCGACGTGTTGCGCTCGCTCTCGCGCGTGATGGGCGACGTCACGGCTGAGCCGCAGCGGCGGGCGGCGCGGCAGCTGCGCGAGCTGCTCGCCGCGCACGAGAGCAAGCGCGACCTGATCGCGCTCGGCGCGTACGTGCGCGGCAAAGATCCGCTCACCGACCGCGCGATCGCCGCGATGCCCGAGATCCAGCGCTTCCTGTGCCAGGAGAGCAGCGAGGTGAGCAGCTTCGAGGAGGCGCTGGAGCGGCTGCAGAGGCTGCTCGGGCACGCTGGGGGAGCACGCGCGGAGTAGTCAGCGCTGCCGGGTCAGCTCTTCGATCACGAACGGGTGCTCGTTGCGCTCGTCGGCGGCTTGCTCGCTCAGCCGCCGCACCTGCCACTCGCGCTCCTCGAAGCGGGGGAAGAAGACGTCACCCGGCACGTCGGCGAGCACGCGGGTGCGATAGAACGTGTCGGCCAGGGGCAGCGCCAGCGCATAGATCTCGCCGCCGCCGATCACGAACGCCTCGTCCTCGCCGGCTGCTCGCGCCAGCTCCAGCGCGCGCTCCAGGCTGGGGACCACCGGGCAATCCGCCGAAAAATCCGGGTTGCGGCTGATCACGAGGTTGGGCCGGCGCGGCAGCGAGTGGCCCACCGACTCGTATTGCTTGCGGCCCATGATCACGTGATGCCCCTGCGTCTTCTGCACGAAGAAGCGCAGATCGTCGCGCAGCCGCCACGGCACGGCGTTGGCTCGGCCGATCACGCCGTTGCTGGCGACCGCCGCGATCAGGCTCACCTTCATCGCTTCACCTTCAGCGCGCGAGCGAAGCTCAGACCGCGATCGGCGCCTTGATGCCGGGGTGTGGATCGTAGCCGACCAGCTCGAAGTCCTGGGGCGTGAAGGCGAACAGGTCACGCAGCGCCGGGTTGAGCCGCATCGTGGGCAGCGGCCGCGGCTCGCGCGTGAGCTGGAGGCGGGCCTGGCTCTCGTGGTTCAGGTACAGGTGCACGTCGCCGAAGCTGTGCACGAACTCGCCCGGCTCGAGACCGCACACCTGCGCCACCATCAGCGTGAGCAGCGCGTAGGAGGCGATGTTGAAGGGCACGCCGAGGAACAGGTCGGCGCTGCGCTGATAGAGCTGGCAGGAGAGCTTGCCGCTCGCCACGTAGAACTGGAACAGACAGTGGCAGGGCGGCAGCGCCATTTGCTCGATCTGCGCCACGTTCCAGGCGCTCACGATCAACCGGCGCGAGTCGGGGTTGGTCTTGATCTGTTCCACCACGCCCGCGATCTGATCGATGTGACCGCCGCCCGGCGTGGGCCAGGAGCGCCACTGGTAGCCGTAGACGGGGCCCAGATCGCCGTTCTCGCGCGCCCACTCGTCCCAGATGCTGACGTCATGCTCGTGCAGGTAGCGCACGTTCGTGTCGCCGCGCAGGAACCAGAGCAGCTCCACGATGATCGAGCGCAGGTGCAGCTTCTTGGTCGTCAGGCAGGGGAAGCCGCGCGCGAGATCAAAGCGCATCTGATGGCCGAACAGGCTCAGTGTACCGGTGCCGGTCCGGTCACTCTTGCGCGTGCCTTCGTCCAGGACTTTCTGCAGCAGATCGAGGTAGGCTCGCACCGCTCCAGAGTAGCTTCCCGGTACCGCCATGCGCAACCAAAGTCCCGCTGTCCGGCTCGCCGTCGCTGGTTTTTTCGCTGCTCTGGCAGGAGCGGCGTGTGCGCCGGCTGCGCCCGCGCGCGCGCCCGAAGCCGGCCCGGATGCAACGCCGGCGGAACACAGCCACGGCCTGCACAAGGACTTCTCGGACGCGAAAGGATTTTCCAGATCCTTCGACGATCCCGCGCGCGACGCCTGGCAGCGCCCGGCGGAGGTGATCGAGCACATGAAGATCGCGCCGGGCAGCGTCGTCGCCGATCTCGGCACGGGTACGGGTTACTTCGTCGGCTGGCTCTCGCGTGCGGTGGGCCCCGGGGGCAAGGTGCTGGCGCTCGACGTCGAGGCCGAGATGATCCGCTTCGTGACCCAGCGCGCCGAGCAGCAGCAGCTCGCCAACGTCGAACCGCGGCGGGTCAGCGCCGATGATCCCGGGCTCGCTGCCGGCAGCGTGGCGCGCGTCTTGATCGTCGACACCTGGCACCACATCGACGATCGCTCGCAGTACGCGCGCAAGCTGGCGGCGGCGCTCGCGCCCGGCGGTGAGGTCTGGATCGTGGATTTCACTGCCGACTCGGACATCGGCCCGCCTGCGCGCTACCGCGTGTCGCCGGAGCAAGCCGTCAGCGAGCTCGAGGCGGGCGGGCTGAAGGCGGAGATCGTGCAGGGCGAGAGCTTGCCCAAGCAGTACCTCGTGCGCGCCGCGCGGCCCTGAGGCGCGCTGCAAGGGCGCGGCGCAGGCTCGGCGCCGCGTGGAGCAAGCTGCCCCGCTCTGTCCCGCTCTGTCCCGCTCTGTCCCGCTCTGTCCTGCGCCGGCAGCGGGCCATGGTCTGTTTCTTGAAAGAGCAGGGCGGGGAGCAGCTCGAGCAAGAGAGGTGGAGCATGTATCGCGACCTGAAACAGGCGGCCATTTGCGCCGCCCTGGCGCTGGGACTGGCCTGTCAGGGCCAGGGCAAGAGCGATGTCCAACAGCAGGCGAAAGACCTGCGCGAAGCACAAAGCCGCAGTCCGGAAGTGGCCAAAGAGCTCGAGGGACAGCTGGCCAAGGCAAAGGCCGAGGTGGTGCAGTTGGAGCAGAAGCTCGCGCTCGCCCGCCAGGGCGTCACCGATGATGTCTTGAAGGCACGCAAGGACTTGCAGCAATCGCTGCAAGAACAGGAGCGCCGCGTCCAGGGTGATATCGAGCAGGCCAAGCGCGAGGCGGCCCAGCACAACGAGGATACGAGCAAGGCGGCGCAGGCCCTGCAGGAGACGCAGCCGCCGCAGGTCCAGGCCAAGGTGAACACCCAGACGGAAGTGACGCCCGCTCCCGTTGCCCCACCAGCGACGGCCGAGCGCGAGGAGGTCATCCGGGTGCGCGGTCGAGAGAGCACGGCGCCGGACGCCGGAGCTGACGGCCAGCGCGCCCCCTGAGGCCTGTCACAGCCGAGGCTGAAATGATGGACCACGGCGGGCACTCCTGAGGGGCTCGGCGCCGCGCGGTACCGAGCCCTCCAGGAAAGCCCGCTGCACGACCAGCGCTCCACGCGCAGGTAAGCCCCGCTTCAGGGGTGCGGAGCCGGGGTCACCGAGCCGGAGGCGGGCGGCGCTGCGGCGTTTGCGGGCGGCGCCGCTGCGGCGTTTGCGCGGGTCGCGGGCGTTGCGGCGCTGGCCGCGGCACCCTTCTCCGCGTGCACGCTGTCGAGCAGCTGGTAGAACGGCTTGCGCGCGGCCTTCACCGCCTTGCTGGGGCCCGTGAGCTTGAAGAAGAACTCGGCGCCCGAGGGCGCGACGACGATCGCGCCGAGCAAGCCGTAGTTGTCGCTGGCCTTGCCTTCACCCATGCCGCCGTCGAAGCGCCCGCGCGGGATCTCGACGATGGTCTGCTCCAGCTCGTGCACCTTGCGCTGGGAACGCACCACGGTCTTCAGGTCGAAGTTGGAGAACTCGCCGATCCAGCGCTGGATGTTCGCTTCCACGTCGCCGCCCAGGATGAAGACATTGAGCTCGCCGCCGACGGTCTCGCCCTTGGCCGCAGGGATCTGGTAGCTCGCGTAGCGCATGCCCGAGGACGGCAGGCGCTTCCACTCGGGCGGATCGTCCCAGAGCACCTGTTCGTCCACCAGGGGCGGGGCTGGCTTGGCCGGCTTGGCCGGAGCGCGCTCGGTCGGGGCGGCGAGCTTCGCTCGCGCGCTGGCGGCGGGCTTGACGGGGGGGGTGACGGGGGGTTTGGTTGCGGGCTCCGGCGCGACCTGTGTCGCGCCCGGACTGGCGAACAGCGCGAGTGCGGCAGCGATCACGAGCGCGCCGAGAAAGCCGAGCGTCGTGAGCGTGCGCCGACGCTGGACCGCCTCGAGGGATTGCTGCGTCATGGGCAAGCATGTACCGCTCGATTTCCCAGAAATCGAGAGAATCCCCCGGAGCTCAGATCGCGTCGTGCAATTTCTCGGGGGGCACCGGCAGGCGCACGCGCAGCGACCTGGACTCCGCGGCGCGTGGCTCGCTGAGCTCCAGGATCGCGTACTGGCCCAGGTCGGTCTGCAATTGCTCGGCTGTGAAATACTCGTAGGTCGCCGCTCACTGGCGCGCATGCGTGCCAACCTTGCGCAGCGCTCTCCCGGACCGATGCAGAACCGCTACAACGGAAGCACCCGCGCGCGCCATTGCACCTGCATCGCACTCTGCCCTCTCGAGATTTCTTAACAGTGCGCCGCGCACCCGCTCAACACGCCGAACGCAGACTGACTCCGTGAACGCCGCGAGTGGGGCGGCCCCAGGGAAAGGACGAGGAAGCATGTTCGGGTTGGTGTTTGGCGTGTTGTGTTTGATCGGTTTTGTGAGCGTCCTGCGCCGGCGCGGCTGGCGGCGCTACGGCTACGACTACGGCTGGCACGGCCACGCCTGGCACGGCCCGGGCTGGCACGCTCGCGGCGGGCGTGGTGGTCCCGGCTGGCGCAACGGCGGCTGGATGATGTACCGGGCTTTCGAGGCGCTCGACACCTCGCCGGGACAGGAGAAGGCGATCCGCGGAGCGCTCACGGAGCTGCGCGAGTCGCTCACGGAGTTGCGGCCCGAGGTGCGCGCCACGCGCGCCGAGGTGGCCCAGTCGCTGGCGACCGAGAGCTTTGATGCGGCAGGGGTGGAGACCCTGGTGGAGCGCCAGCTGGACTCGCTGCGCCGCGTCGGGCCGGCGCTGTCGCGCGCGCTGGGCCAGATCCACGAGGCTCTCGATCCGGACCAGCGGCGCCGCCTGGCGCGCTTTCTGGAGCTGGGGCCCGGCTACGGCGTGTGACGGGCGCGGTGCAGCGCAGGAAAGGAGAGTCATGGGAAGACCAGTGTTGTTGTTGGTGCTGCTCGCGCTGGGCAGCGTGGCGGGATTTGGGTCGGCCTTCTTCGGCTGGAGGCATCACGACTCCGGTTGGGGTGCCGCCTGGCAGGAGCGCCGCCTGGACGCCGTGGCGGAGGCCTGCGTGCGCGCCGCGGAGCGCGTCAACGCGGGCAAATCCAGCCCGGCGCCGCCCCCGCCCGAGGGAAATGGCTCGCTCTGAGCCCGGGGCACCAGCTGCCGGCGTGATAGAGTGAGCGAACCAGCATGGCCCTGCAGGTCCTGATCGTCGACGACGATGCGCGGCTGTTCGAGCTTCTGAGCAGCTACCTCGAGCAAAATGCCGTGACGGCGCGGTCGGCCGGCGACGGTCCGACCGCGCTGCGCCTGCTGGAGAAGCAGCCCGTGGACGCGGTGCTGCTGGACGTGATGATGCCCGGCATGGACGGGCTCAGCGTGCTGCGCAAGATTCGCGAGAAGAGCGATGTGCCGGTGATCATGTTGACGGCCAAGGGGGACGAGACGGACCGCGTGGTGGGGCTGGAGCTGGGCGCGGACGACTATCTGCCGAAGCCGTTCAGCCCGCGCGAGCTGCTCGCGCGCCTGCGCGCGGTGATCCGGCGCACGCAGGCGCGGGGCGAGCGCCGCCAGTTCACGGTCTCGGGCGTGACGGTGGACCTGGAGAGCCGCCGCATCCAGCTTGACGGGCGAGAACTGGAGCTCACCGGCCTGGAGTTCGATCTGCTGGTCGCGCTGATGCAGCGCGCCGGCCGCGTCGTGGCGCGCAGCGCGCTGATGGACCTGGCCGGTCGCAGCGATGTCAACGTGAACGACCGCGCGGTGGATGTGCACGTGTCGCACCTGCGCCGCAAGCTGAGCGATGATCCGCCGCGGCTGATCCGCACGGTGCGCGGCGTCGGCTACATGTTTGCGCGCGAGGAAACATGAGCTTCCGCGCGGCCCTGGTCCTGCGCGGAGCTCACGCGAGGGGACTGCGCAGCGCGGGCCTGGGCGGACCACGGCTGCAGAAGCAGCTGTTCCTGTGGCTCGGGCTGACCAGCCTGGCCACGGTGGTCGCGGCGGGCCTGGCCTTGCACACGCTCGACCCAGCGGCTTCCGCCTGGTCGCAGCGGCTGCGGCAGGTGAGCTCGTTCGCCGCCGATCAGTTCGCGGAGCGCTGGCTGGATCCGCCCGCTCGCCGCGCCTTTGCCCAGCAGGTGGCGCAGGCGTTCGACGCCGGCCTGTCGCTGCGCGATGCCCAGGGCGAGGAGCTGGATCGGGTGGGGTCTGTGTCCTGCCGCGGGCCCCGCCAGGAGCTTCAGGTCACGCGCCACGGTCAGGCGCTCGGCAGCGTGCGCGTGTGCTTCGAGGGGGCGCGCGGCTTCGGGCGCGCGCTGCTCTCGGTGCTGGGCAGCGCGGTGCTCGTGCTGTGGGTGTCCGCGGCGCTCGTGGCCCGGCGCCTGGTGCGCCCGCTCTCGCTGCTGATCGCCACCACGCGCGAGATCGGCAGCGGAAACCTGAGCGCGCGCGTGCGGCTGGGGCGCTACCAGCGCGGCGAGCTCGCGTTGCTCGCCGAGTCCGTGAACGACATGGCGCAACGGATCGAGCGCCAGATGCGCGATCAGCGCGAGCTCCTGGCCGCGGTGTCGCACGAGGTGCGCAGCCCGCTGGCTCGGCTGCGCGTCGCGAGCGAGATCCTGCGCAGCGGCGCGCCCAACCGGCAGGTGCTGGACGCCGTGGAGCGCGAGGTGAGCGAGCTGGACGCGCTGGTGGGCAAGCTGCTCGCCAGCTCGCGGCTCGACTTCGAGACGCTGAGCAAGCAGCCGGTGGTGGCGGCGGAGCTGTTCCGGGAGAGGCTGGAGCGGCTCGAGCTCGACCCGCAGCTGCTGCGGGATGAGACGCAGAGCCAGCCGGACCGGCGCGCCGCCTCCGTCGACGCGACGCTGATCGCGCGAGCGCTCGACAACCTGCTCGACAACGCTCAGCGACACGGCGGCGGTGTCGCTGGTTGCGTGCTGCGCGTGGAGGAAGGAGGCCCCGTCGCCGGGCCCGCGAGCAGCCTGGTGTTCGAAGTCTGCGATCGCGGGCCTGGCTTCGAGCCGCGAGCGCTGCCCCATGTGTTCGAGGCGTTCTATCGCGCCGGTGAACGCCAGCGGGCAGGCGCTGGCTCGCTGGGGCTCGGGCTGTCGCTGGTGCAGCGCATCGCGCGCGCGCACGGCGGCCGCTCCTGGGCCGAGAATCTCCCTGAGGGTGGGGCGAAGGTCGCCTTCAGCGTCGCGATTTGAAGGCCGGCGTGGGCTCAGCGAGCGGGCTCGAGCTCCGGGTCGTCATCGCGCAGGTCGTCTTCTTCGTCTTCCTCGTCCATGCCTTCCAGATAGGCGGCGAGCAGGGCGCGGCCCTGCACGGCGCGCTCGTTGAGCTGGATGCGGCAGTCCTCGAAGAAGGCCACCAGCTCGTAGTTCTTCGCGCGCCGGGCGTCCTCCTCGTATTTCGCGCAGGTCTCCGCGCCCTGCAGCGAATGATAGATCACGCTGATCAGACCGTAGGTGTCGTCGCGCTCGGCGGTGGCACCGGAGCGATTGGTGCTCGTGCGCTCTCCGGGGCGCCTGCCCACGGTGGTGTGAGCCGGCGAGGACCTGCGAGCCTGGGCGGATGTCGCGTTGGAATGGGCCATCCTCGGCGCGCTGCATGGCTCATGCCGCAGCTAGGGTGGTTGGGGAAGCGCGCCGCGCTCGTGCGGTGTGTCGAAATCCAGCTCCGGGCCGATCGGGACGATGCCGGTGGGGTCCAGCGCCGGATGGCTCTCGTAGTAGTGGTGCTTGATGTGGTCGAGGTGCACGGTGCCGCGGATCGCTGGCATCTGATACAGATCGCGCGTGTAGGCCCACAGGGCGGGATAGTCGACCAGCCGCCGCACGTTGCATTTGAAGTGGCCGTGATAGGCCGCGTCAAAACGGATCAGTGTGACGAACAGCCGCACATCCGCCTCGGTGAAGCGGCTGCCGAACAGGTAGCGCTGGCGGGTCAGGCGCTGCTCCAGCTCGTCCAGCTGCGCGAACACCTCGCGCACCGCCTCTTCGTGGGCGCCCTGGCTGCGCGCGAAGCCGGCCCGGTAGACGCCGTTGTTCAGCGAGCGGTAGATCGCCTGCTCGAGCGCATCGATCTGCGCTCGCAACGGGGCTGGATAGTAGTCGCCCGGCTGCGCTCCGATCGCGTCGAAGGCGGAGTTGAACATGCGCACGATGTCCGCCGACTCGTTGCTGACCACGCGCGCTTGCTGCTTGTCCCAGAGCAGCGGTGTCGTGGCATGTCCATTGAAGGGGCGCGGATCGGCGCGGTAGACCTGGGAGAGCAAGCTCGCCGCGTGCAGCGGATCCGGCACGACGCCGGGGCCGGGTTGAAAGGACCAGCCCTCGGCGCCCAGCTTCCAGTTCAGCACCGAGATCGGGATCAGCTGCTCCAGCCCCTTGAGCGCGCGCAGGATCAGCGTGCGGTGAGCCCACGGGCAGGCGTAGGACACGTACAGGTGGTAGCGGCCAGGCGCCGCCTGAAACCCAGCGTCTCCGGTCGGTCCTGCGGAGCCGTCCGGCGTGATCCAGTTGCGATACACGGAAGGCTGGCGGACGAAGCGCCCGGAGGCGTCAGTTGTTGGGGGATGCTGCACTGATCGCCCCCAGCGCCGAAAACGGATCCCGTTCCAGCGCCAGATCTCCCAGCGAGAGGATGCCCACGGCCTTGCCGTTCTTGACCACGGGGATGCGCCGGATCGCCTTGTCGCGCATCAGCCGTACGGCGTAATCGACGTCATCGTCTGGATGCAGAGCGACCAGGTTTACGCTGCAGATCTCGTGCAGCCGCGTCTCGTCGCAGTTGCCGTCGCGCGCCAGGCAGCGCACGACGATATCGCGATCGGTCACGATCCCACACACCTCGCCGCGCCGGTGCACGACGATCGCGCCGACGTTCCGCTCGCGCATGTAGCGCGCGGCGTCGCGCACCGTGGCCTCCGTGGACAGCGAAATGGGGGCTGGGGTCATGATGTCACCGACTGCTTGTACCATGCATTCTCCTGAGAGCGGGTGTCGAGCCAGACCGTCTCGCGCCCGACAGGGCGGAGCGCTTCAGCAACTGATGTACCAACGTCAGACTGGGTAAACTCACAGCAAAAGCCGCGTTCTGCCTCAGGCGCGCGCCAAAAGGGTGGAGGCGAATCGCCTCGCCGGGGCGTGAGCGCGCGACCCCATCAGAACATGTGCCCCGCTAACATGTAGCCGCTGGTGCCCGGCTTCTCCGGGGACCAGGCGAGATCGAGCCGCAGAATGAAGGTCTTGCCGGAGGCGATGCGCAGGCCGCCGCCGACGCCGTACTTCAGGCCCAGGCCCGTCCCGTCGAGATCGGGATGCGAGGCGTAGTCGGCCCACAGCCGGCCGCTGTCCAGGAACGCGACCACGCCCAGGCGCCGTTCCACGCCCAGAACCTTCCCCGCCAGCAGCTCGCTGCGCAGCTCGGCGTTGCTCAGCACCTTGATCTTTCCATAGTAGCGCTGCGCCGGCACGCCGCGGACTCCACGCGAGCCGCCGATCGCGAACGTATCGTCGAAGCGCGGCAGCTCCCAGAACGGGGGGTGGCCGAAGAGCAGATCCGTGCCCACGCGCAGCGCGAAGACCAGGCGCCGGTTCTTGGGCAGCAGGGGGACGAACGCATCGACCGTGTTCGTCCAGCGAGCATAGCTGTAGTGCCCCTCGCCAAACGTGCCGGGCACGAGATCGACCTGCTGGCTGATGTTCCAGCCGCGCACTGGCGCGCTCTCGTCGTCGCGCGTGTCCCAGCCGATCCCGAAGTTCACCTGCGGGACGCCGTGCGGAAGGTCATTGCCCAGCAGCTCGCGCACATAAGGGAGCTCACTCTGCATGTCCTCGGCGAGCAGCGTGCCCGCGGGCACCGTCATGCGATTTTCCGTGTAAGACACGCCCCAGGACAGGATCAACGGGCGCGGATGATATTCGAAGCTCGCGCGCAGGGTGGGGTGCATGCGCTCGTGCTCGAAGTACTCGTCGCCCCGCTCATGCCCTGGCGGTGGCTCCGCCGCGTTGCCCAGGCCGTAGTAGCCGAGGTTCGTCTCGCGCGTGAACGAGGCGCGCAGCTCCAGCCCGAGCAGGTTCGGGATCAGATGCGGGAACTTCCAGCGCAGGAAGACGTCGACGTAGGGGACTCTCACGCCGCCGTCGTGGCCGCTCGCGAACGTGGCGCTGCCCGTGGTGTCGATGCGATACAGGTACGGGTCGCGATGCTGCTGCAAGCGCGCCAGCGACGCGATGTAGCCGCCGCCAAAGCCCTGGTCACTGTTGCCACCGACGAACGGCACCAGCGAGAACTCCGTGTCCGGAGGCGGTGCCTCGTCGGTTTGCTCGCTCTCTCCTGCCGGTGCCTTGCTCGATGTTCCCTCCGAGTTCGTGGGCTCCGCCGCCGAGGCGGCGCTCGCGACAGCGAGGCAGAGCGCCAGGGTGCGACGGATCGTCAGGGGGAAGTCTTGGAGACGCGCCAAGCGCTCGAACCCTCTCCTTTACCCAGGCGATCGTCCATCCGCACCGCGTTCCTGGTCGGCTCGATGCGCCTGCCGAAGCGCGTCGCGTAGACCTGGGCGAACTCCGCTCCCAGGAACAGGATTTGCGCGGAGTAGTAGACCCAGACCGTCAAGGCCACGAGCGAGCCCGCGGCACCGAAGGGTGAAACGGTGGCGCTGCGCCCCACGTACCAGGCCAGAGCGCCCTTGCCGATGGCGAAGCAACAGGCGGTGACGAAGGCGCCCACCCACACGTCGCGCCAGGCGATCTTCGCGTCCGGCACGACCTTGAAGATCAACGCAAACAGTACGGTGCTGACGCCGAGCCCGACCAGCGTGTTGACCCCTTGCCAGAGCGCGGGCCAGGGCAACAGGTCGGAAAAATGCGTGGTCACGGTCGCCAGCACCGCGCTGACGATCAACGAGACCAGCAGCAGAAAGCCCACGCCCATCACCATCGAGAAGGAGAAGAAGCGATCGCGCAGCACGCCGCGCAGTCCGCGCCCGCTGCGCTGCTTGACGTTCCAGATTTGATTCAACGCCACCTGCAGCTCGCCGAACACGCCGGAGGCACCGAACAGCAGCACGGCGATGCCGATCACCGAACCGACGATGCCGGCGCGCGGCGTGTGCGCGTTATCGATCAACGCCTCGATGGCCCGGCCAGCCTGCTCCCCGACTACGCCAGCCAGCTGGTGACTGAGCTGCCCCCGCGCGGCCTCGTCCCCGAACACCAGGCCCGCCACGGCGATGGAGACCACAATCAGGGGTGCGATCGACAACAAGGTGTACAGGGCGAGCGAAGCCGCGAGCCGCGATGCCTGGTCTTCTTCCCATTCTACGAATGTCTCCTTGATCAGACCCCAGACCTGCGTTGCCGCCGCATTGAGCTTTGCCATACGCCGCGCCAAGGTTCGCGACGTGTGTAGCAAGCGGCATGCCCGCGCCCGCTCGGCGCTGGCATCGCGCTTGCAAACTCGGTCTCACATGCGACGGCGCGCAGCAACACGTAGGGCGGCAGCGTTGGAAGCAGTTGCTGCCGCTGCCGTCGCTTGCCTCACCTCGCTCGGCTGCTCGCGCTCCAGTGTGACTCGTGGGGCGGATTTCTACCAGCAGGGGCGCTACATCGACGCGGATCAGATCTTCGAGCACAGCGAGCAGAACCTGGCGAGCTGGGAAGGGGGCGAGCGCGCGCGCTACGGCCTGTATCGCGGCTTGACGTATCTGGCACTGGGCGACGTGACGATGGCACGTCGCTGGTTGCGCTACGGAGCCGCGCTCGACGCGGCCGCGCTCGACCAGCTCACTGCTGCTGAGCGGGGATTGCTCTCCGAGAGCTTGCGCGCGCTGGCTGCGCCCGCCGCGGCGCTGAATGCGGCGAGCACCGGAGCGGCCGCGGGCGCGAAGCTGGTGGTCACGCGCTCCGTGCGGCTCGCTCCTTGATCGAGTTGATCGAGCTGCCCTAGAGGGCCGCGTTGCCCTTCGAGGGCTGCCCTCGACGAGGGCTCGCTACGCGGCCCGACCGTGGGTGCTCTCGGGCGCTTGTGGGCTGGCCTTCACGGTCAGCACCGGGCAATGGGCGGTGCGCAGCACGCGCTCGGCGACGGAGC
>DASTRX010000101.1:0-41732 GCA_035760985.1 Polyangiaceae bacterium
GATCTCGCGGAGGCGCGCCTGGAGCGACGGGCTCGCGGCCACGACGCGAGAGAAGCCGACCGTCTGGCGGTCGATGCGGGCGAACGGGTTCTTCTGCTCGTGCAGCCGGTCGACGAGGCGCCGGAGCGCGTCGATCGGCGACTGGCCCTTCCGCCTCTCGCGCAGGGCGTCGCGCAAGAGCTGCTTCACCTCGTCCTCGCGATCGAAGAGGAGGTCCTCCTTCCGCGCGAAGTAGTTGAACACCGTCACCTTCGAGACGTTCGCGGCGGCCGCGATCTCCTCGACCGTCACGGCGTCGAAGCCGCGCGCGTAGAACAGCCGCGTGGCGACGTCGGAGATGCGCTGCCGGGTTTCGCGTTTCTTGCTCTCGCGCAGCTCGCCCATCACGAAATAGTATACCAGGACAAAAATTGTCCTGGCACAAAGTTTTACCGGGTTCAGTATTGGTGAATGACTCATGACGTGGTGGTGATCGGAGCCGGCCCGGTGCGTGCTCGAAAATACTCGCGCGCAGGTCGCGCTGCTGCGGCCCGACCCGCTGACGAGCGCGCTGCGCACGATCGTGAGCGAGCTGATGAGGCTCCCGGAGGGCAATCGCTACTTCGGCGAGATGCTCTCGGGCGTGGGCATTCGCTACGACCTCGCGGACGATGACCCGCTCGTCGGCACGCTCGCCAAGGAGCGGGCGCTCACGCTCGCCAGCGGCCGGGAAGAGCGCCTCTACGCCCTGATGGAGAACGGCGGGGGCCTGTTCGTCTCGCCCTCCGAGCAGCGCCTGCCGCCCGGGGTTCGAGCGGCACGCACCCGCAGTGGCCCGTCGTTGCTGCTGCGCCCCGACGGCTGCATCGCCTGGACCGACACGTCGTCGAGTCCGCTCGAGCAGGCGCTGGCGCGCTGGTTCTGAGCGGATCGCGCGGCGACCCTGTCGTGTTCAGCATTGACGCAGAATCTTCGCGCGTCTTAGCTAGCGCTGCTTTGATAGCCCGGCTCCGATTTCGTGAAGGTCTGGCGGTTCTGGCGGTCTGGGCCGCCGGTTGCGCCGTGGATGATCGGCATCCGGCCACGGCGGGGGCGGGGCGAGTCGATGTACCCCCGACCAGCTCTGCCGCTGAGATGAGCGGGCCGACCGCGCCGGGGCCTGGCACGGCCCCGGCCAGTGAGGAGCCCCGAGCCAGCGGGACCGACAGCCGAGCGGGGGGCAGCGGCGCCCGGCCGAGCGAGGCCTCCTCGTCGTCGGCGCCTCTCGCGCCCGCGCCTGCCAGTCCCGCGGCCGCGCCCGGCGGCTCTGACACCATGTCTGACGCGGCGTCCGACACGTCCGACACCAGCGGCACCAACTCGCCGGCAACCAACTGCAATGCGGCGTGCGTCGCCGCCGGTGGCACTTGCCGAGGCAACACGTGCGCGATCGAGTGCCGCGCCGGGCCCGCGCCCTGCAATGAAGCCGGCGCTGTGCTGGTGTGCCCGGAGGGCATGGATTGCGAAGTGGAGTGCAAGGCGCGCGGCGCCTGCAGGGCTGCGATCCGCTGTGCGCCGGGGCACCGCTGCGACATCGAATGCGGCGAGGACGACACTTGCACGCAGCCGCTCGAGTGCGCGGCGGGCAGCGACTGTCTGTTCGAGTGCCGGGGCGATCGTTCGTGTTCGGGCACGGCGCCCATCCAGTCCGCCGCGACGGGTCAGCTGTCCCTGGGGTGCCGCGGGGTCGACAGCTGCGCCGGCGGCGTGCAGTGCCAGAACGACTCCTGCGACATCGATTGCAGTGGCGCCGGGGCTTGCGCCGGCCTGGCCACGCTCACCCCGGCCAACCTGACGGTGTTCTGCGGCGGTGACAATTCCTGCGCCGGTCCCAGCGTCCTCACCTGCAGCGCCAGCCAGTCGTGCAGGGTGTTCTGCACCGGTGCCGGCAGCTGCAGGGCGGGCGTGGCCTGCGACGCCGACGTGGTGACGTGCTCGCTGCTCTGCGAGGGCCCGCAGACCTGCCGAGCTGGAGCCTCGTGCGACGCACTGGGCTGCGAAGTGCGCTGCGATGAAGGCAGCTGTGACACCGCTCGCTGCAACGCCGGTGGTAGCGGCTCCTGCAGCATCAGCTGCGGCTCCGACAGCTGCTCGCAGCGGGTCGACTGCACTTCCGTGGAGGCTGACTGCATGGTCACGTGCACGGACAACGCCTGCCAGGGCGTTGTCCGCTGTGACGCCGGCAGCAACTGCAGCCTGGACTGCAGGGGGGCCGGAGCCTGTCCGAGCGGCGGCACGTGCACGGCCGACTTCTGCGGCATCGACTGCGGCAGCAACGCGAGCTGCGCGGCGAACGCGGCCTGCAGCGCCGACGTCGTCGTCAACGACTGCCCAGCAGGCTGAGAGCGGCTCCGCAGCGAGGGGGCTTCAGGAAGCGACGCCGGGCGCCTTGGCCTTGGCGGCGGTCCGCCAGGCCTCCAGCGTCTCGCGCGCCTTGCCGCTGTCCAGCATCTGTGTGGCCAGCGCGGCGGCGTCTTGCAGCCGCAGATCCTTGGCGATGGCCAGCCCCGCGGCGGCGTTGAGCACGATCGCGCCACGCGCCGGGTGCGGCTTGCCGCTCAGCACCTCCTGCAGGATGCCCGCGTTGCGCTGCGGGTCGCCGCCATCGAGCGCGCCGGCGGGGCTGCGCAGGAGCCCGAAGTCTTCCGGCGTGACGACACCTTCCTCGACGCGGCCCCCGGTCACCACGCTCAAGCGCGTCGGGCCGTAGGGGCTGATCTCGTCCAGTCCGTCTTCTGCGCGCACGACCCACGCGCCCTTCACGCCCAGGCTCGCGAGCGCGCCCGCCATCGTCGGCCGCGCCGCCTCCGAGAAGGTGCCGACCAGCTGATGCGTGGCCTGCGCTGGATTGCACAGCGGCCCGAGCAGGTTGAAGATGGTGGGGATGCCCAGCTCGCGGCGCGGCGCGGCCGCGTATTTCATCGCCGGGTGATACTCCTGCGCGAACAGAAACGTGATGTTGGCGGCGCGCAGCACGTCGATCGCGGCCGCCGGCGGTAGCTCGATCGGAATGCCGAGCGCCTGGAGCACGTCGGCCGAGCCCGTGCGGCTGGAGGCGGAGCGATTGCCATGCTTGGCGACCGGCACGCCGGCAGCGGCCACGATGATCGCCGCGCCGGTCGAGACGTTGATGCTGTGTTTACCGTCCCCGCCCGTGCCGCAGCAGTCGAACACCAGCGGCAAGCCGTGCTTGACCTCGACCATCTTGGCGCGCATCGCCTTGGCGGCGGCCGAGAGCACGGTGCTGGTCTGCCCGAGCAGCTCCAGTGAAACCAGAAACGCGGCGATCTGCACGGGGGTCCAGCCGCCCGCCAGGATCGAGTCGAAGACGCGCCGCGCCACCAGCGGGCTCATCGTGCGTTCCGCCTGCAACTCCGCGAAGACCTGGGAGAAGCTCGGTGGCGGCGTCATTCGCTTGGTGTTGTGCACTGTCCCTCCAACTCGGCGGCTGGGGCCGCCCGGTCCCCTCCGTACGGCGCAGCTCGCCCGGTAGGATAGCGGCACCCAGGGGAGAGCGCACGCCCGGCAAGGTCGCTGGATACCCCCCGGATGCGCTGGCAGGAGCCCGGCTCTGTTCCTGGCTGAAGGCGAGCGGCGTAGCTGTCGCGGACGTGAGCGCGACTCCGTGAATCGGATCTCGTGAAACAGCGCGTCAGCGCGCCGCTGCGTTCTGATGCTTTGTCGCGCCAACTTTCGCGGGCGCGGGTGCCGCCTCGCAGCTAGCATTGCGGCGCGCTGGTGTTGCACGTCCGTGACACCGCGACCCCCGAGGGAGGTACTCGTGAAGTCGAGAGAGAAGTTGAGCGCTCTGCCCCAGAAGCTGCTGCGAGCGCAGCCCGCACCCCGATCGCTGGCAAGCACCCTGGCGCTGGGCCTGGCCGCCGCAGGCGTATGCGCCGCCTGCGGTGGCGAAGTGGATGAGCGGTTCTCGGCGGAGAGCTACGACGAGCACACCGAGGCGCTCAACAACGCGATCGTGGGCACGCCCGACGGCACCACGGTCGTGCTGGGGCCGGACGGCACGGTGATCAGCAGCAGCTCGGGGAGCGCCGGCAGCGCCGGCGGCGGTGACGTGATCATCGGCAGCGGCGGCGCTACCGGCGCCGGCGGCGCGGGTGGCGTGATCATCGTTGATCCGCCCTTTCCCGGTGGGGGCGGCGTCGGCGGCGGGGGCGGCTTTGGCGGCGGCGGCGGCTTCGGCGGCGGCCCGGTCGTGGACGACTCCGGCTTCGGCCTCTGGCACTTCGACGACTGCTCGCCCAGCTCGCATTTCCTCGCCGACAGCTCGGGCTTCGGCGCCAGCGCGCAGCATGAGCTCGGCGCCGAGTGCGTCCAGGGCATCTCCGATCAAGCGCTGGAGTTCCGCAGCCCGCAGGACGTGGTGCAGATCCCCGATCAGCCGCAGTTCACGGTGACTTCGCGCATCGCGGTGGGGGCCTGGGTCAACCCGCGGACGGTGGAGGGGGATCACCCGATCGTGATCAAGCGCCTGAACCGCCAGACCTCGTTCTCGCTCGGCATCCACGACGGCAACATCGAGATGTCGGTGGTGCTCAGCAACGGCACGACCGTGGTGTCGCGCGCGCCGATCGAGGCGGGCGTGTTCACGCACGTGGCCGGCATGTTCGACGGCAGGTTCCTGTTCCTGTTCATCAACGGCGAGCAGTTCGGGCAGGTCTTTGCGGCCGGTACGCTGCGCAACGTGTTCGCGCCGGTCCGGATCGGCGCGACCTCGCAGTCGCAGTTCTTCGACGGCACGATCGACGAGGTGTTCGTGTCCACGCAGGCGATCAGCAAGGACCAGCTGACGGCGCTCTCCTGCATCCACCACCCCACGACCTTCAGCGTGGACCCGGTGGCGAGCGGGCCCGTTCCGCCCGACACCACGGTCGAGTACGACGTCACCGTCCAGAACAATGACGTGGGCGCGTGCGGGGCGACCGAGTACGACCTGTTCCAGAACAACTTCGAGCAGGGCATCAACGTCTCGTTCGATCAGCAGTTCCAGCAAATTGAGCCGGGCGCGAGCGGCAACTTCGCGGTCTTCGTCACCGGTACGGAGGACGCGGAGCCCGGCGAGCACGAGGTCTCGCTCTTCCTGGAGTCCTTCGGGCGAGAGTTCGAGTTCTTCGACATCAACCTCAGCTACGAGCTGACGCCGCCCACCGGCTGCTTCGTGTCCTCGCGGCGCGAGCTGATGATCACCTCGCTGAGCGTGGTCGATGATCCGGTGCGCACCGCCGGCAACGGCACCGGCGCCACGAGCCCCGGCTTCCCGCCGCCGATCGGCGTGCCGGTGCCGCCCTTCGGCGTCCCGTCGCGCCCGATCGACGTCGTCGCGGGCTCGCCGGTCAGCTCGCTCGCCGGCGCAGTCGCCGAGGATCAGCCCGGTGTGGCCGTTGCGGCGCCCGCGACGAGCGCCGGAGTCTGGAGCCTCGGGCACCTGATGCGCGAGCTGGCGCCGACGCCGGAAGACGCGCCGCGGATGATGGAAGAGATGCTGCGCACGTTCACGACGCCACAGCAGGTCAACGGCTTCGTGGTGCAGCCGCGCCCCGGCATGCAGAGCATCGTCCTCGACGCCTGGCCGCGAACCGCGAACGGCGAGCTCGATCTCGACCACGCTCCCGTCACGCTGGAAGCGATCGTCAACCGGCTCGACGTGCGGGATCTGTCGGTTGGATCGGCCGGCGAGGGCCGCTTCGTCTTCGGCGTGAACGGCCCCGGCGGCTTCCCGCTGCAGTTCACCATGATCTTCGAGTACAACCTGCCCGGTACGACCGAGCAGGACGTGCTCGATTGGGCCAACCGCTGGCACAGCCTGCAGTCGCATCCGTTCCCGTCCGAGGAGTACAACGCCGCGCTGGAGGAGATCACGCGCAGCTTCAGCTCGCGCGGGGCGTCGCCGGAAGCGGTCAACGGCAGTGCGCTGTTCAGCTTCCGCACCAACGAGATCGATCTGGGCAACGGGGCGCCCTGGGAGCTGCGGCAGTTCGATCTGTCACCCGAGACGGGCTTCTTCCGTCAGGTGCCGCTCTCGGAGACGCCGGACCTGGGCTTCAACGGCACGGCCACCTTCGCCAACTTCGTGAACCAGAACGCGGAGGCCATCCTCTCGCTGGTGCCCGGAGGCACCGGCAACACGGTGCCGCCGGTGTTCGAAGGCCAGCGCTTCCAGGCGGCGACGGTCTTCAACAACCTCGAGCTGTGGTCGGCGCCCGGTATCCTCGATCCGGAAGCGCGCTTCCACGCTTCCTTGAATACCTGCAACGGCTGCCATGGCCCGGAGTCGGGGTCGGGCTTCCTGCAGATCAGCCCGCGCTTCCCCGGAGGCGGTGACGAAGCCTTCCTCTCGCCCTTCATCACCGGCACGAGCGTGTTCGATCCCTTCACCGGTCAGGTTCGCACGCTGAACGACCTGGCGCGGCGCAGGGCGGACCTGCTGAGCCTGGTGTGCGGGGATGAGGCGCCGACGGCGCAGCAGCCCCCGGCGCAGCAGCCCCCGGTGCTGCAGCCCTCACCCGGGCTCAACTCGCCGCCCGTGTTCGTCCGCTGAGAGCTAGCTGCTGGCGCCCAGCGGCGCGAGTTGGTCGATCTGGCCGAGCTCGTCGCTGCTGAGGCGCCAGGCCGCCGCCGCCGCGTTGGCGCGGATCTGCTCCGGCGAGGTCGCGCCGGCGATCACGGACGACACGGCGGGCTGCGTCAGCAGCCACGAAAATGCGAGCTCCAGCAGGCTGTGGCCGCGCGCGTTCGCGAAGCGGCCCAGCTCCTCGGCGATCTGCGCGTTGCGCTCGCTCCGGAAGCGGCTGGCCAGCGGCGCGCTCGCGTCCGCCAGCCGCGCGCTGGGCGGTGGCGGCGGCGCACCGGGCGCGTACTTGCCGGTGAGCAGGCCGCTCGCCAGCGGAAAATAAGGCAAGAAAGCGATGCCGCGCGCGCTGCACTCGGCCAGCACCCCGCGCTCGGGATCGCGCTTCAGCAGGCTGTATTCGTTCTGCACGCTCACGAAGCGCGCGGCGCCGGGCTGCACGGCGCCCTCCGCCTTGCGGAGCTGCTCGACGGAGAAGTTCGAGCAACCGATCTCGCGCAGCTTGCCGGCGTGCTTCAGTTCGTCGAGCGCGCCCAGCGTGTCGGCGATCGGCACCTCCGGATCGGGGCGATGCAGCTGGTACAGGTCGATGTAGTCGGTGCCCAGGCGCCGCAGGCTGTCTTCCAGCGCGCGCCGAAGGTATTTGGGCCGGGCGCCGCCCTTGCGCTGCTCGTCGATCGGGATACCGAACTTGGTGGCGACGATCACCGAGCGCCGGCGGGCGCCCAGCGCCCGACCGACGAACTCCTCGCTGCGCGTGCCGCCGTACACATCGGCGGTGTCGAAGAAGTTGATGCCGGCTTCGAGGGCGGCATCGACCACGGCGGTCGTGCGCTCCTGATCGAGGCGCCCGCCAAAGTTGTTGCAGCCGAGGCCCACCACGGACACGGCCAGGCTTCCGATGTTGCGTGTTTGCATGGCGTGATGCTCCTGCCCGGATGGGCCCCGTCGCTGCTAGTGTTGAAAGGGGAGGCGCTCGCCCCCCCGCGCGCTCACTTCTTGCCGCTGGCGAAGCAGTAGAAGCGGCCCGAGCCGCCGCGCGGCGCGGTGTCCGAGCAGTCCTGGTTGGCGTGCGATGAGTTCCAGGAGTTGAAGGGCGCATCCGTGGACATCATCGGCCCCATGCCGTCGGAGTGCCCCACCTGCGCGAACGCGTCCGTGCCGGCCGAGGTCCAGTCCTTGCAGTTCGCGCTCCGCCCCATCGCGTCCGGCGGCTGCAGCGTGCCGTCCGCGGCCGAGCCCGTCAGGATGTCGTGCTGGACGGTCATCGCCGAGTTCCACTGGCCGTCGATCGGGTTGCCCTTCTCGTCGATCAGCAGGTTCGGATCGGCGGCGATCGAGTGCAGCGCCGTCAGGTTGGCCGCCACCTGCATGCCCTTGGCGTTGAACCACGGCCCCTGGCCGATGCGATCCTTGGCGGCCTCGGTGGTCGTGCTCAGGTAGGCCTTCCACACCTTGTTGCCCTGGCCGGCAGCCATCGCGAGCGTGGTGCAGATGCCATCCGCGCCGGCGAGCCCGCCGAGGTTGCCCGTCTTGTTGGTCTGGCTGGTGACGAAGAAGCTCATGCCGTCCGCGGCCGTCAGGGGCGCGCTGGTCGTCTCGGCGTCGTCATCATCGGAAGAACAGCCGCTCGCGGCGATGGCGGTAGCGGCCAGGAATGTTGCAAGCACAGTAAATCGAGTCATTTCGGCTCCATAAAGGGCTGATGTAGGGCCGCGAACGCTATCACGTCTTTTCGCGCAGACGCGCGTCGTTCCTGACCCGGCGCAACAAATCTCAATCGCTCGCAGCCGACGCTATCCAGGGCGCGCCGCGCCGCGGCGCGCGGGCGAGGCGAGAACGCGGCGCCGTGGCGATCCGGCGCTCGGCGGGCCTGGGCGAGGCGCGATCAGGAGCCGAACGAGCGCGAGAGGTCGTCGCGGCGCGCCGCCACGCTCTTCGGCTTTTCGTGCCGCGATTCGCGGATCAGCCGCTCCAGCTCGGCGGCGTAAGCGCCCGAGTCGAGCGGCAGCGTGACCGTCTCTTCGTTCAACGACGAGTAGATCATGGCATTGGCCAGCTCCACGCTGTGGATGCCCTCGACCGCGGGCGCCACCAGCGGCTCGCGCTCGCCGATCGCGTTCACGAAATTCTGCAGCAGCCCCAGCGGCTGAGGCACGCCCGGCCGGATCGGGATCTGCACGTTCCAGACCGGCGGCGTGGCGAAGCGCTCGCGCGTGCTGCGGCTGAATTCGCTGGCGGACACCTCGTTGCGCGTGAACGAGATCGAGGCGCCCTCGATCACGATCTTACCGCGCTCGCCCGCGACCTCCAGGCGGTTGGTGCCGGGGGCCTCGCCGGTCGTGGCGATGAACACGCCCGTGGCGCCGTTCGCGTACTCCAGGTAGGCGGTCACCTGATCTTCCACTTCGATCTCGTGAAAGCGCCCGAAGCCGCAGAACGCGCGCACGCGCTGGGGCATGCCGAAGATCCACTGCCAGAGATCGAGATTGTGCGGGCACTGGTTCAAGAGCACGCCGCCGCCCTCGCCGCGCCAGGTCGCGCGCCAGCCCCCGGCGCGATAGTACGCCTCCGGCCGGAACCAGTCGGTGATGATCCAGTTGATGCGCTGGATCTCGCCCAGCTCCCCGCCGTGCACGAGCGAGCGCAGCTTCTGGTAGCGCGGGTCGAGCCGCTGATTGAACATCTCCGCGAACACCTGCTCCGGGTTCGGGCGCTTGCGATAGGCATCGAGCATCAGCTCGCAGTCGGCCTTGTGCACCGCGAGCGGCTTCTCGCACAGCACGTGCAGGCCGCGGCCCAGCGCCTCGACGCTGATCGGCGTGTGGTCGTAGTGCGGCGTCGCGATCACCAGCGCCTCGACCGCGCCGGAGCGGATCAGCTCCGAGCTGTCGCGAAAGCGCGGCAGATCAGAGAACGGCTCGAGCGCAGCGGCTTCGAGATCGCACACCGCCGCCAGCTCGGCGTGTTGCACGCGCCCAGCGCGCAGCTCGCGCGCGTGCACGGTGCCCATGTTGCCCAGGCCGACCACGCCGATGCGGACCTTCTCGCCATCTTGCACGGGGGCACGCTAGCAGAGAACGCCTCGGCGCTGGGGATCGAGCGGCGAAGCCTGGCTGCAACAGTCCGTGCCTGCGGCGCGGGCAAACCGAGCTCTGGCTTCCCGGCGCGGGCGCGGAACCTGTCTGAACGCGAGAGCGATCGCGGTTCAACCGCAGCCTGCGAGCCACGCCAGAGCGGGCGCGTGTTGTAGCAGCATCAAAAAGGCTGTTTTGGCGCGCGCCCCGCTTGCCAATGGCGAACGCGGAGCCAGAATACCGTAGCGGACTGGTGCGTCGCTTCCTGCGGCGCACGGCGCTTCACGCGCGCGGCGAGCTGCCTCGCGCGTCCATCCATCGGAGGGAACGCCATGCATGCAATCGACGCGCAGGCAGTACCGGAGCAGCTGATCGCCGAGTTGAACCGCCGCCGGCACTGGAAGATGTTCGGCGCGATCGCCGGGATAGTCGTGGCCCTGGCCGCGCTGTTTGCGGCGACCATGGCCATGTACTCGGACAAGCCCGGGTCCTCCCTGCAGCCGCCGCCGGCCAGCATCGCTGAACGCTGAAGCCGGCCCCCCGAAGGGCCTGGCGCGTTAACCGCGCGAAGGGTCGATATCGACCACCAGGTGGGTGCGCCCGATCACGATCTCGTCTCCATTGACGAGCTCCTGGCGAGGTTGCGAGCGCACAAACACGCCGTTGCGCGAGTCGAGGTCGGTGAGCAGGATGCTGCCCGCCTGCTCTTCGACCAGGCAGTGCTGCGCGTCCACGAGCGGGTCGTTGCTCAGGATCAGGTCCCCGATCGCGGAGCCCACCTGCAAGGTGCTGCCGCGGGCGACCAGGCAGGCGCCGCGGGCGCCACCGGCCAGCACCTGCACCACGCGGAAGGAGGAGGGCCAGCGCGGCGACGAGTAGAAGTAGGTCGGGTGCGGATCCGGCGCGTCATCGCTGACCGGATTCTCCTCGATGCGCAGCAGCTGGTCGCCGACGATGAACTCCTCGCCGTAGCTCATCACCACGGGCTTCTGGATGCGCAGGAACACGCCGTTGAAGCCCTCGAGGCGCTCCAGGAACAGCCGCCCCTCGCGGTATTTCAGCGTCGCCTCGCGCGGGTGGCAGAAGGTCTCGCCGGGCAGGGAGATCTCGCCGCCGCTGCCGATCACCGTGTCGCGCCGGCCGACGGCGTAGCGGCCGGGGCCGCCGCTCAGGCTGCGCAGCACGTGCAGCGTGTACAGCTCCTGCCGCACGACGGGCATCGCCTGCGACGCGCCGGGCGCTACCATCACGGCGCTGCGCGTGCGCGCCGGGCGAGCCCCGGCCGGGAGCGAGGTGGCAGGGGCCACTGCCGGGCGGTTCGCTGCTGAGAGATTGGCCGGCGGGGGAGGGGGCGCGGCCATTGGCGGGGGCGTCGGGCTCACCGGCGGGGCGGCGGCGGGCGTCGACTTCTCGGGGGTGGACTTCTCGTCGCCGGGCCGAGCTCCGGCGCGCCCGGCGCCGAGCTTCGACAGGTCCACGTCGGGGTAGTGCTCCAGCACCTCCATGCCGCCGATGGCCTTGCCCGCCAGGATGTCGTCGAATTGACCATTGCGAAGCGCGAACACCATCTCCAGGTGCTGCGCCTTCATCAGCTGGCGCACGTAGCCGGCGATGTCCGCCTCGCGATCGATGGCCGCGGCATACGAGCGCTTGTAGCTCTTCACCACCCGGCCGCCGTCGGCGAACAGGTGCGTGATCACGTGCGGCGCGTTCAGCCCGGAGTCCTCCGTCTGAATGTGAAACAGCTGATCTTTGGCTCGAATATTGTTGTTGAAGCCGATCTGCGCGCCCTTGAAGGTCGGGCCCTCGATGCCCTTCTGCAAGCGGTCGAGCTCGGCTTGATCGAAGCGCTGCAGCGCCTCCTCGAGCTCCGCGTGCTTGCCGCGGATGCCCTCCATGCGTTCGAACGCTTGCTGCGCAGCCTTCGCTCCCGGATCGATCCGCAGGGCCTCGGCGAGCAAGCCTTGCCCTGCAGTGTCGTTGGGACCCCGCGCAGCCCAGGCGGAGAGCAGGGCGACCGCGTCCTCGGGGCGCTCCCTCTGCACCAGCCAGCGAGCCACGCGCGCGGCGACGCCGCGACTTTCCGACACATTCTGGCCCACCGCAGGATTATTTTCGCGGCCACGCGGGTCGTGCAAGTGTTTCGATCTCGGCTACTAGGCCGGTTTGGTTCCCTTGACGCTGCGAAGGGCGCAGGCTTCTATGAGCCGTGCCTCCGCTCGAGATCTACGACACCACCCTGCGCGACGGAACGCAAGGCTTCGGCGTGGACTTGAGCCTCGCTGACAAGTTGGCCCTGACCGAGGAGCTCGACGCGCTGGGCGTGGCATTCATCGAGGGGGGCTGGCCGGGGTCGAACCCGAAAGACCGCGCCTACTTCGAGGAGGTGCGCGAGCGCGGCCTGGCGCGCGGCAAAATCAGCGCCTTCGGCTCGACGCGCCGCAACGGAGCGCGCGCCGACGAGGATCCAAACCTGCGCGCGCTGGTGGACAGCCGGGCCGACATCAGTTGCATCTTCGGTAAATCCTGGGACCTGCACATCGCCGAGGCCCTGCGCGTGTCGGAGGCCGACAACCTGCGCATGATCGGCGAGTCCGTCGAGTTCTTGCGCCGCGCCACGGAGCGCCCGGTGTTCTACGACGCGGAGCACTATTTCGACGGATTTCGCGCCAATCCCAAGTGTGCGCTGGCCACGATCCGCGCCGCGCACGAAGCCGGGGCAGCTCGCGTCATCCTCTGCGACACGAACGGCGGCTCGCTGCCCTCGCAGATCGTCGAGGGTGTGCAGGAGGCGCAGCGCGCCTTACCCGGCGCGGTGTTCGGTATCCACGTCCACAACGACGGCGGCCTCGCCACGGCCAATACCCTGGCCGCGATCCAGGCCGGCTGCGTGCAGGTGCACGGCACCATCAACGGCGTGGGCGAGCGCTGTGGCAACGCTGACCTGACGCAGATCATCGCCAACTGCGAGCTCAAGCTCGGCATCCGCTGCTTGCCGGAGGGGCGCCTCACCCGCCTGACGGAGATCAGCCGCATCGTCTGGGAGCGCATCAACCGCCTGGGGCCCGATAATCAGCCCTACGTCGGCTACGCTGCCTTCGCGCACAAGGGCGGCGTGCACGTGAGCGCGATGCAGCGCAACGAGCGCACCTACGAGCACGTCTCCCCGGCCAGCGTCGGCAACACGCGGCGCGTGCTGATCTCGGAGATGGCCGGCCGCAGCAGCCTGCTCGCCAAGCTGGAGGACCGCTACCCCGAGCTGCGCGACGCGGCCACCGCGGCCAGCGTGCTGAACGAGGTGCAAGACCTCGAGCACCAGGGCTACTCCTTCGAGGCGGCGGACGGCAGCTTCGATCTGCTGGTCCAGCGCCAGCTGGGCCGCTGGCGCCCGGCGTTCGACCTCAAATACTACCGCGTGCACGGCATCGGCACGGCGGTGCGCAACCACAGTCTCAGCGGCAAGAAGGGCGACAGCCAGCCCCCGCCCTCGATCGAGGCCGCGCAGGCGGTCGAGGCCACGGTCAAGCTCGAGGTCGGCGGCCAGCCGCGCCTGTGCGTGGCCGAAGGCAACGGCCCCGTCGACGCCCTGAGCCACGCGCTCGCGCAGGCCCTCGAGGGCGCGTTCCCGGTGCTCGGCCGCATGACGCTGACCGACTACAAGGTGCGCGTCGTCAACTCCGCGGACGGCACGGGCGCGCGCGTGCGCGTGCTGATCGAGCACGAGGTCGATCGCCACCGCTTCAGCACCATCGGCGTGCACGCGAACATCATCGAGGCGAGCTGGCAAGCGCTGGTCGACGCGATCGACTACGCGCTGGCGCGGCACTGAGCCACGCTCCCACCGGATCGGTGAGAGACAGCAGGCGGGGGCTCCTGATGGGCTCGCCGCCGCACGGCTCCGAGCCCATCAGAATATGCCCGCTGCACGACCGTCAGGCGATCAGCTCGGTTCGGACGCGGGCCGGCTCGACCACGCCGACGAGGCGTTCCTCCAGCCCCGAGTGGCGAAAGGTCAGGCGGTTCGCTTCGAGTCCGAACAGGTGGAGCAGGGTGGCATGCAGGTCTCGCAGCGGGACCTCACCGTCCAGCACGTTGTAGCTGAACTCGTCCGTCTCCCCGTACACCAGGCCCGGACGCGCGCCGCCGCCTGCGAGCCACATGGTGAAGCAGCGCGGGTGGTGGTCTCGACCGTAGTCGTCGCGCGTGAGCGGCCCTTGACAGTAAACGGTACGGCCGAACTCGCCACCCCAGATGACCAGGGTATCCTCCAGCATCCCGCGCGCCTTCAAATCGCTGATCAGGCCGTAGCAGGCTTGATCGATGTCGCCGCACTGGGCGCTGTGATTCTCGGGCGCGTTGCGGTGCGCGTCCCAGCCGCGATGGTAGATCTGCACGAAGCGAACCCCACGTTCCAGCATGCGCCGGGCCGCGACGCAGTTCGCCGCGAAGGTGCCGGGCGTGTACACGCTCTGCCCGTACAGGTCGAGCGTCGCGGCGGGCTCGGCGCCGAGATCGCTGAGGCCCGGCACGGAGTGCTGCATGCGGAAGGCCATCACGTACTGATCGTTGCGATCCTGGATGCTCGGGTCGCCCACCTCGAGCGCCGCCTTGGCGTTCAGGTCGTGCAGCGCGGACAGCATGATCCGGCGCGATTCGTCGCTCACGCCGGCTGGGTTCGGCAAATACAGCACCGGGTCACCCACGCCGCGCATCACGACGCCGCCTGTGCTCGAGGGCAGGAAGGCGTTGCCCCACAAGCGCGCCGCGAGCGCCTGCACGAAGTAGCGGGTCGAGAAGCTCGACGTCATCACCGCGTAAGCGGGCATGTCGGCCGCGGCCGGGCCGAGCGCGTACGCCAGCCACGCGCCAAAGGCCGGCTTGCCCCCGAGCTGAGAGCCCGTGTTGACCGCCAGCATGGCGGGCTCGTGGTTGATCGCTTCGGTCGAGACGGTCTTGATGATCGTGAGCTCGTGCGCGATGCGCCGCGTCCACGGCAGCAGGTCGCTGACCCAGGCGCCGTTCTGCTGGTTCTGCTGGAACTCGAAGCGACTCGGCGCAATCGGCAGGCGATCCTGCCGCGAGGTCATGCCCGTGAGGCGCTGGGCGTTGATCACGGACGCCGGCAGATCCTCGTTGAAGCGTTCCCTCAGGCTTGGCTTGTAGTCGAACAGATCGATCTGCGAGGGGCCTCCGCCCATGAACAGCCAGATGGCGCGCTTGGCGCGCGGGGCAAAGTCGGTGCCGTGGATCCCGGGCATGCCCTGTGCGCTCGCGCGCCGGGCCAGGGGGAATCCGAACGCGGCGGCACCCAGCCCGGCTGCGTGCTGCAGAAATCGACGGCGTGGTACCCGCCAGGAAGCTCGATTCGTCATTTCGTGAGCGCCTCGTCCAGGTTGAGCAATGTGCTCGCGATCAGCGTCCAGGCCGCGAGCTCCGGCGGGTCGAGCTCGGCAGCGGGCTCGCTGTCACCGACCTCGATCAGCTCGCGAGCGGCGTCCGGAGCCTCGCGATAGATCGCGAGCTCTTCGCCGAGCGCTCGCTCGAGGCGCCCTGCTTCCAGCGGCTCGAGCCGCCGCGCGAGGACGGCGAGAGCCATGAAGTCGAGGCGTTCGGCCGTGCTCGCGGTGCCCTGCAGGGCGTGGGTGGCGAGCACGCGCGCCGCTTCCACGAGCTGCACGTCATTGAGCGCGGCCAGCGCTTGCAGCGGCGTGTTGGTCCGCTCGCGCTGAACGGTGGGTTGCTCACGCGTCGGGGCGTTGAAGATCTCGAGCGCCGGCGGCGGTGCCTGGCGCTTCCAGAACGTGTAGAGGCTGCGCCGATACAGCGCCAGGCCGGTATCCTGCACGTAGCTGTAGGTCGTGCTATCGAAGGTGGAGACCGCCTCCCAGAGGCCCGGAGGCTGATACGGCTTGACGCTCGCGCCGCCGGGAGTCTTCACGAGCAGGCCGCTCGCCGAGAGCGCCAGATCGCGGATCATCTCGCCATCCATGCGGAAGCGGGGGCCGCGCGACAGCAGCCGGTCTTCGGGATCGGCCTCCCGCCGCGCCGCGTCTGCCCGCGCGGACTGGCGGTACGTGGCCGAGGTGAGCATCAGGCGGAACATGTGGCTCACGTCCCACCCCGACTCGCGAAACTCGACGGCGAGCCAGTCCAGCAGCTCGGGGTGTGAGGGTGGCTCGCCGGCGACCCCCAGATCACCGGGCGTTCCGACCAGGCCCGCGCCGAACACCTGCGCCCAGAAGCGATTGACCACCACCCGCGCCATCAGCGGGTGCTCCGGCTGCACGAGCCACTCGGCGAGGCCGAGCCGATTGCGCGGCGCATCTTCGGGCAAGGGCGGCAAGCTCGCTGGAACGTCCGCGCTCACGAGCTCACCCGGCGCATCGTAGTTGCCGCGCTCCAGCACGTAAGCGAAGGGCTCGCTGGGCAGCTCTTCCGCGACGAGCGTCGGTGCCATCGACGGCGGCACGAGGACGAACGGCGGAGCCTCGGCCAGGTTGCCGTCTCGCACGGGCTGCGTCAGGTTGCGAAAGAAGGCGGTGAGCGCGTAAAAGTCGCGCTGCTGGATATCGTCGAACTTGTGATCGTGGCAGTCGGCGCAGCCGACCGTCAGCCCGAGCCAGGCCGCGGCGAAAGTGTCCACGCGGTCCTTCGCGTAAATGGCGCGGTACTCGTCCTCGATGATGCCGCCTTCGTTCGTGCTCATGGCGGAACGGATGAAGCCCGTCGCCGTTTTTTCCCGCACGCCCGCCCCCGGCAAGAGGTCGCCCGCGAGTTGCTCGATCGTGAACTCGTCGAAGGGTCGGTTGCGGGCGAATGCCTCGACGACGTAGTCTCGATACGGCCAGATGCTCCGGTAGTTGTCGTACTGATAGCCGTGCGTGTCCGCGTATCGGGCGACGTCCAGCCAGTAACGCGCGCGGTGCTCACCGTAGGCTGTCGTCTGCAGCCAGCGGTCGACGTAGGCTTCGTACGCGGCGTCCGTGGGATTGCTGGCGAAGGACTCCACGTCCTCGGGGGAGGGGGGCAAGCCCGTCAGATCGAGCGAGGCGCGCCGGATCAGGCGCCGAGGATCCTCCTCGGGCGACGGCTCCAGGCCGGCGCTGGCCAGGCGAGCGAGCACGAAGGCATCGATCGGATTGCGCGCCCAGCGCGAGCGCCCGCCATCGGGAACTTCCGGCCGTACCGGCGCGGTCAGCGACCAGTGCGGCGGGAAAGCCGCGCCTTCATCGATCCAGCGCTCGAGGATCTCGATTTCGTCCGGCGTGAGCCCGGGCCCCGTCGCAGCAGGGGGCATGCGCCGCTCGGGCGCGGCGGTGATGCGCTGCACGAGCAAGCTCGCGCCAGCGTCGCCCCGTACGATCGCGGGCGCGCCCGTGGTCGGCCGCGGCGCGAACGCGCCGCTCGCCTGATCCAGACGAAGCCCCGCAGAGCGCCGCGCGGGATCCGCTCCGTGGCAAGAGAAGCAGTGCTCCGCCAGGATCGGCTGGACCTGGCTGGCGAAGTCAATCTTGGGCTCCGCGCCGTTTGTGCCGGCGCCAGCGCTGGGCGAGCACGCCGCGAACAGCACGCCGGGCAACAGCACGCTGGGCAACAGCCGCAGCCACTGCGAAGCCCGGAGCTCCCCGTCCGCTTGCGCGCCGTTCGACACGTTCCGAACCAGCGTTGCACCCACAACGAGTGCTGTCAAACGACGCGCGGTCGATAGCCGGGTTTATCGTGTGGCGTTTCATCACGTCGGCGCAGCATGTCGTTGTGCGCGGTGCCGCGGTGGCGCCCGCGCCAGGTCGCTAGTTGGCTCTGGTGTCGCAGGTGCCTCAGGGCTTGCGCACCGAGAGCAGCGCGCCATCGCTCGACAGGAACAGGCGCGTGTCGTCCTGAGCCAGGAAGCTGCGGTAGTAGTCGGGCATGATGCCGGGCAGGTTCAGGCGCGCGACCGCGCCGGTCTCCAGATCGACGCGGTTCAGTGTGTTCTGCCCGATCGCTGCGTTGGAACCAGCCGTGCGAGTCCCAATCCAGTATGCATGCGTTGCATCCAGCGCCACGTCTGCCAGGGCCTCCCCGCGCGGCCCCTGTACGGAGCGGCAGCCCGAGTCATCGGTCCGCACGAAGTTCAGCCCGATGTCGTGGTAGCCAGCATCGCGCGCGCGTTGCAGCGTCAGGATGTAGCCAGGCCCGGCGCTGAAGGAGACGTCCGTGGGGAAGCTGTCGCTCAGCAGCTCGGGTTGGGCATCGTCGAACCCGGAGCGCAGCAGACCCAGAGGTGGAGTATAGAAGCTCCTCCAGTACACCTGATCGCCCACCAGCTGGCCCTGCACAAACAGGTCCCAGAGCGCGTGCAGCGCGTCGGAATCTGAAGGTTCACTGCCAGATCGGGAGCTCACCGTGCCCAGCGGCAGCGGCTCCAAGCGGGGATGGTCGAGTGGCACCTGATAGAAGCCGATCCCCTGGCTCCACGCGAACACGATCAGGCGCTCATCGTCGGCGCTGATGGGTGCAAACCAGCCCTGCTCGGCAGCGAGCAAACTCCGTCGCTTGACCGTCTTGCTTCGAAATCGAGAGCAGGCGCCCGGGGCCCCGGTAGGACAGAGTGCCGTCGTCGCCGAACCCCCCGTAGGCATAGCCCACGTACACGTGCGCGGAGTTGGCAGCGAGCCCGAGCACCGATTTTCTCTTCTCGGGCGGCTCTTCCACGTGCCTCAGCTCGACGACGCGCTCGTCCTGACGCTCGACGAACAGGGAGCCGCTCTCGTCGCACCAATACACTTCGCCGCCGCTGGGGACGACGGCCGGCGCCAGCCCGGCCCCGCCGGACACTCTGCTCCCGCTCGCGAGCACGCGCACCTCGGCATCGAGCGTGACGGCCTCCTCCGCCTTCAGCGCAGTGCAACTGCCATTGCCGAAGGCATCGCCTGGCTCCGAGCCGCTGGTTTCACTGCCACCGCAGGCGAACAGCCCCAGCGCCCCGGTAGCGATCCGGAACCACAGCAGAGATTGTCTGCATCCCGTCGAGCCGACCATGTGCGGACTCTAGCAGCTCGATCCGCGCCCGCCCGCCCGATGTCGCCCCCAAACCCCGATGGCAGGAAGCACAGCGGGAGTTTCACTCACTTCCGCTGGGCGCTGGCGCGAAATGAGTTCGCAGTGGCGCGAACTGCGAACCACGTTCGGAGCCGAACGTTTCGGATGCGGGCGGACCCGGCGCTGGAGTGCCTCAATCGGCGCGGAGCCCCGCGGCCCTGCGCAGCACTGCGCTCAAGACCAGCGGCAAGGTGCGCGGCCCTTGGAGGCGGCCGGCGTGCAGCGCGTTCACGCACTGCTCGCGCCAGCTCTGCAGCGAGCGCCGCTCGTTGTTCTGTTGCGCGAGCTCGATCAGCTTGTCGAAGGCGCGCAGGTAGGAGCGCACCGTTTCGTCTCGCACAGCCTCCCGGCGCAGCCGCTGGCCGAGGCGCACGCGCAAGCGCTGCAGGTCTCCGGCATCGAGCGCGGCGCTGGCGCTCGATCCGGCCGGGGGCGCGGCGTGCTCGCGCGGGGCGCGCCCGAGAGCTGGGCGGCTCTGGATCGGGGGAAGCCGCGTCGCTCTCCTCGAGCTCGATCTGCGGCCCGGGCGCGCCATCGCCAAAACGAATCAAGTCCACCAGGTCGGCGGAGGAGAGCTGGGCGGCGGCTTCGGTTCCTTCGAGCAGGCCATCGGCGAGAGCACGCTTCTCATCGTGAAGCGCGATCACCGCTTCTTGACCGCACGACCGCGCAGCGCCTCGGGCAGCTCGATCGGTATTTGCTCCGCGAGCGAGGCGAGCAGCTCGGCGGCGCGTCCGTGCGATTCCGGCGGCAGGGCCACGCCGTAGCGGGCGGCCGTCTGCAGGACGCGCTAGGCGCTGGCGCGGCACTGAGCTCGATGCTTTCCGGGTGGGCTCGGAACCCATCGGCGCGTGTCGACGCTAGAATACGCCCGCCGTTCGCCTGAAATCCCTGCTGGAGCGCGGCTGGCCCTGGCCGGGGGCGCCGCGCCGGGCCATGTAGAAGTCATGTTTGGATGGCTCGCAGAGCGCCGGCGCCGCAAACTCCTCGAGCAGCCGTTTCCCGGGACATGGACCCGGATCCTCCAGCGCAACATGCGCCACTTCAGCTACCTCGAGCAGCGCGAGGCCACGCGCTTGTGCCAGCTGGTGCAGGTGTTCGTCGCGGAAAAATGGTGGGAGGGCTGCGGCGGGCTGGAGCTCACGGACGAGATCCGCGTGACCATCGCCGGTCAGGCCTGCCTGCTCGTGCTGGAGCTGCCGCACGAGCTGTATGCGAACGTCGAGACGATTCTGGTCTATCCCTCGACGGTGCTGCCGAAGCGCGCCGACTACTCGATCTATGCCGCTCCGCAGATCGTACCGGACGCGGGCTATCTGATCGGGGAGGCGCACCGGAGAGGCCCGATCATTTTGAGCTGGGACGCGGTGCGCCGCGGCGGTATCCACCCGGAGCACGGTCACAACGTCGTGTATCACGAGTTCGCGCACAAGCTGGACATGCTCGACGGCGCGGTGGACGGTGTGCCGCCGCTGGCGACCCGCGAGCAACATGCGCGCTGGGTGCGCGTTTGCAAGCGCGAATACGCGGCGCTGCGCGCCGCCTTTGATCAAGGCATCGAAACGTTTCTCGATCCCTATGGGCTGCATGATGAGGGCGAGTTCTTTGCGGTCATCACCGAAGCCTTCTTCGATGCGCCCGGCGAGCTGCTCTCCGAGCATCCCGAGCTGTACGGCGTGCTCGCCGAGTTCTATCGGCAAGATCCCGCCGAGCGGCTCCGGCGCTGGCAGCGACTCCATGGTGCGGAAGGCCCTGCTGCCGCCGAGCGATGGGGCGCCGGGCAAAGGGATGACTGAGGGTAGCGCATGGTGGATGCGGTCCAGGCTGTCACGCTGAGGGCTCTCCTGACCGAGGTCGTCGAAACATACGGCTGGGCCCGGCTCGCCGCGCGCCTTCCCTTACGCTGTTTTCAGAGTGGTCCAGAGAGCGCGCCCAGCATCGCCTCCGCCCTGGAGTTTCTGCAGCGGACGCCCTGGGCGCGGGCGAAGCTGGAGCAGCTCTTTCTCTTCCAGCGCGATCGGACGCCTTCTGCGCGCCGCCAGCACGCCGGAGACCTGCGCGCCGGCGCTCGGCTCATCGTCGACGCGACCCGAGGCGTCGTGGACGTGGTCGAGGGAATGCACACCGCCATCGGTGCAGTACCGGTGATCACGCCGCTCGTCTACCGGGCGCTCCGCGGTGTTACCGGATGGGCCGGCACCAGCATCGACCGGCTCGTCGCGGCACTGGCACCCCTGCTCGGTGAAAGCGCCCCGCGCCCGCAGCGGGAGGCCGTGCTCGCCGCCCTGAACGGTGTTCTCGGGGACTATCTGGAAGCTACGCGGAGCCCGCTGGCGATTGCGATGTCGTTCCGGCCACCGCTCGAGCCGCTGCATCGAAAAGGGACCCTGCTCGTGCTCGTCCACGGCTCCTGCATGTGCGACTTGCAGTGGACCCGCCATGGCCATGACCACGGCTGTGCGCTCGCGCAAGACTTCGGCTGGACCCCGGCGTACGTCCACTACAACAGCGGCCGTCACGTCTCTGCCAACGGCGCCGAGCTCTCCCGGTTGCTGCTGCGCGAGAGCAGCGGGTTTGACGAGATTGTCCTCCTGGCACACTCGATGGGGGGATTGGTCGCGCGCTCGAGCATCCGTGCCGCTGAGGACGCCGGGCACGCCTGGCTGCAAAAGCTGCGCGCGCTCGTCACGCTGGGAACACCGCACCATGGGGCCCCTGCGGAGCGCGCAGGGAACCTGCTCGAGACGCTGCTTGGCGCCAGCAAGTATAGCGCGCCCCTGCGCGCCCTCGGGCAGATCCGTAGCGCCGGAGTGACCGATCTCAGATTCGGCAACGTCGTCGAGGCGGACTGGCGCGCGCGCGACCGCTTCGCTCATGGCGCGGATCCGCGTACGCCGACGCCGTTGCCCAAGGGCGTGCGCTGCTGCGCGGTTGCTGCCACGACAGCGACAGCGCTCGACCGCCAGGCAAACCAGGGCGCACCGGCTGCAAGCGGGGGCGACGGCTTGGTAACCGTCGACAGCGCGCTCGGCGAGCATCCTGACCCCGCATTCGCACTGCGCTTCACGGACCGGCAGGTCATCCCCGGAGCGAACCACCTCGATCTGCTCTCGAGCCAGGAAGTCTACCGCGTGCTTCGCCGTTGGCTCGATCCCGATTCAGTAGCGGTGGCGCCAGAGCAGGTCCACGAGCAAGCTTCCGGCGTCACCGATGGTGGTCGATAAGGACCAGTTCTTGAAGAGACGTAGGTCCAGGGTCAATTGCGTGCGGTCCGGAGGCTGTCCACTAGCCGTGGTCTCGACGAGATAGGCCAATTCCGCCGAGAGACGCGGCGTGACCTGCACCAGGACCTCGGGTTGGGGCTCGCCCGCGCGCTCGCCGATCTTGGTCTGGATGTCGAGCGAGGTGAAACGTCGGAGCTCGGCATTCAAGCCCTGGGTCAGCACGCTGCCGCCGGCCGCCAGCGCGCTCTCGGTCATCGAGCCACCCGCTGAGGCGCCGAAGCTGCCATCGGGGGAGCCGAACAACAGCAGGCTGAGAATCTGGTCGTCTCGCAGCGGTGGCTCCGAGCGCAGCGTGAGATGACCGGTCTTCACCGGGCCAACGAACTCCGCGTAGACCCGGATCCCATCGGGCGCCTCGTACACCGCGCGCGCGATCAAGGTGGGATTGGTGGGGGGCTGGTCCTCCAGGAAGGTCAGCTCCCCGCGTTCCAGCTCGAACTCTCGGCTCTGCACATCGATCACGCCGCGCGGCAGCTGTAGCCGGCCTGAGATCGTCGTCTTGCCACCGAGCTCGAGCGATACATTGCCGGCGACCTTCACCTTCAGAGTGGTTCCCCGTTCGACCCAGACATCATCGCCAATCTGCACCTGGACGCGAGGCGACGGCGCGGGCCGAGCCGCTGTGCGCTCTCCGCCCTGGGGCAGGTACGGGGGCAACGGCAGTGTTACGAAGCGACTCGGCTCCAGATAGGTGCCCTTGTGAATCGTCGGATCCGCTTCGAGCTCTTGCACGTCCGGCGGAGCCTGTGCGGGCAGTGTGATCCGCAGGCTGGGAATGCTGAGCTTCAAATCTGCGAGCAGGCCTTGCTCTGGGCTCGAACCACCCTGTGCCTCGACGCGCGCACTGCCGGATGCGGTCGCGACCGTCACCCCTTGCAGCGTGATCGGGAAGGGGTCTCGTTCGGGAATGAGCAGGTCCAGCTGCGCCGAGCGCAAGCGCAGGCCATCCAGCTGCGCTCGTCCGCTGGCTTCGACCCGGCCCAGGGCTGCGCGCGCGCCGAGGTGCTCGAGCACGATCCTGCCGGAAGGATCCAGCTGCGCCTCGAGAGTGACATCATGAAACGTCTGCCCGAGCCCGGCCAGGTAGATACTGCCTTCGGTCCAGCGCAAGCTCCCCGAGATGTCGCCGCGGGCCGATGACGTCGGGGCCAGGAGGACGCTCGCGTCCAGTTGCCCGCCGATGCCGCGTGCTGCATCCGGCAGGAAAGGCTCGATCGCTCGCAGATCGAAATGCTGGGTCTGCACACTGGCGCGAAGCTGTTCCGGCGCCAACTTCGGGGTGAAGGACCCGTCCCAGCGCCACGGCCCGCTCACGGTGAGCTGAGCGCGCCCCGCCAGCTGCTCGAGCACGAGCTCGCTGGACAACGAGCTCGCGTCCGCCCGGGCCATCCAGCGTGCGCGCTGCTGGCGAAAGCCCTCAAACGTGGGCTCCTCGATGCGGAGCGCTCCCTTCAGCTCCGGCGCCCCGGCACTGGACGACACGGATGCTGAGCCGTATACGAGTCCGGAAAAGTCACGCCCCAACAGAGCGCTGAAGGGTGCCAGCGGTAGTCCATCGCTGCGCACGTCGAGCTGCAGTTGACGCAGGCGCTGCTGCTCGCTGCTGCCGCCGAGCGCAGCGCGACTCATCAATTCGAGCAGCACGTGGCTGCCGCGCGAGACCTGGGCGGAGAGAGACATGCGCTCTCCCTGCAGGCGCAGCTCGGCCCGCGCATCCAGGTGGGACTCCTGACTCCGCGCGAGCCGTAACCCGAGCAGCTGCGCCCGGGTCTGCAGCGCCGGTCTCCCGAGCGCTCCGCTGAGCGTGGCACTGGCCGAGAGTCGTCCCTCGAGCTGCTCAAAGCGCAAGCTTTCGGGGAAGTCTGCCAGCCTGCGCTCGGGCACCTCGATCCGAGCCTCGAGCGGCAGCGCGCGTACCTCGAGCGACTCGCCTGCTCGCAGCAACGCGGCGAGATCTCGAGGGATATTTGCTCGTAGCTTCAGGAGGGGAAGCCCCTGGGAGTCCACGACCGTTCCGGCTGCACGCAGCTGCCCTCCGGAGCTCTGGAGGGCCAGGCGCACATCCATGCCCTGCCAGCGGAAGGCGGCAGCATCACGACACCGTTCACCGGTGCGGGTTTCCGCGCAGTTTTCGGGCAGAGACCACGCGAGATGCCGGCTCGACAGGGCCATGGTCAAGGTCGGCGCTGCAGTTCCCGAAGAGGCCCAGCGAAGTCGCGCGTCCGCCATGCCGCGGGCGCCGAATCGAGCAAGCGAGGCTCCGCCCGCAAAGCGCGCGATCGCTTCCAGATCGCCATGGGCGATCAGGTCGAGGACGCCTGGCATCTGCATGACGCTCGCCCGACTCCAGCGCTCGGGCAGCTTCAGGTCACGAGCCTCCAGCAGGACGGAGCCGAGCGTCGGTGCGCGCAGCGCGAGCTGCCCATCGAGCTCGCGCTGGCGAGCCCCGATGTGTACGGCCAGTGTCAGTCCCTTCACGCCGGCCCATGCCACCTGTCGGGCCACTCCGTCGATGCGTCCGGAGTAGGTACCGCGACGATAGTCGAGACGCACGGACAGGTCAGCAAATCCGTCCGGCAGGCGCGGATCGTAGCCCAGTCGTTGCAGGAAGCGTGCAGGGGAGAAGCCCGTGGCGCGAGCGCGCAGGCGCAACTGCCCTTGCTGCAGCGAGCCGTCGCCGCTGAGGCTTCCGGGACCGCGCATTCGGAGCCCGGACACGCTGAAGCCGCTGCCGATGGTCACTCGCTGGGCGGACATGAACGCCGGTCGCCCTGCTGTCCCCGCTCGGAGCCGGACCTGCGAGGCGCTGCGCTGAGCAGGCCGCACGTGAGCCGATAGCCTCACGGCGGCCGCACCCCGTGGCTGCGCCACGCCGCGCAGCCAGAGGTCATCCGCGCCGCCACGCCCGGACAGGCGCAGCCGCAGCAGTCGATATCCCTGCACGTCCAGCTGCGACGCGAGCACGAAGAAGTCGACCACTGGCCGGGTGAGGGGGCCCATCGCGGAGAGCCGTAGCGAGGAACGGCGCATGCTCGCGCCGCCGGCGCTGAAATCAGACGCCTCGGCGCTCGCATATCCGGAGATCGCGGGCCGCTCGCCGGGCTCGACGATGGCGCTGGCGTCCACGGTAACGGCGCCTGCGATCGGCAGATCGATACCCCAGACGGCGCTCCAGGGTCCGAGCTGCTGCACGGAAGCGTGCAACCAGCCGACGAACTCGGCGCTCTGCTCGGCAGGAAGGAGACGCACCAGACCGGAGCGGAGCGATGCTCCGGCGCCATCGATCTTCAGCGCCAGCTGCTGGCTGCCGGGAGTGTCTTCGAGCCGCGCCGAAGCCTCGATCGCGGGCAGCGGGCGCTCTGCGATGCTGGAGGCGTCGCTTTGCAGCCCCAGCTGCAGGGCGGTCCACCCCGAGCTGTGCTCGAGCGTCGCGCTGAATGTGAATTGCAGGGAGCTCTGCGGCGCCGAAGCCAGCCAATGCGAGAGATCGAGCCGAGACACCTGCCCGTTGACTCGTAGCGAGAGCTCCGGCGCAAGGCCCACCCTGGCGCTGGCGTGGAACTCGCCTGCGCCCGAGTCGAGCGCCGCTCGTACTGCCAGCTGCTCCGTGGTGCCGTCCACATCTGCCTGCAGGGTTACCGCCGCGTTGGGGGCGGCCTCCGGCAACCAGCGGCGCAATGGGTCTCCGCTCACGCGCGATTCGAGATGTCCGGAGAGGCGTCCGCGATCGTCCGCCAGTGTGGCCTGTACCGGAATGCCGGCAACGAGTCCTTGCCAGCGGGCGCTCGCGTTCAGGCCTGCCAGCGTATCTCGCACGTCGCGCCGCAGCGCGAGTGAACCGGAGAGAGCCCCGGTCACTTCGCCGACGACGGGTAAGCCATGGCCTGCCACCTGCACGCCTTCCAGGGTCGCGGTCCAGCCGCCTCCGTTCATTGCGGCCCGACCGTGCAGGTCCTCGAGCTCGGCGAACGCAGCGCTGTCCTCCGCGAACAGCGCCGAGATTCGTGCGTGTTGGAGCGCGATCTTGGCCAGCTCGAGCTGAAGCGCGCCGCTGTCGGAGGGCTCGGAACCATGCGCTGCACGCGGGGCGGCGGGGGCCAACGCCGCGAGCAGCGCGAGATCGCCGGCCTGGGTGCGCTGGAAGCCGAGCTGCAGCTCGGCCACGTGGCAATACTCCAAGCGCAACAGCACCGGACCGCTGCTCAGCCAGCTGAGCACGAGCCGGGGCAGATCGATGGCGGCTTCGATGACCGAGATCGCGGCCAGCCGCTGTCCGGAGGGTCCGTGTATCAGGGCCTTCACTCCTCGCACCGAACCCCAGCCGACGTGATCCAGCTGCGTGATCTCGAGCCTGCCGGCGAGCGGTGCCGAGATGCGGGCGCTCAGCTCACGGCAGATGCGCTCGCGCACCCAGGGCAGATTGACGGAAGCGACAGCCGCCACGAGCAGCGCGGCCACCGCCAGCAGCAACCAAAGCAAAGAGCGCGCTGTCCACCCCAGCCAGCTCCGTGCTGCGCGCGGTTTACTCGAGGCCGCCATCAGAACGCCTGCCCGATCCCGATCGCGATGGCGATCGGTAAGCCCAAGATCTCTGGCGGCTCCGGTTCCGGGGAGGGACCGCTGGTGTTCTGCAAGCCAGGTACGCGCACTCCCAGATCCAGGCGCAGCGGGCCCACTGGCGTGGCGTAACGCAGTCCTGGCCCGCACGAGAGGTGCGGCCGCGTCAACGTGAACGTGGAGCGGTGCTCGCTCACATCGGCCGCGTCACAGAACAGTGCCAGGTCGAGCGGCCCCTCGAGGGAGTAGCGTAGCTCGCTCGATGCTTCCCAGAGGGTGAAGCCACCCAGAGGTACGACGCAATCATCCGGATTGCTCTGCGCGACATCGCAGCGACTCATGCCTTCTATGTAGAGAAAGGGAAGCGGTCCATGCGGTCCGATGCCGCGCGGCGGATAACCACGATTGGAGGTCGGCCCGCCCGCGAAGAAGCCGCGGAAGAACAAGATCTGCGCGTCGCGGCCGCTCGTCGCGGCTCGGCCGTAGTTGAAGGGAAATAGCATGCCGATGGACGCTCGCCATCCCCAGACCCAATCGGAGCCCAACGGCACGAACGCGGTGAGCTCTGGTTGCAGGCGAAAATCTGCCGCGTCTCCCCCCAGGCCCGCCAGCTGCAGCGGCAGGAGCAGGCGCACACCGCGGTGTGGAGACAGGATCTGGTCGCGAAAATCGCAGCTCGGCAGCAACTCCGTATAGGAGATCACGAGCGCGTTCAGGCCTTCGCCGACCTCGCCCACATACGCGAACGGCGTATTCGTCTGCACGTTCTGGCTGAGCTGCGCGCGCAGGTGGCGACCGAAGGGTCGTTCCAGCGCGCCTGTGAGCTTGGCTTCACGGTACCCGAGGACGTTGCTGCCGTCGCTGAGCGCGTCCAGTACCGAGTAGATATCGTACTCGGCGCGCAGCGATCCGCTCGTGCGTGCTTCGAGGAAGCCGGGCTGGCGCAGGGTGGCGAGCAGCCGCAGCTCCGGCAGGTAGTGCTCGGGCGGCGTCAGTTGATTGAGCCGCGTCGGGTAGAGCACGATACCCGGGCGCATCTCGAGCGATAGCCGCCGCAGCCCACCCAGGAAATTGCCGTGATCCCAGCCTGCCAGCAGATGAACGTCGGTCCGAAGAGTATCGAGTTGCAGCCCCCCTCCGAGCCGGACGGTCTGGAGCTGAGCGGGCGTGACCCGTACGTCGACCGGGACGACAGCGGGCGCGCTGGATTCATCCCCCAGCCGTGGCCGCACATCGACCGAGGAGAAGACGCCGAGCTCCAGCGCTGCCTGCTGAGCAGCCCGCAGCTCGGAACTGGAGAAGCGGCTTCCCGGATGCAGCGAGAGCGCGCGCCAGACCGGCGCTTCCGGCAGCGACCCCAGACCATGCAGGCGGACCTCGCCGAGCACAGACTGCGGACCCGGCATCACCGTCAGATGAATCTCGGCGGCATTGCGCCGCAGGTCCACGCGCGCGCTGCGTACGACCCTGGCGTGCGCGTAGCCGGTATCCGTCAACAGCTCGTGGATGGCGCTCTCAGCACTCACGTAGGCCTCCTCTTCGAAGCGAGCACCGAGCTGCAGATGTTCGGCCAGCGCTGCGCGGACAGCCTGCGCCGTCGCGGACCCCAGAGACTCTTCGCCCGTGAGCTCGATGCTCATGATCCGGGTGGGCGCGTTCTCCTGCACATCGATGCGCACGCGCGCATGGGACGGATCCTCGTACTCGACGAGCGCTTGACGCACGAGCGCCGAGTAGAATCCGCGGCTCTGGTAATACCGTTGGACCCGGCGCAGATCCTGCTCCAGCACGAACGGATTCAAGAGCTCAGGGTCGTAGATGAACTCCGGAAAGACTCCCAGAAAGCGCGGGCTGGCTCGCGTGGCGATCTTGGCGCGAATCTCGCTCGGTCCGATCTCCTGGGCGCCCTGGATCTCGACGTGCGCGACCGCGACTTGGCCCGCCGGGACGAATGTGCACGCCGTCGTAAAGGCCACTCCGAGGCTGATGAGCAGGCCGAGTGGGCTTTGCAGCCGCCGTGCACCCGGACCGATCATTTTGGCATGTCCCTAGCAATTGGCGATCCAATCATGATCCACGGCATGCGCCAGGGGACCCGCCTGACTTCGCGCACAGCTCGCCGAGCGCATGGCTGGCAGCTCTGCTGGCTGTTGTGCTGTGCTTGCGGAGCGGCTGCTGCACCGCTTCGGCAGCTGCCACCGGGGGTGCTGGACTTTGTGATCGTGCCCCGCCCGCCACCCGTGGTGCCGCTCGAGATACAGCCGCCGCGTCCGGATCCGCGCGCGGCCTGGGTTGCAGGGGGCTGGGGCTGGAGCGGAAGGGATTGGAGCTGGAGGCCCGGGGCTTGGGTGCTACCGCCGCCGGGCAGCGGCGTCTCCCCATGGACCTACTCCTATCAGGAAGACGGCCGCGTGCGGTTCTGGCCCACCACTTGGCGAGACGCCGCGGGACGTGCAATGGAAGCCCCGCCAGCCCTCGCTGTCGCGAAGAGACGACTCGACGTGCGCTAGGCCTGACTAGGGTGAGCTGCGCGATGAAGTGGCATTCGTCTTGCTCTGAATCCTGCAGTGCGCGTCGAGGAGGGCATCCGAGCCCGACGGGCCTTTGGCTGAACCCACTGATCCACGGCCGCTGGTACTGTTCGACGCCGCACGGCTGGCAGTGTTTCGGCGAGAGCGGACGGGCGCCGCTACCGCGAGCGCCGGAACGAGGCACCCACTCGCCGCGAGCCTCGCGCCCCGCTATCTCGAGCGAGATCGCAGAGCGCTTCCGGAGCAAGAGCCGACGGAGACCTGGCGCCGGCGCTACGAAGAGTGACCCGAGCTGATCCCTGGCGTCCGAGTCGAGGCTCACTCGCCTGGCGGGGCGGCAGCCTGCCACGTGCGTGGTGCCTTGCCTCCGCCTGGTACCCTCACGTGCAGTTCAGAGAGTCAGACGATGTGTCGCGTGGGTTCCACATTTCGAAGCGAGTGAGGCAACGATGAACCAAAGAGCACCGCTCCCGACCGTTACCGTTTCCGTTGCGCTGGTTCTGATTGCGGGCTGCTCTGGCAGCCAAGCCAGGCCGGTAGCAGAGATACCTGGACAGCCCAGCGGCACTGGCGCGCCGATCGCTTCTTCAGCGGAGCCCGGTCCCGCAACCCCGGTCTCGCCTCCAGCCGCATCGCCGCCGCTAGCCCTGAAGCGATTGGTCGCCACCGTGCAGTCTCTGGACGCTGTGCCTCCCGACGCGAATCATCAGGCACTGGTGCAGGGCTTGCGCGATCTCGGGGTCGCCATCGCGCAGTTGCCTGGAGTCTCCACTGCCCGCGTCGCGGCGGTGCTCGACGCGGCCCAGCGCCTGGAGAGCGCGCCCGCCGCGTCTTACCTGCACGCCGATCTGCTGAAGAAGGGCCTGGGGGCTGCCCTGGGGGCGCTGCTGGCCCGGTCTCCATCGGGCGAGGGCACGGCCTCCGGCGACGCTGCCTACCGCGACGTGCTGGCGCGCCTCGGGATGGACATCGACTCCATTCGTGGCGATCGCGCCCTGCTCGATCAGAGCAAATGGGTGGTGGACAGTTTTCGGGCCGCCACGGACGCCGTGTATCTGGCGAGCTCGCTCCAGCCGCCCTTCGGCCAAGCCAGCGCCACTGCCCAATCCGCTGCGCCTCCTGATCTCGAGCGTGAGCTCTCCGACGCGCGAGCGGCTCTGCTGGAGCTCGGACAGGCGAGATGGCCAAACGCGCGAGCGGCCGTGGCGCGCGCGTTGTTCTCGCTGGCGGACGTCGTCGCAAGTCTGCAGCGCGGCGCGGAGGCCAATGAAAAAGTGAACCAAATTCGGTTGCAGGCGGAGCGCCTGAGCAGCGCTGAGCTGCTCACTCTGGATCAGACCAAGTGGCTCGAGACAGGACTGCTCAGCGCGCTCGATGCGCTCGATGACTTGCCGCCCGAACAGGCAGCGTTCGTTGCCGCGTGGCGCGACGCCGCACGCCAGGCGGTCGGCGGTTTGAGCCAGGGTGACACGCTCGCGTTCCAGGCAGCAGCCGTCCAGGATGGATTTCGAGCCACGCTCGATGCGTTTTTCGCAGCCTCGCAAGCGAATGAAGCATGCCGCTGATCGCCGCTCCGGGCGGTGGAGGGCTGATAGGTCGGTGAACGATGCGAGGCTGGCGTTGACCAGTCTCGAGCTGGGACGCCGCGTCTGTGGCAGGCGAACGCGAAGATGAGTTCTAGCCGTAATCGGGAAGCTGCAGCCGATCGAGCAGGCTGGCGCCCAGCGCGAGGCGGGCGACGAAGGGCACATTCAAGGCTCTGGTCACCAGATTTCGGATGCCGATCGCCAGCTGCGAGGCAGGCACGAAAGATTGAGCAAAGCGCAGTGCCGCGTCCTGTTTCTTCTTCAGAAAATCCTGCAGCACCCATTCGTAGCGCTGGAAGGCCGCCGGGACGGAATTCGCGCGGGCTAACTCGCCTGCCAACACATGAGCTGCGATGATCGCCAGCGCGGAACCTTGCCCGGCCAACAGTGACGGGGCGAAGGCGGCATCTCCCACCAGAGCGACGCGTCCCCTCGACCAGCGCTGCATGCGCACCTGGCTGACCCGATCGAAGTACAGATCGTCGCTGCGCGAAAGCGCTGCGAGGATCTGCGGACATTCCCAGCCGACGTTCGAAAAGTGATCGCGCAAGTAGGCTCGCTGCGCCTCGGCATCGGAAATGGCGACGCCATGGGGATCGGTCACCACCAACAAGAACATCGTGCGGTCTTCACGCATGCTGAATCTGCTGATGGTTCTGCCGGGAACGGCATGGCTCATATAGATGTTCTCATCGCGTGGCGCATAGCCGGATACCGAGAAGGCGGCGACCGTGTAGCCCAGGAACTGTTCGAACTGCACCTGGGGGCCGAAGGTGAGTCGTCGCACGGTCGAATGCAGCCCATCGGCGCCAACCACCAAATCGAAGCGGCGCGGGTTGCCGTGTTCGAAGTGGACGAGGACGCTGTCGCCATCGTCATCGAGCGCCGTGATGCTGTCGCCGAACAGTATCTCAGCTCGCTGTTCGATCGCGCCGAACAGGATGGCGCTCAGTTCACCGCGCCTCAGGCTGGTGAAGCGACCGACAGTGGCGGAGCGAAACACCTCCGCGTCAAATCCTCCCGTGCGGCGGCCCCGGCGGTCCACCAACCGCACTTCTTTGATCTGGTAGCCCGCTCCTCGGACCTGGTCGAGCAGGCCCGTTCGCTCGACGAGGTCGTAGCCCAGTCCCCAAAAATCAATGATGTAGCCGCTCCGGCGCAGCTGCGGAGAGCGTTCGACCAGCGTCGGACGAAAACCATGATGCAGGAGCCAATAGGCCAGGCCCGGCCCAGCTACCCCGATACCACTGATCAGAACCGACTGCGATTCCACCGCGTCTGATTGGTACAACAAATTATCAAACCCATGCCAGCCCGGCGGCGCCCCGTACCATCTGGGGCGAGGAGGCCTCAGCCCGTGCTCAGGCGCGCCGCCCCCGCATCACACCTGCGGTGCTCCCTCATGTCGAACGCGAGCCAGCGCAGGTAGCCTTCGAGGGCCACGATCTGGCTAGCAGCTTCCGCGCGCACCTCCACGCGCGCGCCGGCGACCGTATCCGCATAGCGGATGCTCGTGGGAACACCGGGGGGCGAGGGCCGGACGTTACCCGACTCGCAAGCGCGTGCGAAGCGCCGGACCGCCCTGCGCAGCACCGCCGGAGATGCCAGCGACGAGGTAAAAACCAGAGCGCCGCCGTACTCGAGAGGCACAAACAGCACGTCGGTGCCCTCGACAGACATCGGGCAATCGCCCGGCGCGGGGCGATGCGCCGCTCCGGGTACGCTGTAGTTCGATGCTGCGCCGGCGGACGGTGGTACGACGATGTGCGCGTCCAGGTCGGGCCGCGATGCGCAGCCGAGCCAGACGAGCCCGGCTGCAACGCCGCCTCGCACGGTTGATGATGTGCCGAGTCTCTCCAGAAAACCCATGGCCCTCTCCGAATTCAGCGGTTCGCTGCGCGCTGGGCACGGCTGCAGCCGCTCAGTGCGGCGTGCGCCTCAATGGGAAGTGGCCGCCGTCGCGGGCTTGCTGATCGGGCTGGGCACTCCCGGTTGGTTGACGTGATCGATCCTGCCGATCTCGAGCTGATTCTGGACATCGGTGACCCCTGCAACGGAATCGGCGATCCGCTCCGCCAAGCGCTTTTCGAAGCGAGTCTCGACCGTGCCCACTAGGATGACCGCGCCGTTTTCAACCCGTACTGCCATTGCACTCGGATCGATGTCCTCGTCCAGCAGCAGACGATCGTTGATGTCCTCGGCGATGCGCGCGTCCGAGCGGCGATAGTTCAATGGCCCTCGGTTTCGGTATTTATTGCTCGACCGGCGCCTGGGCCAGCTCCACTGATCGTCCCACTCGTCACGCATGTAGGGCCAGTAGCCGTTGTCTCTGTAGCGCCGATAGCGGCCACCGCTCCAGCTGAACAGCGCCCAGGCCATGAACGCCATCGGGATCAGCCAAGTGAGCCACCACCAGGTCCACGGGTAATACATGTCGCGCTCCTTTCACGTCCGGCATCGTGGCTCCCTCCAAAGCGGACCCGGTGAGTGCCCGCGCGGAAGAGCCGCTCGAAATTCCATGCATTGCACGTTCCAAGCCGGTCATGATCGCTCACCTCTGCCAGGCCACGCCCAGCCCAGCGTGAATCGCTCCGAGCCCGACCAGCATCGAGACTCCGCCGGAGAAGGGTACTGCGTGCGCGGCGATGCGCGGCGCACGGTCGCTCGATCCACCGAGCTCGAGGGCGCTCAGGTGGAGCTCGGCGCGCCGGACCGCCGGGCGTCGTGCCTGGCGCCGGATCACCCCCCGCGAACCCGACATCGAGAGCTACGCAACATCGTGCCGCAGCAAGCGTGGGGGCGTTCCGGGCCACGTTGTGGCGGAAGCGCAAGAACCCTGGCGAGCACTGGCTGGCGCAGGCAGCGAGTCCAGGCGAGTTCGCCTGAATGCCACCGAACAAACGGTTCAAAGCGGTGCCACGGTCGGGCCATGGATGGCGCGCCTTCAGCCATCGTACTCCGATAGTTGCTGACCCAACTAGCGGGTGGTCGGTCATGTTCGGCATGCGGACGCTTTGTTCACGTGCCGAGCCCGACGAAAGCCTGGGCCGTTTGCGTTCGCCGGGTCTCGTGCTCGAGATGCCGGCCGAGAATTTGCTTGATCCCGTCTGTGCACACAGTTTTCAATGCGACAGGGACTGCTTCGCGCGCTCGGCGCGGGGCGAGGCGATCCAGGGCGCGCGCCATCATCATTGCCGCACTGGCCAGCGCCTGTGCGCGCCGCGACCAGGAAAGCCTGCTCTCGGAACCCGTCACGGAGCCCACCTCAGTCCGGCCGGGCATCGGTATTCCGTCCGCCGCGGTGGAGGCCATCGCGCAGCGGCGCTGCGATCTGGCGCAGCGCTGTGACCGGATCGGCCCCGGCAAGCGCTTCGACCGAAGACTGGAATGTGTCTTTCACAGCAGGGCGCAGTGGTCTGAAGAGCTCAACGCGACCGCTTGCCCGCGCGGAGTGCATGAAGGCCGCCTGGGCGCTTGCTTGCACGAGCTCGAGGCCGAGAGCTGTTCAGACGTCGACAGCGTGGGCCGCCGGCCAGACTGTCTCGCATCTGCCATTTGCGATGCGGCCCCCGTTCCGAACGCAGTCCCGCCACCCATCACGTACGACCCGCATTGACGCTCTGGAGTCACTGCGGCCGCTAGCGAGGTCGCACTGCGCTCGTTGGGCGGGCAGGACGCCGCCGGGCAGCGGATGCAACGGTTTGCCGGCCAACTCGCGGCCAGCCAAGCTGCCCCGAAACGTACGAGCGCCGGTGAAGAGCGCGAGCCCGGTGTCTGTCATCCTCTCTGCGGCAGCGATGCCGGCTGCACCCCGGTGCGCTCCTGCGATCCGGGAACAGGGCTGTGCAGCACCCAGCCCGGCGCCGGCGAGCCCATCGGCGCGCCGTGCCGAAGTGACGCGAGTGCGCGGGCAAGTTGTGCTTCGATGGCGCTTGCTCGGCGCCCAGCGTAGCGCGCCAGAACGACGGCGTGCCCAGGGCAGATCGGAGCAGAGGCAGCTCGATACGCGGGCGAGCCTCAGCGTCCTCAGGATTGTCCGCTGCCCGGCTCCGCCGCACGGTGGGCAGTCCTGAGGCCGTGCAGAGCGCTGGAGCGCCGAGCTCTCCGATCTCCCTCGACCCTCGGCCCCTTCTTCAGGGCTTGCGCACCGAGAGCAGCGCGCCATCGCTCCACAGGAACAGGCGCGTGTCGTCCTGAGCCAGGAAGCTGCGGTAGTAGTCGGGCATGATGCCGGGCAGGTTCAGGCGCGCGACCGCGCCTGTCTCCAGATCGACGTGGTGGAGTGTGTTGTCCCTGAGCGCGGCGTCGGAGCTAGACTGGCGATACCCCGACCAGTAGGCATGCGTCGTGTCCAGCGCCAGGGCGCCCAGGATCTCGCCGCGCGGCCCCGGTACGGAGCGGCAGCCCGAGTCATCGGTCCGCACGAAATTCAGCCCGATGTCGTGGTAGCCAGAGTCGCGCGCGCGTTGCAGCGTCAGGATGTAGCCAGGCCCGGCGCTGAAGGAGACGTCCGTGGGGAAGCTGTCGCTCAGCAGCTCGGGTTGGGCATCGTCGAACCCGGAGCGCAGCAGACCCAGAGGTGGATGCGCAGCTGCTGCGAGCCGACGCTGTGCGTTTGCCAGGGTGCGCTCTCGGGCCACTCCACCACGAGCTCGCGCTTCCGCCGCGGACGCGGCAGCTCGCGCCCGGTGTACGAGCTCGATCGCAGCTTCCCCTTCCAGCTGCCAGGGCGCCCTCTCGGGTGCGGCCCCGAGCGAGATGCGCTCCGCGAGCGCACGTGCCTGCTCGGCTTCCAGCTGCAAGTCGCGCCGCAACCAGACGCGCTCGCCAGCAGCGCTGCCGAGCACGTCGAGCGGGCCCGCCCCGGGCATGAGATCCGTGCTCAGCGGCTCGGGATTCGGGGTAGCATCGACGAGCAGTCGAACCCGCAACTCGGCCTCGAGTCGCCGCTGACCGAGCGGTCGCAGGCGCAGCACGAACACGCGGCGCGCAGTGACCGCACGACCGCGCAGCGCCTCGGGTTCTGCCAGGAGCCGCACCTGCGCTGCCGCAGGTCCGCAAACATTGCCCAGATAGGCTGCCGCCACGAAGGCATCGAGCGGCGCTCGATCCTCGGCGGGCGCCTCGTGCCGAAGCTGCGCCGCGGCCTGAGCGTCGAGCCTGCGCCCGGCGGACCACTGGCCACGGGCGTTGCGCTGCTTCAGCAGCGGCTGAACGGCGAAGCGCTCCGGTGCGCGCCCGACCCGCCACACGAGCCGCTGCTGCGGCTCGACCTGCCGGGCCTTCGGCGTGCGGGCGAGAGCTCCGGGCAAGCGCTGCCAGTCCGGCACCGCAACCAGCTCGGCGAGCTCGCTGGCGAGCGCGCCGCCACCATGAATTGCATCGAGCAACACTTCGAGCAGCACCCGCTGATGCCGGCAAGGCGAGGTGTGCCGGCACGTGCAAGACAGCGTCAGCCGCCCCTCGGCGCGTCCGGTGAACCCGATCTGAGTCCGCAGGGGAATCCCCCAACCGTCGGGGAAGAAGCCCAGCGCGTGCGGCGGCTCTTCGTGCAGCAGGAGCCCGGCGCCCTCCAGACGCACCCGCTGGCTGCACTCGGTCGAGGCGCGCATCTGCTCGAAGACCGTTCGCAGCAGCGCCGCGAGCCCATCGAGCGGCGCAGAGGCCGGCTTCGCTCAGAGCGTCCCTCTCACTGCTTCGAGCTGCGCGCGGTGAGCCGAATGGGCGAGCTCATTCCGAACTGCATGAAACAGCGCTGCGCGTGGCACCCGGCGGAGTAGATCCCTGGGCGGCGCCGAGCCGCGCAAGCAGTCGCGCAGGGTAGCCCGGAGCAACGCCGGCTCGGGTCTGCTCGAGCCGAGCCAGAATTCGATCCCCGCCGCGGGTCGATCCAGCACACTCGAAAGCCCGCGCTGCTCGGCCCAGCGCAAGAGATCGGACGGGGCAACAGGCACCGCCTCCGGCTCGACCGCAAACTTCAGCGCATGAATCGGATGCCGCTCGAGCTCTCGTTCCGAGAGCCTCAGGTGGTGCGCGCTCGGGAACTGCCGCAGGTTGCGCAGCAGAGCCGCTTGCTGCCTGAACTCGCCGCCTTCGTCCTCCTCATCGTCCCAGCGTCCTCCGCGAGCAGGAATTCCTCCTCGTCCAACTCCAGCTCTCGGCGCGACACGGCAGGCAGCCCAGGAGCGGGGCAACACCTGGACAAGCTCCCGAGGGCGCGATCAGCGGCTGCGCGCGAAGCACAGGTTTCCGCCGGCAACGTTGCGAGGGGCCGGGTTGCCGGCCTGCGCTCGGGGGGGACGTGGAGTGGGCGCATACTGGAGGGCTCGGGGGCGTGGGGTGCCGAGCCCTCCAGGAGTTGCACTCAGGGTTCGTCGCCCTCGTCGACCACGCCTTCGTAGTAGAAGCGCTCCTGCACGATCTGGCCGTTCTCCCAGGTCTGCACGGCGACCTCCTCCAGGCGCAGGGGGCGGCCCTGCGCCGAGCGGAAGCGCACGACGTATTCGAGGAAGGCGTGGCCCGTGCGCTCGTTGACCGCCAGCTTGCTCAGCTTGAAGTGGGGCGCATCCGGCTGGCTCGCGAGCGCGTCACGCTCGTACTGCAGGCACTTGGCCTTGCCGGCGCGCGCCAGCTCGCGGTTCTCGAACACGCTGACCTCGGGCGCGTAGAAGCGCTCTATCGCCTCCAGCGAGCGCCCTTTGCTCAAGAGCTCCGCAAACTCGCGCACCGACGACTCCAGCTGGCTCATGGCGCTGGATCTAGCAGAGCGCTCGGCGAGCGGCTCAATGGATGTCATCGGAGGCGGCGAAGGCGGCCTCCAGCGCGGCGATGGAAAAACCAGGGCTGCGCGCCGCTCTCAGCAGCGGCTCTTCGCGGCGGCCGCACAGCGCGGCCGCGGCGGCCACTTTGCGGGCCACGGCGTGCGGGATGACCACGGCGCCGTGGCGGTCGGCGTGGATCAGATCGCCGGAGCAGACGCGCATGCCGAAGACGTCGACTTCCGTGCCGAACGCGAAGGGGTGGACGTGGGCGTGGGAGGGCGTGATCTTGCCGCACAGCACGCCGAAACCGGGCGCGATCAGGTCGAGGTCGCGCGCACTGCCATCGGTGACCACTCCCTCGCAGCCGAAAGCCTTGTGAATGGCGGTGTTGACCTCGCCCCAGAAGCCGCCGAAGCCTCTGCGCGAGTCGAGATCCTGGATCACGACCAGCTTCGGGTACGCGCCCTCGGCGACGTAGCGGTAGTAGTCGAGCCGGCCGCGGCGCAGCCCCGCCGGGTCCAGCGCCGGGCGCTCCAGCGCCCGGATCAGGGCGGTCTTGGCGTAGCCCACCATCGGCTTGCGTTCCGGAAAGGGGCAGATCAGCGTCTCGTGAGTAAAGCCCAGGGCCCGGCGTTCGGGCGCGACCAGCTCCAGCGCGTTGCAGATGGTCGGGGTGTCGAAGGCGGCGAGCTCCGCGAGCTCCTGCGCGGTGAGCATTGAATCGGTCATGCTCTCCTTGTACACGGGGCGCGCCGCGCGCTCGATGCTGACCTTCATCACCCTTTGCCTGGTGGCACGCTTCGGCTATTCGCTGAACGATGTGCTCATCGGGCGCCTGGCCCGCAAATACGGCCGCATGGAGGTCGCCGCCTTCCGGGGCGTTTCACTGGGCGGCAGCATGCTGCCCTGGCTGTTCTTCGTGCCGGCCGCGGCCTGGGGCGCGCTCGGCGCGCGCGCGCTCGGCCTGCTGGCGGTGGTGTCCGTGACCGCCGTCGCGAACATTCTGCAGCTGCACGCCGCGCGGCACCTACCGTTCGGGCTGCGCGGCGCGCTGATGCTGTCGACCATGGCGGCCGGCAGCGTCGTGATCGGCTGGCTCGCGCTGGGCGAGCGATCCAGCGCGCCCGAGATCGCGCTGTGCGTGCTGCTCGTGGGCAGCGCGGCGGCCACGGCGATCGGCACGTATGCGCCGGCCGAGATCCGCATCGACGTGCCGCGCGGCGCGGCGCTGACGCTGCTGGCGGCCACCCTGATGTCGGGCGCGGTGTTCGGGGTGAAACAGCTCGCGCAAGCGACGCATCCGCTGCTCACGGCCTGGGCCTGGGAGTTCGGGTCGGGGTTGATCCTGCTGGTTCCGGCGCTGCTGCGCGGCACGCGCGGCGCGAGCGATCAGCTCGGGACGCGCTTCTGGACGGTCTCGAAGGCGGCTCTGCCCACGGCCGTCGCCTCGGGCGCGTCGGTGCTGGCGCTCGGCTTCGGCGAGCTCGGCTTCTGGGGCGCGCTGAGCGGCACGCAGATCTTGTTCACCGCGGCGCTGGGCGCGGTATGGCACCGTGAAACACTGGGGCCGCGGCGCTGGATCTGCATGGGTGTTGCAGTGGCGTCGGTGGCGGGGCTGGCCCTGGTTCGGCACTGAGGGGCTGCGCAGCCGAGCTGGACGCGCGCGCGCAGCCGAGCTGGACGCGCGCGCGCAGCCATGACAGCGTACGCGCGGTGCCGATTGAATGGTTTCCCGGTCACATGGCCACCGCCCGCAAAGAGGCGGCGCTGGCCCTGCGCAAGACGGACGTCGTGCTCGAGGTGCTCGACGCCCGCGTGCCCTTTTCCAGCCGCAATCCGCTGGTCGAGTCCATGCGCCGGAAGCACCAGCGCCCGGCCCTGAAGATCCTGAACAAGGCGGACATCGCCGACCCGGCGCGCACCCAGCGCTGGCTGGCCTACTACAACGCGCAGCCCTCGGTGCAAGCGATCGCGCTCTCGGCCAAGCAAGGCGGGGCGGTCAAGCGCATCCCCGAGCGCGCGCACGCCCTCGCGCCCCAGCGAGCCACGCCGGCCAAGCCGCTGCGCATCCTGATCCTGGGCATCCCCAACGTCGGCAAGTCGACGCTGATGAACGCGCTGCTCAAGCGCAACGTGACCAAGGTCGGCGATCAACCCGCGCTCACCAAGTCCCAGCTGGGCCACCAGCTCGGGCCCCACATCTGGCTCGTGGACACCCCCGGCCTGATGTGGCGCGATCTCGACCAGCGCGCGGCGCTGAAGCTAGCGGCCACGCACAGCATCGGACCCAACGCCTACGATCCGGTGGAGGTCGCGGGCGAGCTCGCGCTCTACCTGACGCAGCACTACGGCGAACAATTCCGGAGCCGCTTCCCGCTGGAGAACCCCGGCCCGAGCGGACAGGAGCTGATCGCGGCCATCGCCCGCAGCCGCTCGCTGCTGGTCAGAGGCGGCGCGCCGGACCTGGAGCGCGCCGCGCGCACGCTGCTCGGTGAATTCAGGGACGGCACCCTGGGCCGCATCAGCCTCGAATCGCCGGAGGAAGTGCCGGAGGAGGACGACTCTTCGGAGGCTGGCAGCTAGACGCAAGCGGGGTTGGGGCGAATGCTAGCGCGAGCACTTTAGTGCTGAGCACTTCCATGAACCAGCGCCTGGTACACGACGACTACGCTGCTGGAGGAGGACGAGCAAGGGCAGCCAGACGATATTTGGGCGCGCTATCACTTTGAGTCGGGAACAGTCGAGCGCGTCTGCGGTTGCTGGTGTGATTGTGCCTGGCGGTGCCAGTGCGGCTGCGGGTGCCGCTGCGTCATCTGTCGTCCGTCGTCCGTCGTCCGTCAGCGAGTGATGCGTCTGTCGGTGCGGCTGCATTTGCCGGGTGCCGTCTGCCGTTTGCGGCAGCCGGTGGCGGTGCGTCTGGCGTACCGGTGCGTTTACCGTTGCCGCTGCCGCTGTTGAAGCTCGGAACTGCGCGTCTCAGTGCCTCCGTCGGACGGAACTGCGCGTCTGAGTGCATCTGCCGGATCGTTGTTCCTGTGTGGAGGATGGGCAGCTCGAGCCCAATGCGGTCGGATCGTGATGAGCTCCGTGAATTGACTCGTCATCCTTGCATGACTTAAAATTAGTGCCAGAATCAGGTGATGAAGGCTCGCCGTCAGCTCGCGTTCCGGTTCCGGACCTGGGGTGGAGCCCGCAAGGGGGCGGGCCGGCCGCCGAAGGGTGACGCGGCTGGCGTCTCTCACCTGCGCCGTCCGGCGCTGTCTCGGCACCATCCGGTGCACGTCACGTTGCGGATCGTGGCGGGTGTGCCGTCGCTGCGCGGGGCACTCTTTCGCAAAGTGTGCGGCGCCCTGGCGGAGGGGCAGGAGCGTTTCGGCTTTCGACTCGTACACTTCTCCGTGCAGAGCAATCACTTGCATCTGATCGCGGAGGCGGCCGATCGGCGAGCGCTGTCGCGGGGAATGCAGGGCATTGCGATCCGGGTGGCGCGCGCCGTGAATGGGGCGCTGTCGCGGGCAGGGCGGTTGTTTGCCGATCGGTATCACGCCCGGGCGTTGACCACGCCGCGGGCCGCGTATTTTGCCCTGCGCTATGTGCTGCTCAACGCGCGCAAGCACCAGCGGGCGCCTGGGTCGGCGCGCGCGGCGACCCAGGCGGAGCTGCCCACGGGCTTCGTCGATTCATGTTCGTCCGCGCCCTGGTTCGACGGTTTCAGCCGTCCCGCCGAGCTGGCGTTTGGGGCCGCCAGCGCACGGCGGCGTTGGCGGGTTTCCTCCGAGCGGGAAGCGCCGGTCGTACCGGCGAGGACCTGGTTGCTGCGTCGGGGAGTGCGTCGCTACGCCGGCTTCGACGTCGATGATGCGCCTGCGTGACGGTCCGGCACCGGGCAGAGGTGAGGACGCGCCCGGGTGACGCTGCTGCCAGTCGCGCAGAGGACGCGTCAACTCGAGTCGTCGCGGCGGGAGGGATGCCCTCGAGTCGAGAGTGGGCACTCCTGGGGACGCGCGGAGTCGTGGAGCGCCGAGCCCTGAACCCCTCCTGCTGGCAACCCTGCACGCGGGGGCGTCTGGCGCTGCCGGCGGGGTGCTGCTCGACAGTGGGGTGAGCTCGCGGGTGCTGGTGTCCTTCGCTGGGATGCAGTGCCGGAGGCGCGCGCGCTGGGTTCAGGGGGGCCGGACCTCAGCCGCACGGTGCTGTCAGAATCCTCGGGGCGCTGCGCGAGCTGCGCGGAGTCGTGCGGTGCCGTGCGGG
>DASTRX010000102.1:0-66008 GCA_035760985.1 Polyangiaceae bacterium
AGAAAACTGCCCCCGGCGCCGGCTGGCCCGGCTTTCACCCGGGTCACGGTAGCCCGCGCTGGCATCAACGTCACGCACGTGTGCCGAAGGCACACGATGCATGACGCTCTAGGTCAAGCGCCCGTCAGCTTCAATGTCCAAGTTATACCGCTCTGATCCCGTTCAGCTCGATCTTTAGCGAAGAAAACCAGCAAACTGGCGATGAGCGCTCCAAAGTAGCCGCTTATCGCTGGTGTCTTCGATCGCGACCCTCGTGCCTCCAAAGCAGCGTCGTTGTGACCACCTGTTGAATCTATGTTGCACGGCTCCATACAAGGGCTAGCATCTATGTCGCAGGTGTAAGCCTCAATGCTCATCGACGCCACCACGAGGACCGTTTCACTGCCTGTGCGCGCGCCACGTAAACGATGGCATTCGGCGCCGCGTGTTCGATGTGCCTCGGACCGGAGTTCATGAAGCGCACCTGACGATGGCCATCGCACCGCGATCAGAGGGGGCGCTGTTGGCTCTCGCGCTCGGTCGTGATCGCCCGGGGTGATCTTCTCGCTGTGGGGACTCGCTGGCTGGGGTGAAGAGGGAGGGCAGCGCGGAAAACGGAGCCGATCTCTTTTCCCGGGAAGCGGAGCTGGGGAAGGCTGGTCGCCGGAAAGGGTTGGCCCCGCTGCGTTGGCGCGCACGGGGCCCGGCCAGCGAGGAGTGGTTGTCCGTTACGCGACGACCCTCACCAGCGAGCAGTACGTTACTCAGTGCAGGACGGATCGCTCTCCGCGATAATGACCAGTGAGTCGAAAAGCTGCCGCAGTCCCACCCCAGCGGTAGCTCCCGGGAGCCAACGAATTCATCACGCGCTCTTCGAGTACTGAAGGATCGGCCTCTTTGGTGCGGTAGGTCCCGCTGATCTGTGGACGAACTCAGACAGCAGCCAAACCCTCGACGGCGTGCACCCCAACGATGCGGGCGCGCAGCGCATGGGCCAGAACTGGTTCGATGCTCTGAAGAACGTGTTGAGTCAGGACTGAGTGGCGTGCTTCTGGCCGACTCGGCGCAGGCTCAGTGCGCGCCATTGCCCCCCTGCGACCCCGTTCGCGCCCTGATGCCGCGATCCACGTACAGCTGGTAGCCGGCCGACGTCCGCGCGCCACGGCTGCGTTACGGGCCTGGAACACCCAACGCGCATTTTTCAAAATGCGTTGCATCGGCACGACGACTCGATGGAAATGCAGTGCACGATGATGACTTCCGGCCAGCGGCATTTGCAGTGGCTTCCGTGGGTGGAACGGGTCGAACGCTTCATCGTCGCGGTGCTCGCGCTGTTGCTGGTCTTGATGGTGCTCGCCATCCTGGGGCTCACGGTCTTTCTGTTTGTGACCAATCTCTTGAAGACGCTCTCCGACGTGCAAACAGTGACCGACATTCAGCAAGCGGCGCTGCGAGGTTTCTCGGGCGTACTGCTGACGCTGCTGGGGCTCGAGTTGCTCGACACGGTGAAGGTCTACTTCCGCGACCATCAGGTGCGGGTCGAGGTGATCCTGCTGGTGAGTCTGATCGCGATGGGCCGGCACGTGCTGGAGATCGATCTCCATCATACAGAGCCGTTCTTCCTGGTCGGAATCGCCAGTCTGATCGTGGTGCTGGCCGCGAGCTACTATCTGGTCAAGAGGGCCCAGCTGCGCTACGACGGCTCAGAAAGGGATTCCGCCGAACGAGCCCAGTAGCGCCGTCGTTCGGCGACAGGTGCTCCTTCACAGCGCAGAGGGTGTTGGCTCGATGCTTCACGTCCACGTGCGACGTCAGGATGGCCCTCCTGGCGTCGCACGGCACCGTGCGGCTCCGAGCCCTTCTCTTGCCGCGCCGACCAGCGCAGGCCCGACCGCGAGGAGGGTGCCCACGTGGGCGTCGGAAGGAGAGCGCGCACCGGTATTCGGCGGTCGGGAATGCCGCAGTTGGTTCGGCAATTGCAAGGCAGCGCGCATGAACACCAAACAATTCATGAGGCCTGTGATGCGCACGTTGGCCACGGTGCCGCAAAACCGCACGCTGATGCAGCTGGGTTTGCCCACCGTCCTGGGCTGGATCGGCGCACGCAGGCGACGGTCGCGTCGGCTGTCCGCGAGCTCGGCGCTGATCGGCGCCGGGGTCGTGATCGCCGGGGCTGCAACGTACCTGTTTGCCACGTCGAAGGGGCGCAATCTGCGCACGAGCGTGGGCAAGAGCCTCGGCGCCGGCGTGGGCAAGCTGCTGGGTGAGCAGGTCGGCGCACACCCGGTCGCCACCGCCAAGACCGTGGAGAAGGCGCGCGAAGTCTTCTCGTCGTCTCACTGAAGCGGAAATGGATAGCGGGCTTTGCGCCGCCCCCACACGGCACCAAGCCCGCTATCCGACTTTCTAGAGACGCTCGCCACCGGGGCGATCGATCGCCACACCGGTATCAAACTGGTCGAGGCGACTTCGGTTGCTCAGGGCGTCGTCGTTCCGGATCCGCTCGACGTGCCGGACCCCGATGTGCCACTGCCGGAGGTGCCGGTGCCAGAGGTGCCGTGGGTCCCAGAGCTGGACGAGCCCGAAGGACTGCCGGTGTTGGAGCTGCCCGTGTTGGAGCTGCCGGAGTGCGAGCTGCCCGTGTTGGAGCTGCCGGAGCGCTGGGAGTTCCCCTGCCCGGTCATGGGCTGGGTCCGGTTCATGTTCGGGGTTTGCTGCCCGGAGCGCAGTTCGGTGCCGCCCACCGGCGCGATCTCGCTCTTCTGAATCCCCAGGCTCATCGCGAGAGGTCCGGTGACCTGGCCCTGGCGGATCAGGCGCTGATTCATCGAGTACTGCTGGGACAGCATCGCGTTCAGCCCCGCGCGCGTCTGGGGACCCCACACGCCGTCGACCTCGCCATTGTAGTGGCCGCGGTCCTTGAGGGCTTGTTGCATCGATCGGATCTGGTCGGGGCCCAGCGATTGGAGATCGACGATCTGCACATCGCTGCCGAAGACGCGCTGCACTTCCGCAGGGTCGATGCGAGCTGTGGAGCCGGTGCTCGAGGTTCCGCTCTGCATGCCGGACTGCTGGGAGCCCATCATGCCGCCCTGGGTCGCGCTACCACCGGAGCTGCCCGTGGTCGCGCCGCTCGAGCTGCTGCTCTGCGTGCCAGTCCCGTGCGTACCCTGCGTGCCAGTCCCGTGCGTACCCTGCGTACCGGTGCCCTGGGTGCCCTGCGAGCCGCTGCCCTGTGAAGCACTGCCCTGCGAGCCCGTCGTCGAGCCGCTCGTGGAGCCCTGGCTGCCCTGATGCGGCGTCGGACCATTGCTCTGCGCCAGCGCCAGGGCGGGGATCAGGATCGCCGCGCCCACGGTCGACCGCATCACGGTTCTGAATGTATGGTGTGTCATAACGTCTCTCCTTGATTTCTTCGTTCGCGCGTACGAGTTGCAGCGCGCGTGCCACCTGGAAACAGCGACGAAAGCCGGCGGCCGGTTCGCTCTGCTCGCGCAGAGCCGGTCGCACGGGCCAGGCAATGCGCCACGGCGAGGCAGTTTGCCGACCTGCACGCCCCAGCGCATTGCGCACGATCAGGTCCGTTCCTCCTCGAGCAGCTCGCTCAGCAGCGGCCGCACGTCTTTCTGCTCGTGCAAGTTGAAGCGGGCGACGGTGAACGGTGCGCCGACGTGGACGCTGTAGGCCGAGGCCGGCAGGCTACGAAACAGGTCCTCGTCCGTCTGGTCATCGCCGATCGCCAGCACGAAGTCTGGCTCACGCTCCAGCACCAGCACCGCCGCAGCCGCGCCCTTGTTCACGCCGGCGACGCGGACCTCGATCACCTTCTTGCCCTCCAGCACCTGCAGATCGAGGTTGGCCGTGAACTGCGTCAGCTCGTCGGCGAGCTCCTTCGCGCGCTGGGCACCGAGCTCCGGGTCGCTGCGGCGGTAGTGCCAGGCGACGGATTGGTCTTTCTCCTCCAGCAGCGATCCTGCGACCTGGCTGACGTACGCACCCATGATCGGAACAATCTGGGCCTTCCACTCCGGCGATTGAGGCTTGCTGAGCCGCCAGTCTTCGCCGCTCTCGCGCAGCCACGCGCCGTGTTCCGCGATCAGGCCCACGCGGGTCGGGCCCAGCCAGCGCTCGAGGGTGCCTCTCTCGCGCCCGCTGATGATGAACACGCTGCGCGCAGAGCGGGAAGCGAGCCGGCGCAGCAGCTCGGTGAGCTCCTGATCCGGAGCGGCGAGCCGCGGCTCGGGCGCGATCGGGACGAGCGTGCCGTCATAGTCCAGCAGCAGCAGCGGCCGTTGCGCCGCGCGATAGGCCCGGCTCAGCGCGCCGCGCAGCTCACGGTTCAGCAGCTTGCTGCCCAGGCGCCGCTGCTGCTCCTTGACCTTGCCCAGCGAGCTCATGAAGTGCACGGCCCAGCGCCGCGAGTCATAGGCGCGCAGCCGCTCGCGAATCGGTGTGTTGCGGAGCCGCTGTTCCTCGGCTGACATGCTCAGCGCCTGGTTCAGCGCCTCGGCGATCTCATCCCAGTGGTTGGGGTTGATCAGGATCGCCTCGGCCATCTCGCGTGAGGCGCCCGCCATCTCGCTCAGGATCAAGGCGCCCGAGCCGTCGCTCTTGGAGGCGAGGTACTCCTTGGCGACCAGGTTCATGCCGTCGCGCAGCGGCGTGATCAGGCCGGCATCGGCGGCGACGTACAGCGCCACCAGCTCTTCCTGGTCGACAGCGCGGTACTGGTACACGACGGGCACCCAGCCGAGCGTGCCAAAGCGGCCGTTGATCTCGCCCACGCGCTCGTCCAGCGCTCGCTTGAGCTGCTCGTACTCCGGCACCTCGGCGCGCGAGGGTACGACCAGCGGCACGAACACCACCTTGTCGTGCCACTCGGGAAAGCGCTCCAGGAATAGCTCATAGCCGCGCAGTCGGCTCTCGATGCCCTTGGTGTAGTCGAGGCGATCCACGGACAGGACGATCTTGCGTTGCCCGAGCTCCTCGGCGATCTGTGCGCGGCGCTGGCGCACCCGGTCGCTGGCCGCGAGCTGCTCGAACTTCGCGAAGTCGACGCCCAGCGGGAAGGTGTCGGCACGGCGCAGCTCGGCCCCGATCGCGATCTGCCCCAGCCGGTGCTCCAGGCCCAGAATGCGCTGCACCGAGTGCAGGAAGTACTGCGTGTACTCGTGCACGTGAAAGCCGATCAGATCGGCTCCCAGCATGCCGCGCAAGATCTCGCGCTTCCACGGGGTCGGCAACAAGCGGAAGACCTCGTAGGACGGAAACGGCGTGTGCAAGAAAAAGCCGAGCTGGAGCCCGGGGTGGCGCTCACGCAAGAGCGCCGGCAGGAGCAGCAGCTGGTAGTCTTGCACCCACACCGTATCGCCCGGCTGCAACAGGCTCGACACCACGCCGCAGAACGACTGGTTCACGCGTACGTAGGTGTCCCAGTACTTGGGCTCGTAGTCGACGTACGAGGAGAAGTAGTGGAACAGGGGCCAGAGCGTGCGGTTGCAGAAGCCGTAGTAGAAGTCGTCGCTCTCCTCGCGCGAGAGAAAGACCGGCAGCGCGCCGCGCTGCTTCAGCAGCTCGCTGGCACGCTCCCGCGCCGCGTCGGAGATCTCGCTTCCTGGCCAGCCCACCCAGATCGACTCGAAGCCGGGCTCCTGCTCCCGGCGCTGCTCGACATAGGCGCCGAAGGCCGTGATCAGCCCACCGCTGCTGGGCTTGCACTCCAGCTCCGCCTCGCCTTCGTGCAGCGTGAAGGGCAAGCGATTGGAGACGATGATCAGTCGTGGCACGCGGACCTCCGCGGAGGAGCCTGTCACGCGCGCGGGCGGCCGATTCCAGGTCACTCACCTGGTGTCGGGTTTTGCCCTCGGCGGGAGGTCAACCTCTGCCCAAAGACGCAACGCAATTACGATTCGGTCGGCTCAACCCGGCACCAACCACTTGGGGTTCTTTCGGATCACCTCTGCGTTCAGCAGCGAGGCGAAGCTGACCCACGCGAGGTAGGGTACCACCAGCGCAGCTGCCGCCCGATCGACCTTCCTGGCCTGCAAGAGGTAGCTGCCGAGCGCGCCCCACAACAGTCCGAGATCCACGAGCGCTGCCCGCGGGCGGCGCTGGGCGAAGAAGAGCGGCGACCAGGCCGCATTCAGCGCCTGTTGCGCGCCCCACAGCCCGAGAGCGCGGCTGCGCTCGCGAGAGGGCTCGGCCCGGTAAACTCGAGCCGCCGAGATCGCGTTCGCAGCATAGAGCCCCGTCCACACGGGGCCGAACGCAGCATCCGGCGGGTTCAAGGAGCTCTTGCGCAGCAGCCGGTACCAGGGCTTACCGCGCGCCGTGGCGCGAACGCCTGTGGCCGCCGTCAACAACGTGGCAAGCCCGATGGCAGCAAACGCCAGACCCGTCTGAAATGAAGCGCGCATGCAGCTCATCCAGCAAGCGCCGTGCCCGTGCCTGCCAGCTGCGGAGCGGCCGACTCAGCCGTTGCGCTGGCTCAACCGAGCCTGCAGCGCGCGCACGAGATCTTGCACGCTGACGGGCTTGACGAGGTGGCAGTCGAAGCCGGCAGCCGCCGCGCGCTCTCGATCGCTCGGCTGCCCGTAGCCGGTGGCGGCGATCAACGTGGGCCCCGCGCCATGTTCGGCGCGCAGCCGGCGCGCCAGCTCGTAGCCATCCATGTCGGGCAAGCCGACGTCCAGCACGCCCGCGTGCGGCGAGAGCTCACGCCAGCGCTCCAGCGCGCTCTGGCCGTCATGCGCGGCTGCGGTCTCGAAGCCTTCGAGCCCCAGCGCTTCCGTGAGCAACTCCGCCACGTCGAGATTGTCATCGACGATCAGCACCCGGTAGCCGCGGCGCTCCTCGCGCGCGTCCGCGGGCGCTCGCTCCGGCACGCCCGGCGCGCCGGCAGGTGCATCGGGCGCGGCCATGGCGATCGGCAGCTCGACCGTGAAGGTCGCGCCGGTGCCGGGCCCCTGGCTCTCGGCGACGATGCTGCCGCCGTGGCGATCCACCAGCGTCTTGACGATGGCGAGCCCCAGGCCGAGGCCGCCGCGCGCCGCGTCGGTGATGCGGTACAGTTGCACGAAGGGCTCGAAGATGCGCTCCAGCTCGTGGCAGGCGATGCCCCGGCCGTTGTCGCGCACCAGCACGCGCACCCGGCCATTGCCGGGCGCCGTCGAGAGTTCGATGCGGCCGCCCGCGGGCGTGAACTTCGCGGCATTCGTCAGCAAATTTCCAAACACCTGCGCCAGGCGCACAGGGTCACCGCGGACCACGACATCGGCTTCCAGGTTCACAACCAGCTCGTGATGGTTGCGCTGGATCAGCTGCGACGCAAGCTCGATCGCTCGCTCGAGGACGACGCTCAGCGCCAGCGACTCCTGGCGCAGCTCGATGTGGCCACGCTCCAGGCGCGAGATATCGAGCAGGTCGTCGACCAGCCGCGACAGGTGGCGGGTATGGCGCTCGATCACCTCGCGCTCACGCGCCGCTTGCGTGTGCCCGCCGAGCAGCTCGACCGCGGTCAGGATCGGCGCCAGCGGGTTGCGCAGCTCATGGCCCAGCATGGCCAGGAACTCGTCCTTGCGCTTCGCCGCCTCGAGCACATTGGCCGTTTCGAGGGTCGTGCCGACCAGGTTTGCCGCGCTGCGCACGAGCACCCGGTCGAGCTCCAGATCGAGCGGCTTGCTCTTGCCGGCCACGAGCTTACCGCGCGCAGAGCCGATCGGTACCTCGACGGCCAGGCACCAGAGCCGTTCGGGTTGCTCCAGCATGATCACTCCCGCCTCATCCGGCTCGCGCGCCAGCGCCTGCGTGAGCGCCGCCAGAGCCTCGCCTTCCAGTGGTTTGCCGCGCAGCGAAGCCCGGACCCTGCCGTCGCGGCGCGTGAAATGCACGAGCTCACAGCTGAGGGCCGTGGGCAAGGCGTCGATCGCGATCTCGAACGCTTCCTCGGGTGTGCGCCCGATACACATCGTCGGGAGCGCATTCAGCGTCGCCAGGTCGCGAATGCAGCGATGAAGCCGGGTGCTGCTGGGCGGCGCTTCGCGCATGTTCTCAGGCGACCGCGCGGCGCCGCCGGATTTCCTCCAGCATCTCCCTGGCTGGTGTGTAGAAGGGATTCTCGTGCAGCACTCCGTTCATGACGGTGAGCGGGTGAGCGCGCAGCAGATCCATCATCATGGACCCGCTCAGGCGGCGCACATCGTACACGCACACGGTCGGCGTCTTGCCGCGGTTGAGCACTTCATTCACCGTCGCTTCGTACGCGACCAGCTGTTCGATCCCCGGCGGGTTGGAGAAGATCCAGCCCATCTGCCCGACCAGGCGCATCGGCGGCCTGCCGCTGGCGGCGTGCTCGCGGATCAGCTCCTCGAGCGAGGCCATCATGCGATCGGAGTCGAAGCAACCGCCCTTGAGGTGCGCCTCGTTCCAGGTCGTCACGTCCAGCAGCTCATCCGACGCGCTGGCTTTGCGAAGGCGCGCCTCATGCTCGGCGCGATGCGCGGGATCGACGATGTAGACGGCCTTCTCACCGCGCTTCATCCCTTCCGTGAAGAAGGGATCGATCACCGCCTGCTCCTCTGCCGGCCCCATCACGAAGGCGCAAGCGTGGAAGTGATGGTGCATCTGCGAGTGTGCGAGCGACTGGGCGAGCGACATGGCGCTGATTGTCTCACGGTCCACCGAGCGCCGCCATCGCAGAGCGGTACGGCGAGCGGCAGCCGGTGTCTCAGCGTGACGCACGCCGTGCGCCAGCGGAGCTCGGCGCAAAGCTCCAAGTCGCGAGAATCTTTCGAGGAGCTCGAGTCAGCGGCGGAGCGGGCGCGCTGGCTGTTGCCGACTTCTGCGACACCCGACGATTCGCGATGCCGCAGCGCCCGCGCAGCGCGCCTTTTAGCCCGCGAGCAGAACGAGCGCCGCGCCCGCGGCGAGGCCTGCGGCTGCACCCGCCAGCACCTCCGCGCGCGAATGACGGCGCAGGCGCAGCCGAGACCAGGCGACCGCTGCCGCGAAGGGCAGCGCCAGCAATCCCGCGCCCGGGGACCACGCGCACCACAGGCCGGCTGCGTAGAGCGCGAAGGCCGTATGCAGGGACACCTTGATCCAGCGGTTCAGCAGCCCGCAAGCGACCAGCGTCACACCGGCGGTGACGCAAGCCCAGAACGCCTGCGGGTCGCGGCGCAGCCTCACCCCGAGCACGACCGTCGCCAGGATGACGAGCGCATAGAAGCCAGGTCTGCGCTCGCGCTGCGAGACGTCGAAGTCATTGAAGCGCCCCCTGCGGACTCCCAGCGCCAGCGCGAGGACGACCGCGACAAACACCAGCGCCAGGGGCAGCGCGAGCCGCGGGTCAGCGCCGCGCAGGACCGCGATCGCCGCGATCGAAGCGGGCAAGACGACGAAGGGATGGCCCAGGATGGAAAGGTAACGCGCTACGCCGTGGAGAGGATCGGGGCTGGACTGCTCGGCCATGGGAGCCCCAGAAGTCCCATCCCCCACGGACTGGGTCGAACCCGGAGCGGTATTCAGCGGCGACATCGTGACCCGGCATACGAAGAAAGAAGTGTCACTGCAACTTTCCTTGCAAACAGAAGAATCCTGCGCCCAGCATCTGTGCTTCTGCGTCCGCTCGCGCTCGCAGCTGCGCGTCAAACATGACCGCTACAGTAATCCAGTGAAACACGATTCCCCTGGAACTACTGGCAGATGCGCGCGCTGCCGTAATGTCTGGGGCTGGTGGGTTTCCGCAAGATGTGCGATGTATTGGATCACCGACGCGCTGGGCTTTCGCAGAGTCCCGCACGCTCCGCAGCCTGTCCCCTTCGCCATTGTCGCCGCCGAGGGGAGGCGCGGTCTTGCCGCTACTGAACTGGATGGAGTGGTCCGGATGGCTTTGAAGAGATTTGTCACGAGCGCCGCGCTGGTCGTCCTTGGATGTTCCGATGTGCCGACCGACAGCGTCGAAGTGCCTCCGTATGGCGGCGTCGCGCCCTTCGATAGCACCGGCACGCCTTCCGCGGAGCAGCCTGGAGATACGGGCGGCAGCAACGAGGCCGCCGAAAGCGCGAACTCGGGAGTGAATGCGCCCGCCGCGGGCAGCTCGCAGCCAACGAACGAAGACCCGAACGCCAACCTGCCGATCGCCAGCTCGACCCCGGAGGACACGGGCGGCAGCAGTGACACGGGCGGCGGTGACACGGGCGGCGGTGACACCGGCGGCACTACTCCGCCCGTGCAGGACGGCAGCCAGGCGGGCACCGGCCAGGACGGCAACCAGGCGGGCACGGGCCAAAACGGCGGCCAGACGGGCACCGGCCAGAACGGTGGGCAAAACGGGACTGGCGCGCAGCCTCCTCCGCCTCCCCCACCCCCTCCTCCGCGTCCTCCGCTGGATTGCAACAATCAGCCGACGCTGACGGGCGGAACCCAATCCTGCTCCGTCAACGCCGGCGGCACCATCAACGGGCAGAACTGGTTCATGTGGTACAGCGGCTCCAACGGCTGCATGACCACCTTCCCGCAGGGCGGATTCAGAGCCACCTGGAACAACTCGGGTGACTTCCTCGCTCGTTCGGGCCTGCAGTTCGACGAGACGAAGACCTTCGATCAGTACGGCACGATCGGCGCCGATCTGGCGTTCACGAAGACCGGTACCGGCGGCGGCTACTCGTTCATCGGCATCTACGGCTGGTCGAACAATCCGCTGATCGAGTATTACATCGTCGAAAACTCGTTCCAGAACGGGGTCACGACGCCCTACGGCACCACGCAGCGCGGCCAGTTCACGGTCGACGGCGCCACCTACCGCGTCTACTCGGGTGCGAAGCAGAACCAACCGTCGATCCACGGCAACGCCAACTTCACGCAGTACTTCAGCGTGCGGCAGACGCCGCGGACCTGCGGTCACGTCTCGATCAGCGAGCACTTCAAGCAGTGGGCCAGCATGGGCCTGCCCCTCGGGAAGCTGTACGAGGCGAAGATCCTGGTCGAAGCGGGCGGCGGCTCGGGCAGCGTCACCTTCACCACCGCCTACGTCTCGGCGAGCGCCGGCGGAAACTGAGGCCGCGCAGCGCTCCGTGCCCTCGAGCTGCAGCGCCCTCGAGCTGCAGCGCCCTCGAGCTGCCGAGCCCGAGGGCGCCGCTGCTGTTCAGGCGAGCTCGAAGCGGTCGAGGTTCATCACCTTGTCCCACGCCGCCACGAAGTCGCGCACGAACTTCTGCCCGGCGTCGGCGCTGGCGTAGACCTCGGCCAGCGCCCGGAGCTGAGAGTGTGAGCCGAAGATCAGGTCGACGCGAGTGCCGGTCCACCTGCGCTTGCCGGTCTTGCGATCGCGCCCTTCGAACACGTCCTTCGCGTCAGACACCGGCTTCCACTCGGTGTTCATGTCGAGCAGGTGGACGAAGAAGTCGTTGGTCAACGCTTCGCTCCGCTCCGTGAACACGCCGTGCGGGCTCTGGCCCACGTTGGTATCGAGCACGCGCAAGCCCCCGATCAGCACCGTCAACTCGGGTGCGGTCAAGGTCAGCAGCTGCGCTCTGTCGATCAGCTGAGCCTCCGGCGATAGCGGCGACGTGCCGCTGAGGTAGTTGCGAAATCCGTCGGCGGTGGGCTCCAGCGGCGCGAAGGACGCCACGTCCGTCTGCTCCTGCGAGGCGTCCATGCGGCCTGGCGTGAACGGCACGATCACGCCGTGGCCCGCGTTGTGCGCCGCCCGTTCCACGCCCGCGCAACCGGCGAGCACGATCAGGTCCGCCAGCGAAATTCTCTTGCCGTCGACCTGAGCCGAATTGAACGCGCGCTGGATGCTCTCCAGCACCTGCAGCACCGTGGCCAGCTGCGCCGGTTGGTTCACGGCCCACTCCCGCTGCGGCGCGAGTCGGATGCGCGCACCGTTGGCGCCGCCGCGCTTGTCCGAGCCGCGGAACGTGGAGGCCGATGCCCAGGCAGTCGCGACGAGCTGGGCGATCGACAAGCCCGAGCCCAGCACCTGTGCCTTGAGCGCGGCCACGTCGTCCGAGTCGACCAGCGCGTGGTCCAGCGCGGGGATGGGATCCTGCCAGATCAGCTCCTCCGCGGGCACCTCCGGACCGAGGTAACGGGCGCGCGGGCCCATGTCCCGGTGAGTCAGCTTGAACCAGGCACGCGCGAAGGCGTCCGCGAACTGCTCGGGGTGCTCGAGAAAGCGCCGCGAGATCTTTTCGTAGGCCGGATCGTAGCGCAGCGCGAGATCCGTGGTCAGCATCGTCGGCGCGTGGCGCTTCTTCGGGTCGTGCGCGTCCGGCACGGTGCCGGCGCCGGCGCCGCCCTTCGCGACCCACTGCTGCGCCCCCGCCGGGCTCTTCGTCAGCTCCCACTCGTACCCAAACAGGGTCTCGAAGAAGCTGTTGCTCCAGCGCGTGGGCGTGGTGGTCCAGGTGACCTCCAGGCCGCTGCCGATCGCGTCCGCGCCCTTGCCCGAGCCGTAGCTGTTGCTCCAGCCGAGCCCCTGCTGCTCGATGCTCGCGGCTTCGGGCTCCGGCCCGACGTGAGCCGCTGGCGCTGCGCCGTGGGTCTTGCCGAAGCTGTGGCCGCCGGCGATCAGCGCCACTGTCTCTTCATCGTTCATGGCCATGCGCGCGAAGGTCTCGCGGATGTCGCGCGCGGCCGCGACCGGCTCCGGGTTACCGTTGGGGCCCTCGGGGTTCACGTAGATGAGCCCCATCTGCACGGCGCCCAGGCTCCCTTGCAGCTGGCGATCACCGCTGTAGCGCTCGTCTGCCAGCCACTTGCCTTCCGGACCCCAGTAGACCGTCTCGTCCGGCTCCCACACATCTGCGCGCCCGCCGGCGAAGCCGAAAGGTTGGAAGCCCATGGTCTCCAGCGCGACATTGCCCGCCAGGATCATCAAGTCCGCCCAGGAGAGCTTGCGCCCGTACTTCTGCTTGATGGGCCAGAGCAGCCGGCGCGCCTTGTCCAGGTTGACGTTGTCGGGCCAGCTGTTGAGCGGCGCGAAGCGCTGCTGCCCGGCGCCCGCCCCGCCTCGGCCGTCGCCGATGCGGTACGTGCCGGCGCTGTGCCAGGCCATGCGGATGAACAGCGGCCCATAGTGGCCAAAGTCCGCGGGCCACCAGTCCTGCGAATCGGTCATCAGCGCTGCCAGATCACGCTTCACCGCTGATAGATCCAGGCTCTGGAACTCGCGCGCGTAATCGAACCCCGGCTCCATGGGGTCGGACTGCGGCGAGGGCTGCTGCAGAGCCTTCAGGCTCAGCTGGTTCGGCCACCAGTCGTGATTGAGCTTTGCCACGCCCGCGCCGCGATGGAACGGACACTTTGCTTCGGTCGACATGAACTTCTCTCTCCCTGCTGTTCGGGGGTGCGCTTGCTGCGCTCTCGGACTTCAGAATGCGACCATCTTGCTCATCGTTCCAAAACATCGTTTCGATGGAGGTGATAGCCGTTACCTATCGGCTGGAAGGCGCTCGGGCCCGGTGTTAACGTCACTCCGGCCCGCGCAATCTTTCCGCGCCGGGCGCAACGCCATGAAGCAAAGAAAGATCCTCGTCACCTGCGCCGTGACCGGAGCGATCCACACGCCGTCGATGTCGCCCCATCTACCGATCAGCGCGCGCGAGATCGAAGACGCGGCGCTGGGCGCGGCGGAAGCCGGCGCGTCGATCGTGCACTTGCACGCGCGCGAGCCGGGCAGCGGGCGGCCGTCGCAGGATCCGGAGCTGTTTCGAGCCTTCGTGGGCAACATCCGGCGCCGCTCCCGGGTGGTGATCAACCTCACGACGGGCGGCGCCCCCAACATGCTGGTCGAGGAACGGCTGAAGCCCGCCCTGCTGCTGAAGCCCGAGCTGGCGTCGCTGAACATGGGCTCGATGAACTTCGGGCTGTACCCGATGCTGGCTCGTTATCAGCAGTTCCAGCACGACTGGGAGCGGCCGTACCTCGCCGGCTCGGACGACAGGGTGTTCAAGAACACGTTCAAGGACATCGAGCACATCCTGCGCTCTTGCTCGGGCAACGGCACTCGCTTCGAGGTGGAGTGCTATGACATCGGGCACCTGTACACGGCGGCGCATTTCGTGGACCGCGGGCTGTTGAAACCGCCGCTGCTGATCCAGTCGGTGTTCGGCTTGCTGGGCGGCATCGGCGCGCATCCCGAGGATGTGTTGCAGATGAAGCGCACCGCCGACCGCCTCTTCGGCAGCGACTATCACTGGTCGGTGCTGGGCGCCGGCCGCAACCAGATGCCGGTGGCGGCGATCTCTGCCGCGATGGGCTGCAACGTGCGCGTCGGTCTCGAAGACTCGCTGTGGGATGGGCCGGGGGCCCTGGCCAGGAGCAACGCCGACCAGGTGCGGCGCGTGGTCTCGATCTTGCGCGCCCTGAGCCTGGAGGTGGCATCGCCCGACGAAGCGCGCGAGATGCTGCAGCTCAAAGGTCATGACCAGGTCGCCTTCTGATGCTATGGGCGGCGAGCCATGAGCTTCCGGATCGAGTGCGTACTGCGGTGCGAGAACCTGGTCGGCGAGAGCCCGATCTGGGACGTGGAGGAGCAGCGGCTCTACTGGGTGGACAGCACCGGGCGGCGCGTGGGCAAGCCTGCGCTCTGGCGCCTGGATCCGCGGACGGGCAAGGTCGATCACTGGAGCCTCGATCGCGACGTGGGAGCCCTGGCCTTGCGGCGCGGCGGCGGTGCCGTGCTGGCGCTGGACGACGGCTTCTACTTCTTTGACTTCGAGAGCAGCCGGCTGGAGCTGATCCAGCTGGTGGACGCCGATCAGCCGCGCACTCGCCTGAACGACGGCAAGTGCGACCGGCGCGGTCGCTTCTTTGCCGGTGGCATGGACGACAGGGAGGAGCTGAAGAACTGCGGCCTGTGGCGGCTGGACGCGGACCTCCGCGTGACGAAGGTCGACGACGGCATCATCTGCTCGAACGGCCCGTGCTGGAGCCCTGACGACAGGACCTTCTACTTCGCCGATACCTTCCAGGGCGAGTACTGGCAGTACGACTACGACATCGCCACGGGCAACCTGGCGAACAAGCGCCGGTTCGCTTCGTTCGCGGGCGACGGCGGCGTGGCCGATGGCTCGACCGTGGACGCCGAGGGCTTCCTGTGGAACGCCCAGCTGATCTCGGGCGACCTCGTGCGGTACGCGCCGGATGGCAGCGTCGAGCGGCGCATCGGCATGCCGGTCCGGAACATCACCAGCGTGATCTTCGGCGGCGAGCAGCTGGACGAGCTCTATGTGACCTCCATGGCCCGGGTGAAACACCCCGCCGTGCACGACCATTTCGCGAAGGAAATCAGGCCGCAGTTCCTGGCAGGGAGCCTGTTCCGCGTCACCGGCCTGGGCGTTCGCGGCTTGCCGGAGGTGCGATTTGCCGGCTGAGAGCGAGCGCTCGGAGGGCACATGCTAGGGTCGGGCGGCGTCTCTTGGCTCCGAGCCCTGGCTCGAGGGCGTACGTAGCTCTGCGACCGCCGCGCCGTGCCGGCATCTCCGCGTCATGTCGAGCTCCGTTCTGCCCACCGCACCCGAAGCTGTTCCCTCGCTCGAGGGTCCAGCGCCGGCCCGCATGAGCACGCTCGTCAGGGAGCTGAAGGTGCTGGCGCGGCTTTCGGCGCCGGTCGTGCTCACACAGCTCGGGCTGATGCTGATGGGCGTGGTCGATACCCTGATGCTGAGCCGGGTCGGCGTGACCGAGCTGGCGGCCGCGGCGCTCGGCAACGCCTGGCAGTGGACGTGGATGTCCTTCGGGCTGGGTCTGGTGATCGGGATCGATCCCTTGATCAGTCAAGCGCACGGCCGCGGCGATGGCCCGAGCGCGGCGCTGGCGCTGCAGCGGGGGGTGGTGCTGGCGCTGGCGGTCAGCGTGCCGATCGGGGTGTGTCTCTGGCACTCGCAGGCGGGGCTGTCTCTGCTCGGGCAGGAGCCGGCCGTGGCGCAGCTGGCCCAGAGCTACAACCGCTTCAAGCTGCCCACGGTGCCCTGCTTCCTCGTGTACACGGCGCTCCGGCAATATCTGCAGGGCCGCACGCTGATGGCCCCGCCCACCTGGGTGATCTGGGGCGCCAACGTGTTGCACATCCCGCTCAACTGGGCGCTGATCTTCGGTCACGCAGGGCTGCCCGCGCTCGGCGTGGCCGGCGCGGCGATCGCCAGCTCGCTCAGCACGTTGCTGATGCTCGCCTGCCTGGCGCTCGTAACCTGGCTCTGCGAGTTGCACGCCGGCGCCTGGCGCCCCTGGAGCCTGGCCTGCCTGGACCTGCGCGGGCTGCGGCACGTGCTGCGGCTCGGTTTGCCCGTGGCCTTGCAGATCGGCTTCGAAGCGTGCGCGTTCTCGTTCTCCACGCTGATGGCGGGCTGGCTGGGGCGCGCGCCGCTCGCCGGCCATCAGATCGTGCTGAACCTGGCCTCGCTCTCGTTCATGGTGCCGCTCGGGGTGTCACAGGGCGCGGCCACGCGCGTCGGCAACCTGATCGGCGCGGGCGATCTCGCGAGCATGCGCCGCGCGGTGCGCGCAGCGCTGCTGCTGAGCGTGCTGGTGATGTCGTGCTCGGCGCTCGCCTTCGCGCTGTTCCGCTTCGAGCTGCCGCGGCTCTACAGCACGGACGCGCGGGTGCTGGCGATCTCCGCGCAGATCTTGCCGCTGGCCGCGGCCTTCCAGCTCTGCGATGGGCTGCAGGTGGTGGCGGGCGGCGTGCTGCGCGGCATGGGCCGGCCCGATGCGGCCGCGCTCGCGAACCTGCTCGGGTACTACCTGGTGGCGCTGCCGCTCGCGTACCTGGCCGGCTTCGTCTGGCAGCGCGGACTGCCCGGCATCTGGCTGGCGCTCGCGCTGGGTCTGCTGGTGGTGGCGCTGGCGCTGCTGGTCTGGGTGAGGCGGACCGCGCGCCGCCCCTTGACTGCAGTTTGATCGCACGGCGTCAGGGTAGGCGCTCGTACACGCGCGCCAGCTCGCGCAGGCGCCGGGCGAGCGGGGCGCCGAGCGCGCGCCGCGGCAACCGCCACTCCCAGTTGCCGCTGCCCGCGCCCGGTGAGTTCATGCGCGCCTCGTCGCCGAGGCCGAGCACGTCTTGCAGCGGAGCGAGCACGGTGCGCGCCACGGAGCCGTAGAGCGCGCGCAGCGCCTCCCAGTGCGCTTCGCCGCGCAGCTCCTTCACACCCGGACCGCCCAGGTAGGAGATGGCGGCCCGGCGCTCCTTGCGCGCCTGGCTCGCCGAGCGCGGGCCCCCCGAGCCGTCGTCTTCGAACCAGCCGCGGAAGGTCTGGTTGTCGTGCGTGCCCGTGTAGGCGACGGCGTTCGGCAGGTAGCGATGCGGCAAGAACTGCTCCGCTTGCCCGTCGCTGCCGAAGGCGAACTGCAGAATGCGCATGCCCGGCAAGGCGAACTCGTCGCGCAGCGCGCGCACCTCCGCGGTCACCTCGCCCAGATCCTCGGCGATGAAGGGCGCGGCGCCCAGCGCAGCTCGCACGGCAGCGAACAGCGCCCGCCCCGGCGCCGCTTGCCAGCTGCCGGTCTCCGCCGTCGGCGCGCTCGCGGGGATGCGCCAGTAGCGCGCGAAGCCGATGAAGTGATCGAGCCGCACCACGTCGAAATGCTCGAGCAGCGTGCGGAAGCGCTCGATCCACCACGCGAAGCCCGAGGCTTCGAGCGCGCGCCAGCGATACAGCGGATTGCCCCAGCGCTGCCCCGTCTTGCAGAAGTAGTCCGGCGGCACACCGGCCACGTGCGTCGGCCGTCCCTGCCGATCCAGCTGGAAGAACGGCGCGTGCGACCAGACGTCGGCGCTCTCGTGCGCGACGAAGATCGGCGCATCTCCGATCAGACCGACGCCGCGTGCGCGCGCAAACTCGCGCAGCGCCCGCCACTGGCGCCGGAACAGGAGCTGCTCGAACTCGTGATAGGCCACCTCGCGCGCGAGCTCACGGCGCGCACGGGCGAGCTCCCGGGGCTCGCGCTGCGCCAGCGCCCGCGGCCAGCTCGTCCACGGGCGCAGCTCGTGCGCCTGGCGGAGCGCCATGTACAGCGTGTAGTCGGGCAGCCAGTAGCGGGCTGCTCGACGAAACTCGTCGAGCGCGGACGCGAGGCGGCGCGGACTGCGCTCGTGCCGTTCGAAGGCGCTGCGCAAGGCGGCTGCGCGCAAGGCGCGCGCCTCATCATAGCGGGTGCGGCGCGGGTCGATCGAGCCTCGCACCTGACGCGGATCGAGCAAGCCCTCGGCGCCCAGATCGCTCAGGCTGATCAACAGAGGATTGCCCGCGAAGGCGGACGCGCCGCTGTACGGCGAGTTGCCCTCGCCCACCGGGTTGACGGGCAACGTCTGCCACCAGCGCTGCCCGCCCTGGGCGAGAAAGTCCACAAAGCGCCGCGCCTCGCTGCCCAGATCGCCGTTGCCGTGCGGCCCCGGCAAGCTCGTCACGTGCAGCAGGATGCCAGCGGAGCGCCGCTCGAACGTGAACCGCGAGCTGGTCTTTCCTGAAGGCGGTCGCTTCACGCCCGTGAAAGACGCAACAACCGTGCCCTGCGCCGGAGCACCTCCACCCGCTCGTGCGACGGCAGGACAGCCCCCGCCGAGGCAACTTGGTCGCCCGGAAATGTTCGGGGGGCTCGGCGACGTGCCGCGCCGGGCAACACCAGGAGTCCCCACCCCACGCCCCGCTGGCGTCGGCCGGCGAAGCTCGCGCGAAGAAACTTGCGCGCGCTCCGGCTCTGCACTAGGCGGTTCGCCGTCTGCTGGGCAGACTCGAAGCCGCCATGATCCGCGCGAATCTGTTTTGCACTGTTGGTACGCTCGCCACGGCTGCGCTGCTGGCTGTCAGCGCGTCCGCCGCCGCCCAGGAGCCCGGCGAACGGCGCTCCGCGGGCGAGGCCAGCGGCGAGGCGGCCCACTTCGGCAACACCGTCACGCTGCGCCTGGCCTACATCGAAAGCCTGCGCACGGTCGAACCGGAGAGCGAGGAGGCCCCCGCCGAGCGCGAGGAGTCGCGAGCGCTCGCCCATCACATCGGCGTGGGCCTCGGTTACGAGCGAGCGCTGGTCCACGGCTGGCTCAATCTGGCGCTGAGCGCGCTGGCCTTCAACTCGCAGGAGGGCTGGGAGGTGCCTGCCGGCGCGCTGCTGGAAGTGCCTTTCGAGTGGACGGAGCAGGTGGAAGCCTACCTGGGCACCGGCCTGGCCGTGGATCTGGTGCGCGAGAGCGATGTTTCCCCGCACTTCGGCTGGGCGGCATCCGCTGGCCTGTACGGCTGGGCCAGCGAGCGGCTCGGCGCCAACGTGGATCTCGAGTATCGCTGGCTGCCCAACGAGGACCTCGTCTACGATCTCACGATCGGGGTCGCGGCCGCCGCGCGCTTCTGAGCGTCGACGTCGTCAGCGGCCCGGCAGCTGGCCCTGCAGGCGCTCGATGATGGCCGCCACGGCGGGTCGATAGCCGTAGTCGGGATCCGCGGGGCGGTCCACGTTGCGCGCGCAGATCGATGCCACGATCGAGTTGGTGGTCTTCTCCCCGAAGCCCTTCAGCACCTCGAGCTCGCGCGAGCCGGGGTAGGCCTTGCCCCAGTACTGGGTCGTGCCCGGCGTGCTGACGCCCGGCGTTTGTTCGCAGAGCGGCCGATCCAGGACCCCCTGGTAGCAGTCGCAATTGTCGGTGTTCGGGTCCAGCTGCGAGCAGTCGCGCGGGGGAGAGAGCGGGAAGATGCAGGCGTACTGCAGATCGTCGGCTTTCGGCGGGGCGCCCTGCTGGGTTGCCGTGCCTTGAGTGGTATCATAGTCACGGCCGTTGATCGGATTGCCCGCCACGACGCCGGGTCGGGGAAATGCGGGGCTCACCACCATCTGCGGCAACTTGGGCGGGATGCGCGGCAGGGAGGGCACCTCGGGCCGGGTTGCCGTGGCAGCTTGCCAGGCCACGCCGGGAGTGCCCAGGATCTGATCCCACGTCTGGTCGAGCGTGAGCTCCGCATAGCTCTTGAAGCGTAGATCATTGGCGGCGAGCGGCTTCCCGTAGGGATCCACGCCCGCCTGGATAGCCTGCCAGGGCACGCCCACGATGCCCGCGAGGAACACCGCCGAGGCGGATCGGCCGCCCGTGAACAGCGGATTGGGTCGGAGATCGCTGGCGGCGCAGCCGTCCGTGGAGAGATCCAGCGCGCTCGAGCAGAGCTCGAACTGCGTCAGGGCGTTCACATAGCGCCCGGTCGGATACAGGAAATCCGTGCCGAATCTGCGCTTCTGGTCGAAGCAGCGCAGGTTCTGTCCGTCCAGCTCCGGGGCGAGCCGGTTGATGTTCTGTGCGTCCGAGGAGCAAGCCGGATCCACCGGGCAGCCCGCGGGCGGCTCGAGCGGGCACGAGTAGCAACACTTGTCGTTCGGATCGCTGGCACACACCGACGACCCCTTGAACATCGGGCGCGTGTCCCCGATGTCGAACACCACCCAGGTCTGGTTGCCCGCTTGCGCCGAGCAGTCGTTCTCGTCGCTCAGCATGATGACGGCGACCAGTGAGTCATCGCGCAGAAACGCGGCGCGCTGGGCGAGCAAGGCATCATCCAGCAGGACGCGATCGTCGGGGCCCGTCGCCGGCTGCACGCAGTTGAGCGCGGTCGAGGTGCTGCCCGGGCACTGCACGCGCGCCAGCTGCTTGTAGGGCACCGGATCGATCAGGAAGCGGTACCAGCTCTCCAGCTGCGCTTCCCAGCCGCAGCCATTCTCGCCCACGGCGCTGACCTGCTGCTGTACGTTGCTGCTGAAAGCCGCGGGATCCGTCGGGTTGGCTCCGCCCACCCGCCACTCCAGGAAGCCCTGCGCGTTGGCGCCCGTTGCTGCGCCGCGGGGCAGGCTGCCCATCAGGTGCGCCATGTCGACTTGATCCGGCTTGTATTTGACGAAGCTGGGGTCGGCCGAACACGCCACGTTGGCTCCCACGTCACCGATGCTGGAGGAGATGATTCCGATGTTGATGTCGCTCACCGGCCTGAATTGCCGGCGCTGACCTGTGGGGCAGCTGGCGGAGGCTTCCGCGGGTGCGGGGTACGTGTTGCCCAGGGCGTCGACGCAGATGGGGTTCACCAGGCGGTTCACCAGATCCGGCACGGCCATGCGCAGGATCGACTGCTTGTCGCTCATCGAGATCGAGTTATCGATCATGAACAGCAGATCGATCTTGTCGTGGGTCGGCGGAGGCGGCGGGCCCGCGTCCGGCGGCGGTGAGGGCGCTCCGGCGTCGAGGCCCAGTTCGCCCGCTTCCGGCGGAGGCTGCTTGCCGCCACACGGCGCGGCAGCGCACACCGACGCATCCGGTTCATCGCCTGTGCCTTTGCCGCCACATGCGGCCAGCACCATCAGCAGACCCCAGCCCGACCAGCTCCGTTGCTTCACGCAGTCGCCTCCTGGACAGTGACGAGACAGGAAGATCGCCGTCGCGAGAAACACCCGCGAAGACTCTCCACTCCGCTACGTCGGTCCAGGGAGTTCCGACCCACGATGTCCGCGCAGGACTATCAAATCCGGTAGGCGCGCGGTCGCCCGAGTGGGCTCAGGTGAGCCGGTATCCGGCGGAGTCGCGCAGAGGCACGTGCGGTAGCCGCACGTGGAGTTTGCCTCGCCGCAAGCGGGCCTGGGCGTGCCGCCCATCCGCCTCCGGACGCCAGGAGAACGCATGCCAGCACAGCCGCCCCTGCCGGCGCCCGCGCGACCAAACGCCGACGCTGAGCTGCTGCCGGATGGGCTCCCAGATCAGCTCCGTGTTTTCTGGACTGGCCGTCGGAACCGTGAGCTCGAGGTGGGTGGCTTCCTCATCCTGCCAGATCGCTTTCGCCGGCGCAGCCGCCCGTGCGCTCTGCCGCTCCAGGTGCGTGGTCGAGCCCACCGAGACGGCCAGCTCTTCGCTGTGAGCTGGCGCGCGCAGCGACTCTTCCCCTTCTTTGGTCAGGACAGGGCTGCGCAGAGCAGGGCTGCGCAGAGCAGGGCTGGGCGGAAAACTGGCTGATCCGGCTCGAGAGAGGCTCAGAGACATGGGCATTTCCCTCCCGATCACTGCTTGGACATCGCAGCCATCGTGTCAAGGCGTCAGCCCGCAAGTGCCGCGCCCCGCCCACCTCTCGCCAGTGCGGGCGCTACTTGCACCAGGATGCTCGCCGCGAGGATCAGCGCTGCGCCGAGCCACCCCAGCAGCGATAGCTGCTCGCCCAGGACGAGGTACGCTGCCGAGGCGGCAAACAAGGTCTCGGTGCTGGCGATGATCGCCCCCTCTGCTGCAGGCAAGTGCCGCAACGCCACGATCAGCAGCAAGAAGGCGAACGCGCTCGACAGGACGCCGACGTAGGCGATGTCCAGCGCGGCCCGTCCGATGCCCGCCGCGCTCGGAGCCTCCAGCGAGGCAGCGCCGGCGCAGCCCAGCACCGCCACCAGCACGAAGCCGATCAGCGTGAAGGCGAGCGGTCGCCCGAAGCGCGCGGCGCGACCGGTCAGCACCACGTGGCCCGCCCAGAAGACCGAGGACGCAGCGACCTGCACGTCTCCGATCGAGAAGGACGCAAAGCTCGCGCCGCCGAGCAGCCAGGTGCCGAGCGCGGAGAGCGCCACCCCGAACCACACGAAACGGCGCGGCGCCTGCCGCGTCATCCCCCACGCGATCAGCGGCGTGATCACCACGTACAGCGCCGTCAGGAAGCCGCTGTTGGTGACGCTCGCCGTCTGCAGCCCGCTCTGCTGCAACGCGGCGGCCAGGAAGAACAGCAACCCGCCCGCGAGCGACCAGCGCAACAGCCCGGGCGGGCGCGGCGAGCTGAGCTGGGCCTCGCGCCAGGCCAGCGGCGCGAGCGCGAGCGTGGCGACCACGCCCCGCGCAGCGATGAAGGTGAGCGGGCCGATGTGCCGCATCGCGGACTTCTGAAACAGAAACGCCAGACCCCAGACAGCCGCTGCCAGCAGCAGCAGCCCAGCAGCCTTGTTGCGAGTCATGGCCGCGAGGGAGGTTCAGCCCTTGGTCGCGCCCGCGGTCAGGCCGCCGATCAGCTGGCGCTCGGCGACGATGTACAGCGCGAGGGCCGGCACCATCGCGAGCACCACGTACGCCAGGATGCGCGCGATATCCGCCGCGTATTGCCCCTGGAACTGGGTGACGCCGAGCGGCAGCGTCCACCACGTGGAGTCGTTGAACACGACCAGCGGCAGCAGGAAGTTGTTCCAGCTCGCGACCACGGCCAGCACCGAGACGGTGGCCAGCGCGGGCCGCGCCATGGGCAGCAGGATGTGCCAGAAGAAGCCGAACGGCGTACATCCGTCGAGCAAGGCCGCCTCCTCCACGTCCGCCGGGATGGTGCGGAAGAAGCCGCGCAGGATGGTGATGGTCACGGGCAGGCCGAAGGCCGCCTGGGGCAGGATCACTCCCAGTGGGTTGTCGAGCAGGCCCAGCTGGCGCAGCAAGATGTAGAGCGGCAGGATCGCCACCGCGAACGGGAACATCAGCCCGATCGTGAACAGTGTGAACAAGAGCTCGCGGCCCCGGAACGCGAAGCGGGCAAACACGAACGCCGCCATCGCCGAGGCCAGCACCACCAGCAGCGTGGTCGCCGCCGCGATCAGCAGGCTGTTGCCCAGCGGGCGCCAGAAGCCGAGCGAGCCCAGGATCTCGCTGTAGTTCTCGGTGACCCAGGGCGACGGCAGCCCGAAGGCATTGGTCACCAGCTGGCCATTGTCCTTGAAGCCGCCCAGCACGCCGAACAGCACCGGCACCACGATGCTCAGCCCCACGATGATGCAGATCCCGTGCAGCGGCAGCGCCTGCAGCGGCGAACGCTCGCGACGGCTCATCGCATCGCTCCCGCTTTGGTCACGGCGCCCTCGATGTCCCGGCGCAACACGTAGCGCTGATACAGGAGCGCGAACACCATGCTGATCAGAAACATCGCCACGCTGATGGCGCTGGCGTAGCCGACCTCGTAGCGCCGGAAGCCGTACTGGAACATGGTCACGGCCATCGTCTCCGAGGAGTGGATGGGGCCGCCGCCCGTCAGCACCCAGACCATGTCGAACAGCTGAATGGCCCCGATGATCGAGAGGAACACGCTGATCCGGATCGTGGGGCCGAGCAGCGGCAAGGTGATGTGCCGGAAAATCTCCCAATTGCTGGCGCCATCCATCATGCCCGCCTCGTTCAGCTCGGGCGGGATGTCTTGCCGGCCTGCGAGCAACAGGATCATGTGGAAGCCGAAGTATTTCCACGACACCACGAAGAACAGCGTCAGCAGCGCGCGATCGGGATCCGAGAGCCAGGTCTGCCCGGCCACTCCGAACACGGCCAGGATCTTGTTGACCAGGCCACCGGTGGGCGACAGCACCATCGTGAACAGGACGCCCGTGATCACCTCCGATAGCACGTACGGGGCGAAGAAGATCAGCCGGTAGAGCCCCCGGAAGCGCAGCTGCTGGTTGAGCAGCAACGCCAGGCCGAGCGCCACCGGCAGCTGCACGAGCACCGAGAGCAGCACCAGCACCAGGCCGCGGCTGAGATCGCCCGTGAACACCTCGTCGCCGAGCAAGCGCACGAAGTTGTCGAGCCCCACGAAATTCGTGGGCAACCCGCCGAAGCCGTTCCACTTGAACAGGCTCGTGTAGACGGCGAGCAGGATCGGCAAGAGCACCAGGCCGCCGAACAGCAGCAACGCCGGCAGCAGGAAGGGCACGATCGCGAGCTGCCGGCGAGCGCTGGCGCTCCGGCGCGAGCGCGGGCTCGGGATCTGCTCCGCCGCGGGGCCCTGCGCCGTTTCGGCGACGGGAGTGCTGACCTCCGTCATCATCGGCTACAGGTTCTTGGCGGTCTTGCTGATGGCCCGAGCCACCGCGTCCGGGGTCGCGCTGCGGGCCACCAGCGCGGCCACGCTGTCGTTCACCTGCTGCCCGATCGCGGGCGGGTACGCCTGGTCGAGATAGAGCTGGAAGCCCGTGGCGTTCGCCAGCGCCCGGTGCACCAGCTTCAGGTTGGGATCCTTGATCGCGTCCTCCGCGCCGCGCGTGACGGGCAAGATGCCGCCCTCGGCGGCGGCCCGGCGCTGGCTCTCGAGCGAGAGCAGGTGTTTCACGAATTCAAAGGTCTCGGGCGGGGCGTTCTTGCCGATGGCGAAGCCGTTGCACCCGCCCAGGACCTCGCTCGGAGAACCCTTTCCGCCTTCCAGCGCCGGGAAGGGAAAGAAGCCGAGCTTGTCTCCGATGCCCTTCTTGTCGGTGGAGTAGGCGGCTTCGATCGTCGGGGCCCACTGGCCCATCAACTCCATCGCCGCCTGGCCGTTGCCCATGATCGCGGACTGGCCGTCGCTCGCCATGTACTTCGCGCCGAGGAAGCCCGGCTGAAAGGGCTCGAGCTCCACCAGCTCTTGCAGCTTGGCACCTGCCGTGACGAAGTCCGGACTGTCGAACGCGCCGGTCCGGGCCGCCTCTTCCATCGCAGCCACGCCGCCCTGGCGGATCGCCAGGTACGACCAGTAGAAGTGCGCCGGCCACTTGTCGCCCCCCGCGAGCGCGATGGGCACAATCTTCGCGGCCTTGATCTGGCGCACCACGCCCAGGAGCTCGCTCCAGGTCTTGGGCAGCGCGCTGACGCCCGCCTTCGCGAACAGCTCCTTGTTGTACCAGAATCCGACCATGCCCAGCTCGTACGGGACGCCGCACTGCTTGCCGTCGACCTGATACAGCTTGACGCCGTTCGCCGAGACGTCGCTCAGGAAGGCCCTGGCATCGCCCGCGAACTCCTTGACCAGGCCGGCGTTCACCTGCTGCTGCAACACGCCGCCGCCCCACGAGTGAAACAGGTCCGGCGGGTTACCGGCCTGGGTGACCGTGGTCAGCTTGGCCTTGAAGGCCTCGTTCTCGAGCGGTGTGATGTTGATCTTCACCCCCGCGTGCGCCGCCTCGAAGCCCTGGGCGAGCTGAGCCCAGATCGAGAGCATCGGATCGGTGTTCTGGATGTGCCACCACTCGATGCCCTTGCCCTTGCCGCCCGCCGCGTCAGCGCCCCGGTGACAGGCGTCCAGGAACGCCGCACCTGCGGCAGCGCCCGCGAGGCCGAGGAAGGATCGACGTCGCAACAGGCTGGTAGGGTTCATGGGAGCGGTCTCTCTCTGTGGGGACCCGCTCGGGCGGGCTCGTGGGTCAGCGGTGGCGCCGGACCTGCTGAAATCTTCGGGCAGCGGCCCAAAAGTCAGTGCGGCCGGGCGCACGCTACGGCGGCAGGGAACTGCGGGTCAAGGCTTGCCGCCGCCCAACCGTACGCCATTCATGCTAGCCTGTAGCGTCCGGCCGAAAGCGACGTAGCGGCATTCAATGCAGGGGGAACTTCACGCGCTGTGGAAGGTGCTGGAAGACATCCCGCTGGGGGCATACCTGTTCCGGGCGGCAGAGGGGGATTTTTTCCTGGAGGCCGTCAACGCGGCGGCCCGGCAGCGCAGCCCCGGGCTGCTGAGCATGCTGGGTCGACCGTGCTCGGTGCTCTACCGCGACCAGCCGCAGACCATGGAAGCGGCGCAGCGTTGCATGAGGGAACGGCGCACCGTGGTCCAGCGCACGCCGCTGCGCAGATACGACCAGGTGGAGGCGACGCAGTGGCACGAGCTCGTGTACGTGTGCGTGGAGCCCGATCGACTGATCATCTTCTCGCGTGAGTCCTCCGGCGCCGAGGAGCTGGCCGCGGCCTTGCAAGAGAGCGAGGCGCGCTACCGCAGCGTGGTCGCGTCGCTGCCGGACGCCGTCCTGCTGCGCGGCAGCAACGAGCGCGTCCTCACCTGTAACGACGCGGCTGCGCAGCTCTTTGGCCACCGCGCCCGGGGTGACCTGCTGGGCAAGGTCGAGGTCCTGGCCGAGGGCTACCGGGTGGAGACAGAGGCCGGTCAACCCCTGCAGCCCGAGCAGTATCCGAGCCGGCGCGTGCTGCGCACGGGCGAGCCGATCGCGGAGGAGCTCTATCAGCTGTGGCGCCCGGACGGCACGCGCGCCTTCGTGCTGGTGTCGGCGCAGCCCGTCTTCATGCGCAGCGGCGCGGTCGGCGCCTCCGTGGCCTTGTTTCGCGATGTAACGGAGCGGCGCCGCCTGGAGGAGGAGCTGCGCCAGGCGCAGCGCCTGGAGAGCATCGGGCGGCTCGCTGGCGGCCTGGCGCACGATTTCAACAATCTGCTGACCGCGATGCTCGGCTCGCTGGAGCTGCTCGGCGATGTCTGTCCGCCCAGCGGCGCGGAAGACCTGGCGACGCTGCGGCACGGGGCGGAGCGCGCCAAGGAGCTGACGGCGCAGCTGCTCGCGTTCGCGCGCAAGCAGCCGGTCTCGCTCGAGGTGGTCGACGTGGGCACGCTCGTGCTGAAGGTGGAGCGGCTGCTGCAGCGGCTCGTGGGGCCCGGCGTGGAGCTCGCGATCAGCGCCGAGCCCGGCGCGCGCGTCCGCGCCGACGCCGCACAGCTGGAGCAGGTGCTCGTCAATCTGGTGGTCAACGCGCGCGATGCGATGCCCGGCGGCGGACGCCTCGAAGTGAGGGTGGCAACAGACTCGCGCTCCAGCTCCTGTCAGCTGGAGGTGGAGGACCGCGGAGTGGGCATCGCCCCCGACGCCCTGCGCCACGTCTTCGAGCCTTTCTTCAGCACCAAGGTGAACGGCACGGGGCTCGGGCTGGCCAGCAGCTACGGGGTGATCAAGCAGCACGGCGGCGAGATCCATGTGCAGAGCCAGGTCGGCCACGGCACGCTGGTGCGCGTCTCCCTGCCCTGCGTGCCGGACCCACCCAGCGCTCGCTCCGGCGACGCGCCGCTGACCGCGGCCCAGGGTTGCGTGCTGCTGGTGGACGACGACGAGAGCGTGCGCAGCACCACCAGCCGCTTGCTGCAGAGCATGGGCTACCGCGTGCTGATCGCTTCCGACGGGGCGGGCGCGCTGGCGCTGGCGCGCACTCATGCCGGGCCGATCGACGTGCTGGTGTGCGACGTGGCCATGCCCGGCCGCAGCGGCCCCGAGGTGGCTCGGGAAGTGCTCGCCGTGCGCCCGGAGACGCGCGTCCTGTTCATCTCCGGCTATCCCCAGGGCGCCGAGAGCGAGATCGCTCGCCACGCCTTCTTGCAGAAGCCGTACACGCGCGCGAGCCTGGCCGAGAAGCTCGGCGCGCTGCGCGCCGGGCGCGGCTCGCCCAACTAGGCTACCGCCCGACCCCAGCCGGTGCCCGCTGCGCGCCCGTGGCTCGCGCCGCGGGGCCCTCGAGAACCGAAGCGCTACTACCAACCGGTAAGAGCCGCTACCGATCGGTAAGAGGTTTTGGCGGCGTGCAACGGGCCCGGGAGCGGGTTGACGGGCAGCGGGCACATGCTGGAGTCGCGCATTGACGGGCGTGGACGAGCCCTGGACCTCCACCAACCGGTAGCGCCGTTACCAACCGGTAGGAGCCGCTACCGATCGGTAAGCACTCATCAGTAGCAATCAATGGCGCGGCCTCCGCCCGGCGATGCCAGCGGCGAAAGCCGACTCCGCCACGCGCCACGCGCGCCGGCGGCGCTGAATTTGCCGGGCTGCCGCGCGGCGCTGCAGCCAGCGGGCGATAGATCGCAAACGTCTCCGCGCGCGACCGAGCGAGGGGGGGCGGCGCAACGCCGCCATCCAACTCGGACAAGGAGATCGTTTCATGGATCATCGCCTTTCATTTCTCGGCCGCTCTCGCCCTGGCCACTCTCGCCCTGGCTGCTGCGCGCTGGCGCTTGCGGCGCTGAGCGCGTGCGGCAGCCCCGACGCGGGGCTGGCGCTCGGGCATTCCGAGCAAGCGATCCTGCGCGGGCAGGTCGATCGCGAGCATCCGCAGGTCCTGTTGCTGGCCAATCAGGCAGGGTTCCTGTGCACGGGCACCCTGATTCAGGTGCGCCAGCAGACGGGGTTCTTGCTCACGGCCGCGCACTGCGTGACCGAGGAGGACCCGGGTGCGACGCGCTTGCCGCCGGAGCAATTCGTGGTCCTGGCCGGCACTGATTTCCGGGACAGCACGGACGTGTTCGCGGTGGACGAGATCCGTGTCCATCCCGGCTACGACGGCAGCTTCGCGCAGAATGACATCGCGGTGGTACGCCTGGATCTGGGGGACAGCCCGCCCCCGACCGCCATCCCGCCTCTGTCCGCCGAGGAAGACGCGCTGGCGGTCAACGATCGCTTGCTGCTCGTCGGTTACGGGCAGACCGAGGGCGATGGCGAAAATAGCCTGCGGCGCCATGTCAGCCGTGAAATCCTGGACCTCGATCCGCAGCTGGTCGCGTACACGCAAGAGGACGGCAAGGGCACCTGCTTTGGCGATAGCGGCGGGCCCGGCCTGGTCAGCGTGCGCGGCCAGGAGCGCGTCGCCTCCGTGACGTCCGGCGGGGTGGACGCCGACGAGCGCTGCGAGGGCGGGTTTGGAGTGGGCATGCGCGTCTCCGCCTTCTCGGCGTTCATCGAGGGCGCGCTGTCCGGGGACAACTGAGCTGTGGCGGGGGGGGCCGGCGTGCCTGCACGCGCGCCGGCTCCAGGTGCCTCACAGCGTGAAGTAGAACGTCGCGCCGGCGCCGGGCGCGGAGCGGGCCCACACGCGGCCGCCGTGGCGCGAGACGATGCGGTGCACGGTGGCCAGGCCGATACCGGTGCCTTCGAACTCCGAGGCGCGATGAAAGCGCTGGAAGGGCGCGAACAGCTTGTGGGCAGCGGCCTGGTCGAAGCCCGCGCCGTTGTCGCGCACGAAGAAGGCGCCGCCGGGCCCCGGCTCCTTGCCGATCTCGATCTCCGCGTCGGGCCTCCTGGAGCTGAACTTCCAGGCGTTGCCGATCAGGTTCTCCAGCAGCACCTGCGCCAGGCGCGGATCAGCGTCCGCGAGCAGCGTGTCGGCGATCTCGACGCGCACCGAGCGCTGCGGATCTCGCTGGCGCAGCGTCAGCACGATGCCGCGCGCCAGCGGGGCGAGATCGAGGGGCCGCCGCTCCAGCTCGGCGCTGGTGATGCGCGACAGATGCAGCAGATCGTCGATCAGGCTGCTCATGCGCCGCACGCTGCTGCGCACTCGCTCCAGGTACTTCTTGCCCTCCGGGTCCAACTTGTGGCCCTGGTCTTCCGCCAGCGCGCTGCTGAAGCCGTCGATGGCGCGCAGCGGCGCGCGCAGGTCGTGGGACACGGAGTAGCTGAACGCCTCCAGCTCGGCGTTGGACTCCGCGAGCCGCGTCGCGGTCTGCTGCAAGCTCCGGTTGGCTTGATGCAGCTGCTCGGTCAGGCGTTGATTCTTGGCCAGTGTGGTCCGGGCCTGCACCAGGTTTCGGATCCGGGCCCTCAGCTCCTGGACGGAGAACGGCTTCATCAGAAAGTCGTTGGCGCCCTGGCGCAGGGCGCTCACGCGGAAGTCCTCGTCCGCCTTGGAGGTGAGCAGCACGATCGGGATGTCCTTCAGCTCGGCGCGCGAGCGAGCCGAGCGCACGAGCTCCTGCCCGCTCAGCTCCGGCATCACCACATCGCTGAGGACCAGATCGGGCCGCAGCTCCAGCATCTTGCGAAAGCCGTCTCGCCCGTCGAAGGCGGAGACCACCCGATACTCGGGCTGCAGCAGCTCGCCGATGAAATGGTTCATGTCCGGGTTGTCCTCGACCACCAGGACCAGGGCTCGACCCGCGTCCGCCTCTTCCGCCGAAGCGCGCCGCGCCGATTCGGGCTGCAGCTGCTCGCGCAGCAGCCGAACGGATTCGCGCACGGCCGTCACGTCGGGCTGCGCGCTCTCGCCGCTCTCGGCCGCGGGCGGCAGCTCGACGCAAAACCGTGCCCCGCCCTCCGGCGCCTGCCCTGCCTCGATGCGGCCGCCGTGCAGCTCCACGATCTCGCGCGCGATCGCCAGGCCCAGGCCGGTGCCCGCGAAGCGGTCGCTCGAGCTCCCGCTCAGCTGCCGGAAACGTTCGAACACCGCTTCGCGCTGGGCGGCGGGAATGCCGGGCCCGCTGTCAGCCACCTCCAGCTTCAGCCATTGCGTGCGGCTGTCGCGCAGCACCGCGCAGCGAACCGTGCCGCCCAGCGGGGTGAACTTGAAGGCATTGCCGAGCAGGTTCACGAGCACCCGTTGCAGCTTCTCGGGATCGACGCGCTCGCGCACAGCCCCGTCTGCGACGACCTGCAGCGTGATGTCTCGCTCGCGAGCGAGCGAGGAGAATTGCCCGGTGACCAGCCGCAGCAGCTCGGCGACGTCGACCTCCGCGCGGGCCAGCTCCATCTTGCCCGCCTCCAGCTTCGCGGCGTCGAGCAGGTCGTTCACCTGCGAGAGCAGCAAGCGCGTGTTGTAGGAGATGCTCTGCAGCGCGGCGCGCTCGGAGCTGCCAGGAACGCTCGACGACAGCAGCCGCTCGACGGGCAGGATGATCAGGGTCAGCGGCGTGCGCAGCTCGTGGCTCACGTCCGCCAGAAACTGGCCCTTCAGGCGCTCCGTGCGCCGGGATTCGGTCACGTCATCCAGGCGCTGGATGATGTAACGCAGCTCCCCTCCGGGACCGAGCACCGGCGCGTGGAAGGGTCTCCAGAAGCGCTCTTCAACCCCACGGCCCTCGGCGTCGGGACGCCGGACCTCGTACTTCTGCACCGGCATCGCATCCGGCACGCGGCGCTCCCGCACCCTCTCCAACGACGCGCGCAAGGCCAGGAGCCCTTTTTCTCGACGCTCCTCCGGCAGGCCCGGACCGAGATCGAAGATGACACGCCCCACGAGGTCCTCGCGCGCGGTCGCGGTGGCGCGCGCGTAGTCATCGCTCACAGCGACGATCCGCAGCTCCGGATCGAGGACCAGGTACAGACCGGGCAGGGCCGCGAAGATCGCACCGAAATCCGGCTCTTGACGCGCGGGAATCGCCATGTTGGCCTGCACTCCAGCTGGCTATAGCGCAAGCGGCTACGGGCATGCCGAGGACTCTGGGATTTTTGTATCGCAGCCTGTGCGCTGCTGCTTTGTGGGCCTGTGGCGCGGCGAGCACCGGCGCGTCGCGGCCGGCCGAGCCCGTGCCGGGCCTGCGCCGGGTCGAAGTTCCCACCATTGACATGGAACGAGCAGCGCTGTCGGAGCTGCCCGGGTTGAGCCCGGACCGGGTGGAGCTGGCTGTGGCTTTTCCCCCCGCCTTCGATCCGGAGCAGGAGCACCCGATCCTGATCACGCAGGTCACCGCGGATCGCGTCCACTCCAACATCGCGGAGCTGCCAATGTACGCGCCCGCGGCGCTGGCCGCTGGCTACGTGGTGCTGACCGCACAGGGCATCCCCTGGCCCCGGAACGAGGCCGCCGGCACTCTGATGCATCGCTACGTGAGCGTCCGCGCCGCTCTGCGCTGGCTCGGCGCCGAGATCCCCGCGAGCGCGCGCTGGCCGATCGTGATCGCGGGCTTCTCGGGCGGAGCCAAGATCAGCCAGGTGCTGGCGGTCAGCCTCACGCTGGAGCAACGGCCCGTCGCGGGCGTGTTCCTGGGCGGCTGCAACGAAGACCACTCGCGGCTGCTGCTGGGGCAATATCCCGCCGTGAAGGAGCGGTTCTCGCGCATCGCCTTCTTTCTGAGCGCGGGCCGGCAAGATCGCATCGCGCCGCTGGAGGCCGTGCACGCGCTCGCGGAGGGGCTGCGCCGTTCTGGAGTGGAACACCTGGAGTTGTCCGTGCACCCTGGTGGGCATCAGCTCGACCAGCAGGATCTGAGCAAGGCGCTGCGCTGGTTTCGCGCGCAGCTGCCGACAGCGCGCACCTCTCGTGCAGTGGCACATCCTGGGGACGCTGTGGGTCGTGCGGCGGCGAGCCCACACCCACTCAATGGCGAGCGAGCGGCGTCCGTAGCCTCTGAGAGGGGCGGCTCAGGCTGGCCTTCCATTCGAGATGCAGCACGCGCCCGCAGCAGCCAGCGAACGAGCAGCCTTTGTCCGGCTGCCAGCGTCGCTGTGTGTCGCGATCGCGCTGCTCTGCGCCTGCAACACGGAGCGCGCTAGGGGCGATGCTCTGGCGGCGCCGCAGCCCACGGCTGCGCCGCTGGCAGCGCCCGAGCAGAGCACGGAGGCGCTCGCGGCCCAGCCCGAGGCGCTGCCCGCCGAGCCGCAGACGTTCGCGCCGGGCGCCAACGACGAGTTCGACCCGGCGGCGCTCGCCGACGTGAAGCAAGCGCTGAGCGCCGTCGAGGAGAACGCCTTCGCTTCGCTCGTGAACGGCGACAAGCGCGTGCTGCCCAAGAGCTGCCGGGAGTGGCGCTCGTTTCGCGCGCGCGGCTTCGCCCCCAAGACCGCGCTCGCAGAACAGCTGGACGGCGGCGCGCTGGTGCGCTGCGGAACGTACGAGTTTCTGGCGCGCGCCAAGCCTTCGCGGCGGAGCCACGTGCGCAAGGCGCTGCAGGGGGCGGGCCCGGATGATCTGCCGGCGGTCGTGGCCAGCACCACCAGCAAGCTGGCACTGCGGGCGCGCAACCTGGCCGTGGCCAAGGGGCTGACGTTGGGAGCCTTCTTGCCGGGGGCTCGCACCGGCCGCTCCGAGCTGCGCGGGCGCGTGCTGATCGACGAGCCCGCCTCCGCGACCAGCGTGATCGTGAACGCCGAAGCCTGGGGTGACGTCAACTCGGACGAGGTGGAGGACCTGTTGCTCAGCGTGCTCAACTCGTCCGACGATCTGAGCTATTTCGACCTGCGGCTGATCGAGGTCACGCGCGCAGCGCCGGACGCGCCGCTGACGGTGCTCGCCGTCTCCGAGTGAGGCTCAGCGCTTGTTGGCGCGCGCGATGCGCAGCCCGCCCTCGCCGGTGCCGGCGGCTTCCGGATCAGCCTCCTCCACCTCGATCAGGTGGAAGCAATCCATGAACTCGAGCGCCTGCGAGTACACGTGCGCGACGCGCCGGAAGTTGCGCCAGCTCACGGCTGGATTCACGCTGATCTCGACGTTGCGCGTGCCGTAGATCTTGAGCGCGAGCAACTGACCTTCGCTCGGCACGTGGCTGCTGAAGACCACCGTCATCGTGCCCGCGCGCAGATCGTTCTTGATCTCGACGTGGCTGAACTTGCCCAGATAGGACGAGATCGCCGAGAAAACGCGCTCCTGCTCGAACATCGCGGCAGGGTCTCACGGGCGCGCGCGCTTTGCAACTCGGCGGGCAGACGTGGGCAGGCTGCCCACAGGCGCGCTGGGTTCAGTTCGGGCGCGATCCCGCGCTGCGCAAGTTAAGGCTGCCAGGCCATCGCTCAGGGCTGCGGCGGCCGAACCGTACTCGCCCGAGGGGAGGCTTCGCGAGCAGCATGAAGGTGGGATTCAGACTCAGCGGTGGCCGGCTGGCGATCGGGCTGGCGATGGCTCTGCTCGGCTGTGGGCCCGAGCCGGTCGACGGCGAGCCGTTCACGGATCCGAGCCGCGGCCCCCTGTACCTGCCGCAGCCCGGCAGCGCCGGCAGCTCCAGCGCGGACAGGCCTGCATCGGAAGCGGACGAGCCGCCGGAAGAGCGCACCACGCTCAGCGCAGCTCGGGAGGAGCCGGTGTGTTGTCGCCTGTGCATGCAGGGTAAGGCGTGCGGCGACAGCTGCATCGCCTCCGAGCTGATCTGCCAGGCTGCACCCGGCTGCGCCTGCGACCTGTGATCGAAATCACTGTTGTTGCACTAATGCAACATCAGCGGATGCTGCTAAGCTAATTGCCCCTGCAGGAGGGAACTGCAGGCGCGAACGGCAGGTGGCCGTGGTGCGGCGGCCCATCCACAACGATCCAGGAGACGATACGACAACCATGCAAGGCAAGATCTCTGGTTTGGCAATTCTCGGTGCTCTGGCGCTGTCCGCGGGCAACGCGGCTGCGGCGCCCAACGTGGAAGCCCTCGCGGCTCTCGGCAAGCAAGTCTTCTTCGATGAGATCTCGGTGCCAGCGCGCCAGTCCTGCTCCAGCTGCCACGCGCCAGAGAACGGCTTCACCGCCGCCTCGGCGCTGGTCAATCTGACGACCGTGGCCGTGCCCGGCGCCAATCCCCACACGATCGGCAATCGCAAGCCGCCGTCTGCGCAATATGCGGCCTCGGTACCCAACCTGTCGGGCGGCTTCTTTGGCCCGAACTGCTCGGACTCGCCCTTCGGTCTGTTCTGCATCGGTGGCGTCTTCTGGGATGGTCGCGCCACCGGCACCAAGATCGGCGCCGAGGTGTTCGACGGCGATGCCGCGCTCAGCGCTGCATACTCCGGCTTCCTCGGGCCGCTCGCGGACCAGGCTCTCGGCCCCTTTGCGAACGACGTCGAGCAGAATGTGCCGCCGGGAAACACGGAGCTGCCGGGCGCCAAGGCGGTGTGCGTGCACGTGTCGCGCGCGCGTTACGCGCCGCTGTTCAAGATGGCGTGGGGGCACCCGCCCGACTGCCGCGCGGCGACCGCCGACCTGGAGTTCAAGCGCATCGCGGTGGCGATCTCGGCCTTCGAGCACTCGCACGAGATGAACTCGTTCAGCTCGTTCCGCGACATCGCGCTCGCCAACGACGCGGACCACAGGTTCCCGCTCGATGACTTCACCGATGAGGAGAACCTGGGGCACGACCTGTTCTACAACACGGTCGCCAACGGCGGCGCCAGCTGCGCCAGCTGCCACAACAGCGGCGTGCCGTTCCAGATCCTGGGGCCCGACCTCGTCACTCTGATCCAGAACCCCGACGCGCGCGGTGAGGAGCCGGATCAGATCTACTCGGATCACAGCTTCCACAACATCGGATTGCCGCCCAACCCCGATGCCGCGAACTTCGACCCCGCCCATCCCGACGTGGGCCTAGCTGGTTTCACGGGCGTGGCGGGCCATGAGGGCGACTTCCGCACGCCCACGCTGCGCAACGTCGACATGCGCCGCAGCCGCTTCTTCCCCCGCGCCTACATGCACAACGGCTACTTCAAGTCACTGGAGCAGGTGGTACACTTCTACAACACGGCGACCTCGAAGCCCACTTGCCAGGTGTCCGGGTTGAGCGCGGCGGAGGCGATCTACCGCAACTGCTGGCCGCTGGCGGAGACGCCCTCGCCGCTACCGCTCACCGGTCTGGTCGGTGATCTCGGGCTGACGAGGCAGGAGGAGCGCGCGCTCGTGGCCTACCTGAAGACGCTGACCGACACCGAAGAGGTGCATCCGCCCCGGCCGTACCATCCGGGGCACTGATCCGCTGGCGCTAGTGAGCGTCTGTCGAGAGCTTGGGGGGAGCCGGCCTGGCGCTGGCTCCCTCCCGCGACTCGGGGCCCGGGGTGTGGCCCGCGACATTCTGTGCTGGCGTGGGCGGGAGCAGCGGGGGATGACCGCTGCGCTGGCGCAGGCGGTTGATCAGCGACAGCACGTGCGGGCGCGCGAGCAGCCGCTGCTCCAGGCGGCGCTTGCTCCGGAAGCTCATCACCGCGAGCCCCGCGATGATCGTGAGCAGGCCCTGGCCGGGCAGGATCAACATCAGCAGGCCCAGCACGAGCAACAGACCGCCGAACAGGTTGCGCAACAGCAGGCTGGCGCGGCTGCACGGGACGGCCTCCGCAGCGCCCGGGTCGTGCAGCAGGTAGTCGGCGGGCAGGCGCCGGACCGCCCAGGTGGCGACCACGAGACTCACGACGCAGCACACCAGGGAGACAGAGGTGAGCGCGATCAGCGTGGTGGGCGCCAGCGCGACTGCCTCCACCGCTGACCACGCGCTCTCCCACGACGACATCCGCTTTGCATAGCGCGAGCCGCGAAGTCCGCCACGGCTAGCGGGCTCGGCGTCACGATTCGCCTCGGACTTCTGCCTCAGGGTCGGGAAGCGGTGTGTCAGAAAAGGGGTCAGAGCGCCTGCGGATGCCTCGCCGGTGGTCGGCCGCGCATATGGAAGCCATGGCCTGGCGCTTGCTCTACTCCCGGCATGCCGCTCGTCTGGCCCCTTCCCTGCCCAGGAAAGTCCCACCCGTGAAAATTTCAGTGCGCCGCCGCGACCACGGTGTTGCTCAGCAGCAACAGCGCGCGTCCCTCGCTGCGCTGCTCGCCGCGGCCCTGCTGGGGTTCGCGCGACCCGCCGCCGCGGCAGAACCCGCGCCCAGCGGAGCTGCTCGCGCGGAGGCGAAGACCGGCTACGGCGTGCCGCTCACATTCGCGTACGTGCTGGCGCCCCTGGCCGCGTTTGGCCTCGGTGGAGCGATCTCGGAAGCCGGCTTCAGCGACGAGACCGCGGTCGGCGTCGCGGCTCCGCTGTTTCTGGCACCCGCCGGCGTGCACCTGCACGAAGGCACCGCGGATCGAGCGCTGATTTCCCTCGGTTCCATGGTGGGCCTGACCTTCGGAGGCCTGCTGCTGGGCGCTGGCGCGGGCTACCTGGAGAATGAGATCAACTGCGACCCGGAACGAGACAGCGAGTGCCAGGACCGAGGCATCGGCACGACCATCGCGGGCGGCGTGGTCGGCGTCATCGTCGGCTACACCAGCAGCGCCATCCTCGACGTCGCTCTGAATAGCTCCGCGCTGGAGCCGCCGGCGGAGTCCGCGCCGGCGGAGCCGGCACCGGCGCAGCGAACCCGACGCGCCGCGAGCCTCTGGTTTACGCCCGTGAACAGCGGCACGAGCCGCGATCCGCTTGCCGCGCCGCGGGCTTCGGGCAGCAACAAGGCGCCCGATGGGCTCGTCGTCGGAGTGGCGCTCTCGCTCTGAAAGAGCTCGACGGGAGGGCGCGAGAGCACGGTAAGTGGACGGCTATCGCTGCGCGCGCCACAGCGAGGAGGAGGATGATGGGCCGGACCTCAACCTTCACGTCACGGTCCAAACCTCGGGGCGCTCGGCGGCCTCGTCCGGCGTGGCGCGCTCACCTCGGCAGCGAGGGCGAGGCGCCCCAACGAGCCGGGGTCGCGGGCGGACGGCGGCGGGCGTCGCGCGCGGCGGACGTTCGGTGCCGGTAGCGGGCGTTCGCTGCGCGCCCACGTGGGCACGGTTGGCAAGGTCGCGTGGTTCGGCACCGTGGCTTGCGCTGCGCGACAGTCGCGGCTCGAGACGGCCGTGCGCGACGGGATGGCGAGCGCGACACGGCCCTGCGCGACTCAGCCCGCACGACTCAGCCCGCGCGACACCCATGAAATCGACTGCGCGCCGTTGATTTCGCTAGACACGATCTGCGCGGCTCGAGCGCTCGCGAGCGGCGATGGGGCTCGACGGTGTGCATTGCTCCCGCGCGCGCGAGGTGAGACCGCGCCGGCACTCATCGGTTCGCCCAGCGCCGCAGGCGTGGGAGTGCCGGGCGGCGCTCCCCCGAAGCCGAGCTCCGAAACGGCTCCGCACGGCTTCGTTCGATGCGGCGCCCACGGCCCCGAGGCTTCGGGCGGCGACGCGAGTCTGAGGCCCGGCCCATTCTCTCCCGTTATCGCGCGTTTCCACCCAGTGCCGAGCTGGGACGAATGCTGCGGCATGGCGTTTGCGGGGGACCAGATCCGTCCGGCGCCCCTGCGTCAGGCTGACGCAGCCGGTGCCGCGATCGGTCTGCTAGACTGGGCCGATGACGGCCGTGTCTCCAGCGCTTTCCATCGGCGCGGCGCGTTCCGGGCGCGCTTTGCCGCGAGCCTTGCCGGTGGCCGAGCGGCTGTCTTCGCCGCGGCTCGGGCTGTTGTGGCTGGTGCGGCTGCGCTGGCATGCGCTGGGCGGGATCGCGCTGGCGATGACGCTGGCGCCGTGGCTGATGGGGGTGTCCGTGCCCTGGCGGCCCGCGTTTGCGCTGGTCAGCGGCATCGCGCTGTCGAACCTGGGCTGCGCATTCTGGGCGCGCTCGGGGCGGCGGGTGGTCGCGGCGGCGATCGGGGCGCTGATCATCGCCGATACGTTGCTGCTCACCGCGGCGCTGTCGCTGTCCGGGGGGGCGCTGAATCCGTTCGTGACGCTGTACGTGATCGAGGTCACGCTGGCCGCGCTGCTGCTCGGTCCGGGCTGGGTGATCGGCGCGGGCGCAGCGAGCGTGGCGGGTTACGCGCTGCTGCTGGCCTCCGCGCGCGAGGGCGGGGTGCGCATGGGTGTCGAGAGCGCGCTGGTGGCGCTGGCGATCACGCTGGGCATCAACGCCACGCTGGTGGTGCGCATCGCGGCGGCGTTCCGGCAGCGGCAAGCCGCGCTGGCCGAGGCTCAGCGCGAGGCCGCGCAAGCGGAGAAGCTCGCTTCGCTGGCCACGCTGGCCGCTGGCGCCGCGCACGAGCTGGCGACTCCGCTCGGAACCATCGCCGTGGCCGCGACCGAGCTCGAAGGCCTGATCGAGCGGCAGCCGGAGCAGGCCTTGATCGAGGCGCGCTTGATCCGCGAGCAGGTCACGCGCTGCAAGTATATCCTGCAGCGGCTCGGCGCGCGCGCCGGCAGCGAACCCGGCGAGCTACCGCGCCGGACGAGCGTCGGCGAGCTGTTCGCGCTGGTGCGGCGCGAGGTGGGAGCGCGCGCTCAGCGTCTGGAGACGCCGGGAGATCACGCCCTGGAGCTGGAGGCACCGCTGGAGAGCCTGGCGGCGGTGCTCGCGAACCTGGTCAGCAACGGCTTGCAAGCGAGCGCGCCCGATGCGCTGGTGTCGCTCACCGCGAGCCAGCGCGGCAGCGCGATCCGCTTCACGGCGCTCGATCACGGCAGCGGCATCGAGCCTGCGCTGCTGCCCCGCCTCGGCGAGCCGTTCTTCACGACCAAGGAGCCCGGCCAGGGCATGGGGCTGGGCTTGTTTCTGGCCTTCCGCTTCGTGCGCGCGCAGGGCGGTACGCTGAACATCGACTCGACGCCTGGCTCCGGCACGCGGGTGGAGCTGGAGCTGCCGAGCCGCGCGGGGAGCACCGCATGAGCAGCGAGCCGCGGCGCGTACTGATCGTGGACGATGACGAGACGTATCGGACGGCGCTGGCGCGCGCTTTCGAGCGGCGCGGCTTCGCGGTCTCGGCGGCCCGCTCGGCGCAGGAGGCGCTGGCGCTGATCGAGCGCGAGCCGCCGGACTACGCCAGCATCGATCTGCGCATGCCCGGCGGCTCGGGGCTGGCGCTCGTGCGGCAGCTCAAGGAGCGCCAGCCGGGCGCGGTGCTGGTGGTGCTGACGGGCTACGGCAGTATCGCGACCGCCGTCGAGGCGGTGAAGCTGGGCGCGGCCGACTACCTGACGAAGCCCGCGGATGCCGCCGATCTGCTGCGAGCGTTCGGAGCAGCGCCGCTCCCGCCAGCGCCGGCGCGCGGGCAGCACCACGAGGTGCCGTCGCTGGCGCGTGTCGAGTGGGAGCACATCAGCCGCGTGGTCGCGGATTGCGGTGGCAACATCTCGGAGGCGGCGCGCGTGCTGCGCATGCAGCGCCGCAGCCTGCAGCGCAAGCTCGCCAAGTACCCGGTGTCGAAGTGATCAGCGCAGGCTCTCGATCCACTCGCTGAGCAGCTGCACGCCCTGCTCATCGACGCGCTGGCTGCCGAGCGGCGGCATGTGCAGGCGCTTGCCGCGGCGCGAGATCAGCGTCACCAGCCGGCTGTCGTCGGGATCACCCGGCGTCAGGTAGCGCGGCACGGTCGTGCGCAGCGCGCCGGGCCCGGCCGCAGGCGCTGCCGGCAGCCAGAAGTCGATCTCGCGATGCGGATCGTAGCAGCGCGGGCCCGCGTGCGGCGGGCGGGCGGAGTTGTGGCAGTGGCCGCAGTTCGCGTGCAGATAGCCGAGCGCCGCGTGTTGCCGGGCATCGCCGGGGATGCGTGGCGGCTGCTCGGGCGGCTGGGTGAGCAGGCCCTCGCTCGTCAGCTCTGCCAGCGAGAGCGGTAGCTCTGCCGGCGCCAGCTGCACGGCGGAAAAGCCCAGCACGTAGCTGCGCCGCCCCCCGTGGCAACCTGCGCACTCGGCCGCGCTCGGCACCACGTAGCCGGTCCCCGCGAGGTCGCGGCTGCCCTCCGGCGCCAGCCTCGCCTCCCGTTGATCGTCATCCCACAGGTACGCGGCGCCCGCCCAGTCTCCCGGCTCCGCGCCGACCTTCACCAGCAGACGGGTCTCGACGCGCTTGCCGCCGAGCGAGAACTCCTTCCAGAACCTGGTGCCGACCGGGAACACCCAGTCATCCAGATCGGAGCTGTCGATGCGGCTGCCCTCGGGCAGGGAGAACCAGCGGCGCTTGCTCGCGCCATCGCTCCAGAGCGGATACGCCGGGGCGTAGGCGCGCACGCCGGGGCCGAGCGTGTCGGCAGCGCCGTCAGCGAACAGGCCCGTCTCCGAGAGCCGCGCCGGCAAGGCAGCGAGCCGTGGCGCCGGCGGCGCGCTGCAGCGCCGATAGCTGCCGCAGCCGGAGCAACCCGAGAGAGCACAGGCCAGCGCCAGCAGGGCGCTCGCCAGGTGATGTGTGCCGCGCATGCAGAGAGAGCTAGCGCCGCCGCAGCCGGCTGGGCTGCGTCGTGTTGTCGCAGGCCCCGAAGCGCCGTCGAGCTGACGCTGTGCCTGCCGGCAGGGGTGGGCCGTGCTACACCCGGCCCATGATCGATCAGAGCTGGTACGTGCGCCTCTCGAACGTCGGCGATCGCACGTCCGCCGGCGGCGTGGTGGTGCGCCTGCAGCGCGGCGAGCCGCTCGTGGCGCTGACCCACGAGAAGAGCTACCTGGGCCCCGTGCTGCCCAAGGGCGGCGTGGAGGCGGGAGAGGATCTGCTGCAAGCGGCCCGGCGCGAGGTGGCAGAGGAGGCAGGGCTGACCGAGCTCGTGCTGCACGGCCCGCTGGGCAAGCTGGAGCGCCTCACCTACGACAAGCGTCAGTGGGTCACGACCCACTTCTTCCTGTTCAGCACCGAGCAGCTCACCGGTATCCCGACCGACTCTCTGCATCACCAGCACGAGCCGTTGTGGCGGCGGCTCGATCAGCTCGATGACATGTTCTGGCCGGATCAGCGTCGCTTGATCCTCGAGCACGCGGAGCGGATCCGCGCAGCACTGGCCGGAGCGAAGCCGGGCCAACGCTGAGGCCGGCGTGGCCCCGCGCCGGCTTCGCTGCTAGAGATCGAAGACCAGCATGGCTTTGCTTCGGGCACACTTCCGCTCGCGCTGGCTCCGAAGTCATTTTGAAGCGCTGCGCCAGGGCGGGCTCGCCAGCGTGCTGTGCCTCTCGGGGTCGCTGGCTTGTTCGGGGCCCGGCGGAGCCTCGCTGGGCCAGCTCGAGCAGGGCCTGTCCGGAGCTCAGCGCGAGCGCGGCGAGACCGGCGCGCTCGCGCTGGTCACAGTCACCGAGGAGCAAGTGGAGCTGTGCACCGTCACGCTGCTCACCCCCAATCTGGTCGCCACGGCCCGGCACTGCGTCGCCCCCACGTCCGCCGACTCGGTGCTGTGCGCCGACGATCCGGGTGCCTTCTCGGCGCCGTATCCGGCGCGCCGCCTGTGGGTGAACCACGCGGACGCGCTCAGCGGTTCGCTGGGCAGCTACGGCTTACTGCCGATCACCGGCGGCTCGGACGAGCTCGTCGCGGTCGCGAACGTGTACGTCCCGGACACGCCGCGCGTGTGCGGCGGCGATCTGGCCTTGTTGGTCCTGCAGCGCGAGCTCGAGCCGGGCGAGGCAACACCGTTCGCTCCACGGCTGGACGCGCCGGTCGAAGCGGGCGAGCCCTACACGGCGGTCGGCTTCGGTGACACGCCGTCGCCCAGCGAGCAAGGTGCGCGCCGCTCCCGCGCGGATCTGCAGGTGCAATGCGCGGGCGTCGACTGCGAGCCCGACGCCGGCGTGGAAGCGAGCGAGTTCCTCGGCGGAGACGGCGTGTGCTCGGGGGATTCGGGGGGTCCGGCGCTGGATGCGGCGGGCCGCGTGCTGGGCGTCGCTTCGCGCAGCAAGGACTGCACGCGCTCGGTCTATTCCTCGCTGTCCTCGTTCCGCGAGTTCATCCGCGAGGTGGCGGTCCGCGCGGCGCGCGCCGGCAGCTATGATGATCCGGAGTGGCTCGTCGCGCCGCCGCCCGAGCCAGCCACTGAAGCGCCAGCGGAGCCGGAGCCCGCGGCGCCCCCCGAAGCCGAAGCGGGAGACGGCGCCAGCGAGCCGGGCGCGGACGATGTCGCGCTGCAGCCTGCTCCCTCTGGCGTTGGGTCGAGCGCGGGCGGCTCGGGCTGCAGCATCCGGGGCATCGGCGGCGTCGAGCAGCGGACGCCGCTCCGTTCGCTGCTGGCCGTGGGTCTCGGCCTGCTCGCGTTGCAGCGCGCGCGCCGGCGGTCCGCCCCATCGGCTCGCGGCCGCGCACAAATCCCTTGAATTGGCGCGCGTTCGTGGCCCAATGCCCGGCGCTCGACATGAAACACCATCACCCTGGGCGCCGCAGCGCGGCGTTCGCTGGCCTGCTGCTGGGACTGCTGGCGATCCACTGCAAACGCTCCACGCCGCCCGCCACGGCGAGCGAGCCCGTTGCCTCCACGGCGGGCTGGATGGATCGCGCGCTGCCAGCGCGCGATCGCGCCGAGCGCCTGGTGCGCGAGTTGACGCGCGACGAGAAGCTGACGCTGCTCACCGGCTACTTCGGCATTCAGAAGCCGAGCAATGACTTTCGCTTTCCGGAGGCGCGGCCCCAGTCGGCGGGGCTGGTGCGCGGGCTGCCGCGCGTGGGCTTTCCCCCGCAGTGGCAGACGGACGCCGGCAGCGGCGTCGCGACGCAAGGCGAGGCGCCGCCGGAGCTGGAGCGCACCGTGTTGCCGTCGGGTCTGTTGACGGCCGCGACCTGGAACCCGGCGCTGGCCGAGCGCGCCGGGGCCATGATCGGCAGCGAGGCGCGCTCCAGCGGCTTCAACGTGATGCTGGCGGGCGGGGTGAACCTGATGCGCGATCCGGGTAACGGCCGCACCTTCGAGTACGGTGGCGAAGATCCGCTGCTCGCCGGCACGATGGTGGGCGCGCTGGTGCGCGGCATCCAGTCGAATCACATCGTCTCCACGCTCAAGCACTTCGCGTTCAACGACCAAGAGACGGGGCGCCGCTCGGTCAACGTGATCGTAGACGAGGCGGCCGCGCGGCTCTCGGATCTGCTCGCCTTCCAGATCGCGCTGGAGCAGAGCAACGCTGGCTCGATCATGTGCAGCTACAACTTCGTGAACGGGGAGTACGCCTGCCAGAACGACTGGCTGCTGAATCAGGTGCTCAAGCGCGACTGGGGCTTCTCCGGCTACGTGATGACCGACTGGGGCGCGCAGCACGATACCGTGCTCAATGCCAATCACGGCCTCGATCAAGAGACGGGCGTGCAACACGCGGGTCGGTATCAGTTCCTGGACAAGCTGGCGGCGGCCGTCGAGCAGAAGGCCGTCGCGCCCGAGCGCCTCGACGACATGGCGCTGCGCGTGACCCGGAGCCTGATCGCCAGCGGCGCCGTCGACGATCCGGTGCAGCCGGGCCCGATCGATTTCGCCGCTCACGCGCGCGTGACGCAGGCCGACGCGGAGGAGGGCATCGTGCTCCTGAAGAATGAGCACGATCTGCTCCCGCTCGCCGCTGCCGGCGTGAAGACCATCGCCGTGATCGGCGGCCACGCCGATGTCGGCGTGCTCACGGGCGGCGGCTCGGCGCAGGTCTATGCGCCGGGCGGGAACGCCGTGCCGGGGCTGCCACCGCCCGAGTGGCCCGGCCCGCCCGTGTACGCCAAGTCGTCGCCGCTCACGGCGCTGCGCGCCGAGCTGCCGCAGGCCCAGATCTCCTGGAACGACGGCAGCGATCCCGCTGCTGCAGCGCGGGCCGCCGCGCAGGCGGACGTGGCGCTGGTGTTCGCGACGCAGTGGACGGCCGAGGCCCGCGATTTTCCGCTCGAGCTGCCCGACGCGCAGGATCGCCTGGTCGAGGCCGTCGCGCGCGCGCAGCGGCGCACGGTGGTGGTGCTGGAGACGGGCGGGCCGGTGTTGCTGCCGTGGATCGACTCGGTCGCGGGTGTGGTCGCGGCCTGGTACCCGGGCAGCCAGGGTGGGCCGGCGATCGCGCGCGTGCTGAGCGGCGCGGTCAACCCGTCAGGGCGCTTGCCGGTGAGCTTTCCGCGCGCGGCGGAGCAGCTGCCACGGCCCAGCATCGCGGGGCTGGGGCTGCCGCGCGGGCAGCGCTTCGACGTGAGCTTCGCCGAAGGCGCTGCCGTGGGCTATCGCTGGTACGAGCAGAGAGGCCTCGATCCGCTGTTCGCGTTCGGTGAAGGCCTGAGCTACACGCGCTTCGCGCACGAGGCGCTCTCCGCTCGGCTCGAGCAGGGAGAGCTCCACGTGCGCTTTCAGGTGCGCAACAGCGGTGGGCGTGCGGGCAAGGACGTGGCGCTGGTCTTCGTCGCGCCCGCCGCGGGCGGCTGGGAAGCCCCGCGCCGGCTGGGCGCCTTCGGCAAGGTGGAGCTGGCGCCGGGCGCGCAGCAGGCGCTGGAGCTGAAGGTGGACCCGCGCTTGCTCGCCACCTGGGACAGCGCGCAGCATGGCTTTCACATCGCCGCCGGCGAGTACCGGATCACGCTCGCCCGCTCCGCGCGCGCCGCGGAGCAGACGGTCACCCTCGCGCTGCCCGAGCGGCGCTTGCCGGCGGGCGCCGGGGTGGCATCCGGCCCCGTGCGGCAGTAGCCTCACGGCCCGGACATGTCTCAGCTCCTCTCTCGCCGCTCGGTCCTCTCTTCCCTGCCCGGCGCCTTGCTCGCCGGCGTGCTCCCCGGCCTGCCCGGATGCGGCAGCGCTCCCAAGGCCGTGAACTCGCCGAGCTCCCCGGGCGGGCTGCAGCTCAGCGCGGGCAGCCCCTTCCCCGCCGATTTCGCCTGGGGCGTGGCCACCTCCGCTTATCAGATCGAAGGCGCGGCCAGCGAAGACGGCCGCGGCCCCTCGATCTGGGACCGCTTCAGCAAGCAGCCGGGAGCAACGTTCGAGGGGCAGACCGGTGAGGTCGCCTGCGACCACTACCATCGCTACCGCGAGGACGTGGAGCTGATGCGCACGCTGGGCGCGCGCGCCTATCGCTTCAGCATCTCCTGGTCGCGCGTGCTGCCCGAGGGGCGCGGGCAGGTGAACGAGCAGGGCCTCGACTTCTACTCGCGGTTGGTCGACGAGCTCGCGCATGCCGGCATCACCCCGTACGCGACGCTGTTCCACTGGGACTATCCCAGCACCTTGTTCGACAGGGGCGGCTGGCTCGAGCGCGATAGCGCGGACTGGTTCGCCGAGTACGCGAGCGTCGTCGTGCGCCGACTGGGCGATCGCGTGACGCGCTGGATCACCCTGAACGAGCCCAACGTGGTGATCACGCTCGGGCACGTGCGCGGCATCCACGCCCCGGGGCTGAAGCTGGCGCCGGAGCAGGCGATCGTGGCCACCCATCACCTCCTGCGCGCGCACGGCAAGGCCGTGCAGGCCATCCGCGCTGCAGCGCGCCCGGCGACCCACCCGGAGGTCGGTGTCGCGTTCGCATTCGCGGGCAACTACCCGGCGAGCTCGAGCAAGGAGGACCTGGCCGCTGCCCAGGAGCACACCTTTGCCAGCGGCGAACGCGCGCTCTTCGCGCCCTCCTGGTGGCTCGATCCCATGCTGCGCGGCTCGTATCCCGCCGACGGCCTGTCCCGCTGGGGCAAGGCGCTGCCCGCGAACTTCGAGCGCGATCTGGCCGAGATCCACCAGCCGCAAGAGTTCCTGGGGCTGAACGTGTACTGGTCCGATCCGGTCCGGCGCGGCGCCGACGGGCGCCCCGAGGAAGTGAAGCACCCGCCTGGCTACCCGCGCGCCGCCAACGACTGGCAGCCGATCACGCCGCAGGCGCTCTACTACGCGCCGCTGTTCGCTCACGGCCGCTACCAGCTGCCGATCTACATCATGGAGAACGGCCTCGCGGTGCGCGATCGGCTGTTCCTCGATGGCGCCGTCCACGATCCGCTGCGCAGCGATTACCTGCAGCGCGCCCTGATGCGGCTCGCCGACGCCCTGCGCGACGGCGTGCCGGTGCGCGGCTACTTCCACTGGTCCTTGCTCGACAATTTCGAGTGGTCCGACGGCTTCAAGCAGCGCTTCGGCCTGGTCTATGTGGACTTCTCCTCCCAGCGCCGCCTGCCCAAGGACTCCTTCGCCTTCTATCGCGACGTGATCAGCAGCAACGGCGCGCGCGCGCTGGCGCCGACGGCGGTGGCAGCGGATGTCGTGAGCCCGTGAAGCGAGCACATGCTGGAGGCTGACAGGGCGCGCCGGGGGCGACGCGCGTAGGCTTCCGCGTCCTGAAACGCGACGTGTACCACCGGGTGCTCGTCGAGCTCCGCGATCGAGCTCTGGGGACCTCGCGGATGCCGCCAGTCGGCGCCGGCGACGTAGTTCCACCAGTTGTACGGGTTGCGCAGGTCGACGCGCCCGGTGGGCTGCTGGAACACCACCGACGATGGCACCAGCAGCTCGGGAATCGCGCCGGGATAGTCCGCGGGAATCCGCCGGGCGCTCGGCGAGCGTGACGTAGCCAGTCTCGGCGACGAAGCGCGCAAACTCCGCGTTGGTGACCGGAGCGCGATCGATCCAAAATCCGCTGACGGAGACCTCGTGTGCCGGGGCTTCCTCCGGGTAGTGCGCGTTGGAGCCCATCTGGAATCGCCCGCCAGCGAGCCACACCATGCCCGCGCGCGCCGACGGCGCGGCGCGCTGCGGGTTCCGGCGCCGAAACGCTGGCGCCCGCTCGATGTTTCTCTCGGTACTCACGCCCTCGCTGTCGAACCCAGATGGACCCGAGGCGTGGAGTGCACCCGAACAGCTCCGCGTCAGATAGCCCAGCTGGCGCATTTCTCGCATCAATTGGCCGAGCCATGATGCAAACAGAGCAGGCACGCTGCGCGCCGAGAGCAGAGCACGCGCCCAGGATGACGCGGGCCCTTGGAACATTCATCGCAACCGCGCTGGTCGCAAGTGGCTGTCATTCCGCGCCGGATCGACGCCGCTCCGGCTTCTATTGCTCGCTGGATACACATCTCTGCCCACCGGTCAGCGAGCGTCCCGTCAGCGAGAGTCCCGTCAACGAGCGTTCCGTTTCGAGCGGCATGCCCGACACTGATGCGGGCTCCTCCGCCTCGTCGAGCGTCGAAGCGATTTCACCGCTCACGCGCGACGATGGGGCGGCGCCTCTGCCCGATGCGCGCCGCTATTCCGCCTTCGACCTGGCGTGCACGCGCGACAGTCAGTGCGGGCCCGGCAAGTGTATCACGGGCGAGTGCTTCTACGGCTGCGAGTCGGACGCCCAGTGCGGAAGCGGTGATCGTTGCGCAGCGGAGACCGGTACGCGCATCTGCCTGCCCGATTTGAATCCGCCGGTCCAGTGCACGCGCAGCGCGCAATGCGGCCCCGGCGCCCTCTGCCTGAACGGCTCGTGCCGCCAGAGCTGCTACCAGACCGAGGAGTGCAGCAATTTGCTGGATCGCTGCGCGGATGGCATCTGCCAGCCTGACCGGCGACCGCTCGGGGTCTGCGTGCTGAACCAGGAGTGTCCGGCAGGCTTCGTATGCCTGGACGGCTCCTGCGTGGACGGCTGCGCGAGCTCCCCCGACGGGGGCCCGGCGAGAACGGGCGATGTGCGCTGCGCCCTCAAAGATCGAATTGCAGGTTGATCGATTCGAGGTCGAAGGTGGCGGTGGGGGCCGAGATCCAGGCCCGGGGCCGTCGCAGGCGCTGTGAAGCAAGCCCAATGTGTGCTGGAGCGGGCCTAACCGGTCCACCGGGTGTGTCACGCCAGGCCAGCCTGCGAAGATTTGCGACGGGGCCCCCGCCCGACCGTGTTATTTCGCGAACAAAAGGGGCTCACCCAGCTGGAAAGATGGTTTCCCGGATCCTGGACGAAAAACTTCGCGGCAGTCTCCCGCAGCCCGAGCTGGCTGCCGGCTCAACGCCGCGCGTGCCCACGGTGTCCGCGCGCCTGTACCGGCCGATCGCGCTCGCGCTGGCGGCGCGCGGCATCGACGCGGACGCGCTGTTCGCCGAGTTCGGCATGCCCTCGCCCGCCACGGCCGGCTGGGACGTGCGCCTGCCGCTGCCGCAGATCGCCGGTATCTGGTTCCGGCTGCTGGAGGTGACGGGCGACCCTGACTTTGCGCTGCACTCTGCCGAGCACGTGGATCTGACGACCTGCGACGTGATCACGTACCTGGAGTCGGCGGCGTCGAGCCTGCGCGAGGCGCTGCAGAAGAAGTTCGTGTACCTGCCGCTGATGACGGACGCGGTGGAGTGGACGCTGGAGGAGCAGGGCGAGGAGGTGCTGCTCAGCCTGCATGAACGCCCGGCGCGCCCGCCGCTCGCACCCGTGGCCGAGTACCTGCTGGGAGCCCGCCACGTGTTCTTGCGCCAGTTCGGTCCGCAGGGCTGGCAGGCGACGCAGGTGTCTTTCCGCCACGACCCACCGCCTTCCACGGTGGAACACCGGAAGCTGTTCGGGGTCGAGCCGGTGTTTCGCGCGGCCTACGATCAGATCGCCTTCCAGGCTTCCTGGCTGGACGCGCCGATGCGCGGTCGCGACGCCTCGCTCGCGGATTTGCTCTCGCGCTATGCCGAGCAGGTGCTGCCCGCCTTCGCGCTGCCGCAGAGCTGGCAGGAGCGCGTGCGCCAGCAGCTGGCGAGCGGCGGTGACCCCGGCGTCGCCCAGGTGGCGCGCGCGCTCGGCGTGTCGTCGCGCAGCCTGCAGCGCGCCCTGGCAGAAGAGGGCACCAGCTACGCGGAGGTCTCGAACCGCCAGCGCCAGGCGCTCGCGGAGCGGCTGCTGCGCCGGCGCGAGCTCGGCATCAGCGAAATTTCGGTGGCCCTCGGCTTCAGCGGAGGCCCGGCGTTTCACCGCGCATTCCGGCGCTGGACGGGCGTGAGTCCCAGCGAGTTCCGGACCCGCGTGCTCGGGCCGAGCTTCAGCGAGCCCCAGCGCGCCGCCTTGCACGAGATGTCCTGAAGCGGCCGCTCAGCGGCGGCTCCTGCAGATTCGAGCTCGCGAGCGCGCAGCTCGGCGAGGCGCTGCAGATACGCGACCAGCGCCGCATCGGACGCCAGCGCGGCTGCCCGGGAGCCGTCCGGATCTACCGCGGCCGCAGCCTCCAACGAGCCGAACAAAGTGCGCATGGTCATGGGATCCCGAGCTCCTGGCTGATCAACAGGCGACTTCATTACCGCGGCCCGGCACGCCCGCCGATGCCCGGGCGCGCCAAAGAAATGCCCCGACGCGCCAACCGCGTCATGAATTCAGGGATGGAAAGCGGGCGCGCCACGGCCCCGCCCGTCCTCGAGCCCACTCGGCGGCCAGCTCCGAAGCGCTACTGCGCGCGCTCGCCGACGATGATGCCGCGCCCTGCCGTGGACAGGTAGACGCGGCCGTACACGTTCACGTCGCCGATCACGAACTGGCCGTTGCCAGGGCCACCGTACTGGTGCGCGTCGTCGTTGATGCGCAGCCAGCTCGCGCCGGCGTCGTCGGAGCGATACACGCCGCGCGGCTCGCCGCCGGCAGCACCCCAGATGTACACCGCCGGGAAGGACTGCCCCGGCGCCGCCGCACCGAAGCCCACTGCCGCGGCGCTGTCGACACCGGCCACGCGCGTAAAGCTGCGCCCGGAGTCCTGGCTGCGGCTGAGCCCGCCGCCGGCGAGCGCGACCCACACCTCACCCTCAACGCCGGGCGCGCTGGCGATGCGCGGCGCGCCCCCGGTCGCCAGTGTGCTGGTGGCCAGGAACGAGCGCGCCCCGTCATCGCTGGCGTAGAAGGCGCCGCTCCTCGGATCGTAAGCGTAGAACTTGGCGGCATTGACGCTGTCAGCGATCGGCGCCAGCTCGCCCGAGAGCCCCGTCGGAACGCTCCAGCTCTGGCCCGCGTCCGCGCTGCGCTGCACGGCGTTGCCCACGCTCCAGAGCAGCACGGAGCCGTCGCTCGCCAGCGCGAGCCGGCCGCCGGTGTCGGCGCTGGGGCGCGGCGCCTCCGACCAGCTCTGGCCGCCGTCATTCGAGAGATAGAGCGCGCTGCCGACGCGCGCCAGGTGCTGCGGCTGCGCCGCGGCGGCCGCGATGGCGTTGGTGGTACCGATCGCGGGAGCATGGCGGCCTGCCGCCGGTGAAACGTCGAGCTCGCGGTGCACGAAGCCGTCGTAGTCGCCGAGCGCGCTGATCAGCGGAACGCCCGTCACGCTCACCGCGTCGAGCGGCACGGTCTCCTCCAGGCCCCTCACGGCGAAGGACCAGGTCTCGCTCGGCGCGTCGAGGTTCCGGGTCATGAAGATGCCGTTGCCGGAGGTCACGAGCGCGCGCTGCGCGTCGAAGGGATCGATCTCGATCGAGCCCGCCCAGTGGATCGCCTGGCCCTCGATCCACGGGAAGCCGTTGGTATCCATGGCCACGCGGTTGGCTCCGATCAGATCGGTCCAGCTCGCGCCCGCGTCGCTGCTCAGGAAGATGCGATCGCCGTAGCCCCAGGGCTGCTGCTGATAGGTGTTGATGGTGGTGGCGAGCAGCCGCGCGGGGTTCTGGGCGTCGACGCTGATGCCGCTGAAGGCACGGTTCTGCGCGCCGCGCAGCGGGGAGATCTCCGTCCAGGTGCCGGTGTCCAGCTTCCAGATCGCGCCCTGGTCCATGGCGTCGCTGGGCGTCGGCGACGGGCCGGCACCGTTGCCATAGGTGATGAACAGCCTGCCGCTCGGATCGAGCGCCGCGCGCTGCGGGGAGAAGCCCGTCGGCTGCCCCGGCACCGGGCTCCAGGTGGCGCCCGCGTCATCCGACGCGAATACGCTGTCGCTGCCCGAGCGCGACACGCCGAGGTAGGCGCGGCGGGTGGCGCCGTTCAGCGTGCCCGCGCTGGGATCGAAGATCACGAAGGCGATGCCCGCGTCGTCCGGCGTGGTCGTGACGTCGAGCGCCGCCACCCGCGCCCAGGTGTCGCCGCCATCGGCGCTGCGGAACAGGCCGTTCTGGCGCGTGCCCGCCAGCAAGATGCGACCGTCGCTGGGATCGACGACCAGCCGCTCGCCGTTCTGGCGCCCCATCCCGTTGCCATGCGCGGTGAACTGCGCCGTCACCTCGCTCACGCTGAAGCTCGCGCCGCGGTCGCTGGAGCGCAGGATGGCCGTCTTGCCGCCGTTGAAGTAGCGAATGCCGACCAGCAAATACAGGCGATCGGCATCTCTCGGATCGAGCGCCAGGGACTCGACGCCGAGAAACCCGGTCTCTGCTTCGGAGACCCAGTCGAGCAGCGGCGACCAGGTCTGCGTGGCCTCGCTCCAGCGATATGCCCCGCCCACGTCGGTGCGCGCGTAGAGCAGCCCCGGCTCGAGGCGCGAGAACACCAGCCCGGAGACGAATCCGCCGCCGCCGATGGTGACGGAACGCCAGCAATAGCCGGCGGCGTTCGCCGGGCACCCCGCAGGGCTGTCCGGCATTTCGCCGCGCGCGCCCGCGCTGCCGCCGGAGCCCACGAGCCCGACGGGAGCCGGCAGTTGCTCCGTGCCCGCGGGCACGAGCTCTGGCATCGCCGGCGCGCCCGCGCTCGCCCCGGCGGCTCCCGGTGCGGCAGGCAAGCTGGAGGCCGTCGGTTCCGTGGAACGTGCGGCGCCCGAGCTGCCGCAGCCAAGAGCGAAGGTGATGCAAACAGTGGAGCTGATGGACAGCTCGCGCAAACGCGTCGGCATGTTCGCCCAGCTTAATCAGCCGGCTCTCGATCGAGCAACGGGTTGCGACGCAGCGCGAGCCGAACGCAGCGAAGCGGAGCGCGGGATCGCGCTGCCTGGCGCCCAAACCGACAGTTTGTGCGGGCAGAAATGACAATCGTCAGATCGGAGAATCCGATCGCGTCTGCTGTTCTCACGCTCGTTTCAGCGCAGCCGTTCACTGACGGAGCGGGGTCGACCGACAGCGCGCGCGATGGCCGTCGGCCGTTCCAGCTGGTCCTGCGCTTGCCCTGCAGCGCGCTCTCGGCCTACCAGCGCTAGCGCACCCGGCGCGGCGCTGCGACAGGCGTGGCGGCGCTCGGTCTCGCCTGCGGCGCTTGGTCACGGTCGGCTCGAGGCGAAGCGCGGCGCCCTGCTGGCTGCGCTGCGCGCGGCACGCTGATTGCGTTCACTTGCGTCAAAACCTCGATCCGCGGGCTGGCTCGCGATCGAGCACCACCAATCATTGAGGTTCAACCATGGCACGAATGATGAGCGCGGGCATCGATGTGGTCGCTTTCTTGAAAGAGCAACACGAGCAGATCAAGGAGCTGTTTGCGCGCGTGAAGGCGGCAGAGGGAAAGGCCAAGGAGGAGGCGTTCTTTTCGCTCCGGCGCCTGCTGGCGGTGCACGAGACCGCGGAGGAGGAGATCGTTCATCCCGCCGCGCGCCGTGCCTTGCCCGATGGCGATAGCGTGATCGATGCCCGCCTGCAGGAGGAGAACAAAGCCAAGAAGGTGCTCTCCAAGCTGGAGGCCGTCGACATCGACTCGCCCGAGTTCAAGACCGAGTTCGAGCTGCTCGAGCGCAACGTGCTGATGCACGCCAACGCGGAAGAGCGCGAAGAGTTCGATCGCCTGGGCAGCGTGCTGGACGCCGAGCGGCTGGAGAAGATGCGCACTGCGGCCGAGTTCGCCGAGAAGACGGCACCGACGCGACCGCATCCAGGAGTGGAATCACCCGCGGCGAATTTGCTGATGGGGCCGTTTGCGTCGATGGTCGATCGTGCGCGCGACGCCATCTCGGGCAAAAATCCCAGTTGATTCGCAGCTGACGCGCCGGGCTCGCAGCCGACCCGGCGACGCCGGGCGGGGCATGGAAACTGCTTTGCAGGTCGGCGATGCATCCTCGCCTCCGCCGGGCTCGGGCCTGCTGCGGCGCCCTCGCGCTGCTGGGCATGCTCGCCGCCAGCAGCTGCCGCAAGCAGCCGAGTGCCCCGCCGGCGCCTCCCCCCGCCGAGGTCGGTGTGGTCGTGCTCCAGCCCGAGTCCGTCGTGATCACGACGGAGCTGCCGGGAAGAACCACCGCGTACGAGGCATCCGAGGTGCGGCCGCAGGTCTCGGGCATCATTCAGAAGCGCTTGTTCGAAGAGGGACAGATGGTCACGCGCGGGCAGACCCTGTATCAGATCGACCCGCGGCTTTATCGCGCGGCGCTGGCGCAAGCGCGCGCCAATCTGCGCAGCGCGATCGCTGCCAACGAGGCTGCGCAGGCGCGGGCCAAGAGCCTCGGCCCGCTCGCTGAGCAGCATGCCGTCAGCGAGCTCGACTACGCCGAAGCTCGCGCCAACGCGGGGCAGGCTCGCGCAGCCATCGAGCAGGCGCGGGCCGCGCTGCGAACGGCCACCATCAACCTGCGCTTCACGCAGGTGCCCGCGCCGATCTCGGGCCGCATCGGGCGATCGCTGGTCACCACGGGGGCGCTGGTGACCTCGGGGCAGGCCGCCCCACTCGCCACCATCCAGCAGCTCGACCCAATCTTCGTGGACCTGCAGCAGTCGAGCGCGGAGCTGCTCGAGCTGCAGCGCGCACTGTCGCGCGAAGGCATCGCCCCCGCTTCAGCCGACGTACACCTGGTGCTGCCCGACGGCAGCGACTACGAGCAGGTCGGGCACCTGCAGTTCGCGGAGGCCGTCGTGGATCCGAACACCGGCAGCGTGACCCTGCGGGCGAAGTTCGCGAATCCCAACGGCACGCTGCTGCCCGGCATGTACGTGCGCGCCGCCGTCGGCCAGGCGACGGCGCAGCAAGCGATCCTCGCGCCGCAAACCGGCGTGACCCGTGACCCCAAGGGCAACGCCTCCGCGCTGATCGTGGGCGAGGGCGAGAAGGTCGAGCAACGCCGCCTCGAGACAGAGCGCACCATCGGGGATCGCTGGCTGGTGCGCGAGGGCCTGAAGGCGGGGGACCGCTTGATCGTCGAGGGCACGGACAAAGTCCGGCCGGGCCAGCTCGTCAAGGCCGTCGCGGCACAGCAACACCCTGCACCCCGCTCCCAGCAATCGGCGGCCGCGCCCGCCCCCGACGCCAAGCTGTGAACGATGATCTCGCGCATCTTCGTCGACCGGCCGATCTTCGCGTGGGTGATCGGCATCGTGATCATGCTGTGCGGCGCCGGCGCGCTGCTGGGGCTGCCGATCGAGCAGTATCCCGACATCGCGCCCACCAGCGTGAACATCCGCGCCACCTACCCGGGAGCGTCCGCCGAGACCCTGGAGAACAGCGTGACTCAGGTGATCGAGCAGCAGCTGGTGGGGATCGACGGGTTGCTCTACTTCAGCTCCAGCTCGAGCTCACAGGGCTCGGTCAGCATCGTCGCCACCTTTGACAAGGGCGTCGATCCGGACATCGCCCAGGTGCAGGTGCAGAACAAGGTGCAGCAGGCCGTGCCACGGCTGCCGCAGGCCGTCCAGCAGCAAGGCCTGCTGGTGACCAAGAGCAACCCTGACTTCCTGCTGATCGTGGCCGTCTACGACGAGACGGACCAGCAGACCAGCAACGACGTCGCGGACTTCCTGGTCTCGGAGCTGCAGGACCCGATCGGGCGCTTGCCGGGGGTCGGCGACCTGCGCGTCTTCGGCGGGCAGTACGCGATGCGCATCTGGCTCGATCCGTACAAGCTGGCGAGCTTCGGGCTGATGCCGTCGGATGTGAACGCGGCGATCAGCGCGCAGAACACGCAGGTGGCCGCGGGGCAGATCGGCGCCCAGCCTTCGCCCGCGACGCAGATGCTCAACGCCACGGTCACGGCCAAGTCACGTCTGCAGACCCCGGAAGAATTCCGCCAAATCCTGCTCAAGACCCAGCCCGACGGCTCGCGCGTCTTGCTCTCGGATGTGGCCCGCGTCGAGCTCGGCAATGAGGACTACAGCACCCTCACGCGCGCGAACCGGCACCCCGCCGCCGGTATGGCCGTCATGCTGGCGCCCGGGGGGGACGCGCTGAAGACTGCCGACACCGTCAAAGCGGAGATCGAGCGGCGCGCGCAGGACTTTCCCCCTGGCTACAAGTTCGCGTTCCCGCGTGACAGTACCGCGTTTATTCGGCTCTCGATCGGCGAGGTGGTCAAGACGCTGGCCGAGGCGATCGGGCTGGTGGTGCTGGTCATGTTTCTGTTCCTGCAGAGCTGGCGCGCCACGTTGATCCCCGCCATCGCCGTGCCGGTGGTGCTGCTCGGCACGTTCGGCATCCTCGCGCTGTTCGGTTTCAGCGTCAACACGCTCACCCTGTTCGGCCTGGTGCTGGCCATCGGGCTCCTGGTCGACGACGCGATCGTGGTGGTCGAGAACGTCGAGCGCCTGATGGCCGAGGATGCAAGTCTGAGCCCGAGGCGCGCCACGCTGCAGTCAATGGGTGAGATCCAGACCGCGCTGATCGCCATCGCGCTGGTGCTCTCGGCGGTGTTCTTGCCGATGGCCTTCTTCGGCGGCTCGACGGGCGTCATCTACCGGCAGTTCTCGATCACGATCGTCTCTTCGATGTTGCTCTCGGTGGTGGTCGCGCTGGTGCTCACCCCCGCGCTGACCGCGTCGCTGCTGCGCCGGCCTGCAGTCGAGGAGCCGCTGGAGCCCGGGACCTTGCCCCGGCCGTTCGCGCATTTCCGCAGCGGCTTCCAGCGTGCGTTCGAGGGCACCTCGGACGCCTACCGCAGCGGCGTGGCCCATGTGATCCGGCGCCAGCGCTGGTTTCTGGCCGGGTATCTCGCCGCCGGCGCGGGGCTGCTCTGGCTGTTCCGGGCGCTCCCGACCAGCTTTCTCCCCAGCGAGGACGAGGGCGCGGCCATCGTGCAGTATACGCTGCCGTCGGGTGCCACCCAGACCCGGACGCTCGCGGTGGCGCAGCAGATCGAGGACTACTTTCTGGGGCCCGAGCGCGCCAACGTGAACACACTGTTCACGGTCACCGGCTTCGGCTTCGGTGGCTCCGGGCAAAACACCGGGCTCGGGTTCATGGAGCTCGCCCCGTGGGATCGGCGCGAGGGCCCTCGGAACACGCTGCAGGCCATCACCCGCCGCGCCAACGGCCAGCTGAGCGCCGTGCGCGACGCGCAGGTCTACGTGCTGATCCCGCCGCCCGTGCGCGGTCTCGGCCAGTCCAACGGCTTCACGCTGGAGCTGCGCAACGAGGCCGGCCTGAGCCGCGCGGAGTTCAAGGCCCGGCTCAATCAGCTGCTGGCCGACGCGCGCCGCGACCCCTTGCTGGCCGCCGTACGCCTGAATGGGCTGGAGGACAGCCCCACGCTGCACGTGGAGATCGACGAGGCCATGGTGGGCGCGCTCGGGATTTCGCAGCGCGACGTCGACGAGACGCTCACGGCCGCATGGGGCACGGTCTACGTGAACGATTTCATCGACCGCGGTCGCGTCAAGCGCGTGTACATCGGCGGCGACGCCCCCTATCGCTCCGAGCCGAGCGATCTCGGCGCCTGGTCCGTACGCTCCTCGAACGGCAAGATGGCGCCGCTCTCGGCCTTCGCGCGCACCAGCTGGGAGAACGCTCCCTCGGTGCTGACCCGCTTCAATGGTCTGCCGGCGTTCGAGATCCAGGGCCAGGCCGCGCCCGGCAAGAGCTCCGGAGACGCCATGGCCCGGATCAGCGAGCTGGCGGCGAAGTTGCCGGGGACGGGCGTGGCCTGGAGTGGCCTGTCGTATCAGGAACGTCTGTCCTCGGGGCAGGCGCCCGCGCTCTACGGGCTGTCGCTGCTGGTCGTGTTCTTGTGCCTGGCCGCGCTGTACGAGAGCTGGTCGGTGCCGCTGGCGGTGCTGCTGGTCGTGCCGATCGGCGTGCTCGGCGCCGTGCTGGGCGTGTTCTTGCGCGGCCTGGAGAACGACGTCTTCTTTCAGGTGGGCCTGCTCACCACCATGGGTTTGTCGGCCAAGAACGCCATCCTGATCGTCGAGTTCGCCGAGCACGCCGAGGCCCGCGGGCAGTCCGCGCTAGACGCGGCGCTCGAAGCCGCCCGGCTGCGCTTGCGCCCGATCCTGATGACGTCGCTGGCCTTCATGTTCGGCGTGTTCCCGCTGGCCGTCGCCAGCGGCGCGGGCGCGCACGGTCGCGTCGCGATCGGCACTGCCGTGTTGGGCGGCATGCTGGCCGCGACCGTGCTGGCGATCTTCTATGTGCCGCTGTTCTTCGTGCTGCTGCGGCGGGTGTTTCGGCGCAAGCTCAGGCCGGAAGAGGAATCCCGGGAAACAGGGCGGGGCCCGGCGAGCGCCGCCACGGCGAGCCCCTGACGCGAGCTCGCGCTGGGCACCTCAGCGCCGCAGCACAGAGCCGGACTCAACCCAGAGCTGAACCACAGATGACGCTGGGGTCATCCCCTGGCTCACTCAAAAAAAACTTGGGTCCCGTCTTAACGATCCGTTCTCGAGGGTGTTCGCAGCAACGCCAAAACTTCGAGGAAACACCGTGAGTCGTCATCTGCTGAGTCGTTTACTGGGGCTTTCATTCGCACTCTACCTGCCGCTGGTCGCGTGCGGGGCGGACAATGACATTGTCGGGCCCACGGCGCAGCCGCCGGCGGGCACCAACACTCAGACCGACACCAACACCCAGACGGGCGACGACCTGTCCGATGCCGACCACCTGACGTCGGGCGACGCCTGCGTGGCCAGCGAGTGCACCGTGCCGGCTGGTTCCGTGGCCTGCTGTACGACGGCGGACGATGTGAGCGGAAATCACGCGCTCGAAGCCGGCAAGTGCGGCGTCGACCTGAGCGCGTTTGGCGCCCCCGGCTGCTCTCAGCTGAACCAGCCCGGCGTGCTGGATACCGCCTGTCCCGAGGTCCAGATCCCGCCGGGCCCGCCCATGCCGGGCTGTTGCACCGCATCGGGTCACTGCGGCGCCATGGACACCTACTTCCCCCTGGGCTGCTCGGCGAACCCTGACTCGAGCACCTGGGTCGCCTGCGGCAGCCAGTGAGCGGCGCACCGGAGCAGGGCAGGGACGCCTCGCTGCCCTGCCTTCCGCCGGGCGCGCTCGTGAAGAGCGCTCCAGGCCCGCTCCGGAACGCCGTTCTGGTCAGTGCCGACCCGCATCGTAGGTAGGGTCGGCTTCGGCAGCGGCATGTCTCCGTTTCACCAGGTCGATGTTTTGCACGACGGACGCATCGTATGCATCCGGCGCAGCGCGCGGCGCTTCGAGGGGGCGCAGGACCTCAGACTCGAGCGCTCCTTGCTGGTGGAAAAGCTGAACGGCATCGGTCGCGCCGGTCGCGGCCTGCTGATCGACTCGCGCAGCGCGCCGCACTCCACCGACGACAAGTTGCAGGAAGAGTTCCGGCGCTTTCGCATCGACGTGGCGCGCGGCTTCGCGCGAGTCGCGACGGTCGTGCGCACCAAGGTCGCCATCCTGCAGGTGAACCGGCTCTGCGCCGACCCGGCGCTGACGGTTCAGCCCTTCGACGATGAAGCCGCGGCCATCAGCTACCTGCTGAGTCAGCTGCCCTCCACGCCGGCCGCGCGCTGAGCCGCCGCAGCGCTGTGGAGGGCTCAGGGCTCGGCCCTCCACGACTCCGCGCGGCCCCAGGACTGCCCACCGCTCGGGTGAGGGTCGGCATCGCCGGCTCCCACCGCATGATTCGCGGAGGGCCGGGTGAGCCACACCCGGCCCCTGTTCGCTCAGGGCTTCGACCAGGTCGCGCTCCAGAGCGGAAGTCGATCGGCGCCCGGGCAGCCCGGCGAGCTCTGGGCGCCGGGCACCGGAGCCGGAGGGTTCTTCAGGCAATCCGGCAGCCGCAGGCCGTAGGCGCGCAGCGCGCCGCCGGCGCTGCCATCGCTCACCTCGGCGAGGAACTCGAACGCGCCACCGTCATAGCTCGAGAAGTCGAGCGGCTGCACGAGCGCGTACCTCGCGACTTTCGCCTGTGCCTGCGCGGGGTCGAGCAGGAAGTCGTTGGCGCTGGCCGCGCTGCGCTCGAGCACGCCGCCGGTGGCGTCGCCGCTGATGGTCACATCGATGGTCCCGTCGATGCGCTGGTCGCTCGAATGCAGCTGCGCCTGGCCGGGCACCTCGATCCGCATCGAGCCGCTCTCGGGCCCGTCGAGCGCCACGCACACGCGCGCCGCGCTGCTCGTGAATGCCAGGTCGAGCGTGGCCGAGCTGCCATCCAGACGCGCGGGGCTGGAGCCATTCAGGCGCTCGAGCACGGCAGCCAGGGACAGACCGCGCACGCTCTGGTCCGCCGCGACGCCGATGCCGCTCTGGCAAGTGTCATCCGCCGGGAAGCGCGCCACGACGCCGACCGCGCCCTGCCCCACGGACTGCCCGTCGCTGCTCTGAAATTCGCTCAGCAGCTGGAGCTGCCCGCGGTCGCCGTACTGCGACAGGCCGAGGTCCAGCAGCAGGCGCGGCGCGCCGCGCGGCACGGAGCCGGCCGGCACCGGGACCTGCGCCTCGAAGCTGCCCGCCAGCATGTCGATCGGCAACGAGAGTTGCCCGGTGGCGTAGTCGCGGGCGCGGGCTTGCAGCGTGGTCTCCACCGTTTCGTCCAGCGCGCCGCCCGCCGTCGAGAGGTGCACGCGCACGTCGAGCGCGATCGAGTCGCCGCACGGGTCGCCGCCGATCCAGCCGATCTCGGCGATCGCCAGCCCCTCACCGCCGCCCGACTGCTTCGGGCTGCGATCGATGAAGCGCGCCCCGAGCGGCTCGATCTCGATCGTGATGGCGGAGCGGCCATGTTCCGGGCCGAAGCTGGCGGCGCTGTCTTGCCAGGCCAGCGTCTGCTCGTGCGTGCCGCCCACCCAGCTGAACAGCTCGCCGGCGCTCACTCCGATCGCCGTGAGCTCGTCGGGATCCAGCGCGCGCGCCGCCTCGTCGCAGCTGCCGCCGGTCTCGTTTCCTCGACCGTCGTTCGGATTGCCGGTATCGGTGCCGCCCATGGCGTCATCGGGGTTCTGCGTGAGCGGCTCCGAGTTGCCGGACGCGCACGCGCACAAGAGCAAGGACGCAACTAGCTTTTTCATGACACTTGGTTTCCTTCCGGCTCGGCGTGGGCGCCGGCGACCGCCTGCATCTCAGCCCCGCTCTCGCCGCCATCGACGTGGCTGAGGGGGAACATCTGGAAATTGATCTGCACCACCCGATCGGGCCGCACGCCGCTGGAGCTGGCCAGCTGCAGCAGCTCCTGCCGCAGCTCGTACAGGCGCTGCTTGAACTCGCGAAAGCGCTCGGCGTCCAGCCCCAGCGTGAGCGCGGCGACCTCGCGCTCCTCGCGCGGCACGCCGTCGAGCGCCTCGCTCGCGCGCTGCAGCATCGTGCGGTGGAACGTGGCGATGTGATGCCCGAGCGGCTGATCATCCCCGGTCGACAGCACCGGGTGGTGCTGCACCAGCTGCCCGGTGGCGTCGCGCACCAAGAGGCCGAGCTGCTCCAGCACCGCCAGCGCCTGCTGCGCCTGGCGCGCGCTGATGCTCGGGCGCAGGCGCCGCGCGATCCACTTCGGGTCCTCGCGGAAGCCCTGGCAAGCCGCGAGCTCGCGGATGGCCGGGATGTACCACTCCGAGTGATAGGCCGCGTGCGCCGCGTCCAGCCGGAAGGTGTTGCGATAGCGGCGATAGCTTTGCAGCCGCTGATAGCAGCGCTCGCGCTCCGTGGCCGTGGCGGCCTGATTGAACGCCACCAGATCACAGAAGTAGCCGGACGCCTCTCCCTCCAGCCCGAGCGCGGACGCGAACCGACCCGCCATCTCCGGCGTCAGATTGCGCTGACCTTCCGCGACCAGCTTCAGGTAGTTCGGCGCGCTCAGGCCCGCGCGCTTGGCGAAGGCCCGGTACGAGAAGCCGTATTCTGTCTGCTTGCGGGAGCTGTATACATCTCGCAAGAACGCGCGGTAGTCGCGATACTCGAAAACATCGACCTCTCGGGCGCGATCCATGCTCAAATCCTGACTGCACGGTTCGCCGCCGGCCAGCGCAGGGCCTGAATAAACGTATTCTCGCAGAATACGGGTCCAGGTTCCGGCGGAGCGCGCAGCGCCGCTCCCAAACGGGAGCGCTCGGGGGGCAGATACTGGTGTCGGCGGGTGTGTGCAGGTCCGAGCCCACCCGAGCATTTCCATTTTCAGGGCTGTGGACAGGCGCATACAGCCTGGTAGGCGTGGTGCCATGCCGATGGCCCCTGCCCTGCGCCGTCACGCGCGCTTGCCGCTCGCGCTGCTCGGGGTGCTGGCGCTGATCAGCGTGCTGACCCTGTGGAATCCCCCGGCAGGGCGCACCAGCTGGGCGCTCGAGGTGGGCCCGGGCTTGATCGAGATCGCGGCGCTGGCCGCGCTCTACCGGCGAGTGCCGCTCTCACATCTGGTGTATGCGACCGTCTTCCTGCACACGCTGGTGCTGGTCTACGGCGGCTACTACACGTACGCGCTGACGCCGCTCGGCAACTGGGCGAAAGAGGCGTTCGGGCTCAGCCGCAACCACTACGATCGCGTGGGCCACGTCGCGCTGGGGGTGTTTCCCGTGCTGCTCGCGCGCGAGCTGTTGCTGCGCACCAGCCCGCTGCAGCGCGGCAAGTGGCTCGCGTTCCTGAGCGTGAGCGTGGTGTTCGCGTTTGCGGCCTTCTGGGAGCTGCTCGAGTGGTGGACCACCCTGATCGTGGCGTCCGACGTGGGCCAGGCCTTTCTGGGCTCACAGGGCGACGTGTGGGACGCGCAGTGGGACATGTTGCTGGCGCTGATCGGCGCCGTGCTGAGCCTGCTCGTCCTAGCGCGGCTGCACGATCGCTCGATGGCGCGCGTGCCCTCGGGGTTGCCCGGATGAGGCAGAGCGCAGGGGCGCCGTGCCGCCGCGAAGCTCCGGAGCCCGCTCAGGGCATCGGCACCAGATCGAAGCTGTCGACCACCAGCGTGATCGAGCGCCGTTCGCCGACCAGGCTGAGCCCGGTGAAGGGGGTCAGCTGCGGCAGGTGGATCTGCGCGACGGAGCTCTGGTTGCCATCGCGCACGGTCAGCACGCCGTCGCGACGATCGTTCGCGGAGTGGCCCAGGCCCTCGACCCAGCTGGTCAGGTCGGCGAGCGTGTCCGGGGAGCGACTCTGCGCCGCAACCAGCGTGAGATCGTCGAACAGCTGCGCGTCGGGCCGGAAGTAGGAGCGCTCCGGATCGGGCCCCGTCGCGGGCAGGCGATCGCGGCGCAGATGAAACCCGGAGAGAGCGACCAGCCCCGTGGGATCCACCTCGGGGATCTCCAGCACGAAGTCCGCCGTGCTGAACGTGGGCGCGCTCGGCGTGCTCGTGAGATCGTTCGGCGCGCGGTTGGCGAGCGAGTCCGGCACCACCACGAAGCTCAGCTTGCCGGAGCCCGTGGCCGCGGCGTCGAAGTCCGAGATGCGGAACTCCGTGATCCAGGCGTCGCTGATAGCAAGCTCGGTGATCACGTGCTGGGAGGGGCCCGCGCTCGTGTCCAGCTCGCGCACCGTCAGGTTCCGGCGCGCTTGCCCGCCGCCCAGCGACTCCTGGAACCAGCTGAGCACGGGCGCCGGCAAGCCCTCCACCTCGAACACGCAGTCCGCGTACAACACGCCCACGAACTGATCGAAGCAACCAGCGAAGCTGGAGAGCGCCACGGTGCCGCTGAAGCCGCTGATGTCGAGCACGAACTGACCCGCGTACGGCACCGGGCTCGCCTCGTCGACGCCGCCGGAAGGGCCGGGCGCGCCCGGCAGCCCCGGAGGCCCCGCAGGGCCTTGCGGACCCGGCGCTCCGTCGGCGCCCGGCTCTCCCTGCGGCCCCGGAACGCCGGTCGGCCCTGCCGCAGCCTGTGACGCGGCTCCGGCACCGAACGCGAGCTCGCCCGCTCCGTGCAAGTCGGAAGACCCGGCGTCGACGCGCGCGGCATCCTCGGCGCCGCACGCCAGCAAGAGCGCGGGCGCAACCAGCAACGACAACGAACGGCGAATGATTGCAACGTTACGAACCATGGACTCCCCTCTCGTTTCCCCTGCGAGAGAGTCTAAGAATCGCGGGCGCTCGCGCCAGCATTCGTGGAGCCAGAGGTGAAGACACGTGCTCCAGCGTGAAACGCGACGCGACCTCGGGAGCGACCGAGCGCGCTGCAAGCTCGATCCAGCGGGCGCGCGCCGTCACGACTTAACTGGCTGAACGCGGCTGCGCGACTCCTGGACAGTCGTGGGGAACCGGCAGGGTGCGCAGGGACTCGCCTCGAGCCGGGACCCTGCGCGTGTTACTCGAGGCGGACACCTGAGGCCGTCGATGTGACTCGAGCTACACGCGCAGGGGCGCCCGAAACAGCGCTCAGTCGCTGTGCGCCACCGCCTACGCCGCCTTCGCCGCCTTGCGCTTGGGCGCGTGCACCTCCGCGCGCGCTCGGCGCAATTGCAGCGCTCCCGCTCGCGGACGGGCCGTGCTCTTCCTTGCTGATTCGGGCGCGGACGGCCGCTTCTCGTTCGAGCCTTCGAGCGCAGCGCCGGCGCGGGGCGGCGTGCGCTTCATGCGGCGCGGCGCGTCCTTGCCGTTCGTGGCCGCGCGCTTTGCGGTACGCGGCGCAGCGCCCCGGCGGCGCGGCGCGGCGGGCTCGTCGCTCGCGGCGTGCGCGGTGGCTGCTTCCGTCGCAACGCTCGCAGCCCGCGGACGGCTCCGCTTCGCTGTCTTCGCAACCTTGTTCGTGAGTGCAGTTGGCATGCGTCATCCCCTCCGTCGATAGCCCGCAGGTCCGCCTGGATCTGGGGGTGAGATCAGCCTGCAAGCCACGTACCAATACGACCAGTGGTCGATTGCAGCCGCGCGTGCGCCGCGCCAGTGATCGTCGCTGAAGCACGGCAGCAGACGCGCTTTCGATGCAACACCCGACGCGCCAGCGCGACGTCGCCCGACGCCCGCTCGCGGCCCTGGTCAAAGCTCCGCTGCAGCTGCGCATGTAGGCGCGCATGCAGCGAGCGGTGGAAGCCGGCCCGCTGGCGAATGCAGGTCGCCTGCTGCAGAGGGCGCCTGTTCAGCGCTGAACCGCGTCAGCGCAGCGTCACGCCGCAGTTCGTGAACTCGAGCGTGGTGTCGATCTGAAAGTTGGACTGCGTCGCGTGGCGCTCGGCTTGAAAGAAGTCGAGCGGATACTCGTTCCCGGGGACGATGCCCAGACGGTCTGCCGCCATGTCCAGAGCGATGGACTGGTCGCTGGCCGCGTGCACGCCGCCGAGATCGATCGCCAGCTTGCCGTTGATGAAAACCCAGAGGTCGTCGTCGCCGCTGAACTGGAAGCGCTCGCCGCCGTGGTAGCGAAAGCGCGTGTGCAGCTCGAAGGTGAACGAGAAGTTGTGGTTCTGGTTCTCGTTACCGAAGCCGGCGCCATCGAGCGGGAAGAAGGAGTGGCTCTCGAAGCTGAACTTCTCTTCGTTGGGCTGGAGGTAGATCGCCAGCGCGTACGGCTGGTTCACGCCGGGCACGCTGTTGTACCACTGGCGAAAGCTATCCGCGCTCTGGATGAACCCGCTGCGCGAGTTGTTGCTCAGCTCGGGCTTGCCGTCAGGGCCGAGCGCGTCCCGCACCAGGCCGCGGCGCAGGTTGGTGATATCTCCGCCGAAATCGGGGTGGCTTTCGCGCAGGTCGCGCAGCACACCGGTCAGGATCGAACCGCAGCCGCTCTCGCGATCGTCTTCCGGGGAGGCGGCCGCCGTCTGCGCGCCTGCCTCCAGCGGCTCGCCGAGCTTGTAGCCGCCACGCTCGGCCGCGGTGAAGTCCGCGGGCATCTGACTGCTGGCGGCGCCGGAAGGCGCCAGCATGTCGTCGGGCAGGTTCGGGAAGAGCACGCCCGTGCTGGGATCGTCCGCCACGGCCACGGGCGCGGGGTCATCGCTGACGGCAGCGCAAGCCGTGAACAGCACCGCGGCGGCCGCGGGCGCGCTGAAAACCTGTGAACGTCGAGTCATGTGCTGCTCCTCTGCAAAGCTGGAGCCGCGGGCGCCGCGCCCGAAGCCCGAAGCCCGCACACCGTAGCGCGAACGCGCGCGCGGCGCGCGCTTCTCCAGCGATGCAACAGCTGCGCTTGCAGCCGAAAACGGCGAAATCGCTGCAATACGCCCTGCCGCGGCGGGCGCGGTGACCCGATTTCGGCGCTCGAGCATCGCGGCCGCGCTCGAGCATCGCGACCGCGCTCGCCTCACCCGCGCGCTCGCCTCACCCGCGCGCTCGCCTCACCCGCGCGCCCGCCGCGCGCCGCGCCCGCCACTCCCGCGCGCCCGCCTCTCCCGCGCGCCCGGCTCT
>DASTRX010000103.1:0-28267 GCA_035760985.1 Polyangiaceae bacterium
GCCACGGGCCAGGTGTCGGCCCAGGGCCAGGGCCGCGCGTGCTCGTCCCCGGCACGCGCGGCCGCCCAGGCGCGGCGCAGCAGCACCTGCCCTTGCTGGTCGCACCCCGCCGCTATTCCGCGCGTGCGACCATGGATCCCCGCTGAATCGTGCTGGTTGGAGACAGGCGCTGGAGAAGAGTTCATCCTGCCGCAGCTCGATCGGCGCACAACCCCCCCAGCAGTTTGGATGCCGCGCTTCTGAGCGCGATCGGGGGAGAGGGCTCGCCAGCGAGCGTCACTGACCGGCATCAGGATATGCCCGCTGCGCTCAGCGCGCTGGTGCGCACCCAAACGGATCGCCGGTGCGGTTCTGCGGGCGTCGGAGGCAACGTTTGGCAGCTATCACCACCGACGTAGACGAGTTCGTACAGTTCGCCGTGCTGTCGGGACGACGAAGCGATCCACCTCGTGCCCTGCGCTGGTGCCTCGAATCGTAGACACATTTCGAGGGGGCTTGCCGGAGCGAGCCGCAATCGAAGCGGAAGCAAGCTCGCCGCAGACCTCGGGGGTAGGAAGTGCCGACGCGCTGGCGAAACGCCGCTCATCAGCCGAGCTGGCTGCCGACGCGAAGAGCCTCCGCGTGGGCCGTGGACGACGTTGCAGACATGGCGCGAGGCAAGTCCGGCGAGAGAGGCGCGCCGAGCGTCCGCCAGGTCTTGATCACGAAGTGGAGCCAGACACCGGCGCCGCTCAGTAGGACCAGCGCGAAGAGGCCGTGCGCCACGGCACCGTTCAGGACGAGCTGCGGCGAGGCCCAGAAGTAGTGCAAGGCTCCCAGCACAGCAACCGTGCCATTGCCCAGGCTGTGTGCAAGGACGCTCGCCCACAGGGAACGAGTGCGCGTGTACAGCAGTGCAAACGTGACTGCCGCGAGGAACGAAGACAACTTCAACGGGTGGAGCACGCCAAACAGGGCACTACTGGCCATCAGGGCCAGAACGGGATTCCAGCGCTCCCGCCATGCCCGAAAGAGCGTGCGACGGAACACCAATTCCTCGACCAGAGGCGCCACCAACACCAAAAACAGGAGCCCTAGGAGGTTTGCCGGATCAGCACCCGTCAGGTGGATGGTCGACGATCCGCCACTGCTCGCCGCTCGCCAAAGGTCCCGAAAGTTGACGGACAGCAGCTCAATCCAGCTCAGGCAATACACTGCCAGGAACGCTACCAGCACCTGCCTCCAGCCAGCGACATCGAGAGGCCGACCCATGGTCCCGCGCACGGAATAGGGCCGTGGTGCGGCCAGCACGATCCACCAGATGAGCAGTGCTGCATTCGTGATCGCGTCGGTCACCTGGAGAGATACGTACGTCGAAACTGCAAGCCAATGTTTAATGATGGCCCAAGCAAGGATGGGGCCGTAAAACGTCGGGACGAGCGTCCAAGCCTTGATCTGGGAGAGCCGGTGATCGAAGCTCTGCGGTGGAGGGGTCGCGGCGTTCTGGGGCTGCTCCATTTCAGTATGCATATCACGTGCCTCATGGGCATGGGGCATGTCGTTCGCGACAGAGGCCATCCGATACGACCTCTGTCGCGGGTTCCGACCGGACCGCCTTCGCTCAGTATCCGCCGCTGCCGTGGGCGCCGCCAGCGCCGCCATCGCCGCCGCCTGGCGGCGTGGAGGATGGCCCGAAGAGGAAGTTGTCAACCGACTGGATGGCGTGGGTAACCAGGTCATCGAATGCACCAGCGGAATCCGAGTGCGACACTTGTTGCTCGAAGTCAGTTACCGCCGGCGTGAGATCGAGTGTGACGCCCACGGAAACATTGGCAGGACTGAGATTCGGCGGAGCCGGCGGAGCCTGGGGCGGCGGCGCCGGGGGCGGGGGCGGCGCCGCGCTCGGTGCGCTGGGGGCGGAGCCGGCAGCGCTGGAGCCGGCAGGGCTGGAGCCGGCGCTGCCGCTCTGGGTCGTCCCGCCGTGGATCGCCAGCAACTCGTCATCGGTCAGCATGAAATCCGAGTAGTTGCTGAAAAGATCGAGGGCGGCTTGGTTGTCGTTCTTCATGGTCTGTTTCCTTGGTCTGCTGCGCTCGTCGCGCCAATGCCCTACTCATCGGTGGGACCTCTGAGCAGTTGCGCGCCTTTCGCCGGAAAAGACAGATCGGCGGAACACGACGATTTCTAGCAACGCACCGGTGTAGGGCTCGATGGGGCCGTGATGTCTCAGCGTCTTGCATCTATCCCGGGGAGCGAGCGGACTACGGCACCGCATCACTCGTCTCGAGTCCGACGATCTTGATCATGGTGTGGCCCGAGTACGGCCACGTCCTCAAGGGCGGGATGCGGCCAGCACGAGCCACCAGACGAGCAGGGATGCGTACGCTATCGCGCTGGCCATCTGTCGAGACGCATATGCCGAAACTCGGAGGGGCCGCTATTACGTGTGCCGCCGAGAATTGGTCAGTACCGCCGTGCCGTGGCGCCGCCGAGTAACCGCTGGGGCGACGAGGAGGAGAAGCCGGCGCTTGCAAAAGAGTTGCCCACCAGGGCTCTAACTTCAACGGAAGATCACGTTGGATCAGTTCGCCGCTTCGAAGCGTTGCAGCAGCAGGTCCGCGGCGCGGGCCAGCGCGAAGGACCGTGCGAGCCGGATCGACAGGACTCTCAGGGTGGCCGCTACCGACTCGCTCTCGAGCAACTCGCGCCCGGCGTTGGCCCAGACCTCCGCGCTCGAGTCGGAGACATCCGCCACCGCGCCGACGCCCAAATCGACAATGCGCGCCGCGTTGTCTGGCTGGTCGTAGCCGTGCGGGCAGATGATCTGCGGAATGCCGGCCTCGAGCGCTCGGGCCGTAGTGCCCACTCCGCCGTGATGGACCAGGAGCGCCGCATGCGGTAGCAGCACGCTCAAATCGGCATAGTCGAGACTCAGGATTTGATCTTCGCGGATGCTTTGAGCTGCATGTCGCGGGCTCAGAAACACCGCCGGTCGATCCAGAAGCGCGCGACATCGCTGAGCTTGCGCAAAGAACAATGCGACGTCGGAGACGCCCGTCCCGGGCGTAAAAACGACGGGGCGGCCGTACCTCGCAATCAGCCGACTTACCGCTAACGGCAGCTCCGCCGTCGAGGAAGGCAGGGGAAAGCCGACGTGCTCGACCTCAGGCCAATCAGCAGCAGGGGGCCCATACCAGTCAGGAAAGAAGGCGAGGCGCAGCCGAATTTGCCGTTCCGTCTCCTGCAGGCTGTCGAGCGGATCCAGCCCCACAGCGTGGCGATATTCGTTCACTGCGCGCAGGTGGTAGCTACCGCGCTCCCGGCCAGCATAGAGTGTGGGTAGAAAGTACTTCGCGTAGCTCTTGCCCAGTGGGCCCTTCACCTTAGCTCTCCAGGGCATGGCCGGTGCCACTAGCGAATCAATCCAGGCCGGGCACAAGATCGCGCGAACCAACGGCAGTCCGTACAAGTCGCACATCAGCGAAGTTGCAGAGTAATTGGTCTGATTGATCACGACGAGCCGGTGGCCTGCCGCGTGTTCCTGCCCGAAAATGCGGAACGTGCGCTCGTAGGAGGGACGCAGATAGGTATCAAACGTCTCCTCAGCTCCTCCGCGGTCGCTCACACGGGTCGGTGAAACAACACTGTACTCGATACCCATTTTCTGGGCGATGCCTGCGCCCGAGGCGCTACCCAGCATATGGCACGCATGGCCGCGATCCATCAGTTCTTTGCCTAGGGCCAGGAACGGCAACAGGTCCCCAAGTGTGCCGAGCGAGCCGAGAATGAACTTCAATGACGACGTCACGGTTCAGCTCGCGAACCGCGGTGGGAAGGGTCCTTCTTTCGCCAGAAAGCGTTCGACCCAGTCCGCTGCACGAGGGATGCCGTCGCCCGAGCCAGCGATCGCTGCGCGGAAGCGCTCGACTTGGCTCTGGACCTCGGCACTGGTGATGAGATGTTTGGTCGCTGCGATCAGTGCCTCGGTGGTATCATCTTCGCCGTACAGGCAACGCCCGACGCCGAGCCGCTGAACTCGATCGCCATTGTCTGGTTGATCGTACATTCGTGCTCGGATGATCTGCGGCACGCCGGCCTGAAAAGCGCGTGCGGTGGTGCCGATCCCCCCGTGATGGACGAGTAGCGCGGCGTGCTTCAGCACCAGCTCTAGGTCGAGGAACTCGAAGTGTAGGATCCGGCTGCCCAACCCCTTGGGGGCACGAAAGTGGCGGCTCAGGAAGACCCCCGGCATGTCCAGGGCTTCACAGCACTGCCGAGCCTGCTCAAAAAAAATCGCGACGTCTGGCACGCCCGTTCCGGGGGTGAAAACGATCGGATTGCCCTCGCGGGCCACGAACTCTGTAAACTCGCTTGGCAGTGTCGCTATGGTCGCTGGCAGCGGGAATCCGGCGAGCTCGAACGGTTGCGGCCAGTCTGCTGCAGGCTCGGCGTACCAGCTGGGAAAGAAGCCCAGGCGAGCGCGCACCACGCGATCGATCTCGGGGATCGTATCGACCGGATCCAGTCCGAGCTCCGCTCGAAGCGGGTTGAGGGCGGGAATGAACAACTGAGCACGGTTTAGCGTCGCGAACAGGGCCGGCAGAAAGTACTTACGATAGGTGGCGGCGAGCGGCCCTTGGAGCTTCTCTCGGTACGGCCACGGTGGCGCTTTCAACGAACGCAGGTTGTTGGGGGCCAGGTGGATGCGGCAGACCGGCACTCCGTATTTTTCACACAAAGGATTGCTCGCGCAAAACGCGCTCGAATTGACCACCACCAGCGGCTGAGCGCGCGCCATCTGCGCGCGGAAATGATCGATGGTAGGGCGGTAGGAAGGCAAGATGTGGTGCTCTAGGTTCTCCCGACTGTTCACCGTGTTGTCCGTTTGCTCGACGGTGACAGGGGTGAAACCCAGCCCGTGGCGTGCGGCCAGAGGCTCTACGCCCTCATTTCCGAGTAAATGACACTCGTGACCGCGCTGCACGAGTTCGCGCCCAAGTGCTAGCAGCGGAAACAGATCGCCCTTCGTTCCTATCCCGGCGAGTATAATCCTTGGCTTGGTTGAGCTCATGTTACAACAGCTCTCGCGTCATGCGCTCGAACAGCTTCTCCAGTGCGCGATCTACCGCTGGTTTCGCCGACACGCGGGCGGACACATAGTCCCGCAGCGGCTTTCGATCCAGCTCTGCCACAACCGACGCGACGTGAGGCTCGCCCACATGGCGAATGAACAGGCGCGCGTGAAAGCCTGCGAGCATGCCCACCAAGAGCCCCTGGATCCGCTGCGCGTCCGGGCTCGTGAGCAGCTGCGGCTCCGCGGCGTTGCCTCGGTGCTCGAGCAACACCTGCCGCGTCACGGCTTGGGCTAGGTCGTACAACGTGCGCCCGACGCCAGCGACCCGAGCCAGGCTCAATGCGCTTCGCTGACCGCTGGTTGGGGCGGGGCTCCACCCCGGGTGCGCGAGCGCGCTTTGTGCCGCCGCCGTCAACTTGTGCGTTAATGACGGCGCACTCTGCTGCAGCTCCAGCTGGATTTTCTCGGCAACCTCGAGGTACCGCTGGGCAGCCTCGGTGTTCATTTGGTCGAGCAGTTCCTGCAGCCGTTCGGGGCCAAGCTGGTCGAGCAGGGAGGAAGCAAAGATGGCGCAGAACTCGGGGTAGTAGGCGTCGACGCGCTGGCGGAGGGCCACGAACTCGTCCTCGACGTCGTCATCGGCGTGCTCCGGCACAAATAGTTGCCGGCGGACTTCGCCGATAAAGGCTGCGGCAATCGACGAGAAGCTCGCCTCGAGGTGCGTGAGTTGAGCAAGTTTGCTGAGATCCATGGCGTGCTGTTCGGCTTGTTGGCTCTGTCAGCTGGTCCGAAATACGAGATGACTTGATGTCGGCCACTACCGAAGCCGGTTTCGCAGTAACGTCCCAATTTGGACTCCGTCCTACCTTCCCACACGCATGCGCGCGCCTGTCGCGCACAACTGCCGCTCAGTTCGTAGAGGTACCCGATTATGTCTGAGTTGCTTCGTAGCAACGCGCTGACAAGGCTCACCCAAGCCGGCGGCAGAAACTGCCGGACAGACGGTGCTGCCTGCGCAGCTCGCCGCCTTGGCCCTTAGCAGACAGCATTGGGCGGTACCCGCGCAGCAAACAGAGCTTTGGCACGCCATGAGAAGCCCCCGATGGCGGAGGCTGACACAGCCGACTTGCGGTGCGATGGTCTTCGCCGTGCTTGTCCGTCCGTCTTGCCCTGCCTCCAGGCTTCGCTGTGGGTGGATAAGGCTTGCCAAATCAGGTAGCGGGGCCGCCGGCGCTCAGATCAAGCCGGAAGGTAGCGAGTTGTCGAGAGTTCGCCAGCTACTACTGCGCGAACTCTAGGCCATGCTCCAGCGACGGAGCACGGATAGAGCACCGAAGTGCGCCGGAATATCGGCTGCTGTGCAGGTAAGCAGGTTTGTGCCGAGCACGGCGCTCGTCACCCGAGAGCGAACTTGAAGCCCCTGTGGGGCGGAGCTCAGACCCTGCGTGATCGCCTTCACAATTCTGCCAGCAAGTGGCAAGCTCTAGCTGAGCTGCCTTCCGGCTCGGAGTGTCTCTGGAGGGGCGGGCAGGGATGACGCGGAGGGCGTGGCTGAGAGCGAGTCCTGTGACGGAGGTGCGCCGAGCGTTTGCCAGCTCGTGAGCACGAAGTGGATCCAAATGCTGGTGCCCGTGAGCAGGGTCACCGCAAAGGCGCCGTATGCCAGTGGACTGTCCAGGACGAGCTGAGGAGAGGTCCAAAAGTAGTGCAAACCGCCCATTGCTACCCAGGCTGCATTGGTCAGGCTGTGACACAGCACGTTCGCCCACAGGGAACCGGTGCGCGTGTAGAGCAGCGTGAAGGTGACGCCGGAAATAAACGCAGCTGCGCCAAACTTGTGGCATGCACCAAAGAGGACGTTGCTGACCAACAGCGCCACAACGGGACTCCATCGCGCACGCCACGCCAGAAAAAGCGAACCACGGAACACCAGCTCCTCCACCAGCGGCGCGATCGCGACTGAAAACGAGAGTGCCACCAAATTCGCTGGGTCGGGGCCTGTCAGTCCGATGGTATAGGTCTCGCCACCAGTCGCTGCACGCAGCAGGTTTTCCATGTCGCGCGCGACGATGGCGATGAACGTTAGGCACAGCACGCCCAGTGACGTCACGAGCACCAGCCTGTAGCCAGCGAAAGTGAGAGGGCGCCCCATTGTCCCGCGCACGGAGTAGGGCCGGGGTGCAGCCAGTATCAGCCACCAGGCGAGCATGGCTGCATTCAGGAGCGCGGAGGTCACCTGGCGAGACAGGTAGTCTGAAACTCCGCGGCCTTGCTCAATGAAAGCCCAGGCAAGTATGGGCACGAACGCGACTGGGACGAGCGTCCACGTTTTCAACCGGGAAAGGCGGCGATCGAAGCTCTGGGGAGGAGAGCTGGCGAGACTTGGGCGCCGTTCCATTTGAATTGGCATACCACGGGCCTTGGTAGCTCGGGAGCGACAACTCGGGCTGGACGCAGAGCCTATGCGTCCAGCGGAGGGGGTGCGTCATTCGCGACAGAGGTCTCAATACGACCTCTGTCGCGGGTGCGAAGGGGGGGGCGCCTCAGCCTCCCGAGCCGCCGCCGAACAAGGCGTGGTTCGCTGCGTTGATCCCGCTGGTAATGAAGTCACCCATCGCCTGGACCGGGCCCGAGGTGTGAATATCATGGACGATGTCCACAATTTCGTGAGTGATCTCATGCACGGCCACTGCCAATTCGCTTGTCGCGCTCTGGCCGACATCGACATTGACATGGCCAGTTACAGGCTGGACTTGCACCACGGGAGCCTGGGGCGGCGGGGGAGCCGGAGGCGGAGCGCTGGGCGCGCTGGGACTGGAGCCTGCAGGGCCGGCGCCCGCAGGGCTGGAGCCGGCGCTGCCGCTCTGAGTCGTCCCTCCGTGGATCGCCAGCAACTCGTCATCCGTCAGCATGAAATCCGAGTAGCTGCTGAAAAGGTCGAGGGCGGCTTGGTTGTCGTTCTTCATCGTCTGTTTCCTTCGTCTGCTGCGCTCGTCGAGCGCCAATGCGCCACTAATCGGTGGGACCTCTGAGCAGTTGCGTGCCTTTCGCCGCAAAACACAGATCGGCGGAACCCCGACGATTTCTCGCAACCCACCGGTGCAGCGCTCGATGGGGCCGCCATGTCTCAGCCTCTTGTGTCTGTCCCGTGGGAGCGGGTGTACGACGGCGCCGCTTCCCCCGTCTCGGGTCCGACGGTCCTGATCATGGTGTGGCCCGAGTACGGCCACGTCGTCACTCTGCTGGCTTTGGCCAAGCAGCTCCGCGAACGACGGTGTCGCGTCGTCTTCGCTGGCGTACGCACCTTCGAGCAGCCGATGCGCGCGCTGGGCTACGAGTACGCGAATCTCTCGGCAGCGCGGCCTGGCGCAGAGCCGACGCTCTTTGACTACTTGCCCCATCGTGCGGCGTTTCAGAGCGCAGTGACGCACTTCATCGACAGCTTTCGAGCGGCGCTCAGCAGCTACTCCCCGGACCTGATCCTGTTCGATAGCCTGTACTCCGCCTTCGGCACGCTCGCGGCCGCGGCCGGCATTCCCTGGGCGCTGTACGAGACGGATCTGCCCCGTGAGCAGGACCCCAACGTCCCGCCGCCTCATCTTCAGCTGCCGCCGAGCGCCGAGAACCTTCCTCGCATTGGTGAAGAGTGGGCGAGCCAGCTGCGTGAGACCGCCGCCATCCGGGAGAAGGCTCGGCGCGCACCCGACATGGCGTTTGCCTGGGCGAGCTGGCACTTTCCGACGCTTCTGACCGAAGAGCTGCAACGCCGGCTGGGCACCAGCGTCCTGTATAACTATGATGTGCTCTATGCGCCGGTCGCTCGCGTGCCGCGCATGGTGTTCTGCCCGGCGGAGTTCGACTTCGCTCGCGCCGACGCTGCGGAGATCAGCTGGGTGGGGCCGTGCATCGATCATGAGCGGAGTGAGCCAGATTTCCCCTGGCAGGCGCTCCCGCTGGATCGCCGTATCGCCTATTGCTCGTTGGGCACGCAGACGCACCGCCACGCCCGCACGACCGAGGTCTTGCAGCGGGTTCTGGACGTGTTTTCCGCACGCGAGGACTACTTCCTCGTTCTCGCCTGCAACTCATACCAGCGGCAAGCGTTGCGTCGCTCGTCACCCAACGTGCTGCTGGTCGAGCGCGCACCGCAGCTGGCGCTGCTGCGCAGGGCAAGCCTGGCCCTGACGCATGCCGGTTTCAACAGCATCAAGGAGTGCGCGGCGCTGGGCGTGCGAATGCTCGCGCTGCCGCTCGGGCTCGATCAGCCGAGGAATGCCGCGCTGATCGAGCACCGTAGCCTCGGCAGGGCGCTCGATGTGCAGCACCTGACGCCGAGCGCGCTGGACGCTGCCGTGACGCAGGTCACCGGTTCCGCCAGCATCACTGGTGCCTGTGCGCGAATGAAGGACTGCTTCGAACGCTGGCAACGGCAGCCGCGCGCGCTCGACTTCGTGGAGCGATTGCTGAAGGGGCGCTCCGGACATACGAGGGCAGCGTGAGCCTGCCGCCACGCTGGAGACGACCATGAATGTCACCTTTGTATCCCTGGGCAGTGTCGGTGACGTGGCGCCGCTCATGGCGGTGGCGGCCTGCCTGCAAGCACGTGGACACGCCTGCGAGCTGCTGACCAACGAGGAGTTCGTGCCTGACGCGCGAGCTCGTGGCTTGAAGGCCAGCTCCGTTGCCCCGCGCGCCGAGATCTTCCGTCATGCGCCGCGCTTCGAGGATTACCTGTACTGCTCACCCGTGACCATCGGCGAGGAGCTCGCGCGGCGTGCGCCCAGGGTGGACCTGGTCGTCAATTGCGATCGTTACTGCGCCTCCAATTTGGTGGCGGAGAGGCACGGACTGCGAGTCGCGCGCGTGCATCTCTCGCCCTTCAAGCTGCGGCCCTACGCCATGCCTTCCTACGATCTATTCGCACGTGACCCGCGCGTGCTCGCATATGTCAACCAGCTGAGGGGTGCTCTCGGCCTGGCTCGCGTGGATACGGCTTTTCACGAGGAGGACTACGTCGTCGGGCACGTCGCCACCTTTCCGAGCTGGTTCTGTCCAGAGCCGCCCAGCGCCGCACCCCGGATGGAGTTCGTGGGCTTCCCGTTGCCGCCGGAGCGGGTGCCGCTGCCGCCGGAGCTGCAAGCGTTCATACAGCAGCGGGGTCGCCCCCTGATGTTCACCTTCGGTACCGCGAATGGTCAGCTGCAGGAGCGGATCCAGCAGGCCGAGGCGTGCTGTGAGGAGCTCCGGCTGCCCGGAGTCGTGCTGTGTCCGCGGGGTGTCGGTGAGCGCCGCAGCTCGCGGCGGCTGTTGCTGTGCTCCTTCGTGCCCCTCGGTGCGGTGCTGCCCGAAGCGCGCGTGCTCGTGCATCACGGGGGCATCGGCACCACGGCGCGCGCGCTGGAGGCCGGAGTGCCCCAGGTCATCATCCCTCAGCGCTTCGACCAACCCGATAACGGCGCGCGCTGCGCGTTGCTCGGCGTGGGCTCCGTGCTCGGTCCCGCCCCAGCGACACCGCTGTTGCTGGAGGCCATCCGCACTCTGCTGAACGACGCCGAAGTGGCTGGGCGAGCAGCCGAGCTGCGCGCTCGCACCGAGTCCGAACAGGGAGTCGAGCGGCTCGCGGACATCCTGGAGGAGTTCGCTCGCGCGAAGCGCCCCGATGGGGCACTGGCAGAAGCCCGGCGTGCCTGCCGAGAAACCGCAACCGCTGTCTGACCTGTCCGATGAAAGGACGCCGGCGCACGCTGCGGCCGCGCAGAAGGACAGACTTCGTGCAGAACTCGAGCGGAAGAAAACTAGCAACCATCAGCGGCGAGCGCCGCCCCAAGACGCTGACCGACGCGATGGTGTCGCGTCCGGAATATGCGGAGTTGCGCGTCGCGCTCGTGAACCCGCCGCAGACGTACCCCATTTACCTGGGCAACGAGTACCAGTCCTATGTCCCGCTGGGGCTCGCCATCCTCGGCGCTGTCCTGAGGCGCATGGGCGTACAGGTGAAGATCATCGACTGCCTGGCGACCGACTACATGGTGGTGCATCGTCCCAATGTCACCTTCGGCATGACCGCGCAGCAGCTCGAGCAGGAGTTGCGCGCTTTTGCGCCTCAGATCGTGGGCGTGACCAACCCGTTCACCTGCTTCATCGAAGATGCCTTGCGCACGGCGCGGCTGATCAAGCAGCTGGACCCGACCATCCAGGTGATCCTCGGGGGAGTGGAACCGTCCCTGGAGCCCGGCAATCTCGAGTTGCTGAACAACGAGCCCGCGCTCGACGTGCTCGTTCGCGCCGAGGGAGAGATCACGCTCTGCGATCTGATCGCGCACTACGATCCCAGCATTCGAGCCTTCCACAACCTGGGCGAGGTGGAGGGCATCGTGTTTCGCACTCCCACCGGACCGTGCTCGACGCCAAAGCGGCCCTTCATCAGCGACCTGGACGAGCTGCCGCTGCCTGCCTACGATCTCCTGAATCTGGACCAGACCTACCGCAATCGGTTCTACGCGCGCCATCGCTTGCGCGCCAAGAACGCGCGCTGTCTCCCGATTCACACCAGCCGTGGCTGCCCCTACGCCTGCGTGTTTTGCAGCGTGCACAGTCAGGTAGGCAAGCCGAACCGGCGCCATAGCACCGCGTATGTCGTCCGCCACATGCAGCACGTGATGGACACCTACGGCGTCCGGCATTTTCATTTCGAGGACGACAACCTGACGTTGCACGGTCCCCGGGCCCACGAGCTGTTCGAGGCCATCACGCCCCTGGGCGTCAGCTGGGATACCCCCAACGGCCTGCGCGCGGACACCATCACGGCGGAGCTGGCGCAGAAGATGGCCGCGGCTGGCGCCCGCAGCGTGACCATCGCCGTGGAGTCGGGCGACCAAGAGGTCCTCGATACCATCGTGAAGAAGAACCTGGAGCTGGCGGACGTGCGGCATGCCGCGCGCCATTTGCAGCAGGCAGGGATCCCCACGATCGCGTTCTTCATCGTCGGCTTCCCGGGCGAATCGCAGGCCAATGTGCGGACCACGCTCGAATTCGCGAAGCGGCTGGCGATCGATTACGACACCTTCAATCTGCTCTTCGTGGCCACCCCACTGCCGGGCACCCCGCTCGAGGTGGAATGCCGCGAAAAGGGTTACCTGCTCCAGGCCATGAACAACGAGACCCTGCTGTCGGCGATCCGCCTCAATCAGACCCCGCTGATCGCCACCGATGACTTCACCAAGCAAGATCTCTTCTGCTGGGCAAAGGAAGTCCTCGACACGCCGGAGATCATCACCATCGGCGAACACATGCCGTTTTTCTTTTCGTCCTCCGCACGGACCCGCCCATCGCTGCGGCGGCTCTTTGGCAATCCCAGCCTCGAGCACGCGAACCTGCCCCCGAGCTACTGGCGCGCACCGCACAACAACCCGCCGTCGGTCTTGTCCCAGCCCGTGGCGGCCTAGGAACTCGTCGGCCGCGGCCGGGGTCGCGGCGCTGGCTCGCCGGGTATCAGCGCTTCGCGGGCGCCGCGCGCGACGGCCCAGTCCCCGTCGCCGGAGCCGCTGCCGCGGCCTCTTTCGCGCGCACCTCCGCCAGGTCGCGCAAGCTCGCCTGGGGCCGCGGGTCGCTCGGGTCGAGCGTTTCCGCCTGGCGCAGCGCGACCTCGGCTTGCTCGTATTGCTTCAGCCCCGCGAGCGCGTTGCCCAGGTTGATCCAGGCCGAGCCCAGCTTGGGATCGAGCGCGACGGCCTTGCGCTGGGTCTCGACGGCCTTCTCCAGCTGACCTTGCAGCTCATAGGCGTAACCCAGGTTGGTCAGGAACGTGGCGCGCTCGGGCGCCAGCTGGGTCGCGCGCGCCAGGTGGGGGAGGGCGAGATCTGGTCGGTGATTGGCGAGGTGCGCCGCGCCCAGATCGCTCTCGGAGCGCGCATCGTCGGGCCGTAGCGACAGCGCGTGCTCGAAGGCGCGGATCGCCTCGCTGAGGCGTCCGCGCAGCATGAGCGCCGTACCGTAGTTGGTCCAGCGCTCCGGCGGCTCCGGGCCGAGCCGCACCGCGCGTTCGAACTGTTCGAGGGCGCGGGGTGTATCGCCCGTCGCGAGGTACGCCGCACCGAGCGCGGAGGGGACCTCGGCACTCCGCGGATCGAGGCGTGCCGCGCGCTCCAGCGCGGTGCGGGCGCGCGGCGCTTCACCCAGCACGATCAGCCACTGGCCTTGCTCGAGCAGCGCAGGAGCAAAGTCGGGGTGAGCCGCGGAGAGGGCCTCTGCTTCGCGCACGAGCTTCTGCAGCTCGGGATGCTGCGGTGCTTCCGCGTAGGCCAGCGGCAGGCCCAGCTTCGCGAAGCGCAGGCGCAGCGCACCCAGGCGCGCCGCGGGATCCGCCGGCGCCAGCGCCAGCGCGCGCTCGAAGTGCCGGCCGGCTTCGTCCAGCTGGTCTCGCTCCAGCGCAGCATCGGCAGCGGCCAGCTCCGTCTCGGCTGGCGAGGCGGGCCTGGGCTCCACGGGGGCCAGAGGTGCGGCTGCCGGAGACGGGGCTGCCGCTGGCTGCGCGGACTCGGCGGGCGGGGCAGGGGCCGCCAGCTGCTCGGGGCTCGGCGGGACGATGGCCGTCGGCGCCGGGCCAGCGGGTGCAGCCGCCGGCGCGCCCGGCGCGCAAGCCGCCAGGCAGCAGAGCCCGGTTGTGAACGCGAGGCGGCACCCAGCGACGCTCATGGTGCCACCCCTCTTTCCCTGTCCCCGAGCGGGCACGCCCGCTACTCGGCGGCAGCTTCCTGCACGCTGGTGTGCTCCTTGCCGTCGAAGCGCAGCATGGTGGGCTTGCCGTCGACGACCGTGCGCAAGCACACGGGGCGCTTCCAGATGCGGACCAGCGAGGTCATGGCGGCCTGCGCGTAGTCGTGGCGCAGGTCCACCCCGCGGTGCTTGTGCATCAAGAGCAGCTCGCCACGGTTCTCGAAATTCGAGTCGTCCACGTACAGGAAGGGGCTGCCCAGGTTCGTGAGCTGCGTGAGCAGCTTCTCCTTCACCTTCTTGAACTCGCGCGTCGCGATCTCGTACTGCTCGTGGCGCTTCGACCACTCGAAGCTGAACAGCTTATGTTCCATCGCGAACTCCGGCGTGAGGAACTCGTCGATGAAGGTGACGTCGTTGTACAAGCGCCGCACCTCGAACAGCTTCTCCTTGCCGAGGCCGAGCCGCAGGTCCCAGTTGCGCTTGCGATCCAGGTCCTCACACTGCTCGTACTCGCGCCCGAACTGGCCGCGATCCCAGCGCTCTTCGATGCTGCGGTAGAGCTCGACGCCCAACTTGTAGGGATTGAGCTGCCCGGGCGAGGTCGCCATCACCGCGGCGTTGTTGTCGGCGTAGTCGACGATCTCCGAGGCGCTGCAGACCCCGCCGGTCATCAGCTTCGAGTGCCAGTACGACGCCCAGCCCTCGTTCATGATCTTGGTCTGGATCTGCGGTGAGAAGTAGTACGCCTCGTCGCGGATGATGGCCAGCACGGCGCGCTCCCAGCGCTCCAGCGGAGCGTGGTTCAAGAGAAACCCCAGCACCTCCTGCACCGGCTCGCGCGGGAACTTGTTGCGCTTGTCCTTCTGCGACGCTTCCAGCTTGGCGCGCTGCTGCTCGATGTACTCTTCCGGGTTGATGAACTTGTCCATGTAGGACTTGGCGCGCAGGCGTGGCACCTCGATCGGCGCCGGCTCCTCCTCCTCTTTGGTGCTGTCGTGGCGCACCATGAACGGAGCATAGGGATCGATCAGGTTCTCCAGCGACAGGCAGTGGTCGATGAACTTCTCGACCTCGTCGATGCCATGGCGATCGATGATGCGCCGCACCGTGGCGCCGTGGTTGGCGATGCGATCGACCCACTTGCGATTGGGCTTGTAGTGCTCGCCCTGCAGCACCGGGTTGATCACCTTGCCGGTGGCGTTCAGATCCGTGGAGCGGAAGGCGAAGTTGTTCTTGAAGAAGTCGACGTGCCCGTACACGTGGCACATCACCAGCTTCTGATCGGTCAGGCTGTTGCCCTCGAGCAGATAGGCGATGGCCGGGTTGTTGTTGATCACCAGCTCGTAAATCTTCGAGAGGCCGTACTCGTTGCTCTTGCTCAGCCGCTCGTAATCCATGCCGAAGCGCCAGTGCGGATAGCGGTTCGGAAAGCCGCCGTACGCGGCGATCTCGTTGATCTGGTCGTAGGAGAGGATCTCGAAGATGACTGGGAAGAAGTCGAGCCCGGCGGCGCGCGCGGCGGCCTCGACGCGTTCCTGCTCCTGGCGCAGGTAGGGGGGCAGGGAGGTGCGCGAGTGCGAGTGCATCAGTTACCTTTCCCGAGGAAGTCTTTGATGCTGGTGACGATGGCGTTCTTGTCTTCGATTTCGCTCGTCACCACGCGTTGGTCATCCCCCAAGTGCTCTCTCAGATCTTTGATGAATTGCCCGGAGCCGTACGGGCTCTCCACCTGACCATACGCAAACATGTTGACCTCGGGCAGGATCTGCTTGCGCAAGATCTCGATGCAGCTGAGCGTGTCGTCCATGGACCAGTTGTCGCCGTCGGAGAAGTGGAACGGGTAAATGTTCCACTGGTCCGGCGGGTACTCCTGATCGATCAGCTTGGCCGCCAGCCGGTACGCGCTCGAGATCATGGTGCCGCCCGACTCCCGGGTGTGAAAGAAGGTGTCGCGGTCGACCTCGCGCGCCACTGCATCGTGGATGATGTAGCGGCTCTCCAGGCCGCGGTATTGCCGGCGCAGCCAGGTATCGATCCAGAAGCTCTCGATGCGCACGATCTCCTTTTGCTCGTCGCCCATCGAGCCCGAAACGTCCATCATGTAGATGATCACTGCGTTGGCGACGGGCTCGGTGGTCTCGCGCCAGGAGCGATAGCGTTTGTCCTCGTGCTGGGGGACCAGCATCGGGTCGTTCTTGTCGTACATGCCGCTGGCAATCGCTCGCCGCAGCGACTCGCGGTACGTGCGCTTGAAGTGGCGTAGCGATTCGGGGCCGGTGCGGCGGATGCCCGTGTAGCGATCCTTGCTGCTGCGGATCTTGCTCTGGCCCTTGTTCTTGATGTCGGGTAGCTCCAGCTCCTGCCCGAGGATGTCGGCGAGCTCGTCGAGCGTGATGTCGACCTCCAGCATGTGCTGGCCCTCGCCCTTGCCGGCCTTGCCGCTGCCTTCGCCGTCCTGCGGGTTACCGCCGAGCGAATCGCCGACTTCGCCGTCTCCTTGCCCGACGCCTCCCGCGTGACGACCGTCGAAGGTGAAGCGCGGAATGTCGATCTGCGGGATCGGGATGCTGACCAGATCCTTCCCCTTGCGACCGATCATGTCGCCCTGGGAGATATACTTGCGGAGCCCTTCCCGGATCTTGCCGCGGACGATGTTGCGAAACCGCCCGTAGTCCTGATCGATCTTTAGGGACATGCGTCAGCTTAACCCCAAAACTTCTGCGGGGATACCCCGCACCCGGATCGCGCGGCTCACCCGGCGAGAAAAGCCGGGTGCGCACGCGCGTGCCCGGCCCGGGTATGTAGGAGAATGAAAGACCCTGCAGCCCAGTGACGGCCACAGCGCCGGCCAGGGTAAGAGCGCTCCGGGCTGTGCCCGTGGAACCTCGGCGGGCGGCAGGACACGTCACGTCAGTCGATGCACAGCTGCACGGCGCGCGGCAAGATCTGCGCGTCGAGCGGTAGGTATCCCGGCGTCTCGCCGTCCACATCGACGAGAATCGGCCGCTCGACGTCCAGCGCGCGCACCGTGACGTCGTGCGCGCGCACGCAGCGCACGGCCTCGAGTTCGAGGTGGGCGCCGCTCTGGACCTTCGGAAATTGCGTCAGGAACTGCGCCCGCGTCAGGTCGCCCACCACCACCACATCAAACAGCCCGTCCCCCGGATCCGCGCCGGGAGCGACCTGCATTCCGCCTCCGAAGAACTGGCCATTGGCGATCGCGACCACCACGACCGGCCCCTCATGCCAGGGGCGCTCGTCGATCGAGATCCCGACCGGTACGTTGCGGTAGCGCAGCGACGAACCCAGCGTGGCGAGCAAGAAGGCGAGCTTGCCCCCCAACCACTTCGGCCCGCGTGCGACGCGCTCGTCGACGTCTCCGGAGATGCCGGCGCTCGCGATGTTGATGAAGGCGCGCGACACGGGCCGCTGCTCGGCATCGTTCAAGCGCAGGATGCCAAGATCCAGGTCGCGCAGCTTTTTCGCCTGGATCCGCGCCAGAGCGGACTCCAGATGCCCGTCGCCAAACCCGCAGCAGCGCGCGAAGTCGCCGCCGGTGCCGCTGGGAATCAGGGCCAGGGGCGGTCCGGCGACGGGCGCGCCGTCGGCGTTGACGTAGGCTTGCGCGACCTCGTTCAAGGTGCCGTCTCCACCCACCACCGCCAGCACGTCACAGCCTCTGGCGCAGGCCTCGCGTGCGAGCTGCGAAGCGTGCCCGGGGCGAAGCGTCTGGAGCAGCTCGTACTGGATGTTCAGGCGCCGCAGGGCGCGCTCCAAGTTGATCAGCGTGCGGCGGGTGCGTCCTGCACCCGAACGCGGATTGACCACCACGGAGACGCGCGTCGCCACCCGAGAACTTTCGTACTCCGCGCGCGCTCGGGCCGGCAACTCCTCGACCGAAACAGCCCTCGGGCGTTTGGCCGGTGCGCTCCGATCTCGTGCGCTGCGCCGGGCCCGGTGGGTCTCGGCCGGCGCCGATGGCTCGGCTGCGAACAGTCGAGGGCGGCGATGCCGAGCCGACGTCGTGCAAAAGGCAGCCCTCGGGCTCCCCTTCGAGAGAGAGCGCGGGCGCGCGCCGCGTTTCCGAAAGTGTAGCTTGACGGCGCCGGCCCGATGGCTACTGTTCTGTTTTATTCGCGCTAGGCGTTGGCGCTCGTCGAATCAGTCTGCAGCGAAGGCATTCGCCTCCCAATTCTGCGGGGACACCCCGCACCCGAATTCTCCGGCCTCTAACCCCCCACGCCTAGAGACATGACCGATCCAGATACTCGCAAGCTCTTTGTTGCGGGCTTGTCCGAAACCGTCAACGAAACCGAGCTGCGGAAGCTGTTTGAGGCTGCGGGGGCAAGCGTGACGGAAGTCGCCGTGCCTCGTGATCGCCAGACAGGCAGGGGACGCGGCTTTGGCTTCATCACGCTCGCTTCGGAGCAAGAGGCAGAACGCGCGCGGGGCCAGCTCGATGGCGCCCTGCACGAAGGTCGGCCTATTTCCGTGCGGCCGTTCCGCGGCAATCGCACGCCCGGTGCCGGTCCGATGCCGTCGCGTCCGCCTCGTGGTCCCGAAGGCGGCGGTCCCAGCGGAGATCGCGACGATCGCGAGAACACGCTGTTCCTGGCCAACCTGCCCAGCGACTGCCGCGAGGACGAGCTGACCGAGATCTTCAAGGAGGCAGGCGTCGGCCCGATCGCGAAGCTGCACTTGCCGGTCGATGCCGATGGTCGGCGCCGAGGCTTCGGCTTCGTGGCGCTGCGTGACGCGGCAGCGGCGCGCGAAGCCGTGCCGAAGCTGCGCGAGCGGCTGTTGCGCGGCCGTCCGCTGACCGTCGACGTGGCGCGTCCGCGCGGCGAGCGTCCGGGTGCCAGCGGTGAGCGCATGGCTGCCGGTGGCAGCGGCACCTGGAGCCGCCGTCCGCCGCCGCCGCCCGGTGGCGGCGGTCCGCCGATGCGTTCCTTCAACGAGATGGGTGGCGGAGCGCCGCCCGTGGAGCGGCAGACCTGGGACGAGCGGCGCGATCCGAGCAAGCGCAAGAAGGAGCCCGCTCCCAAGAAGAAGAAAGCGCGCGCTGCGGATCGAGGTCACTCGCGCCGCGAGCACGAGGGCTTCAGCGCGCCGCGCGCGCGCGGCATGATGGACGACTGGGACGACGAATAGAGTCGCCGCCCGCGCCGGATGCTGCGAAGCCGTCGCGCGGAGGAGCTGGCCGCCCCGACTCGGCAGGAGCCGCGCACTCGCAGCGGCGCGGGAGTGACAGTGCGGTGTTGTGGGTGAGCCTGCCACTCAGCGTCCGCAGGCTTGTGCCGTACTGAGTGGGTGACCGCAAATTGCGCCGGCCCTGGGCGCGCCATGATACAACGCGTGTCGGACCGTGGTTGGAGCGCCCCGCCCCGCTCCATGTCTTCCCCGGCCAGGCGCATCCGTGGCTTGCCGCGGCTCCGGCGCGAGAGATTCCCGGTGCGGTCTGAAGCTCCATGATCTTCGATTGGCTCTACGGTCTCTTCTCGAACGATCTCGCCATCGACCTCGGCACGGCGAACACGCTCATTTACGTCAAGGGAAAGGGCATCGTCAGCTGCGAGCCCTCCGTCGTGGCTGTGACGAAGGACGTCCGCGGTGACAACCGCGTGCTGGCCGTCGGTCGCGAGGCGAAGGAGATGCTCGGCCGCACGCCGGGCAATATTCGCGCGATCCGCCCGCTGCGCGACGGCGTGATCGCCGACTTCGAAATCACCGAGGCGATGCTGCGCTACTTCATCGCGCGCGCGCACAACCGCAAGACGCTGGTCAAGCCGCGCATCATCATCTGTGTGCCCTTCGGCATCACCGAGGTGGAGAAGCGCGCGGTCAAGGAGAGCGCGGAGAGCGCGGGCGCTCGCGAGGTCTATCTGATCGAGGAGCCCATGGCCGCCGCCATCGGCGCGGGGCTGCCGATCACCGAGGCCAGCGGCAACATGATCGTCGATATCGGCGGGGGCACGACCGAGGTGGCCGTGATTTCGCTGGCGGGCATCGTCTATTCGCAGAGCGTGCGCGTGGGTGGCGACAAGATGGACGAGGCGATCGTCGCCTACATGAAGCGCAAGTACAACATGGCGATCGGTGAGCAGACCGCCGAGCGCATCAAGATCACGATCGGGCACGCTTATGCGCCGGATCGCGCGGCCTCGATGGAGGTGAAGGGGCGCGACATGGTCGCCGGCATCCCGAAGACGGTGGTGGTGAACGCGGAGGAGATCCGCGAGGCCGTGACCGAGCCGATCAACGCCATCGTGGAGGCGGCGCTGCTGGCGCTGGAGCGCACGCCGCCCGAGCTGGCCGCGGACATTGTCGACAAGGGCATCGTGCTGACCGGTGGCGGCGCGCTGCTCAAGAACCTGGATCTGCTGCTGCGCGAGGAGACCGGCTTGCCGGTGATGGTCAGCGACGACCCGATCAGCGCGGTCGTGCTCGGCAGCGGCAAGGCGCTGGATCACATCGAGCTGCTGCGGGAAGTGGCGATCAGCTGATGAGAGAGCCGTGGGACCGTTCAAACGCTATCGCGACGTCGCGCTGGTGATCCTGCTCCTGGCGGTGCCCTTCTTCTTCCTGAGGGCCAACATCCGCCGGCCCGAGCAGACCAACTTCATCGATCGCGCCTTGCTCACGGTCTCGGCGCCCATCGAGTACACGTGCTCCGCGCTGGCGCGCGGCGTCTCCAGCCTGCTCAGCGAGTACGTGTACCTGGTGGACGTGAAGCGCGACAACAATCGGCTCGCGTATCAGACCTCTCGCTTGCAGGCCAAGGTGAACCAGCTCTCGGTGGTCGAGGCCGAGAACCGCCGGCTGCGGCGCCTGCTTGGCCTGCGCGATCGGGTGGGCGCCGAGACGGTGAGCGCCCTGGTGGTGTCCAAGGACACCACCGACTATTTCCGTGTGGCGCAGGTCACGCTGGACGCGCCGGTGCGCAACATCCGCCCCAACATGCCAGTGCTGTCGCTGGATGGGGTGGTCGGCACGGTGCGGCGCGTGGCCGGGGAGAGCGTTCAGGTGCAGCTCGCGGTGGACAGCGGCTTCGGGGTCGACGTGGTGGTGGAGCGCACCGGCGCGCGCGGCTTCGTCCGTGGCGGGGGGGACAGCAACCGCTATCTGGTCCGGGTCGAGCTGGTGCAGAGCAGCGACAGCATCGACAACGGCGATATCCTGGTCACCAGCGGCGTCGGCTGCCGCTTCCCGAAGGGCCTGCCCGTGGCGAAGGTGACGAAGGTCGTGAAGAAGGACTTCGGCGTCTACCAGACGGTGGAAGCCGAGCCGGTCGTGGACTTCTCGCGGCTCAGCGAGGTGCTGATCGTGACCAGCGGCGAAGATAACTGCAGGCCCGGCGTGACGGGGGAGCGCTGAGCGTGCGCAGCGCAGCGTTCCTGGTCGTGGGGCTGCTGCTGATCGTCGCGCAGGGCAACCTGTACCCGCTGGTGGGGCTCCTCGGGCTGCACGGCGCCACGCCCAGCTTCGTGCTGCCCCTGCTGATCTTCCTCGGGGTGCACGAGGCGTCAACCGCCCGCGGGGCGCTGCTGGCGTTCGCGCTGGGCTATGCGACGGACCTGCTGGGGTCGGCGCCGATCGGCTTGTTCGCGCTCACGGGTGTGGCGATCTGGTGGCTGGCGCGCACGGCAGGCGTACGGCTGTCCGCTCAAACCTGGTGGACGAAGGCCGCGCTCTCGTTTGGCTTCTCTCTGGTCGAGAGCGTGCTGGTGCTGGTGCTGCTGGCGATCTTTGGCTCGGACCCGCAGCGGCCGTTGGAGATAGCGAGCGTGGCCTTGCCACACGCCACCTCGACCGCGCTGTGCTCGCTCTTCGTCTTCCCGCTCGCGCAGAAGCTGCATCAGGGCTCCACTCCTGCGTCCCGCTCCTTCGAGGGGCTGGTCGGATGAGGGCTGCGCTCCGATGAAGCTGTTCATGCCGCGCTCGGACGTCGGCGACTTCCGCCGGCGCTACCATTTCATGGTGCTGGTGGTGCTGGCGGCGTTCGTGATCCTGACCGCGCGTCTGGCGCAGCTGCAGATCATCCAGGCGCCGCTGCATCGCGCCCAGGCGAGGCGCAACGTGGTGGGGCGGGTCACGCTGGCTACCACGCGCGGAGTGATCCGCGACGCGCAGGGCGTGGTGCTGGCCGCCAACCGCCCCTCCTATGACATCTACGTCGTCCCGGGCTTGCTCGACATGGACGAGACGTGGCCCAAGCTCGTGCAGTTCATGGGACTGAGCGTGACGCGCGCCAAGGAGCTCGCGGCCAAGGTGCTGGGCGTGCGCGCCGAAGATGGCAAGCGCAAGTTGCAGCAGATGCTGCTCGAGGTGGACGTGAATCGCGATGTCGTCGCGGCTCTGGAGACGCACGCCTCCGACTTGCCCGGCGTGGACGTGGTGCCGACACCGGTCCGCTACTACCCGTACGGCGAGGTCGCCTCCCATCTGCTCGGCTACATGCGCGAGATCGACGCCGAGACCCTGGCCGAGCACGAGGGGCAAAACTACCGCCCCGGCGATCGGCTGGGCGCGGTCGGCGTCGAGCGGCGCTGGGAGAGCTATCTGCGCGGGCAGCGCGGCTGGCAGAAGGTGGTGCGCGGCGCCAACCGCCACGCCCAGCGACCGGGGCTGGAGGAGCGCTATCTGGAGGAGCCGCGCCGGCTGGAGCCGATTCCGGGGCGCGACATCGTGCTCACGATCGACGTGGAGCTGGAGAAGACCATCCAGAAGGAGCTGCGCAACCATGCCGCGGGTGCGGTCGTTGTCGTCGACGTGCGCAGCGGCCGTGTGCTGGCGGCCGTGAGCAAGCCGGCCTTCGATCCCAACGTGCTCTCGGGGCGAGAGGGCAAGCAGGCGATCCGCGACGCCTTCGATCGGCTGACGCGCGACCCGCTCACGCCACTGCTCGATCGCACCACGTCCGCGGTCTACCCCCCGGGCTCCACGTACAAGCCGTTCAGCGCCCTGGCGGGCCTGTCCGAGGGCCTGATCGATCCGAACACGGACGTCGACTGCCGCGGCGGTTACGAGTTCGGGCGGCGCTTCTTCCGCTGCACGGCGGTGCACCGCAAGGTGAACCTGCACGAGGCGATCGTACAGTCGTGCAACAGCTACTTCTACGCGCTGGGTGAGCTGATCCACATCGATCAGCTGGCCAAGGTGGGCATGGATTTCGGCTTCGGCGTGAAGACCGGCGTGGGCATCAACCCCGAGGCGCGCGGACGCATGCCGACGCGCGCCTGGTACGCGCGCCGCTATAAGGGCGACGGCTTCCGGGGCGGCTTCACCCTGCTGGCGGCGATCGGGCAGGGTGCCACGAACGTCACGGTGATGCAGCTGGCGCTGGCCTATGCGGCGCTGGCCAATGAAGGCACGCTCTACCAGCCGCAGGTCGTGCGCAGCATCGAGACCAGCTCCGGCATGACCGTGCAGGAGTTCCCGCCCCGCGTGCGACGCGTGATCGACCTGGATCCGGCGCAGATCGGCCTGATCAAGTCGGCGCTGCGCGGCGTGGTCAGCGACCCGAAGGGTACGGCCTACGCCGAGTCCATCGCCGGGGTCGACATCGCGGGCAAGACGGGCACGGCGCAGGTGAGCCACGTCAACCCGAAGACGGTCGACCCCAAGCGCGAGTGGTACTTCAACCGCGACCACGCCTGGTTCGCCGGCTACGCGCCGGCCAAGTCGCCCGAGATCGCGATCGTGGTCCTGATCGAGCACGGCGGCGGCGGTGGAAAGAACGCGGCCCCTGTAGCGATGCGCGTGGTGGACGCCTGGCAGAAGCTCAACCAGCGCCGCCTGGCATCGCACAAGTCCGAGGACGCGAAGCGCGAGGGAGCCAGCCTGTGAACCTGTTTGCCCGGGGCAGCGCGCGCGCCAAGGAACACTTCGACTGGCCCTTGTTCCTGGGCGTGGTCGGCATCGCCATCATCGGCGTGGTCAACCTGTACAGTGCCACCAGCCCTTACCTGGACGATCCACGCCGGGCGGCCCTGGCCGACATGTACGTGCAGCAGGTGTACTGGCTGGTAGTCGGTGGCCTGTTCGCGACGCTCGCGGCGGTGGTCGACTACCGCACGATCGAGCGCGCGGCGTACGTGCTCTACGGCTGCGGCATCGCGACCCTGATCTTCGTGCTGGCCATGCGCACCAACGTGCGCGGCTCGTCACGCTGGATCGATCTGGGCCGCTTCGCGTTTCAGCCGAGCGAGTTCATGAAGGTGTTCGTCGTGCTGGCCGTCGCGCGCAAGCTCGCCGAAGATCCCCGCGGCGACGCCAAGACGCTGATCGATCTCGCGCCCGCCGCGCTTCTGTTCGGCGTGCCCGCCGCGCTCGTGATGTTGCAGCCCGACTTCGGTACCTCGATGATCTACGTCGCCTGCGGTGCCACCATGCTCGCGCTGACGCGCTTGCGCCGCAGCAGCCTGGCGTTGTTCGTGGCCTTCATGGTGCCGGTGGCCTGGGCCATGTGGCATTTCGGGCTGCACGACTATCAGCGCGATCGCATCTCGAGCTTTCTCAATCCCGAGGCGGATCGCACCGGCATCGGCTGGCACGCGCTGCAATCGCGCACGGCGATCGGCAACGGCGGCATCTGGGGCGAAGGCTTCCGCGAAGGCACACAGAATCAGTTCGGCTTCCTCCCGGACCAGTTCTCCGACTTCCCCTTCAGCGTGTTCGCCGAGGACTGGGGCTTCATCGGCTGCCTGACGCTGCTCGGCCTGTACGCGTTTGTGAGCGCCTGGGCGATCAACATCGCGTCGACCGCCAAGGACCGATTTGGCGCCGCCGTCGCGGTGGGCGTGGGCGCGATGTTCTTCTGGCACACCTTCTTCAACGTCGGGATGACCATCGGCATCCTGCCGGTCGTAGGCATCACGCTGCCGCTCTTCTCTTACGGCGGCTCCAGCACCGTGACGACCATGATCGGCTTCGGGCTGCTGATGAACATCTCGCTCCGGCGCTGAGGGGCAGCCGAGCCCGGGGCGCGGAGAGAGTGGGCTCGGCGCCGCGCGGCGCCGAGCTCCCCAGGACTGCCCAGCGCACGGCCGGGCCTGAGCTCTGCGGCCGCGTCAGCTGCGCTCGCGAGCGCGCACCAGCGGCGTATCCACCAGGTGCTCGCTGATGAACCACACCTGGAGCTCGTTGACGCGCACGACCCGGCTCACCACCAGGTCATTGGTACCATCGTCGCCCAGCTCCGCGGAGCGGCGTGCGGCGTCACGCGCCGTGATCAGGATGTGCTCGTGCGCCTCGAGCAAGCGCGAGATCTGCACCGGCACTTCCTCCCTGCCGAGCGGTGGCTTCTCGATCCGACTCAGAGCCGCGACATCGGCGGCCATCGCTACGGAGACGCCTCCGAGCGTCTGGATCCGCTCGGCAAGCTCATCCACCAGCTCCGTCTGTTCGTCCGCGTGTTTGTCGAACAGCAAGTGCAGCGAATAGAAGGTCGGACCCGAGACTTGCCAGTGATGCTTCTTGTACATGTCACGCAGGGTGATCGAGTCCGCGAGCAACTGGTTCAGCGCCTCCACCGAGGCCGTTCGCGCCTCATCGCTCAGACCCAGCGGGTAGCGCGTGAGCGTCCCGTACGGCTGCGTTTCCTTGGCGCGCTGACCGACGAACGGCTGAGCTTCGGGGCGATGGGGCGCGCGCGCGTGAGAGGTCGTATTCATGACTGGCTGCTCCTTTGCAAAACACCCCGCGCTGGGCTTGCGCGACGGGCGGCCCCGCTTCGCGGGGCGACTCAGCCGCAAGCCAGACGCATGCCAACCGCGCTACGCCCGGCGCTGCAGCTGTCAAGCCAGTGCGGGTGCCCGGTCCGCGCGCGGCTCGATCAGCCGGACAGAGGCGGTCTCGCCGCCGGAGCCCGGCAGCGCCGCCGCCCCCGCAGGGCGGCTGCGCAACAGCAGCGCGCGCTCCCCTGCGGTGTCGAGCTTGACCACGTCAGGGCGCAAGAAGAGCGCGACCGTCCAGTCGACGACGATGCGCAGCTTGCGGTCCAGTCCCGGCGTCTGCAGCAGGTAGTACGTGCGCCGCAGCCACCAGGCGAGGAAGCCGTGCACTCGCAACGAGAGGATCCGCGCCACCCCCTCGTGTCCGCCCAGGGAGGCCATCACTCCCAGCGAGTCGTAGTGAAAGGGCTGCAAGGCTTCCCCGAGGTAAGCGGCGCGCACGTTTCTCGCGAGCAACCGCGCTTCGCGCAAAGCGTGCTGCGCCAGGTACGGGTAGGGGCGGCCGTCGGGGCCCGGGATCTCCGCGCAATCTCCGAGCGCCCAGACTTCCGGTCGGCTCGTGCGCAGGGCGGCATCCGTGCGCACGTGGCCGCGCTTGCCTTTCGCCAGGTCCAGCGAGCCGACGGCGGAGCTCGGCAGGGTGCCAGCGGCCAGCACGATCGTCGCCGCCGGAATTCGCTCGCCGGCGAGTTGCACGGCCTCCGCCTCGATGGCCTTCACTGGCGTCGAGGTGCGGATCTCGACGCCCTCTCGGCTCGAGAGCACGCGCATGGCATGGCGAACGAGCTCCGGCTCGAGCTCCGGCATGATGCGATCGGAGTGCTCGAAGAGCAGGAAGCGCAGCTCCGTGCGCCGCACGCAGGGGTAATATCTGACGATCTCGTGGGCGAAGGCGCTCAGCTCACCGAGCAGCTCCGTGCCCACCAGGCCGCCGCCCACGATGGCGAAGGTCAGCAGCGCGCGGCGGCGCCCGGGGTCCAGCTCGGCGTCCGCAGCCTCGAAGCACTCGATCACATGGTTGCGCAGCAGGATCGCGTCCGCCAGCGTCTTGAACGTGAAGGCGTACTCCGAGCCCGGGATCAGGCGCTGATTGGTCCAGGCTCCGACCGCGAGCACCAGCTGATCGTAAGCGAACTCGCGCAGACCGCTGGCTCCGCGCCGGACGCGGACGATCCGTCGCTCGAAGTCGATCGGACCCTCCAGCGAACCTTCCACGAAGCGGGTCCGGCGCAAGCAGGCGCGGATCGGCACCGAGCAGTGGCGCAGCTCGAGCGTGCCGGAACAGGCTTCGAACAGCAGCGGCGTCAGCAGAAAGAAGTTGTCCTGGCTGACCAGCGTGAGCTCGACCTCGGGCTGGTCCGAGAACAGGCGCTCGAGCTCGCGGCTCAGGTGGATGCCCCCGAATCCACCGCCCAGGACCAGGATCCGGTGCGGCGCAGGGCCGCCGCCTGGCGTCTCTGGGGGCTCGACGTCCGGGGAAGGGCTGCGCTGATCCATGACTCACCTCGTGCCGCCCGGGGTGAATTCGGCGGCGCATTGCGCGCAGCAATGCGCATACCAAGCGCTTGCTCGCCCGCGTCGCCAGCGCTTGGCCGCTGCGGCGCGGAGCACCTGTCCAGCCGGCGGCGCCCGCCGCGCGCGCGCCGTTTCGTCCGGGCCCGGCCCAGGCCGAGCAGCGTCACTGGCTCGAAACTGTCAGTCCACCTTGAACAGCTCGTCGAGATCGGCGCGCGAGAGCTTCTTGGCACCGCCGCTGTCCTCCGTGAGCACAGCGGAGACCAGCTCCTTCTTCTTCTCCTTGAGCTCCAGGATCTTCTCTTCGATCGTGCCCGCCGCGACCAGCCGGTACACGGTGACGACCTTCTTCTGACCGATGCGGTGCGCACGGTCGGAGGCTTGATCTTCGACCGCAGGATTCCACCACGGGTCGAAGTGGATGACGGTGTCGGCAGCGGTCAGATTCAGGCCCGATCCGCCCGCCTTGAGGCTGATCAGGAACACGGGGATGGTGGGATCGTTCTGGAAGCGATCGATGCGCTCGGTGCGATCCATCGTCGAACCGTCGAGGTACTCGTAGCGCACGCGGTCCTCATCCAGCGCGCTCTTCAGGATCTTCAGCATGCTCACGAACTGGCTGAACACGAGCACGCGGTGCCCGCCCGCTTCGGCCTCCTCGATCAGCTCGCGGAAGGCCATGACCTTGGCGCTGTCCTCGTGGGAGAACTCGCGCGGTAGGCCGAGCAGGCGCGGATCGCACGCGGCCTGCCGCAGCTTGGTGAGCCCGGCCAGGATGTGCAGCTGGCTCTTGGCGACGCCCACGCGATCCAGCTCGCCCATGACCTGCGCGCGCACCTCGCGCAGCACCTGGGTGTAGATACCGCGCTGCTCGGCGCCGAGGTCGATGACCTTGTCGCTCTCGATCTTGGGCGGCAGGTCCTTGGCCACTTCTATCTTGGTGCGCCGCAAGATGAAGGGATGGATGATGGCCTTGAGCCGCGCTGCCGCTTTGGACTCTCCCTGATCGATGGGGCGCGAGAAGCGCTCCTCGAACTTTGCCAGCGGCGGCAGGATGCCCGGGGAGACGAAGTCGAAGATCGACCAGATCTCCGTCAGGCGATTCTCGATCGGCGTGCCGGTGAGCACCAGCCGGCGGCTGGGCGTCAGCTCCTTGGCGGCCTGAGCGGTGGCGCTCTGCGGATTCTTGATCGCCTGCGCCTCGTCCAGGATCACGTAGTCCAGCTTCAGCTTGGTCAGCAGGTCGATATCG
>DASTRX010000104.1:0-24432 GCA_035760985.1 Polyangiaceae bacterium
CAGCCAGCCACGGTAGGGATCCAGCGCCTCGCGCGTGGCCTCGTGGAACACCTTGACGATCGGAGCGTGCAGGCTCGTGATGTCGAGCAGGGTCTGGATCTCGATCTCACCCAGGCGCATGCCGGGGGGCAATAACAGATCAGGACCCGAAAACGAAGATCACGTGCGCGCCGGCCTCGGCCCAGTCGAAGGCGGGCGTGTCGGCGCCGCCCTTGATGGAATTGTACGAGAGCTGCAGGCCCAGATCCACGAGCGGCAGCAGGGTGAAGTCGAGCGCGGCGCCCAGATTGGTGGCGAGGTTCGTGCGGCTGTCGCGCACGTCGGAGATGCCGGGCAGCGCGTTCCAGCGCAGGTGGCCCACGCCGATGTGCGCGAACACCGAGGGGCGGATGATGGCGCCGATCGCCAGGCGCCCGCCCGCCATGCCGCGATAGACGGTGGGGTCCGCCGGGCCGCCAAAGTCGTGGAAGCCGCCATCCAGCTCGGTGGTCAGCGCGACCAGCCCGAGATCCATGCGTGGACCGAAGAAGATGTCCACGCCCGCGCCCGCGGGCGTACCGTAGCGCGAATCCCCGACGCTGTCGCTGAAGCTGAGGTCGATGCCGACCGTGTTCGCGGCGGCAGCGGAGTCCGACCAGCACAGGCCCGCGACCAGCGCGCCACCGGCAGCAGCGAGGACCGTGCACGAACGCAGCCAGCTGCGCCCGCGCCGCAGACTCGAAGTGGGCTCGGGGTGCGGGGTGTCCCCGCAAAAAGACTTGTCCATGCTGTGTTGCACTGCAGGTGCCATGCCAGGGAGTGCTACGCGCGGGGCGTGAGCTTCCTTCCCACATCGGAGCGGAGTTGCCTCGGCAATGCCCGCAGCCGCGCGGCGTGTTCGCCACGCCGGGGCGGAACTCCACGGTCAAGACGGGCGAAGCAGCAAGGGTTCGCTGTTGCGGCTGCCCAGGCGCTGGGCGCGGTACAGCCGCGCATACAGGCCGTCCCGGCGGATCAGCTCCGCATGGCTGCCGATCTCCAGAATTCGTCCGCGCTCCAGGACCAGGATGCGATCGGCGGACAGGATCGTGGACAGCCGGTGGGCGATCACGATGCTGGTCCGGCTCTTCATGAGCTCGGCGAGCGAGCGCTGGATCAGCTGCTCGGACTCGCTGTCGAGCGCGCTCGTTGCCTCATCCAGTATCAGCACGCGCGGGTCGGCCAGAAACACGCGGGCCAGGGCGAGGCGCTGCTTTTGCCCGCCCGACAGCTTGGCGCCGCGCTCGCCGATCAGCGTGTCATAGCCCTCGCTCAGCTGCTCGATGAACTCCTCCGCGTGGGCGGAGCGAGCGGCGCGCGCCACCTCCTGCCGGCTGGCGCGCGGGCGCCCATACAGGATGTTGTCGAGCACGCTGCCCGAGAACAGCAGGTTCTCCTGCGCCACGATGCCGATCTGGGCGCGCAGCTCGCGCAAGCGCAGCTCGCGCAGGTCCGTGCCGTCGAGCAGCACGCGCCCGCGCGTAGGATCGTAAAAGCGCGGTACCAGCTGCACCAAGCTCGACTTGCCTGCGCCGCTCGGGCCCACCAGCGCCACCATCTCCCCGGGGCGGATGTCGACGTTCAGGTCGTGCAGCACCGGTTCGTCCGCGCGGTATCCGAACGTCACGCGCTCGAAGGTGACGCGACCCTGGACGTGGCGCACGGGCTTTGCGTTGGGGTGCTCGGCGACGTCCGGCTCCAGATCGAAGACCTCGAAGATGCGGTCGATCGCCGCCAGCGAGTTGTGCAGCACGGTGTTCATCTCGCTGATGCGGTTGATGGGGAAGTACAGCTCGCGGACCAGCAGGATGAAGGCGACCACCGTGCCCACGCTGATCGTGCCCAGCATCAGCCGCTGCCCGCCGTACCAGACCAGGCCGAGGGTCGCCATCTGCGTGAGCCACTGCACCACCGCGTTGGACAGGTTGGTGATGTGTGCGTTGCGCACGGTCAGATCGAGCAAGCGCCGCGAGCGCTGGAAGAAGGACAGCCCCTCGCGCCGCTCCGCCACGAAGCTCTTGATCAGCTGGTAGCCGGCGACGCGCTCCTGCACATCGCCGGAGAACGCCTCCATCGCCTCCTGCAGCTCCAGCGAGCTGCGCTTGGAGCGCCTGCCGAAGGTGCGCATGGAAACGATGTAGAACGGAAACACCACCAGCGCGGCCGCGGTCAGCGGCAGATCCATCGAGCCCAGCACGTAGACGTAGACCGCGCAGGTGACCAGATCCATCCAGATGTTGGTCATGGCGCTGCCCACGAAGTTCTGCGCCAGCGCGATGTCCGCGGTCAGCCGCGACACGATGCCGCCGGACTGGTGGTTCTGAAAGAACGAGTGGCTCAGCCGGTGGATGTGCCGGTACAGATCCGAGCGCAGGTCCATCATCACGCGGTGCCCGGCGAGCTGCGCCCACTGGCTGCGGTAATACAGCGCGACGCCCCACACGCCGTACACGCCGACCAGCGTCAGCATCAGGAGATCAAAGGCGCCCCAGGGCGTGACCCAGAATGGCCCGAGCCGGGCACCGAGCCACGTCAGATAGTGGTCCAGCGTGCGCGCGATCACGTCCTGGGGCGCAGGCGCGCCCGAGCTGTGCGCCGGCACCAGGCGGTCCGTCAGGAAACGGAACGACAGCGCCATGGTCGATGGCAGCACGAACTTCAGCATGCCGCAGCCGGTGGCGCGGGCGATCAAGCCCGAGTACGGCCACACGTAACGCAGGAAGCGGCGGAGCGAGCTGGGCTTGTTCTCGCGCGACATTGCAGGCAGTCACGGCCACTTTGTCGTGCGCGGAGAGGCGCGCAACCACCCAGCCCGGAGATCGACCGTGAAACGCCTCGCGCCTGCCGTTCGGGCCTGCTGTGGCCACTTGGCCGATCCGGCCTGACGCGCGAGCGCGCAACTTTGCAGCCTGCTCCAAGCTGAAACACCGCCCGCGCATGCGTCGGCCTTGCAGCGCCGCACCTCGCTGCCGCCCCGGGGGGGCATTCAAGCACGTGCAGCCCTGGACGTTCTTCGAGCCTGCAGGGATCGCGCTCGCGCAGCAGCCCTGCTCGATCTTCCGACACAGGAGCCCAGCAAGTTCGGCATGACTACCCGCCCGCACTCCTTCCGCGCCTGGTTTCTCGGTGCCCTCGTCAGCGCAGGCTGCGCCGCATCCGCTGCTCAGCAAGCGCCAGCTCCGGCGCCCTCTCCAGCGCCCGAGCCGCAGCGCTCGGCCTGGCCCGAGCCCAGGGCTCCCGAGCCATCCGGTGAGACGGTGGTGCAGACGCAGTTCGAGACCTCGGCCCAGGCGGTCGAGCCCGGCGGCAAATTCTTGCTCGCGATCCGCTTTCGAATCCCGGACGAGTATCGCATCTCCTGGACGAACCCCGGCGACGTCGGTCAGAGCACGCACGTCAAATTCGAAGTGCCCGAGGGCTTCGAGGTGGGCCCGCTGCAGTTCCCGGCCCCCAAGCGCTTCGACCTGCCCGGCAAGCTGGTGAGCTACGGCTACGAGCGCGAGACCGCCGTGTTCGCGGAGGTCACCGCGCCAGACAAGCTATCCGAGAACACGGTGCTGCGCTTCGACGTCAAAGCGGACTGGTTCGCGTGCAAGGACGAGTGCCTCAGCGAGGAGCTGGGCGCCTGGTTCGAGCTGCTGGCGAAGCGCCGCGCACCGGAGCCGCAACTGCCGCAGGACCTCGACGCATACTACTCGGCGTTGCCCCGGGCGTTCACCGAGCTGCCGCAGGCGAGCCACGACTGGAAGGTCACGCGCGGCAAACCCGCGCTCACGCTCAGCGCGCCCGACGTGAAGTGGCTCGACTTCTTCCCCGGCGACCCGGAGCTGCCCCGGCTGTTGGGCGTCGATCACAAGGGCGAGGCACTGCAGGTGAAGTTCGCCAAGCCCGCGAGGGGGCAGCTGCGCGGGCTCGCCTTGGGCGAGGTCGACGGTAAGCTCGCCTCGTTCGACGTCGACGTGCCCTGGCCCAATCCCTGAATCGTCGTGTGTCGCGTGAGACACGTGACCCGAACACGCCTGACACGGCTCCGAGACGCAGCGGTTTGGCCCGCGTGTGCAACATCTCACGCAACAATCGGTCTGTGTGCCAAATGCGTGGCGAGCGCAGATTTGCTGTTCGCATCGTGCGTTGACCGAGCTAGAGGGGGGCGTTACCACGCAGCACGCGCTGGGCGTAATGGACCTCATGTCAGGCTCAATCCTCGATGCAACGAGTGCGGGGGTACTCCGGGATACGATGAACAGCGTCAGCGTCGATCGCTCGGGCTCCAGCTGGCTCGTCGCATCGAGCGGATACGAGATTCTCTGCAGTCTCGCGCTGTCCGCTGCTGACGAAGCCCGAGTGGGGCGTGCCGAAATCCAGCTGGGCATCGCGCGCTCGGCCCGGTCGCTGGAGCAGATGGTGCTGCTCAAGCGCTTCCACCAGTGCCCGGCGGATGCGGACTGGCTGCAGCTCGTTGCGGAGCTCGAGTTCGCCAGCGTGTTGCAGCACGAAAACATCGTGCGCACGCTGGGCATCGGGCTCGAGGCGGGCCGCTACTTCGCCGTCCAGGAGTATCTGGAGGGCGCAACGCTCGAGGCGCTGCTGCAGTGCTGCGCGGCCACGGGCCTGCAGCTGCCGCACGCCGGGGTGGTGCGCATCCTGCTCTCGATCCTGGACGCGGTGAAGCACGCGGGGCGGATGGCCAGCTCGTGCCAGCCTGATCTGGCGGGGGCGTTGCGCAGCCCCAGCTATGCGCTGCCGCGCGCGTACCTCGCGGTCGACGACGTGTTCATCACCTGCGACGGCCAGGTCAAGCTGCTGGGCTTCAAGAGCACGCATGCGCGGCTCTGCCCGACGCAGGCCCCTGCCATCGACGCCTTGCTCGAGCAACAGCTCACGCCGGAGCTACGGCGCGCGCTCCCGCGCCTGGTGCGTGCCGCCAACGACGCCGAGAGCGACCCGACCGAACAGATCCGCCGCGTGCTGTGCGCCAGCGGCGCTGCCGCGCCAGCGGGCCGCGCCGAGCTGGCGCTGGCCATGCGCCAGGTGCGGCGCAAGGAACGCGCCCGACAAGCGCTGCGGCTCGCCAGAGAGTTCGCGCGCCTGCGCGGCCCCGTGCGCCGCCCGCCGCCGCTGGCCAGCGAAGACGAAGCGGCGCCCGCCAGCGGCTATCGCCGCATCGGCCCGCGCGAGTCCAGCGTCACGGCGCCTTTCGGCCTCGTGCGTCCGCGGCGTGGCTGAGTCGGTGCGGAGCGCGGGCGCTGCGCCACGGCCTCGGGCGCTGTCATTGCGGGTCGAGCAACCCTGCCTGGCGCAGCAGCTCGAGCGCCGCCGCTTCGAAGGAACGCGCCGACTGCAGCTCGCTCGACGCATCTTCGCTGGAGAAGAGCGTAGCCGCGTCGCTCGGTCCTCATCGTGGAATCATAGCGTCGCCTGCACCGGCCACCAATAGCGGGGCCGGTGACTTGGTCGATGGGCCGAAGTTGCTGTTGTGGCGCCAGCAGCAGCGCTTTCGCCCATCGCCCTGTCGCGGCCGCGCGTGCCTCCGCGGGCATCGCGGAAGCTCTGCTGCGGCCGTCCCCTGATCGATTCCTCGCGCTCAGACGACCGACTCTTTGCCCCCGAGCCCCCCCTTGCTGTTGATTGTGGGTTCCTCGTCGAGCAGATCCGCCGCATCGACGAACTCGGTGTCCTCGTCGAACTCCTGCGACCAGGTCGAGGGATCCTCCACTGGCTTGGCCACACCGGCGGGCGGCGCCGGCGGAGGCGGCGTCTTCGGGCGCGAGCCCTTGGCGGCGGCCTTGTCCTTGTTGTCCTTGTTGTCCTTGAAGTCCTTCGCGTCCTTCATGTCCTTGGCCGAGACCTTCTCGGTCTGCGTGCGCGAGGTGGGCGGAGCGAAGGCGCCGAAGTCATCATCGTTGGAGGTCGCTGGAGAGTCGTCGTCGTTGCTCACGCTGGCGCTCGCGCTCGCCCCGGGGCTCGCTGCCAGGCCCGCGCCGCTGGCCGCGGGCGCAGCCGCCATGCCACCTGCAGCGCCAGCCGTGGGGAGAGTGTTGTTGGTGGCGCTCGGGTGATCGCCCGCGTCGACCTTGTCGCCCTTCTTCTTGACGGCGTAGCCGTGCTCGAACGCGATCTTGGTCTCGATGATCGAGTCCCAGACCTGGAACAGCGGCATGTAGTTGACCAGGACGTCTGGCGGCATCGAGCCGAGCAGATCCGTCTCGGTGAAGGGCGCGTTGCGCTTGCCGCAGTCGAGAGCGCCCTTGATGATCTTGCCCAGCTCGCTCTTGGGCAGGCGCGAGGCCAGCTCTTCCACCGTGATGCCCTCGACGATGTCGGCGTGGGTCACCAGCTTGTCTTCGAGGGCGCGCGCCAGCATGAACGCCATGTGGCTCTTGGCGGCAGCGTACTCCTTCTGCCGGCTGGGCGAGATCTTCCAGAACTCACCCTCGGTCACGTACGCCCAGAGCAGCTTGGCGTCGAGGTAGCGCACCCGGTCATCCATCACGAAGACCTTCATCACCATGGTGGCGTCGGTCTCGCCCTCGTCGAGCGCGATCTGGAGGTCGTCCGCGCACGACTCCCAGGACTTCTTGATCGCCACCTTCTCCTTCACGCCCGTGGCCGCCACCAGGATGTTGGCGCGCAGCTTCGGCTGATCCCGCAGCCCCTCCATGATCAGCGTCGGCGGAAAATGCCGAACAAAGTCCTCAGGGGAACGGCGCCCCACCTCGAACCCGTGCTCGATCACGTGCGCCAGGAAGCGTTCTCGTCCCTTGCTCAGAGTAGAGGTGCGCGTGCCCTCTTTGGTGATTTCCTTCTTCTGATCTTGCATGAGCTCCTCTTGGGGGATCTGCGTTCGAATGTTGGGTCGCGGGGCGGGGGGATCGTTAGCCTAGCATGCGACCCCGCGCGCCGTACGGGCCCACGGGGCTGATCACATGCGGCGCGAGCGACACCGCCGCCGGCGCCACCTGCAGATCCTGTACGACCGCGGTGATTCGTATCTAAACCGGTGTAGTCCAAGGTGCCCCCGCATGTCCTGCACGAACAGTGCAGCGGACGTTGCGAACGCACCGTGCGGCACTCCGAGCGGGCTCGCACCCACATGCAGCGTTTAATAAACGGTTTGTAGGCATTTGTCGCAGACATCGACTGCCCTCGACCTGACGCACCGTGCAGCGGCCAGAATGCAGGGCTCGCAGCTGCTCGTCGCAGCGCGACATCAGAATATGCCCACTGCTCGAAGTGACGGCGCGAGGCTGGGCCAGTCAATCTGGCGCGAATCATGCGCCCGCAACACACCCGGCAACGCCGAAACATTCGCCACCGTTCGTCGCGGGTCATCGCACGAGCGGGTGGGCGGCACGTCCGCTCCGGATGCGCGCTCCTCGATCAGAGATGCGACCACCAGCGATGACCGCGCTGGACGACGCTGACCTGCCGCTCCCCTGGACACCGGCGTGGGCCGCCGGCGCGAGCGAGCGAGTCCCATCCACCCCCGAGCGGGACCCGCTGACGAGGGTGACGCGACCCACTCGGCGGCAGCATCACTCGTCGAGCTGGCCCTCGGGCCTCTCGAGCATGAGCGGGACCTCGGGGCGCGGGGCGCGGTTTGCGATCGCGTCCCGGCGGCTCAGCGGGGGATGCCCCTTCGCAGCGAAAATCGAGGTTCCATGGGGAACTTGGTTTTGCCTTCGGCGAACCGCCCCGCGGAGCGCTGCCGACCGTCGAGCGTTCGCCCCTGTAGGACCGCTTTCGCCGAGGCGCTCCCACCGTCGCGACCCCTGCATCCCCCGCCCGCACATCGGGCACATTCTAGCGACGGGAAGGGGACCCCGGTTCCGAGCCCCCAACCCGCTCGATGGTTCGACGCTATCGCGCCCGCAGGGCGCGACCCACCATCGCACCCACGTCCTGCGCGCGCTGCAGGGTTTCCGGCCAGGGGCAGCGCAGCTCCTCTTTGCGCACGTTGCTGCCGTCGGGCTCGGCCAGCAGCGCGCGCAGTCGCAGCTCGTTCCCCACGTGCTCGGCGTGCGCCGCGACCGGGATCTGGCAGCTGCCATCCACGGCGCTGAGCACGCCGCGCTCGGTGGCGGTCGCGATCGCCGTTTCGAGATCCTCGAGCTCCTGGACGAGGTTCAGGATGCTCTCGTCGTCGGATCGGATCTCGATCCCGAGCGCGCCCTGGCCGACGGCGGGAATGCAAACGTCCGGAGACAGCAGCTCGGTGACGACATCCGCTCGCCCGATCCGCCGCAAGCCGGCATACGCGAGGATGGCGGCGTCGACCGTGCCCTCGTCGCACTTGCGCAAGCGCGTGTCGATGTTGCCCCGCAGCGGCACGTACTCCAGGTCGGGGCGCAAGGCGCGAAGCTGCACCACCCGGCGCAACGACGACGTGCCCACCTTCGCCCCCGCGGGCAGCTCCATGAACTTGCAGCCGCTGCGCGTGCGGATCGCGTCCCGCGGATCTTCGCGTTTCGGTACGCAGCCGAGCGCTAGCCCCTGCGCGAGCTGCGCCGGTACGTCCTTGAGCGAGTGCACCGCGAGATCGGCCTCGCGCGCCAGCAACGCCTCCTCGATCTCCTTCAGGAACAGGCCTTTGCCGCCCACCTCTTGCAGCGGCCGATCGGTGATCTTGTCGCCGGTGGTCACGACCAGCAGCTCCTGCGTCTCGACCCGCGTCTTCTGCCGCAGCTCCGCCATCCAGGCGCGCGACTGGGCCAGCGCCAGCAGGCTCTTGCGCGTCGCCACGATGACCGTCCTGCTCCTGCTCTTCGGTTCCTCGTCCTCGCTCATCCGACCTCACCCGCGCGCTCGCTCGAGCGGCGTTCTTCGGCGGCCGGAGGAGTGCGCGAGTCGCGCCGCTCCTTGCCCGCCTCTTGCTTACCCCCTTCAGACCGGTTGCCCCGTGGTGCGAGGCTCTCGCGCAGCGGCGCGGGCTCTTCCGCGTCGAGCCCGAACAGCTCGGTCAACGCGCCTACCAGCCCCTCGAGCACCGCGGCTTCGGCCGGGTTCGAGGCGGCCTCGCGCAGGCGCATGGTCGGCGCGTGCAGGATCTTGTTCACCGCCGCGTCCAGCATGCGCTCCACGCACTCGTGGTGCTCCGGGGTCAGATCCCGCAGCTTGCTGCGCCGGCTCTTGTCGTGCTCGGCGCGCAGCGCTTCGCGCATCCGGCGCCGCAGCGCCACCACCATCGGCGTGACCGTCTCCGCGGAGGTCGCGCGCTCGAAGTTGCGCGTCTCCTCCAGCACGATCTGCTCGGCGCGCTCGGCCTCGCCCTTGCGGCTCGATTTCTTCTCGTGGACGATCTTGGAGAGATCGTCGATGTTGTACAGGAACACGTCGTCCAGGCCGTCGAGGCGGGGATCGATGTTGCGCGGCACCGACAGGTCGACGAAGAACAGCGGGCGCCCGCGCCGCTGCCGCACCAGCCGCGCCACCGTGTCGTACTCCACCACGTAGCCGTGGGCGCTGGTCATCGCCACCAGCACGTCCACCTCCAGCATCGTGGACTCCAGATCCGCCAGGGTGCGCGGCTTCGCGTTCAGCATCTGCGCCAGCGCCGCCACCTTGTCCAGTTGGCGGCCGAGCGCGAACAGCTGGGCGCCTTCGCCCCCGAGCTGCTTGGCCACCAGCTGGCCCATCTCGCCGAGACCCAGCAAGGCCGCCTTGCGCCCGCGCAGATCGCCGAAGATCCGGCGCGTCAGATCGACGGCCACGCTCGGCACCGACACTTGACCGACGCCCAGCGCCGTCTCGGTGCGCACGCGCTTGGCGGTGCGGATGGCGTGCGTGGTCGCACGCCGCAGCACTGCGCCCACCGTGCCGATCTCCTGCGCCAGCTCCACCGCCTGCTTGAGCTGCCCCAGGATCTGCGGCTCGCCCACCACCAGCGAATCGAGCGAGCAGGCGACCCGGAACAGGTGCCGCAGCCCGGTCGGACCGGTATGACCGTACAGGTAAGGGCTCAACGCCTCGGCGAAGACGCTCATCTGGGCGCGCACGGCGCGGTCCAGCCGCTCCGGCTCCACACCGGAGCGCGCCGCGGCCATCACCTCGACGCGGTTGCAGGTCGAGAGCACGAGCGCTTCCTCGATCTCGGGTTGCGCCACCAGCTGCTTGAGCAGCGCCTCGATCTGCTCGCGCTCCAGCGCCATGCGCTCGCGCACCTGGATCGGTGCGGTGTGATGAGAGAGGCCGACGACTGCGAACATGCGAGCTCAGGCTCCCGTGCCGCGCAGGATATACAGGAAAAGCACCAGCACGACACAAGCCGCGCCAGCTACCGTCCCGTAGGCCGTGCGCCGCCCGTGCCAGCCGAGCAACGCGCGCACCAGGAGCACACCGGCGATCAGCACCCACGTCCCGTAGGCCAGGATCACCTGCAGCAGCTGCGCCTGCGTCATGTGCAGATCCGCGAGAAATGCAGCGCCACTGATCGCGCCCAGGGTCTGCAGCGGAAAGCCGGCGAGCAGCAGGCGGTGCTCGGTCGTGTCGAGCGCGTCGAGCGCCGGCAGCTTGGAGGGCATGCGCTTCTTCTTCAGCCGCCGCTCCTGGACGATGTAGAAGGCGCCCGCGGCACCGGCCAGCAAGAACAAGCCCAGCCCCATCAAGTTGGAGGCAATGTGGATGGCGAGCAGCGTGCGCGGCAGATTCTCCGAGGCGGGGCCGGTGCCCACGAACTGCCCGCCCACGAGGAAGGCGAGTGCGATCGGCACGACGGCGACGCCCATCGCGTCCACTCGCCAGCGGCGGCGGATGATGATGTACGCCACCACCGTCAGCAGCGCGCTCAGGTTCAACGCGAACGGCAGCGACTCCACCGGGCAGGTGTTGGTGGCGAAGCTGGCGATGAAGATCTGCAGCGCGTGCAGCAGGGCGCCCACGATCAGCACCCGCGAGGCGTACACGTTGCCGTCCGGGCTGTACTCGCGCCGGGCCATGTCCACGAAATACAGGGTGGCAGCCGTCGAGTACGCGACGAGTGCGATGTACAGCGCCGCGGAGGCGAGGGGCTCGTTCATCTGGGTGACGCGCTGCGGTTCGAGGGGTCCTGGCGGCCCCGCACGGGCCGCAGTGCGTTGATAACTCTATCCTCCCTCGAGTCCAGGGGCTAATCGAAGAGGCCCGAGGGTCGACAGTCCGCGATATCCGGCCCGTACACGTCTATTGCTGCAGCGCCTTCTCCAGCGCGGCGCGCACACCTGGCACCGTCAGGGGGTCGCGGACGGCGATTTCCACCAGTCGGCGACCGGGCGCCGCACCGATGCGCAGCAGGGTCCGCCCCACCGCCGAGACCGCTTCCACCAGCTGCGGCTGGTCGGCGCTGGTGCGATACACGGAAAAGAACACCACCAGCGGAGCGTATTCGGCCTCGGTGGCCAGCTTCTCCAGCGCCCGCGCCACGCGCTCCAGCTCCTGCGGCGTGTGGCCGAGCTGATTCATCTGCGCCGCGAGCAGCGGCGCGGCCTGTTCCTCACCCAGCGCCAGCAGCGCGTCGGCGAGCGCGCCGATCGGCGCGCGGCTCACCGGGTCCGCGGACCGAGGGCCCGCCCGCTCCAACGCCTGCAACATGAACTCCTGCCCGTTGCGGCGGGTGGCGAGCAGATCCTCGGCCTCCGATTGCAGGATCGGATCGGCGCTGCGCCGAGCCGCGAGCGCGATCAGCGCCCGGGTCGCTTCCGGCTCGGGCCGCGCCGCCAGCTCGCGCGCCAGAAAGCGCTGCGCGTTCGCCAGATCGGGATCGGAGAGCGCCAGCACCTGCGCCAGCTGCTCGATCAGCGGCTCCGGTGCGCGCTCCTCCGCGGCGGCTTCGATGCGCGGCCAGGCCACGCCCGCGCCGATCGCGCAGCTGGAGAGCGCCGACTCGTCGCGCCGCGTGCGGCTCAGGCGCAGCACCACCCGGCTGCGCGAGCCATCGGCGGAGAGCAGGCGCACCGTACCGGTCGAGTCGCAGGTCGCGTAGCTACCGTCCGCGGCGAGCACGCCGAGCAGCGCACCGGGCAACACGCGCAGCCACTGCAAGCTGCCGCGGCTGCCCTCGAAGCTCAGCAAGAGCCGCCCGTAGCTGGCCAGAAACGGCGCGGGCTCGGCGCCGGCGCGCGCGGGCTTCACGAACAGCCGCGTCAGCTCCGGGTCGTCGCTCACCGCGATCGACTCCGCGCCGATCTGCACGTGCCCCGGCAGCGGTCGCGGCGGCAGCGCCTGTCCCAGCGCTGGAACACCCCCCAGCCGCCACCAGGGCGGCCCGGCGATGAACAGCTCGCGCCCGATCCAGAGCGCGTCGTGCAACACTGGATCGACGGTGCTGCGGCTGAGCTCGGAGCCAGAGCCCACATCGACCGTCGATAGCATGTGCCCACCCCACGGCACGAGCAGCGTGCCGGCGATCAGCGCCACCGCCCCCAGCTCGGGCAGCGCGGCGCTGTGCAGGCGCTCGCGTCCCGAGCGATCGATGACCCGCAGCCAGCGCTGATCCCGTCGCGCGCTCGACAGCACCAGCGCGCTGAGCGTGCCGTCGTCCGCCAGCGCCTCGAGCTGCGCGCTGCCGCGCTCGATCGACCAGAACGACGCGCCCGACGCCGCATCCAGCGCCACCAGCCGCGAGCCCTCGCCGAACACCACCACACGCCGCGCGAGCAGCGGAGGCTCGCTGATCACGGCCTCGTGTTGCCAGGGCTCGCGTCGGCTCTGGTCTTGCTCCAGCGCGCTGCCGGTGAGCCCGCTCGCGCTCGAGCCGACGACCGCCGCGAAGGGCGCCGGCGCCAGCTCCAGCGGCAGGCGCGCGCTCAGGGCCGCCAGCGGCGCGAGGCGCGGTGGCGCGCAGGCGTCCAGCGCGAGCTCGCTCGCGCGCGGGCCGCAGCTCGCGAGCAGTGCCGCCAGCGCGCAACGCGCGAGCGACCCGTTTACGGAGCGCAAGGCGCGGCCCCGAAGGCCGCCGCGCACTCGGGATCGTCCGGCGCCTTCGCGAGCGCCTTGACGGCGTGGTACGTGCGGCAGAGCAGGTTGTCGCCCTGCGGCGGCGGATTCACGGCGTAGCGCACGATCTTGTCGCCGTTCTGGAAGGTTTGAAAGGAGTTGGCCGACGCGCCCTTCAGCGCCACTGCGGGCGCAGGAGTGCCGGATGGTGGGTTGCAGCTCGTGCGGCAACTCTGCTCACCTGCCGCCGGGTCCCCGGGGAACTGGGCCTGGAACTGCGTCGGGCAAGCGTTGCGCAAGATCGTGCAGTACGACTCGCAATTGTCCGCCCCGCAGTGCCCATCGCCCGTGGGTCCGGCGTGCGTGCAATGCGAGCTCGGGCCTTCATCCAGCGCGTTGTAGGCGTGATAACGCCGGCAGCGCACGCTGTTCTCGCTGGTATCCCCGGGCTCGCCCGGCTCCAGCACCTTGCACACGGCCTGACACTGCGTCTCGTCCTCGTACACGGCGAACTCGTTCTGGCAGGCGTTCAGCACCTGGCTGCAGTACTTCGCGCAGTTGTCATCCGCGGAGAGCTCGGCGTCGTCCGAGCAGGGGAAGGTGGGGGCCGCCTTGGGCACCGTCTGCGTGTGCAGGCAGTGCGTGGCCGCTTTCTGGGCGCTCACCGCGGCTTCCGACACGTGCACCAGGCGGCACTGCAGCGAGTCGCCCTTCTGGTCGCGCGCGGCATCGAACGTGCTCAGCTTCGGCACTGCCAGGCAGTTGCTCTTGCACTTGGCCGGGTCGAGCAGATCGTCCTCGTAGGTCTGGCCCTCGACGCCGCTGCAGACTTGCTGGCGCAGCGCACAGAACGAGTCGCAGTCGTCACCGCAATAGCCGGCCCCGCCGGGGCCCACCTGCGGGCAATTCTGCTCGGGCCGCGCGTCAAACTCGGTCTGCCGGAGCTTTTCGATCCGGCAGGTCACGGTGTTCTTGTTATCGGAGGCGCCCAGGCTCAGCCCGCCCGGATCCATGTGCTGGCACACGGCCATGCACTGCTCCGGATAGTCGTAGACCTTGTAGTCGCCCTGGCAGCGCTGCCCCACCAGCTCGCAGTATTCGCTGCAGAGCGCGAGGTGTTCGTCATACTTGCGTTCGTCGACGATGCAGGCGCCGAGCGAGAACAGCAGCGCGCTGATGCTGCCGGCGAGCAGCAGCGCCAGCCGAGGTCTGCGCCGGCGACCCGCCAGGCCTGGGGAAGGACACGCTGCCATCAGAACTGACCCGAGAGTGAGACCTGGCCCGCGCCGGGAACCAGCTGGGCATCGAAGCTGACGCCGTTCAGCAATCCCGAGCCCGATCCGGCGGGCGCTCGCGCCGCCGCCTCCGAGCTCGGGCCCGCCGTGAAGAACAGATACGCGCCGGTCGCCAGCGCCAGGGCGCCCGCGATGTAGGAGATGTTCGCGATCGTGGCGGCGGTACGCGCTTGCTGATTCAGATCGGCGGCCGCCCGGGTGATGCAGCCCGATGGGCAGCCCGCCTTGGACTCGTCATCTTTATCGGAAGCGCGCAGCCCGAACGCCACGCCGATGCCGACTGCCACCAGACCGGCACCTCCCACGATGTAGCTCGCCGTACGGTCGGGCCCGGGCGCGCTGGGTGCCGCGGGAGTGCCGAGCGTGAGGTCCGCGGCAGCCGAGCCCGCAACCGGCGCTGCACCGGGGGGTGCAACCGGAGCCGCTGCTGCGGCGGCCGCGCCCTGTGCGGGTGTGTCATACGGAGTGGCGACCGCGCCCTCCGTGCCGAGCGAGGGGATCTGCAGATTCCGGTAGTCGGCGTTGGGCTTGATCTCGATCACGTTGGTCCAGCTGACGCGACCCGGCGCGCGCGCGGTGATCTCGTGCTGGCCCGCGTCGATCGGGAAGGGCACGCCGAACAGCGCCGGCGACAGCACGCGGTGGTCGAGCAACAGCTCGAAGCCCGGGACCCGATTGTCCTGCGGCACCAGCAGCACGAGCTTGGACAGGCTTGGCGCCAGGCGGCGAGCCCGGTCGTCTGCGATGCGGGTGCGCTCGCCCTGCCCAGCTGCAGCGGCGGCCGAGGACGCCTCGCGAAAGATCGCCCAGGCGCTCGCCAGGCGCCCCGAGCGTTCGTAGCAATCGCCCAGGTACAGCAGCGTGCCCACCCCCGGGTCGATCTCCTGGCTCTGCGCGAAGCGGCGGCACGCGCTCTCGATCTGGCCCTGCGAGAGCAGCTGTTTGCCTTCGTCGAACAGCGCCTCGGCGGCCGCCTTCTGCTGCGCGTCGGTCTGCGCCCAGGCGGCGCCGGGCGCGCCCATGACCGTGAGCACGGGCGCAGTGACGAGCGAAACCAGAAGGCACCAGGCGACACCTGCCTTCGGACGTGATCCCGTCATGGCCGTTCTCTACAACGATCGCCGCGCGACGCGCTATTCCCGGCCACCAAAATCGGGCACCTCCAGCACTCCTGCTCGGGAAGACGGCTCGCTCCGGGGTTTGTCGCCCTGATCCGGGGCAGCCGTTCGCGCAGGCGTCGCTCGCGGCGGCGTGGCTGCGGGCGATAGGGCTGCGAGCGATGGGGCTGCCGGCGATGGGGCTGCGGGCGATGGGGCTGCCGGCGATGGGGTGGGGGGCTTGGCTGGAGCCGGGGCGGCGCTGGCGACCGGCGGCGACGGGGCCGCGGCTGGCTTGTTCGGACTGGCGGGATGCGCGGGCGCCGCGCTCGAGCCGCCGGCACCGTCCACGACGCGCACGCGCGGTGCGTCGCTCTCGGAGCCGCCGGACGCCGCCGGCGCGGGCAGATCGGGAGCAGCGATGGCCTGGGCGGCGGGCGCCGCAGAAGGCTCGGCAGCGGCAGGCTCCTGGCTCTGGGCCTCGGGGCGCCGGGAGGCGGGCGTGTTCGCCAGACGATTTTCCGTTGGCGCCAGATCGCCGCCCGGCGCCGGCGGCGCGACACCGACCGGGCGCGGCGGCGAGGCCAGGTGAGACGCCCAGTAGGCCCCGGCGCCCACCAGGGCGAGCAGGAAGATCAACGGGATCCCCCGCCGTTGCCAGGAACGATGGCGGCCGCGCTGGGTGTTGCCCCAGGCGCTGGGCACCCCGGCCGCTCCCGGCGCCTCGCTGCGATCCACGGCCGGCGCGGCGCCCGCCGTGCCGCTGGCCTCGGCGCTGGTGCGCGGGGCGCTCGGGGACGAGACGAGCGAGCCGGGCAGGGAGGGGCGCGAGCCCTCGATCCAGGCCGACGGGAGCGGCGGACTCGACACTGAGCTGAGCGCGGCGTCGGCGAACGGCCGCAACGCCTCGCGCAGCTCGCTCGCGGTCTCGAAGCGCTGCTCGCGTTCCTGACACAGGCAGCGCGCCACCACGCTCTCCAGCTCCAGCAAGCCGGGATCGCGCTCCTCCAGCGTCGTGCGCGTGCCGGAGAGGATCGAGCGCACCAGCTGCGGCACGCTCTCGCCGTTGAACGGCACCTGGCCGAGGATCAGCTCGTGCAGGATCACGCCCAGGGACCAGATGTCGGCGCGGCCGTCCACGTTGCGCGATGATTCAAGCTGCTCGGGAGACATGTACGCGGGCGAGCCCATCAACGTGGCGGTGTCCGTGAGCGAGAACTGCTGCGCGCCGGCGCCGCTGATCTTCGAGATGCCGAAGTCGAGCACCTTGATCGAGCGTTCGCCGCGCGAGCCCTCGGCGAGAAACAGATTGGCGGGCTTCAGATCGCGGTGGACGATGCCGCGCTCGTGCGCCTCCGCGACGGCCTCGCACGCTTGCATGACGTAGCGCACCGCGAGCGGCACCGGCAGCGGGCCCTGCTCGCGCAGCTCCTGCGCGAGATCTCGCCCCTCGAGGTACTCCATCACGATGTACGGGATGCTGTTGCCGTCCGCGTTGCGCAGCGACGCGCTGGAGAGGGCTGCTCCCGAGAGCGAGCCGCCACAGATCAACGTGCCCACGTCCAGCACCCGGGCCACGTGCTGGTTCTTGATCTTGGCGGCGGCGCGTGCCTCGCGGCGGAAGCGCTCCGCGCCGTCGGAGTTGCGGGCGAACTCCGGATACAGGAACTTCACCGCCACCGGCTGCTCCAGCTCGATGTGCCAGGCCCGCACGACCACGCCCATCGCGCCTGCGCCGATCACGTTCTCGATCCGGTACTTGCCCGCCAGCTCTTCGCCCGGATGGAGGGGCGGCTGGCGCGGATCGGTCGGGTCGTGCAGCGTGGGGTATCCCGGAGAAGTCACCAAAGCCCTCGTTGTGGCGGACGCGAAGTATCGTCGATGACAGCGGGTCAGCCCACGACAGATGACAATCGACCCGCCAACCTAACATCCCTCCTACCCCGGCGCCAAGCCGCCCGATCTGGTACGGGACCCAGCAAATTTCAGCCTCTGACGCACTCCGCTGGCCCATTCGCTGCCGGCGTTCGCTGCCGGACGCGAGCGAGGCGAGTGGCCGGCGGCCGAGGTGGGGCTGCCGATCGCCAGCGGCCGTCGATCGCCCTTCCTCTCTGCGGACGGACCCGCGGGGCGATCGTCGCGCACGCCGTGTTGCAGCGGGGCCGACTCTGGCGCGGTTCGGGCCGCAGGCGGGTGAGCTCGTCGCGGGTCGAAGGCAGCGCCGCTGCGCGCGTCGCGAGCGAGTGCCCGGTGGGTGTCGCGTCGTCGGCGATGGGCATCACCGTCTACGGCAGCGATGGCGCGGGCATCCGCGATCTCACGATCGAAGAGAACTTCATCCATGACTGCAGGCCCGCGCCGAGCGAGGCGCTGGTCGTGAACGGCAACGTGCAGCGCTAGCAGCTCGCGACCCGTCCGCGCCCGACCTCGGCGCCTGCGAACGGCAGTTACCCTGGCCGTGGCAGCAACGCCAGCGGCAGCGAGGCCGCCGGGCCTGCGCAGCCGCGCGCGGGCAAGATTTGCATGACGCAAGTCGGGTCTGTGTAGTGCACCCGAGCCATGCAACTCCGCACGGATTGCCGCTGCGGGCTCGCGATTGCAACCACGGATCCGAGGCGCTAGCGTCCGCGCCCGTCATGCGCACCACCTCGCTCGACAGCGGCTGGCAGTTTGCAGCTCTCTCCTGGCTCGATGCCGGCGGCAAGGGGGTGAAACTCGGCTTCTCCAGCCTGGAGTGGCTGCCGGCGCAGGTGCCCGGGCACGTGCACCTGGATCTGATCCGGCACGGCATCATCGCCGATCCCTTTCAGGGCCGCGGCGAGCTCGGCTGCCAGTGGGTGGATGAAACACCCTGGTCGTTCAGGAAGAGCTTTCACTTCCGCCGCGACCCGGCCCTGCCGCGGCAGGTGCTGCGCTTTGCCGGGCTCGACACGGTGTGCCGCGTGTCGCTGAACGGCGTGCCCCTGGCCGAGCACGACAACATGTTCCTGCCGCTCGAGCTGGACCTGACGGGTCAGCTGAAGGAGGGTGAGAACGAGCTGCGCGTCGACTTCGAGTCCGCTGCGCGCGTGGGCCGCGAGCGGCGCGCGCGCTTTCTCCAGCAGGAGGGCATGCCCCAGGACGTGGCGCGCTTCGATGAGCGCGCCTTCGTGCGCAAGGCGCAGTACATGTTCGCCTGGGACTGGGGTCCGCGCCTGACCTCGGCGGGCATCTGGCGCGGCGTGAGTTTGCTGGAGTACCGGGCTCGCCTGACGGATGTGCGCGTTCAGCAACGGCACCTACCGGGCGGAGAGGTCGAGCTGCGCTTCGAGAGCGAGATCGACGCGCGCGGCCTGGAAGCGGGCGCGCGCTGCCAGGTGTGGCACCGCGTGGAGGGGCTGGCCGCGCCCGTCGCCGACGGGCAGAGCGTGCGGCTGCCCCGAGCCGAGCGGTGGTGGCCAGCGTGGCTCGGGGCGCAGAAGCTGTATCGCGTCGACAGCCTGCTATTGCCCGCGGGCGCTCCGGCCAGCGAGGCGCACGCGGCGCGCGCGCTCGACACGCGTACGCAGCGCATCGGCCTGCGCACGCTGCGCCTGCTGCGCGAGCCCGACGCGCAAGGCGAGTCGTTCGAGTTTCAGGTCAACGGCAAGCCGCTCTGGGCGCTGGGCGCCAACTGGATCCCGGATCACTCCTTTCCCTCGATCGTCGATCGCGCGCGGCTGCGCGCGCAGCTCGAGCGAGCCCTCGACATGAACATGAACATGCTGCGCATCTGGGGCGGCGGCGTGTACGAGAGCGACGATTTCTACGAGCTGTGCGATGAGCTGGGCCTGCTGGTCTGGCAGGACTTCCCGTTCGCCTGCAGCTACGTGCCCGACGGCGAGGCGGAGCAGGCCGCGCTGCGCGCGGAGGGCGAGGCCAACCTGCGGCGCCTGCGCAACCACCCGAGCCTGGCGCTCTGGTGCGGCAACAATGAAAACCTCACCATGTGGCACTCCAAGTGGGGCCGCCCGGCGCCGCAACCGCCGCGCTACTACGGCGAGCGGCTCTACGACGAGACCCTGCCCGCGCTGGTGCAACGCTTCGATGCGGAGCGGCCCTACATCGCCTCGTCGCCGATCGGCGGACAGAACGCCAATGACGGAGACATCGGCGATCAGCACTACTGGGACGTGTGGCACGGCCGCGGCGACTGGAAGTACTACAAGGACTCGACGGCGCGCTTCGCGTCCGAGTTCGGCTTCGCCAGCGCGCCGGGGCGCGCTGCCTGGCGCAGGATCTTCGGGAACGACGCCGAGGGCTTGCGCCGCGACGTGCGCGATCCGATCGCGCGCTGGCACGACAAGACCGGCAAGGGTTACGACACCTATGTCGGCTACGTGGAGCTGCACTATCCCGAGGCGCGCGACCTGGAGCAGTTCAGCTACTACTCCCAGCTCAACCAGCGCGACGCGCTGCGCTTCGGCATCGAGCACTTCCGGCGCAGCAAGGGCTGCCGCGGCAGCTTGATCTGGCAGCTGAACGATTGCTGGCCCGTGCAGAGCTGGGCCGTGCTCGACTCGGAGGGCGGCTACAAGGCGGCCGCCTACGAGCTGCGCCGGCTGTACGCTCCCGCGCACATCAGCATCGAATACGAGGCGGGCCACGAAGACTTGCGGCTGTGGGCGATGCTCGACAATGCGCACGCCGCCGTGCAGGGGGATGCGCGGCTGGAGGTGCGGCGCGCCAGCGATGGCCAGCTGCTGGAGAGCTCGACCCAGCGCGTGGAGCTACAGCCGGGAGACCGCCGCGTCTGCCTGGAGCTGCGCGTCGGACAGTTCCCGGCCGCGGAGACCTTCGTGTGCGCGAGCTTTCTCGGCCGCACCACCTTCCGCCTGCTGTGCGAGCCCAAGGACGCGCAGCTCGCGCAGCCACGCCTGAGCGCCTCGCGGCACCCCGAGGGCCTGTTGCTGGAGACCGATCGCCCCGTGATCGACCTGTTCCTCTGGGATCCCGAGGACGAGCTGGAGCTGCTCGACAACTTCGTCACGCTGCCTGCCGCTGGGCAAAGCCTGCTGCGCGCACGCGGCCGCCTCCAGCGCCTCGCGGCCCGCAGTCTGGCGGGGCGCCACCCCGTCGAGATCTGAGTCAGCGCCGCGCGTGCAGAGGGCTACGCGACGAGCGGCCCGCTGTAGCGCCCGCTCTCCACCACTGCAACGCAGTGAGACTCGCTCACGGCTCTGCGTTGGACGTCCGGGGCAGCGGCTCGCGCGTGGCCTCGGCGATGTTCGATTCGTCGATGTCGAGCGCGAACTCCTCGCGCCCGCTGGTGTACACGAAGGGGCCACCGAACTCGTCCTCGGTGACCTGATCGCGGCGACCCGCTTCCGACTCCTCGCCGGAGGTGACCGCCTCCACGAAGGCCTCCCCGAGCTCTTCCGCGAGCGGATCATCGCTGCGGCTGCCGTCGAGGAAGGCTCGCGCCGAGTCGGGGCCGTCGTCCTCGTTGCGGTTCTCGCGCGCCCTTGCCAGCAGCTGGCGCGCGTACGTCGGGTTGATGTGGCCGGTGGCGTCGCGCCGCTGCAGCTGGTGGTTGGGCTTGGAATTGGGCGGAGACATATTGGATCCCTTCTGATCGTTGGGAGAGGGTAGAGCTCTCCTGCTGCCGCTTCCCCAGCGCTGGTCAGCGCCGCTGCAGTGCGCCGCGCGAGCGGTGTTCTGCGAAGGGCGCCGATCCTCGCCGGCTGACCTCACTGCTCAGCTCCTGGGACCTCACGATCCGCGCGGCGACGATACAGCCATAAACTAGCGCTTTTCGAGCTACTCGCAAACTGGGTAAGTTTGGACTCTCGCCGCGTTAAGGGCACGGCGCCTGCATGGCGCCGCAGCACACGCGATCGAGAGCGCGAGCTTTGCGAGCGCGTCGCTCGAAGGTACCGCCGCGATGGCAACGCCGTTTCGGCGCGTGCCAGCGCTCCGGCGCCGCTCTACGGGCGGCGCCGCGCAGCGCTCACAAGCACTCGAGCTTGAGCCTGCGTATGTTGTTGTTGTCGAAGTAATACGGAGGATTGCAGTCCGCGCTCGCAGTGTTGTGCTTGGCGTTGTGCGCCGCGGTCTCGCGCCGTGGTGTGGCCGTGGCCTTGACCGCCCGGGCCGCTGGCTCGCGCCTTGCATCCTCTGAAGTCTGCGCGCTCGGCTTGGACAGCTTCGCCGTCGCCGCTCTTGGATCAGGCTTTGCAATCCGCGCTGAGGACCCGCCGTGGTGGTTGCCGGCGGCGTGAGCTCCTGCCATCCCGGGGTTGCGCGCCACGGAGCCGCTCTCGTCCTCACCGGCCTCGTCTTCCTCGAAGCCATCGTCGGGCGCGCGCGGTAGATCGTCGGTCTGCAGGATCACGGGCAGCTCCTCGGCAGCGGGGCGCAGGCCGCTGCGCGCCGTCGAGCGCGCAGGGCGCCCAGAGCCCGAAGCCGGAGCAGCGGAGGTCGAAGCGCCACCCACCGCAGAAGAGCGCAAGCGCGCCTCCGCCGTGATCTCCGCCGGCGCGCCGCGTGCATCTGCGGAGGTGGCACCATCGTGGGCGGAGCCTTCGTTCTCGGGCCAGGTCTGATAGCCCCAGGCGAGAAAGGCCGCGCCCGCGCCGAGCAGGGCGCCCGCGACCAGTCCACGCGTCCTGTTGATCTGGAAGAAATGGGCGAGCCCCGAGCTGGGCGCGCGCGGCGCCGCTGTCGCTCGCGCACTCTCCATCAGCAGGGCGCTGCTGATGCGCGGGGGCGGGGGCAGGGAGAGCGGCGCATATCCCGCCACCGGGGGCGGCCGGGAGCTCGGCGGGCGATCGGGCAGCGGCGGCGGCCCCGCCGAGGGAAAGCGCGGCGCCACCGAGCGGGCCGGCGGCGCCAGCGGAGGCGCGGACGACGGCAGCGGAGGTGGAAACGAAGGCGAGGGCGCCGGCGAACGCTCGGTCGGCGGGGGCTGTGAAGCGAGCGGATCGGGGGGCGCCCACTCCGACGGCGCTTCCCAGCGGACAGTGCGCTCCTCGGTCTCGAAGTCGCTGTCCAGCTCGCGAGGCGCGGCCCCGTCCTCATCGGGATAGCTGGCGATCGCGCCCGCCGCCTCGGCTCGAGCCATGCCCAGAGCCTGAGCAAACTCGCTCGCGAGCAGTCGCGCATCGAGCCAGCGCGCGCCCGGATCCCTGGCGAAGACCCGCGCGAACCAGGCGTCGATCGCGCTCGGCAGGTCTCCGCGGTAGTGGCTCGGCGGAGCAAAGCGCCCATTGCAGATGGCGACGCGGACGCCCTCTGCGGTCGGCGCCTCGAAGGGCAGGGTCGTGGTCAGGAGCTCATACGCCAGCACGCCGAGCGCCCAGAGATCCGCCGCGGCGCTGCTGCCGGTGCCCTGCAGGATCTGCTCCGGCGACAGATAGGCCTGTTCGCGCGAAGGCGCATCGGGCGCCAGCGCCGACGAGGAGTCGCCGCCCCAGCCATCGTTGCTGACGACGTCGCCGAAGTTGGCGATCTCCAGGAACAGCTGGCCCGCGGTCTCGGTCAAGAACAGGTGCTCGGGGCAGAGGCTGCCGTGAAAGAGCCCGAGCGGGTGCGCCTTGGCGAGCACGCCCGCGACTTGTTCCAGCACCGCCTGGACTTCGAAGCTCGACAGAGGACCTGCCAGCAAGCGCTGGCTCAGGCTTCTGCCCTCGAGCAGCTGAGTGACCAGGAACGGGACGCCTCGCACGCGACCTTGCTCGAGGATCTGCAGCAAATGCGGATCGCCGATGCGCGCGGCGCAGCGCGCCTGGCGCAGAAAACGGTGTACGTCTTCCGCCGCGCCTTCCGCCGGGCGCCCCGCGGACGCGCCCCTGCCGTCGGGCGGCGCAAACTTGACCGCGACCTCGATCTGCAAGATGAGCTGATCGGCGACCCAGACGTTGAGGCCAGGCGCGCCCGTCACCGGCCGAACCAGCTGCAAATGCGGCGCGATGCTGAGACCGGGGGCTGGCTTGAAACTGCCGCGCGGCGCGTTCGACCAGCGCGAAGCTCGGGCGGGGTGCCCCCGCAAAGAATTGCCGGATCCAGACACCCGATGTGCTCCTGAGGAACACCACAGTAAGCCGCCCGGCCAAGGTGGGGTCAAGACAAAAGCCAGGAACAGTGCTGGCGCCCGACCGGATCACGGCGGCGCCCCTCGCGCATGGATGTTTCCATTTGCAAATCGAGGGGTTGCGAGAATCGAAAAGAAATGTCCCGGACCGTGTCGATCCACGCGCCCTCGATTCGACGTGTCAGTGCAGCCCCGCTCGGGGCCGCTCGCAACCAACGAATCGAGCAACGAGGAACACCATGACCAGCACCACTTTCGCCCCGATCACCGGCACCGCCTCCGCACCCATCACCGGCCGCCTCGCGCGCCATGCCACGTTGGGCGCGCGCTGCGCGCTCGGTTTCGTGTTCTTCGCCAGCGGCCTCGCGGGCCTGTTGAACGTGATGCCGCCGCCGAGCGGCGCGGTGCCCGAAGGCGCACTGGCGCTGGGCGTTGCGCTGATGAAGACCGGCTACATGTTCCCGCTGATCAAGGGAACCGAGACGGTCGCGGGCGCGCTGTTGCTCGCCAACTGCTTCGTGCCGCTGGCGCTGGTCATCCTGGCTCCGGTGCTGGTGAACATCGTCGCCTTCCACGCCTTCCTCACGCCCGGCGATCTGGGGCTGCCGATCGCCTTGCTGTGCCTGGAGCTGTTTCTCGCCTGGCGCTATCGCGGTGCCTATCGCCCGCTGCTGACCCGCCGGGCTAGCAGCTGAAGCGTCGCAGCGCGTCAGGCGCGGTCGAGCACGCGGCGCACCTTTTCCAGCAAGGCCGCGCTCGTGAACGGCTTGCCCAGGAACTCGGTCTCGCCGCCGGAGGGGGCGCCGTCGACCAGCACCTGCGGTGAGTAGCCGGAGAGATACAGCACTTTGATCTTGGGCTTGCGATGGCGCAGCTCCACGCCCAGCTCCTGGCCGCTCATGCCGGGCATGGAGATGTCGGTGACCACGAGCGCGACGTCGCGTGTGGAGCGCTCCAGCGCCTCCAGGGCGAGCCGGCCATTTTCCGCCACCAGCACCTGATAGCCGGCGCGTTCCAGGATGCGCCGGGTCACGTTGCAGACCGCCAGATCGTCCTCCACCAC
>DASTRX010000105.1:0-39323 GCA_035760985.1 Polyangiaceae bacterium
GAAGATTCGCGCGATACCAATTCAGCGCGGCAGTCAGCGCTCCCGGGCGCGCCAGATCGGCGAGCCAATGCGCGCTCTCTGCGTGGCCACCGACGTGCTCGCGAAAGAGCGCCCAGTCTCGGCTGATCAGGGCCGCTTCCGCGAGGCCATCGAACTGAAACAGCAATGCGTACCACAAGCGACGGCGCTGCTCGAGGCTCGGAGCCCTCAGGTACGCGGGGTGGCCGACACTCAGGCTCACGTGACGCAGCACTCGTTCAGGACACGAGGTAGAGAGCCACCAGGTCAGCGCCGCCCCCCAATCGTGGCCCACCAGATGGCACTTCGTAATGTCCAGCGAATCGAGCAGCGCGAGCAGAGCCGCCCCCACGCGCTCGATCCGATACGCCGCCAGCTCCAAAGGCCGCTCGCTCTGGCCAAATCCAGGCAAGTCCGGCGCGACCACGCGGTAGCCGGCTTGCGCCCAGAGCGCCAGTTGATGCCGCCAGACGCGGCGCGATGTGGGAAATCCATGCAGGGTCAGGACCGGCACCCCCTCACCGGTGTCCCAATAGGCAAGCTCCACGTCATTCGCCCGCACCCTGCGCGCGGGCTCCGATTGCCATTCGATGGTCACATTCATCGTTGACCTCCTCGGGGCCCAGCCTGCTCCGCGGCGGTGCTCGATCACCAGCTCATGCGCTGCTCACTCGCTGCTCACCCGCCGCCCGCGACCTCAGCTCTCTCGCCAGCGACGCCGATCGCGGCATCTTGGCCAGTGCAGTCAAGGCCCTTGCCAGACGAAACCCGGATTCGGAGCGGGTAAAGGACCTTTGTTGCACAGCGGAGGGCGCCATTCCTCGAAGACGCAGGCGCCAACATTGCGCCGCTGCGGTGATCAGGCGCTGCCAGCTCTGTTCCACCCACGCAGCGAAGCGTGCACCGAGGCGGCTGCCACGGAGCTGCGCGGTGAGCTCGGGCACGCGGCTGGCCGCGGCCGCCGCTCCCTTGCCCAGCAGGAAGGCGACGATGCCCTGCAACACGCCACGAAAGATCTGCGCCACCGCGGAGGCCAGCTCCTCTGCTGCACGGGTGATCGCCAGATCTGCCGTGGCCGGCTCGTCCACGGAGCGCCAGGCGACTTCCACCGCTTGCTCCGCCAGCCGCGCGGCGCTTCCCAGGCTCTTGCCCATTGGAGGCGGCGAGGAATCCGAGCCCGAGCCATTCCAGGATCACCAGGCCTGCCTCGGCCCCCCACGCCGCGCTCCGCCTGGTCGATCACCGGCAGCCGGTGCCAGTCGAAGTGCCGAGCCGCCGGAGACTGTGGATGCGGCACCCGCGAAGACGGGCCGCGATCGACGCCGAGCGGCCCGGGCTGCCGGAACGTACCGGGTCCTCTCTCCACGCCATGCGTCGCGGCGAAAACTAGCGGGGCAGGGCGGCCGCTGCAACCGCTCGGCGTGCTGCAGCGGGCATATGCTGGTGTCGCCGGGCGACGCGCGCGACCGAGCCATTCTCGTCTGCGAGTTCGTTGACGTCACGGCGCGCTCGCACAAGTCTGCTCGAGATGGGTTACGCAGGCTTCGCTCGCGCGTCCCCCTTCGCGGTTACTGGCTTGTGACGAGCCAGCACGACGCAGTTACTGACCTTACACGGCGTGAGGAGCGCGCGGCATGCTCGTGAACGTGGCGATCTGACCGTTCGCACGCCGCGCCGCTGCGCACGGCGCAGGAACACCGCCGTGCGGCACTGGCATGCGAGATGCTTGGCGCCTTTTCGCGCGCCGGGCGCGCACAAGGGAGAGGCGCTTCATGGATATCATTTCCAGCGGCATGCCACGCGCGTTGCGCGGGCTCGGGCTGGCACTGTTGCTGGCGCTGCCCGCCTGCGACGATGACGATCAGCCGCGCCGTGCGGAATATGCGGTCTGGAGCGCCTCCCCGCAGAGCTACGACGAGCTGGCGCCATTTCCAGGCGCGATGCCGCCCGTGCCGGTGGAGGTGCGCGATCAGACGCTGCGTCAGATCGCGCATCTGAGCGCGGGCGGCGACGCGCTGCGCATCGAGCTCTCCAATCTCTTCGGCTCGGAGCCGCTGACCATCGCGGCCGCCGGTATCGCGGTATCGTCCGGGGCCGACGCGATCGATGCGAATGGGTCGCTTCCGATCACGTTCGCCGGGCAGACGGGGCTCACGCTCGCGCCCGGAGCCGCTGTCGTGAGCGACTACGCGGCGCTCTCGGTGGCGCCGGAGACCGATGTCGCGGTGTCGCTGTACATCGCCGGCGCCGCGCCGCTGAGCACCGTGCACACGCTGGGGCTGCAGTCGAGCTTCGTGGCGCCCGGCAATCGGGTGTCCGATCCCGCGCTGCCCGGCGCGGAAATCCGGCAGTCCTACAGCTGGCTGACGCGCATCGACGCGCGCAGCACGCAGCATCCGCAGGTGATCGTGGCGTTCGGAGACTCGATCACAGACGGCTACGCCTCCACGCCGAACGAGAACCGGCGCTACCCGAACGAGCTGTCCCGGCGCTTGCTCGAGCAGCTGGGCCCCGGGCAGGCGAGCCTGGTGAATGCGGGCATTTCTGGTAATCGGGTGCTGAACGATGTGGTCGGTCCCGCCGGGGTCTCGCGCTTTGCCCGCGACGTGCTCGGTACGACGGGCGCGTCGCACGTGATCGTGTTGCTCGGCATCAACGACGTCGGCTTCAGCGGCTTCTTGCCGGAGCAGAGCGTCAGCGCCGACGAGATCATCGACGGGTTGGCGCGCATCGTGGCCACTGCCAACGCCAACGGCGTGCGCCCGTTTCTGGGCACACTGCTGCCGCTGCAGGGCACGGCCGCTCCGTATTACAATGAGGCCGCGGAGCTCAAACGTCAGCTCGTGAATGAGTGGATCCGCGGCGACAACGGCGCCGCCGGCGTGATCGACTTCGATCGCGCGCTGCAGGATCCAGCCCATCCCCTGGCGCTGCCCGCGGAGTACGACAGTGGGGACCACCTGCACCCCAATGACGCGGGCTATGCGGCGATGGCGGATGCGGTCGACGCGGAGCTGTTTCGCTGACGGAAGCGCTCACCAGCTGTTGCGCAGCTCGCGCAGCTTGAGGAACACGGTCTCGGCGTCGGGCTGCTCGGGCAGGTCCGGGAACTTGTCGCGCAGGCGTGCGATCACGCTCGGGCTCTGTAGGCGAAAGAACGTGTTGATCTGGCGCTCGAGCCCCAGTGTGGCGACCAGGGCGTGGTTGGTGTCCTGTTGTTCCACCTCGCTCAGCAGCGTGCGCGCGCGCTCGTTGTCGGGTTCGCGATCCAGGGTGAAGCGCAGGTTGTTCACGATGTAATCGTGGCCCGGATACAGCCTGGTGTGATCGGGCAGTTTGTGCAGCTGGCTCACGAAGGTCTGGTAAAGGCTCTGGGGATGGCCGCCGCCCTTGCAGTGGCCGGCACCCGCGTTGAACATCGTGTCGCCCGAGAACAGGGCCGGCGTGTCCGTATGCGAGAGCAGGCAGATGTGGCTCATGGTGTGGCCGGGCGTGTCTAGCGCTTCGAGCTCGACCGTCTTGCCGACGCGGACCACATCCCTCGCGCTCAGGCCACGGTCGACGTCCGGAATCTTGGCCTTGGCGTGGGCCAGCAGGCGCGCGCCGGTGGCCGCCTTGAGCGGACCGTTGCCGCCCGTATGGTCGCCGTGCTCGTGGGTGTTGAGGATCTGCGTGATCTGGAAGCCGCGCTGCTTGGCGCGATCGAGGCAGCGTTGATGGTCGAGCGGGTCGATCGCCAGCGCCTCGCCCGTCTCTGGGCAAGCGATCAGGTAGTGGAAATTTCGCAGCGAGTTGCCGGTCCAGATTTGTTCGACGATCATGGTCTCCTCAGGCGCCGCCCGCTGGGCACGCGGCCGCCACCCTCGCAGATTTGCGGAGGGCGGGCAATCCGTCGGGGCGCCCGGGCCCGCCGCTAGCGCGCGCCCAGCTTCAGCTCCTCGACTCGTCCGGCGCTGCCATCGGACTGCAACTTGTTCGTGTCGCTGCCGTGCGCGCCGCGCGCGTTGCTGTCCGACGGGGACTGAGCGGAGGCGCAATGCAGCCCCACGGAGGCGGCGAGCCCCGCGAGCAAGATCAAGAGCACGTGGGGCAGAGACACCGTCTGGATGAACCGCGAGCTGGCCATGAGCACCTCACGTCGGGGCGGTGCACGCGCTGTGCCAGTGTTTGTGGGCTCGGCGCTGCTCGCCCCCCCAGCGACACCAGGATGTGCCCACCCCACGGCCGCGCTCGCCGGTTACGGCGTCGTAGCCGCGCGCAGTCGACGAAGTTACGGCTGCCGGTGTCGAGCTCCTCGCCGGCCCGAGCCTCCGCGCGCGGCATGCGGCCCGGGGCGCGCCGCAACGTCGCACTGGAGCGCCGTTTCCTGGCGACAGCGGCGGCGGAATGTCGGTAGTTTCGGGAGTAGGGCCTTTGCGAACCTCAGACGACGACGCGCCAGACTCCGCGGCCCGGGCCAGCCGGGAGCAGGATCGTGGGAGTGTCCTCGCAGAGGGCAGCCACTTTGGCAACTACGTCATTCGCCAGCTGATCGGAGCCGGCGGCATGGCGCGCGTGTATCGCGCCGAGCACGAGACCTTGCGCCGCGATGTCGCGCTCAAGGTATTGCGGCCGGGAGCCCTGGGCGGTCGCGACGCGGTCGAGCGCTTCTTGCAGGAGGCGCGCATCACCGCGGGACTTCAGCACGCCAACATCGTGCAGGTCTTCGACGTGGGAGTACACGACGAGCTGCCGTACCTGGCCATGGAGCTGCTGGTCGGTGATGATCTGGACGCGCGCCTGCGCGCCCAGAAGGCGATCGAGGAAGCAGCGCTGATCGACATCGCGCTGCCGGTGGCGGCCGCGCTCTCCGCGGTGCACGCGGCGGGCATCGTGCACCGCGACCTGGAGCCCGGCAACATCTTCCTGGCCCGCTCGCGCGATCAAGAGCTCTGCCCCAAGCTGCTCGACTTCGGCATCGCCAAGGCGACCAAGCAGGACCTGCGGCGGCGTCTCGCTGCCGGCGAGCGGCGCATGGGCACTCCGCTGTACATGGCTCCGGAAGTGCTGCTGGGCGGCGAAGCCACACCGGCCTCGGATCAGTATTCGCTGGGCGTGATCCTGTACGAGTGCGTGACGGGGGTGAATCCCTTCGCCGCGCCGAGCGTGCGCGAGAGCGTGCGCCGGATCGCGGCCGGCAGGCGGCGGCACGTCACGGACCACATGCTCTCGCCCTCGCGCGTGCTGGCAGAGGTGATCGAGCGCGCACTGTCCGTGGAGCCCCATGAGCGCTTCCCGGATCTGCTGGCGCTGGGGCGTGAGCTGCTGCCCCTGGCGGCGCCACGCACGCGAGTGGTCTGGGAAATGAGCTTCGCGGAAGCAGACCCGCGCTCGCAGTGGAGCGCGCGGCGGCCCGCCGTCGCCCGGCGCTCGGGCGGCGCGCGGGGCATCGTCGCGGGCCTGGGCTGGCTCATTGCGGCGCTGCTCGGCGGATGGCAGCTCAGCCAGCGCTTCGACCGGGACGACGATCAATTCGTGCTGAACGGGCCCACGGCGCCGCAGATCCAGAGCGACCGGCGCGCGCTGCGAGCAGCGCCGGCGCGGCCGCCATCGGCCGCCTTGGTCGAGCTGGGCGAGTCGACGGCGGAGCCACCCGCGCCGGCGCCGGCGCGCTTGCGAGAAGTGCAGTTCGCGAGCGAGACTCCCGCAACCCATGCGCTGAACGAAGCAGCGGCGCCGAGTGCTCGAGAAGCCGGCCTGCACCAGCCCGCGCAGCAGGCAGCGCTGGTGTTGCCCGAAGTGCCCCAGCAGCCTCCGGCCGCACTCCCGGAGCAGCCGGCGTCAGCGGAGGAGCTGGCGCTGCCGGACTGGGCGATCGGGCCGTCGCCGGCCGACGCGGGCGTCGCCCCGACCGCCGTGGAGAGCGAAGCTCGGCCCGAGCGGCTGCCGCGCGGTACCAACGACGCTCCCATTTTCGACTGAGGCCTCCGCGCGAGCCGACTCAGTACAGATCGAAGCGGTAGGCGAAGCCGAGATCGACGATCGGCCAGCTCTTGCTGGTGGGCAGCCCCAATACGGGCAAGTAGAACACTCCGTAGCCGACACCCAGCTGCAGCTCCCAGCGCTCGCCTTCGAACGCGACCCCCGGCACCAGGCTCCAGCGCCGCCTTCGGCTGGCTTCACCGGAGAGGTCGCTCTCGATGCTCACCGCCTCGCTCTCCGTCGCGACGTCGGCGTTCAATGGGCTCTGATAGATCAGGTAGCGCACCAGCAAGCTGAGCTCGAAGCTGTGGGTGAGGTGCCACTCCGTGAACAGGCGCGCGCTCCAGGTGTCCGCGGTCGAAGCGCCCTCGATCGACGGGGCGACGTGATCCGTGGCGCCGCCCACGGCGCTGATGTGATTGTAGTCGCCCCCGAGGCTGAACGTGAACGCGCTGCCCAGGCGCAGCGAAGCCGTGACCTCGGCTGCGTAAGCGATGGCGCTGGCGCTCGCCTGGTCGTCGGAGAGCTTGGTGATGGCCGAGTCGTCCACGTAGGTCACCCCGGCGCGGCCTGCCAGCGCCAGGGGCGCGCGGTTCGGGGTTCCCATCTTGACGTAGACGTTGGGAACCAAGACGCCGAGCGCGGGGTAGGCCGTCCACAGCGGCCAGTACGTGCCGATGGTCAGCGCGTCGACGATGCCTTGCTCGATCTTGAACAGCCCGATGGCGGTACGGCCGGCGGGGCGCGTGTACGCCGTGTAATCGGTGCGTGGGTTGTCCTGCGCTCGAGCTGCGAACGCGAGCAGCCAGCAGACGAGGCACGAGAGCGCCGCTATTCGAGCTCGCACGGGCCGCGCTCCGTATCGCAGGACCAGGTGGCATCGGCATCACGCAGGCTGACGGCGGACGAAGAAGCCGAGAGCACGACCGAGGTGCCGTCGCCGAGGCGCTGCAAGGTCTCCACCGTTCCGGGGCCGACGCGAGCCGAGACATCGCTGAAGGTCACGCCCTCCACCTGCAGGCTGCCTCGCAGCGCGACGAGCCAGCGCGGGACCGACCAGGATGTCCCGAGCGGGATGTTGCGCCCGAGATCGAGCTCCAGCGGTCCGTCCAGTGTCACGCCGATCGAGACCCCGGCGACGTCTTCGCTCAGGCGGCAAGCGTTGGCGACGCCACCGACGCTGCGCAGCAGCTCGCTCTGCTGCACGCCGAACGTGAGCACCAGGCTGCCATTGAGCGCCTCGTCGTAGTTGGGCTGCTCCAGGTCGCCGGGGCAGCGTAGCGTGACGCGCAACGAGCCCCGCAAGCGGATCCCCTCGCCCGTGCGCTGCGAAGCAGGTTCTTGCGCCTCCGTCACGCGGTCCAGCACTGTGGCGGTGGAGCGAAAAGCCGCGAGCAAGCGCTGCAGCTCGGGGACGGAATCGATCACGCTGCGAATGCGCGTGGACTCCAGCTCCGCTGTCGGGTGGTCATATTCGAGCGAAAGTTGAGCCAGCGAGGGCAGCTCCGGCAGCTCGGCCTCCCCCGCGCAGGCGAGCGTGCTGCAGGCGAGCGCGCTCGAGGCGAGGACGAGCCGGCCGACGGCGTGCAAGTTTGTCTTCATGGCCGCGTTCCCATCGAGCTGCGCCGGCAGCTCTCGCTGAGCAGCAGCACGTTCCGCGCCAAGACCGCGGCGGCGAGCGCCTGCTGGGCCTGCTCCGGTCGGTCCACTCAATCGTGCCACGTGCAATCGAGCTGCGCGTCGAAGCTGCTGGTGTCGACGCCGGTCGCCACCAGCAGGGCCGAATGTTGTTTGGGCATGACCACCACGCGTTGTTCCTGCTCCGTCGCATCATTGGTGACGATGCAGTCCAGCGCGAAATCGCAGGTGTTGTTGAAATGCACGAGCAGTGAGCGATAGTAGGTGCTCGGCCGGGATTCCTCCCGATGTTGAAGGCACAGCGGCGGCGGGCCGGCATAGACGCCGTCGCCCATGTACGCCGTCTGTTGCACTGCAGGGTGGCAAGCGACGCTCGTGCTGCAGGCGAGCAGGGCTGCCCGCGTGAGCGCCGAGCGCTGGCCGAGCTCGCGCCCGAGCGAGCGGCGCGCAATACTGTGTGGCATGTCTTCCCCCCTTGTCCCGTTGCTAGAAGATGAGGCCGAGCAGCACGCGGTGCTGCGACGCAGCGTCGCGCGCCGGAGCCCACTCGAAGGCGTAGCCCAGCCGCAGCGGCACGAAATCGATGTTCAACCCGGCGAGAGGCCAGGCGCGCCAGCGCAGGTCCTGCTGCTGTATCACCGTTCCCGCGATCAGGCACGGGGGCTCGGCACAGGTGGTGGGGCCGTCCCAGCGCAGCGAGGCGCGCGTGGAGTGGTCACGGGCGACCGAGGCTCCCAGCGCGGCCGACAGGCTCAGGCGCGGCGAGAGCGGCAGCGCATAGCCCAGCGTGAGCTCGGCTTCGAGTCGCTTCACGTCCTCGTGCAGGACGGTGGGTGTTTCGGGCGGCACGGCGCCGGCGAGATAGCCGAGCCGGGCCTGGAGCGGATAGCGCTCCAGCACGCGCCATCCGGCCCCGACGCCCGCGCCGTTCAGCGCGCTCGGCGTCCACTGGATCAAGAAGGCGAGCTCCAGCAGCTCGAGCCGCAGCAAGCGCGGAGGCGGAGGGCCCTGGTCCAGCCGCGCCAGCAGCAGCTCGGCGCGCCGGATGCGGCTGACCATGCCGATTCCGTCCGCGTCCCGCAGGCGCGCGCTGACCACGCCCAGCACGCGGCCCTGCTCATTGAGCACCGGCCCCCCCGAGACACCGGGGTTCACCGCGGCATCGGTTTGCAACCAGGCGATCGAGACCGCACCTATCACACCACGGCTCAAGCTCCAGTTCAGCAGTCCGCGCAGCTGCGGGACGCGATGCGCCAGGCTCGAAAAGGGGTGGCCGACGATCGCCACCCGGTCGCCCACCTCCACCCGGTGCTCCGGCTGGAGCGGTGTCATGCCCTCGAAGGCGCGCTCCAGCTTCAGCAAGGCCAGGTCCGACTCGCGGGAATAGGCGCTGATCACCGCGCGCGTGCGCTGGCCGTGCACGCTCTGCACGACGATCTCGGAGGCGCCTTCGACCACGTGGAGGGCGGTCAAGATCAGGCGCGGATCATGGAAGCAGAAGCCCGTGCCCGAACCGGCATCGGCATCGATCAGCACCACGGACTCGACTGCGCTCGCGTAGACCGAGCGCAACCAGTCGGCCTCCCGGGGCGGCTCGGCGGGCACGCTCGGAGGCGTCGGGACCGCGACGCCCGGAGTCCCCGAGAGCGCCGCGAGCCAGGCCACCAGCAGTCCCAGGACTAGATCCAGCAGGGGAGTCTCAATGGGCGATCAGTCCCTGTTTGCTCAGCTCGTCCGCCGCCGCGCTGGCCACCTCCGAGACCAGCTCGTTGACGTTCTCCGGGTTCGTGGTCTTGCTGCGCCCGCCCCAGACCAGTTGATTTTGCTTCAGTGAGTACACCAGCGTCTCCACGGAGACGGTCGTATCGGTGTAAACGCTGGGCCCCCACGGGCTGCCCCAGCCATAGCCATAGTAGCCGCCCCAGTAGCCGCTGTAGTACGGGCCGCCGTAGGCGGGGGACACGGTCACGTCCTTGCTCACCCCGAGCGGCCGCATCACCACCACACCCTGGATCTGCGCGCTCTCCAGCGCCGCCTTGGCCTGCTCCTCATTGCCGGGCTGGGCGTTGGGCAAGATCTTGTACATGGGGATCCCCCTGGCGCCGTGCGCGCTGATCTCGCGCGCGAGCGTGTCCTCCGCGCTGCGCCGCGAGGGCTCGTCTTGCATCATCACCACCGCGGCCACCCTCGCCCCGGTGGGCTGGAGGGGTTGAGCGGTCGGTGACTTCCAGGAAGAGACGAAGGTGGTGGGGGAGCACCCGCCGATCAGCGCTGCGGTCAGCAGGCAGATGGGAAGGTATGGTTCGACCCGTACACGGTGCATCATCGGATTCGCCCTCGCCGGCACGTCCAGCATGCGGCGTGCCAGCAATGGCGAGCGCACTCGTGATCAAGGGACAGCGCGTGTCACTCGCCGGTAACGCCGGCTGCAGCGAGACTGGCTCGGCGGCGACCGTGATTGACGTAGACACGGCAAACGCCTAGACCTCGGTGTCCGCTGACAGCAACGGGGGGGAAAGATGGCCGAGGAAATGGCCCAATCGCGGCGCTGGCTCGCAGCGCTGCTGGTGCTGATCGCATGCCTCGGCGCCGCGATTGCCCGCGCCGAGCCGGTTGGGGCTGAACCGCAGCGCGCTCCATTGCGGCTGTTCGGAGATGAGTGGCCGCCCTTCACGGACGTGGAAGGCAAGCCGCGCGAAGCCATCGACCTGGTGCAGTCGGCCCTGGAGCGTGGTGGTGTGCACGCCCGAGTCACGATCCTGAACTGGAACGATGCCGAACAGTTGCTCGAGAAAGGGCAACTGGACGGCTCGGTGGCGATCTGGAAGAGCCCGGAGCGCGAGAAGTATCTACTCTTCTCCAACCCCTACCTGGAAAACCGCCTGATCCTCGTGGGCCGTAAAGGCGAAAACATCTGGCAGAAGGCGGTCAGCGAGCTCTCCGGCAAGCGCCTCGCCCTCACGCGGGGTTACGCTTACGGCGCGGCCGTGACGCGGGCTGCCGGAGTCCAGTATTCGTTTCACGCAAACGACGCCGAGTGCCTGCGCGCGGTGCTGAACAACCAGGCCGACTACCTGCTGCTCGATGAGCTGATGGTGGAGCATCTGTTCCGCGCCTACCCCGACAAGGCTCAGCGGTTGCTCGTGGCTGGGCCCGAGGCCATGGCGATCCACCCGCTACACCTGGCGTTACGCAAGGACTATCCCGGTGCGAGCCGCGTCATTGCCGATTTCAACCGCAACGTCGCGCAGATGATGAAAGACGGCTCGTACAACGAGCTGCTGCACGTCGCGTGGATCCGCAAGGATGTCAATGGCGACGGCAGCGCGGACTACGTGGCGTCGAGCAAGGTCACGAGCCGCGGGGACAGCGAGCCCTGGCTCAGCCATGGCGCCTACTCGCTCTTCCATTCGCCGGCACGCCCAGCGGGCACGGGCCAGCCCGCGCCGGCCTACGTGATCGACGGCAAGAGCTACAACACCTGGGGTGACGCGGCGACGACGCTCGATCGAGCAGGACCAGCGACGGGTCCGTACAAGTACTCGACGGGCTTCGTGCTGGGCGAGTTCTAGGCCGCGGTAGAGGTTACGTCGCAGTAGCGATCTCGAACAGCGTGGTTGCTGCGCTGGGACAGACTCGAAACGTTGCTCCTTCGAACCTGTGGCGCGCGGCCTGGAGCTCGGCTGGCCTGGTCCTTGCACTGGAACGGCGGGTCAGAGGGAACGGGAGGCGTCAGCCAGTGCTGCGTTGGAAGCCGCGCTCGAGAGTCGTGTCGTCGTGTTGCGCGTTGGCGCTGCCGAGCTGGCTCTGCGGCAGTTTGGTCTGCAGTTGGCTCGGCAGCGCTGCGGCAGCGCAACCTTGCTCGGGTGAAACATCGACGCCTTGTGATCGGGCGGAGCGCGGCCTCGTACAGGAGCACGCCACCCAGCCCGGCTTGGCGTTTCAGCCTTCGACGCCGCAGTTGCATGATTTCCGCTTCGCCATCGGCGGATACTACGACGCGATCGATCCGCAGCTGATGTACGGCATGGAGTTTCGCCTGCCGCAGCTCAGCCTCGATGGGCGCTATGGACTGGGTGCGGGTTGGTCGCTGATCGGCCACTTCAACTCCATGTTCGTGACCAACGAGCTGCTGCTCGGGGGAGCCTTCGCCCAGCGCTTCGGCGCATGGTCCTACGAGCTGCGCGCGAGCGTCGGGGTCTACCTGGGCAAGCTCGGTCAGTTCGGCTTCGACGCCCTGCTGATCGCACCGCAGTACCGCCCGGAGTTGACATTGGGCTATGTGCTGGGTGACGTCGCCCTTTCGCTGCGCGGAAGCTTGTTGTTCATGAGCTCGGAGCGGGTGCGCGTCGGGGACGTCTGGGGTGGCCTCGACAATGCCCACCCGTTCGTGGGCCACAGCGAGATGCTGTTCGTCGAGAACCCGATGCACAATGGATCAGCCTGGTACTTTGGTGTCGGTTTGATGACGACGCGGGCGTATTACGCGTTCTGGGTGCTATTCCCAGATTCGCCGGCGCTGTTCACCTATCCCCGGATGGTGGCTGGTTATGAATTTTGAGCTTCGTTCTTCTGCGCTGCCGGTGTGGTCCGCCCTGTTGCTGACGCTCTGTGCCACGGCGGCCATCATCGTGCAGAGCTGCGAGTCATCGCCGGACTCGCGCATCCCGGGCTTCAGCGACGGGGGCCTGCTGCGCGAGGGCCGGGCTCTGTCGCGCGAGCAATTGTACGCCTTTGAGGGTGGGTTCGAGCTGAGCGAGGGCTCCGATCTACTGGGAGATGATCTGTCGATCCGCACCACGATCGGCACGGTCTCGCTGCTCACCGACAAGGATGCCGGCTTCGCGGTGCTAGGCGCCGCTTGTCTCGCGGATGACCAGGTCGTGCTCGAGGGGTACTGGCAATATCCCACACGCGCCGAGTCGGGCCTGGTGCGCCTGTTCGTAGGCCCCGAAGAAGCCGCGCGGCAGCTGTGCAGGGGGCAGACGCCGGACCCTGCCGCGGGCCTGGAGCTGAAGGGCCACTACGGCAATGACGATGATTTCCCGCGCGTCCCGCTGGCGCTGCACTGGGCGCGCGAGCTCAAGCCGTGGCGCGGCCGCTTCTTCACGGTCGCTCACCACGGGGCGTGCGAGGCCACTGATCACTGCGGGGTCTCGCAGAACAGCGTGGAGACGATCCGTCTCTCGGATCGCACCGGCTCGAATGCTGTCGAGATCGATGTCCGCGCCACGCGCGACGGCGTGCCAGTGCTGTTTCACGACCCGGGCCTGTCGAGTGCGCTGGTGCGCGGGCTGTTCTGCAATGGCAAGCTCAGCCAGCTCTCGCTGGCGGAGCTACGCGGCAACTGCGAGCTACGCTACGGCGAGACGATCCCCACGCTCGAGGAAGCGCTGGCCGCGATCGTCGACGCCACGGAGCTCGAGGGCGTGTACCTGGACGTGAAGGTGCCCGAAGCGATACTGCCGACAGCGCGCATCGCGAATCAGGTGCTGAGCGAGCTGGAGCGCCGCAACAGCAACGACGATCCGAGTGACGATCGAAATCTCGGCATCGTGGTCGCGATCGTCAGCGAGGAGAACCTGCAGGCCTGGCACAGCGCCAAGGCGGTGCTGCAGGCCGAGGGGCGTCAGGTGCCGCCGTGCCTGGTCGAGTACGACCCGGACCTGGTGCTGTCGGAAGGGTGCGTCGCGTGGGGGCCGACCTGGACTGGAGGCCCCCAGACAGGCGAAGTCGAGAGGCTGCGCCAGGCAGGCGCGATGACGGTATTCTGGACGATCAACCAGACGGACTTCATCGATCAGTATCTGAAGCGTTCGATGCCCAACGGCATCATCACGTCACGCGCGGCGCTGCTGTTTCATCGCTACCAGAAGTATGGGACTCCACCGGCGCTCGCCGGCGGCTCGATGCCCTCCGTGCCCGCGGTCAGCGCAGGTCCGCCCCAGCCGGCGGAACCGGCACCAGCAGCCCCGGCGCCGCAAGGGCCGGAACTCAGCGGGGCCGATCCGAGCGGAGCACAGCCGTGAGCGGAGCAGCGCGATGAAGGCCCCGCTCGCCGCCGCGCTCCTGCTCGCGCTGGCGCCGGCGCTGGCGGCGCAGGAGCCCCCGCTGGCGGAAACCGGTACTTCAAGCGAAATGCGGCCGCCCGCCTCGTCGCTCGAGCTGTCGGCTGCGCTGGGGCCGAGCCTGGTGTTCGGAGACCCTGCGAACCCGGAGTTCAGCGAGAGCGTGGGGCGCGTGGGAGTCGAGCTCGCTGCCGCGGTCGCCTATCGTTCGAGTTACTTTGTCGATCCGCAGCTGGAGGTAGGTTACGCCTGGCTGGCTCACGGCCGCTCGGAGCTGCCCAGCGGCCCCTGGGGGGACGGTGGAACACTGAAGCAGCAGCTGGGAGCGTGGGTCATCTCGCCCGGGATCAGCGCGGACATTTGGCGCTTCCGCCCGCGCATCGGCATCGGCCTCAGCATCGTCTCCCAATCGAACGAGTTCGCGGGGGAGACGCACTCAGCGACGCAGCTGTCGCTGCTCAGCCAGGCAGGGCTCGGCTTTCAGCTCTTCGAGAGCAACTCGCTGCGCATCGACGCCGACGCCAAGATCGTCGGCATCCCCGGTGCCGAGTTGACCTTCTCGAGCGTGGGCGTCGTGGCGCGCTGGGACGCGCTCTCTTTTCGCTGAGGCTGAGGGCGCGTTACTGCTCGGGAGCAAGGACTGCGAAGCTCGTAACGCCGCTGTTACCGCGCGCCGTGTGCGTGCGAAGCTGCTGCATCCGGGAACGCTCATGCAATGGCGCGAACATCGGCGTTTGCGGCAACGCACCGCGGCGGACTAGCGAGCGCCCATTGCTCTACCGAGATGAGCACCGCGTTGCAGCGGTGTGACGTGAAAGCTGCGCGGAGATACCGGTGTTTTGCGCAGCACAATCTGGTAACGCGCGCGCCTGGGTGAGCCCGAATGCGCGCCAATCCGCGCTACGATCGAGCAACATGCACGCGCACGCAGGGCGCGAATTGTGCTTGATCGCGTGTCAGCGCGTGTGTCATCGTCAATCGCATGGGGGACATCAAATACAGATCGCTACTTGCATCACGGCTTGCACCGCTGAGTCTGCTCGCGCTCGTGGGTTGCTATGCGCCGCCGGCGCCGGACTCTCGCTACGAGGAGTCCGTCGTGGTCACTGCGCGGGACAGCGAGGCGGACTTCCAAAACTATCGGACCTTCTTCGTGCGCCCCGAGATCCGAATGATCGACGAGGGCAGGGAAGAAGGGGTTGAGACCGTTCCAGACCTGGCGGCTCAACCGCTGATCGAAGCCACCACGCAGAACTTGATCGACCGTGGCTTTCGCCCGGCGGCCTCCAAGGAAGAGGCGGACCTGGGCGTAGAGCTCGTGTACCTGCGTGCCGTGTACACCGCCACGTACTGCTACGATTGGTACTACTGGTGGGACTACTATTACTGGGGATACTACTACTATTATCCGTACGGCTCGTGTGACACGGCTGCCTGGCGTTCGGGCATGATGGTCACGCACATGACCGACCTGGCGACGATGGGGCCAGGCCCGGACGTGCCACCGGTGGCAACTCCATTGCCATCGGCAGTCGACATGCCGCCCACCGGCAGCATCGTCGAGCCGCCGTCCACCACCGCCACGCTGCGCAAGGGCGTCTGGTTCTCGGGTATCTATGGCGTGGAAATCGATTCCGCGTCGTTTATCGTCTCGCGCGCTGTCGACGGCATCGATCAGGCGTTCAAGCAGTCGCCGTATCTCACTACTGCAGCACCTTGAGGGGGGATCATGAGGTCAGAGGTTTTTCTTTCCATTTTGCTGGTGTCGGGCCTGGGGTCGCGCCTGGCAGCCGCGCGGGAGTCGGTGCGCCAGGCGCCCACGGCCGTCCACTTGCAGGACAGCACGGAGCAGCCCTCGTCGGCTGGTTCCACGGCGAGCCCGCCGCCCGAGCCAGCGCCAGCGGCTCCCTCCTACGATGCACCACCAGCCGGTTTCAGTAGTGCACCACCGCTGCAGCCGTCAGCGCCTGTGGGCGTCGACACGAGCGAGAGCTTCGAGCCCACGGGTCGCTCGAAGACCGGTCATGTCTCCGGCTTCATGGGCTGGGCCTTCAACGTGCCGCTGGGCAGCGTGCGCGACTTCACCGCAGTCGTCAGCCCACTCGGCTTCGAGGTTCAGATCCTGGCCTGGGTGAACAACCGGATCGCGCTCGGCATCGACGGTGACTGGGCGACCTTCGTCGACAATCGGCCGCGTACGACCTTCAACGTGGAGAACGGCGCCGTCACCGCCACGGCTTACAACTACACGCAGACGAGTAGCGTGCGATTTCTGGCGAACTACTTCTTGATGGAGGAAGGCCCGGTGCTGCCCTATGTCGGGCTGCACGCTGGCGTGAGCTGGGCGACGTTCGAGAGCCAAATGGCGGACCTCACGCTTTCGGACACGGAGTTCTCATTCTCGTGGGGCGCACAAGCCGGCATTCAGGTGCCGCTGGGGAGGTACGCTCCGATCGCGCTGGTCAATCTCCGGTACGTGAACACGCCAGCGCAAGAGTTCTTGGGCCAAGTCAGCAACGTGCAGTCGCTGGGCTTGTTGCTGGGGATCGGCTTCTGAGGGAGGGGTAGGAATGAAAAGCAAAGTGCATGGCGCGGTAGTTGCAAGGACGTCGTCTGTCAGGACGGTCGCGGGTCTGCGGTGGGCGTTGAGCATGACAGCGCTGCCGATTGCGGTAGCGCTCGCTGTCCCTGTCGTGATGTCCGTGTCGCGTTCCGCGATTGCCCAGCAGGCCACGCCTGCCTCGAAGGACAGTGCCTCGAAGGACAGTGCCAAGGCATCCGGTTCCAAAGAGGGCGCCTCCAAGCAGGCTGCTTCGAAAGAAGCAGCAAAGGACGGGAGCGGGGCGGTCGTCGACTCGAGGATGGAAATCTTGCGTCAGAAGATCAAGACGGACAAGAAGTTCGTCGTGTCGGAGAACATGGACCTGACGGACACGGAGGCAAAGGGGTTTTGGCCTTTGTACGAGTCGTACCAGAAGGATCTTCAGAAGATCAACCAACGCATCAAGGACATGGCCTCCACGTACATCGAGGCGGATGCGCGCGGGCCGATCTCGGATCAGCTCTCGAAGAAGCTGGTCTCCGACTTGCTCGAGATCGAACGTGCCGAGCTCGATGCCAAGAAGGCGATCTTGGCCAAGATGGCCAAGGTGCTTCCGTCGTACAAGGTCGCCAAGTACGCTCAGATGGAGAACAAGATGCGCGCGCTCGTGAAGTACGAGCTGGCCGTGAACATTCCGCTGATCGAATAACGTTGCGTCGATCGGCCGAGCGCAAAAACTAGAGCCTCCAGCAGCCGGGCCTTTTGGGGGGAATCCCGCTGCTGGAGGCTGCTACTCATTTCGAGTGGCGTCAGCTCACGCAGGACCCAAGAACCGAGGACACCAGCAGAAGACAAAAAGGACGGGAAACCCGCAGCCCCCACAGGGAAGGAGCGCGGGTTCCCCTGCTAGTCGAGCCGCCTTCAAGGCGGAAACTTCGCGAGGATGTCGATCGTGGCGCGTGCCACGAGCTGCTGCGGAGTGACCGACGACCCGGCTTTGGGCAGCTCCGCCGAGGTCCAGCCGTGCCACACGAGCTCGGAGAGCTGTGTATCATACATGTCGATCAGCAGCGTGCCCTCATCGTACTGGGTGATGTAAGTCTCCTCGCACGTACCCTCCAGCGCGGGCGCCGGCGGCGAAAGCGCCCCCTGCATCACCTTCACGTCGTAGCTGCCACAGTACAGCGACGCATCCACGGTATCCGAGCGCTTGCGCTTGATGAACGAGGGTGTGGCGATCAGCTGAGCCTGCGCGGCCGCCGTCTCGCGATAGCCCTTCTTGTTGAGCTCGTCCTTGGTCGTGTTCTCGACGATCGCCAGCAAGGCTGCTTGCTCGCCGGTGAGCTCCTTGGGCAAGAAGGGTGAGCGAGCGACGGCGAAGGTTTTGCTGGGCTCGAGATCGGCGCCGCGCTCCCAGTCGGCGGCGGCGTGCAGGGGCCTTGCGCCACAACCCGAGCAGAGGAGCAGTGCGGCGAGCATGCTGGCGCTGCCCAGGAGGGAGCTCGGCGCGAGCGATGCGGTATTACCTTGTCTGGAATGCTTGAATGCCATGTGCTTGCCTCAAGAGGTCTTGGTGGGAAAGGGAGCCATGATCTGATGGACGGCTGCCCGTACCTTCTGGTCCAGGTCGTCGTCGGCGTTCATCACCCCGTCTCCCCAGCCGCGCCAGATGACCGCCTTCGACTGCGGGTCGAGAAAATGCAGCACCAGGGCGCCGCGATCGATCGTGTACGCCGTGCCCTGCACGATGGGCCCTTTCTGGTCCCCCTGCGTCACCACATCCTGACGCGAGCCGGCCGAAAACGTCACCAGCATGCTCGCGCTGTCGGGCGGACTGGGCACATAGCCGCGAGCTGCCAGCTCTCTCGAGAGCGCATCGCGGATGCGCCGCTGCATGATCGGATTGAAGAGGTGCCCCGTCGTGAAGCCCTGCTCCTGGAGCCCCGGCGTATCCGTGAACGCATACGTGGCACGCCCGGTCAGCGCACCCATCGCCTCATGCTGTGTATTCAATGCGGGCGCCGAGCCGCAGCCCAGCGCGACCAACAGCGTCAGGCAACCAGACCATCTCATGATATCCCCCCACGAATTGTCAGGCGCGCCGTTGAGCGCGCGTTACCAGCTGTCGTACGCAAGAGCCGTTCCAAACTGCTGTGCGATTCAGTACGGGCGCGTGGAGGCGCGGCGCTTCTGCGAGTCACTCCCCTGTAACGGTGCCGCCCGCCGCCCGTTTCGAGCCGCCCGCGCTGCACGTTCGCCGTCGTTCAGAAAACCAGCTCATAGTGGAGCTGCCCGGACCAGAAGGCATCGAACAGGTTCGGATACTCGTCGTAGTAGGAGTTGCGATCGTAGCGGATCGCGGTCACGCCCAGGCCATGCCCGCGATACAGGTTCAGGAAGGCGCCCAGCTGCAGCGTGCCCACGTGTTCCACGCCCCGCGCGCCGTCGACGACATAGTAGAGATAGCGGTCCGCTTCAGCGTACAGCTGGCCGAGTTGCGCGTGGCGCAAGTGCAGCTCGAGCTTCAGGGAGCCCCCCAAGCCGTAGTTGTAGCTCCGGTTTGCTTCGTATTTGGCGTAAGGTGAAGTCATCGCGCCGGTCGGCACGGCGAGCAGGTCCAGCTCGGAGTCGAGCGAGAATCCTCCGCCCAGCGCCACGCGGCTCAACCAGGCCGGGCCCGTGCCCATCGCGCCGAGCTGGTAGACGCCCTCGCTGTCCCGGGTGAACACCTTGGTGGTGCCATTGGTGAAGTACTCGAAGTTCAGGGCCCAGGCGATCAGATTGAGATCGCTCGTCCCGAGGTTGAAGCGCCGACCCAGCAGGAAGCCCGTGGCATCGATCCCCTGCCCCAAGATCTCGCGCCCGGCGTTCAGCTGCGCCGACACGTTGAACGCATCGAAGGGCACCCGCAGCTCCGGCTGTGCATACGGGTCTCCATAGTCGAAGCGGATCCAGGCACGAAACGTCTTTCCCCAACCGGTGCCTTCGGAGAGGCCGATCCCGTCTGCGCCGACGCGCAGGTTGGCGGCGAGTGGAGCCTGAATTCCCGGGGGACCATCCGCCCAGGCCTGGCCGCTGATCAAGCGATCGAGGCCGTTGACGGGATTGATCGCGAATCCGGCGAACTCCTTCCAGAAGCGTGTCGAGCCCGAGGTCGAGTCGTCGAGCACGCGGTTCGAGAGCCGATACAGGGACTCGCCGAACAGGAAACCGCCCCAGGTCGTCGTCATCCAGTCGTTGGTGGAGGGCTGCTCCGTCTCCAGAAAGAACTCCCACATAGCCGAGCCGAACATGGTGTACGGGATGGCTTCCCAGAAAGTGAGCCCGTTGACGCGCGCCGTGCTGAAGTACATGCCGCCCTGATAGGGATGGGCGAACTGATTCACCTCGAACTCATTGTCATCCCACTGGAAGCCGTTCTGCAGATTCTCCTTCCAGTATTGGGGCGAAATTTGCGCGAAGGGCACACCCATCACGTACGGAATGCTCCACAGCGTCAGGTTGATCCCCACCACGTCGATCAACGGCCAGAGGAAGTTGCCGGCGCTGCGCTCGGCAGGCGTAGCGTTGTAGTCGACCGGAGCGAGCGCAGGGGGCTCTCCCGGATGTGTAACACCCAGCTCTTCCAGAGTCAGCGGCCTGGGCTCGGCCGCCGCAGGCGGCTCCGGAGCAGTTGTGGGTGCCACTGGCTCCTCGGCGAGCAAGCCACGCGCGTACAGCAACGAGCAGGTGCAGTACGCCAGAGCGCGCCGCACCCCGTGCCGGAGTGTCGAGTGAAACACTGATCGTCCCCCGCGGACGACTTGTTGTCGCCGCCGGAGGATCCTATACCGGGATCGGGGGGCGAGGTGGAGACGCAAAGTGATTCATTGCTGCGGCGCGCTCGTGTTGCATGCTGCGCGGCCTCGGCGTGCCTGGCGAGCTGCTGGGTGGATAGCCGCTTCGAAGCCGTGCCGGACTCGATCTGTGCCTCCAGAGAAATCTGGACTTATGCGGACAAGGACAGCCCGCTGATGAACCCGGGCCGCAGCTGCGTCCAGTGCCACGCGGAGTTGAACGATCCCACGCATGCTCCGCTGTACACCTTCGCCGGCACGGTGATGCTGGCCGAGCACGAGCCGGACGACTGCAGAGGGCAGGGGGGGATGACCGTGGTGCTGACGGGTGCAGACGGCACGGAATGGACGGCGACCGGCAACAGCGCCGGCAACTTCTGGCTCGATCCCGGGGTACCGATCGCGCTCCCGTACACTGCGCGTATCGTCGACAGGGCTGGCAATGAGCGCGTCATGCTCACGGCCCTCGAGGACGGCGACTGCGCTGGCTGCCATACAGCGGCCGGCGCGAACGGCGCTCCGGGCCGGCTGATCGCGCCTGCGCTGTAACAGGTGTGTGTCACCCGCACGCGCATGGCCGATCCGCGTCATTGCGCAGGTGTCCAGGGCCCTGACGGACAGCGGGCTACCGGTTCAGTGGCGATCGATGGGCAGCTCGTACATGATCTTCGCCACGCGCAGCTAGCCCCTCGGCCGGCGCCCTTTCAGCGCGATCAGAGCACCCGAGTGGCTGCGCAGAACCTCCACGAAGGTGTTGATGCTGCGCTCCAGCGCTTCGTCTCATCTACGCCTTCCAGGTATGCATGCCGGATGCTCAGAGCTCTGTCCATTGCTCCGCCCTGCCTGCACGATGGCTCAAACAGCAAAACTGGGTTTTTGGTTGCTCACGACTCGCTGCTAAAGGTGTGTCCGGCGGGCGGCAGATCCCAATCGCGCTCAGAATGATCTTGGTCGGTGAATAGTCATCCCGAGCGGCGGCCTACACTACTTGGCGCCCCGTTGACGCCGTCCCCCCCATTCGGTCAGCGAGGCCGCCGCCGGCGCTCACGCCCCCCCGGGCTCGGTTCGATTGGACGGGTTTTGCCGCCCGCCAGACAACTCAGTGTATTGCACGCGGCGTGCCACTGGCGGCGCGCTGCTTTACCGATGGCGCCGAGCTCGATGAACTCGCGAGAAGCCGCGCAGCGCTAGCGCGCGCGACGCGGAGAATAGCGTGTTCTACCGCGAATTGTGCGCTCGAGCGGCTCTGCGTGGCTTCGGCGCGGTAACAATCAAGCGTTGGGCTGTTACTCGCTTGTAGCTCCCGACCATCACGCGCCCTGGCCTGCGAGATCGGGCGGGCTGTCGCTCCGAGCGTCACGCTGATCAGCTTCCGATGCCCTGGACGAAGACGACATTGGCAGACGGGGACGCGACATCGATGGCAGGTTCTGCCGTGATCTCGAACTCGAACTGTTTCTCCGGCACGGAACACACGAGCGTCCCTTCACGCGCCTCGGCCTCGTACGCGAGCGCTGCGACGCGCTGCCAGACCCCTTTCGGCCCGGGTCGATACCAGGCCACGTAATGCTGCCCATCAGGGCTCACGCGATCAGGGGGCGGCAGATTCTTCACCGACACGGTCAGCCGGGTCTGTCCTTGTTGCTCGCTCACGTCGGCTTCGATCTCCGCGTCGGCGCCGGGCGCTTTGCCCGTCGATGCAGTCTGGTAGCGCAGCGGCCCTCCGCACGCTGCGCACGCGGCCAGCACAAGGATCCAATCTCGACACACCTTCAATGTCCCCATCGCTCCTCCTCGCCCGCGTCCGCAGCCGGTGCTCTGGTCGCCGTTGCTGGTTACGCTTGGCTCAATCTCTGCATGAGGGCCCTGCAAGCAGAGCGCCAGTTGGGGACGTGAGGCCCCAAGGCGGCGTCGTTTGTTGAGGTCACGCTGAGCGCGCCTGCTTGCGGAGGTAACATGGTCTGCAACGCCGCCCGCGGCGGAGCTGTGCGGTCACTGGCGATGGCGTGCACGCTGGCTTCGCGCGCGCTGTCCGCCGGCACGGACGATCGTCGCGAGCCCAAGCTGGCGCTGATGCCACACGAGCTGCCCACGCCGCACGAGCCAGCGCGAAGCACGCAGCGGGACCGGCAGCTCGGCCCGGGCCGCTATCCACCTTCTTATACCAGGGCGGCACTGGAGGTGGCGGGTGTGCTCTCACTCGGCGTGGCTCAGTACTGGTCCAACTACAAGACGAACTCGCAGGACTGGGATTTCCCGCGCTGGTCGGATCGACTCAGCAGCGAGGCGATTCGCTTTGACAATAACACCCACGTCACCAACAACGTGTTGCATCCGCTCGCGGGCTCCGCTTATTACGGCTTCTCGCGTGCCAACGGGCTGAGCGTACCGGCGGCGTCGCTCTTTACCTTTGCCGGCTCAGCGATCTGGGAAGGGACGCTGGAGTGGCGCGAGAAGGTGAGCATCAACGACATGGTCGCGACCACCGTCGGCGGCATCGCGGTGGGGGAGTTCTTCGTGCAGCTCGCCAGCTACTTGAACAGCTCTCCGACGGAGACCAATCTGGCGCAGGACGTGGCCAAGGTCACCCTGGGCTTCCCCGTCTGGGTCCACGATGAGCTCGACTCGCGGCCGAGAGACCCGCGCCCGGCGCGCGACAATCTCGGCTTCAGTGCAGAGTACACGCACCACTTCAGCGCGGCGTATCAAAACAGCTGGATCGGCGACGGCGTGCAGAAGGACATCCTGCGAGGCGTCGCGCTCGATGCGCGCCTGGTGAGCCTGCCGGGGTACCTGGACCCGGAGAGCTTCGACTCGACCTTTGCGCAAGGCAACTTCACGAGCGGCTCGCTCGGTTTACAGTTTGACGGCTCGGGGCTGCGGGATGCGCGCATGAGGCTGGACGCCGTGCTGGCCGGGTACTACGGCCAGCGCGCGACCCACCGGGCGGTGATCGGCGCGCTGCTCGGGTTGGCCACAGGCCTCGAGTTCGTGGCGGAGGACGCTCTGCAGAGCGGGGATCAGTACGCGCTGATCCACGTCGCGGGGCCGCAGCTCGGAGCCACCTGGAAGTCGAACGGCTATCAGCTCGATCTCGGGGTGCGCGCTTCCGCGGACTTTGCCTCGATCCGCTCCCTGGCCTGGCCTGCGCTGCACGAAGCGGATCCCGACGCTACCTACAAGAGCACGCTCGCTCGAGGCTACCAGTACAACTTCGGTTTCTCGACGCGGCTCGCCGGCGAGCTTCGCTTGCGCGCCGCGCGCTTGTACGGGGAGCTCGGCTGGGGTAGCTACCGATCCATCCAGGGGCTGGACCGCTTTCAGGAGACGATCACGCGTGACCCGGCGGGCACGGAGGTGCTCGAAGAGAACCGCTTGGGCCTGGCCCTGGAGCCTCCGGACACGCCGCTGCGCTTCTACAGCCAGCTGGAGGGCTTTGCGCACGAGAGCTACCTGGGCGGTCAGGCCGGGCGGCGTCAGGAGCGTCGACTGGCGATCGGCGCGGGGATGGTCTTCTGAGTACGCGAAGTGGTGACGTGCAGGGGCGGAGGAGCGCCGCGAGCTTGCGCTGGTTCGCGCTCGCGGCGCTGCTGTGCGCGGCGTGCGCGCCGTCTCAGGGGTTTCGTCCGGCTGCGGCGATCAGCAGCCCGGGCCGCACGCAGGAGTTCGGGCTCGCGCTCTCCAGCGTCGAGCCGCGCCGCTACGTCAACGAGAAGACGCAGCGCCTCGGCCAAGCCTGGTGGACCGTGCAACTGCGCGAGCGTTGGGCTCTCAGCACCATCGCCGGGTTCGACACCTCCTCCGCGCTCGGTGGGGCCGCGCTGCGCTGGGATGGGCTGCGCGCTCGCTGGGTCAATGTTTCCGGCGAGCTGGAGCTGGGATTGTTCTGGGCTGCGGCTTCTGTGCCGGCGTCCCTGCGGCTCTGGCCCGGCGCGCAGCTCTACACGGCGCCGCGCCTCGGCAGCTGGGGCTCACAGCTCACGCCCTTTCTCCCGCTCGGGCTCTCTGCCGAGATCGTTGGTGCCACCATCGTGCGCGCCGAAGCGCAGGTCAGCTGGAGCGACTTCCAGTACTACAATCGCCGCGTGCACTGGGGGCTCGCGCTCGCTCACCAGTGGTGAGCTGCGAGGCGAGGAGTCACCAGCTGCGGGGCTCGAGGTGCGCCAGCACGGGCAAGTGATCGGACTCGCCTCGCCGCTGCACCCAGGCGTTGAGCGGCACGAGCTCCGCGTTGATCAGGATGTGGTCAAAGGTTTCGCTGAACTGATCGCCGGTCGAGCGGAAGCGCCAGGTGGGCTGTCCCGGTCGGAAAGCGGGCAGCAGATTGAAAAAGCCGCGCCCCTCCAGGTAGTGGATGGCAGGCCCGTCTGGGCTCTCGTTGAAGTCGCCCAGCACGATCGTGGGGATGCTCTGCTCGCACCAGTCCGAAAAGAGCGCCATTTCGTTCCGGTGATCGGAGCCCGTGCTCAGGTACGAGCGCACAGGATTCGGATCTCCGCTGAACAGTGAGCGCAGGTGAACGTCGAGGAGCTGTACCGGTCCGGCAGGAGTCTCCGCCTCGAAGTGCCAGGCCGGGTGCCAGTCCTCCGGAGCGGGCCGCAGGCCGTGGTCGACCAGCGGAAAGCGCGAGAGCGCAGCGAGGCCACCTGCGCCGCCCTTGGACTGATACAACTGATAGGGGTACTGGTCCGCGTAGGCATCGCGCAGCCACGCCTCGGCTTCGGGGGTCACCTCCTGCAGACCTACGAGATCGGCGTCGAGCTCACCGATGCTCCGCAGCGTGCTCGGTTCACGCTTCGCGCCGAGCTCGATGTTGAAGCTCATCACGGTAAAGTGCGGCGCGCCGGGATCCGGAGGTCGGGGTTCGAGCGGTCGCTCGCCGCAGGCACTGTTCAGCGCCGCGACGACGGCGGCGCCGGCCAGAGCACGGGAGGGTTGGCGGCGAGCGGTGACGCCGCCGAGCGCGGTGCAGCCGCGCCCTGCTGTGGCAGAGATAGACAGATAAGCCATGCCGACGTGCGAGAATGATGAACGTCACATGCTCGGAACGCGTGCGCAAGCCACCCGGGCGGGGTTTCGCGGCGGGTAGGCAAACGGCGGCAAGTGTAGGTGCCCGCCCCGCCGCCTGAACCAAGCCCACCCTCAGAACAATAAATTGGAGAGCACCTGGCGCAGTACATCGAGCGGCAGACTCGCGGCTGCGACGGCGAGCAGGGGGAACACGGTCGCGACCAGCAGCAGTGCGATGCTGCGCACGTCCACGACCAGCAAGCGCATCGCGTACACATTGCCCGCCATCTGGTACAGGTCATTGACGGCAGAGAAGTCCTGCACCCCGAGCGACTGCTCGTCCAGCGACGTGCCCGCCACCAGCCACTTTCGTTCGAGCTGAGCTCCGACGCCGGCTGCCAGCCGGCCATATCGGTAGACTCCACGCCGCAGCGTGCGGAGCAACGGGCCGCTGAACAGCAGCAGGGGAGCGCCAAACAGCACCACCACGAACAGCGCCAGCGCGGCAAAGTCGAGCCGGTACTGCTCGAGGCTGACCTCGCCGCGTGCCTCCTGGTTCGCCAGACTGCCCGCCACGATGGTCCCGAAGGCGAAGCCGAGCGCCGAGAAATCACTCAGTGAGTAACCCAGGAAGCGCAGGCCGCCGCAGCGGTCGGGATGCGCGGGAGAGAGCAGCAGCTCCATGCGCGATACGAGCCAGAGAAAGCGAGCCCAGAGCAACAACCGCCAGAACCAGCCGAGCAGCAGCAACATCAAGAGCGGCGCGCTCACGAGCAGATGCCACCAGCCTGCTGCCGAGCACTCGAGGAATCCTGGCCCACTCCGCTGCCAAGCAGGAATGAGCGGGCCGGCCGCGAACAACAAGAACAAGATGGGATAGGCGAGTGCCGCCGTCGCCCAGTCCGCCACGGCAGAGTGAGCGAGCCGGCGCGTGGAGTCGAGCGCACGCTCGAACCGCTCGTGATCGCTGGGCGCGATCAATCCCCCGTTGGTGAAGTGGCGCGCTATCTCACCGAGACGCGCGGAGATCGCCTCCGCGAGCACCAGCGTGGGGGCCGCCAGCAACGAGCGGCAGTGCACGCCAAAGTCGAGCAGCAGTGAGCGCAGAGCGCCGGGCTGTGCAGGCGCCAGGTTCACCAGCAGCAGTAGCGGCAGCCAGCCGATCAGCGCGACCGCGATTGCCCACTGCCAGAGCTCGATCGCAATCGGCCGCCGCACGCTCGGCGCGTGAGCGCCGGCGCGCAGCACGCGCTGTTGCAGCCTCAGCAATGGACCGTTCCCGAACAGCTCGGGTAGGCCCGGCGTGTCTCCGGGCGCCCCCGCCGTCTGTGCGTAAGCTGCCATCCTGTCCCCCTCTCTGGTCTCTCGCGCAGATCCGCCGCCGCGTCAAATGGCGCCTGGCGAGGGAGGGCGCGCCGCGTCGCGCGGTGGACGCTGCGCGCGCGGTACCGAGCCGTAACCTCTTGCTACGGCCCCGTTACTGGCGCGCTGCGCTACATGCGAAACGGACCCGGCCAACCCGTGAGGAACAGCCGCTGTTGCATCCGACGATGCACTTGTTGCATCTGGCCATGAACTTGCAGGCCCGGAGCGAAATGGCGGTGGAACGTCGCGCGCCGAGCCGGCGTGGGGCGGCACCGCAGTACGGGAGCGCCCCAATGAGCCAATCTTCAAAATACACGCCGGGTGATGTTTTCCTGGCAGGGCTGCCGCCGGAACCCGGCGCAAAACCGGACACGATGCGGGAAACGCCACGCTTTCAGCTGTTCGCACACCGTTCCATCTATCTCGATGGCTGGCGCGCCGTGTGTCCCTGTCCCGGCGGTTCGGACCAGGTCGGATCCGGCGTGGACCAGCTGCTGCTGACCGAGGAACAGCTGCGGAACCTCGATGCCAGCGGCTGGGAGCTGTACAACCTGCTCGAGGATCCGGGTGAGACCCGCGACCTGGCCGATGTGCAACAGCAGAAGCTGCTGGAGATGATCGCGCTCTGGTACGCGACGAGCACGCGGCATGACGCTTGAAGGCCAGCCACCCCTCAGGGTTGCCAGCCGACGTCCACTGTCCAGGTAGTGTCGGGTCCGTAGCGGCCGCTCGTGACCAGATTGTACGGAAAGTGCAGCTCGATCAACACGCCGGGCTGCACGTCGCGCTGCGTGCCCTGCTGGTCCAGCTTCTCCGAGGACAAGATGCCCTCGACGTACACGCCCGTCACGACATCGCGCAGAAAGTCAGGGATCAGCGTGTCGAGCTCGAAGCCGGCGCGCACCTGGCTGACACCCTGGCTGCCTCCCGGATCCACGGCGACGATCGGCGCCATCGCTCCCAGCCGGCGCCGGATGCTGGTGGTGATCAGGCCGGCGGTCAGCGCGCTCAGGATCTGACTCGCCTCGGCCTCGGTATCTTCGACGCGATCGGATGAGTTGTCGGTCGAGCCGTAAATGGCCTGAAAAGCCTCGCCGGCCGTGATCGGCTCGTCATCGAGCGTGAAGTCGAGCTTGGGCGCGGATAGGGTGCCTCGCAGCCGTACAGTGACGGTCTTTTCCGTGCGCCGGTCCTTGTAGCTCGCGACCAGATCCAGGGTGGTCGCGGTCGAGCCCGGGAAGCGCAGCGTGCCTCCCGATCTCACCTCGAACATCTTGCCGAGCAGCTCCAGGTACCCGCGTTCGAAGCGGATCTCGCCCGTCACGCTCACTCCGGAGCTGTTTGCGCTCGGCGCGGGCCGTTCGATCGCGATCTTCAGATCGGTGGCGAGCTTGAGATCGAAGTCGGCGCGCCGCACCCAGAACCCGTCCTGTGACTGAATCTGCACCGTCGTGCGGTTCGGGTGATCCGCCCCGGCGCGGGCGCGCTCTTCCTCCGCGAGCGCGACCAGGTTCGGGCCGGGCGCTCGCGCTTGCCGCACGCTCACGTCGGGATGAGGCTCGAGCGAGAGCCCTGCCGGCGCGCGGTCGCTCTCCAGCCAGATATCCATGTCGAGCAGCCGGATGCGGAAATCCTGCTGCTCTGGTTTCCAGCCGAGGTCGATGCGCGCTTGCGCGCTGGTGGTGGCGATCGCCTGGCCCGCCTGGCGCAGCGGGAACTTGTCCGCCGTCAGCTCGAGGCCCGCCTCCAGCTCGCGCGGTCCGCGCAGCGCGAAGCGGCCATCGAGCGTGAGGCTGCCGTTGGTATCACGCGCCGTCAGCTGGTGCAGCACCAACGCGTTCTGCTCCAGCCGCAGCTCGCCGTTGATGTCGCTCAAGGGCTGGGCGAGCTCGGTCACGGTGAACGAGACATCATGCAGCTGCAGGCTCCCCGATAGCTCGGGTGAGGGCTGGGCGCCCCGCGCGCGCAGCTCGCCGCTCAGCGAGCCTGAGATGTGGGAGAGCGGCCCTTGCAGCGGAAAGAACGGAGCCAGCGGCAGCTGATCCAGCGTGAGCACGACCGCCAGCGGCGTCGCTGCACCCGCCTCTCTGGCGCCGGCGCGCCGCAGCTCGCCGCTGAAGCGCGAGCGATGCTCGCCGGAGCGGAGCGTGCCATCCCAGTCGAGCGCGCCGCGGCTGGCGCGGAGCCGTCCCGCCACGTCGACGGTCTGATCGCTGCCCAGACTGAACTCGCGCAGCGTCATCTGGAGCTCGCTCTGGCCCTGGCCGAACGGATCGCGAACGGATCCGCTGACCGTCAGCTGGCCGCGCGCTCGCTCGCACAGCACAGGCAAGCGCGAGAGCGGCAGGTCGCGCGCCTCCAGCTCCAGGGTGGCGTTGGGCCAGTGGCGCTCGCCGCCACGCAGCAGCGCGAAGACATCGAGCGCGCCGGAGCCGCTGACGTGCAGCAGCGGGGATCGCTCCGATGAGATGGCCAGCGCGGCCTCGAACCGTCCGTCGCGCAGCCGGAGCGAGCCGTCGCTGCTGAACGCGGCGCCTGCGCAGCTGCCCGGCCGCGCGCGCGGGTGGGCGTCGGCCAGATGGAGTTCCAGCTCGGCCTGCGGCTGCAGGCCGGGCGCATGCCGTGCGACGAGGCGCGCGTCGAGCTCGCTCTGGCCCAGACCGGACCAGCTCGCTGGCAACGGTAGATTCGCGAGCGGGCGCGGCGCGGCAGAGAGCTCGAGCTGCCAGCTCTCGTGCTCCAGGGCCCGAGGCAGCAGTGCGGGCAGGGCCGCGAGCCGCTGAAGGAAACTGGGGCGGGCGCGCGCGATCGGCAGCGCGAGCATTCCCCGCGCGTGCAGCCACGGCCCCGCCGCGTCCTGCAGAGCCAGCTCCGTGTCGAGCTGTCCGGCGGGCTCGCGCAGCCTCCAGACCAGGTCCAGGCTTGGCGTGGCCCCGGCATCGTCGCGCAGTCGCGCTCGCAGCTCCAGGGTATCGTCCGCAGCATCCAGCCGCGCGGAGAGGTCCGCATCGAGCCGGGTGCCCGGCGCCAGCTCGAGCGCGTCGCCCCTCAGCTGGAGCTCGAGCTCCGGGTGCTCGGGCGAGCCGCGCGCCTGCAGCTTGCCGCTGAGCAAACCCGCGCGCGCCAGCCGTGGCGCGAGCGGCGTGAGCAGACGCTGCAGGTCGACGCGCGCGAACTCCAGCTCCAGATCGCAAGCGCCGGGCGAGAGCCCGCCGTGCAGGCGCAGCTCCTGGTCCGCGAACACCAGGCGCAGCTCCGGCACCGTCAGCTGGCGCGCTCCCGCGCTGCTCGCGGGCAGCATGCTGAGCCTCCAGCGCGCGCCGCGAAACTCGCCCGAGCCGGCGAGCAGGAAGCGGCTCTCGCGCACGGCTGGCTCCAGCCAGCCCGAGAGCACGCCGCTGCCGAAGGATAGGCTGCCGGTCTTCAGCCGAAACTCATAGCGCCGGGGCCCACCAGTGAGGTGCAGCTCGCCGGGGGTGAGCGCGATCGCACCGCGGCTCGCGGCGGCCCAGCTCGCGTCGAGGCCCACCACGGGTCGCGGCAGCGCACCGGCGAAGGACAGCGCCGCTCGCAGCTGCTCGAATCGCGCGCCAGCGAGCTCGAGCGCCTCGGAGCGCAGCTGGCCTCGGGCAGAGAGCGCGCCCGAGCGCAGGCGGCGCAAGCCGAGCTCCACGTTCACGCTGCCGTGCACCGCTCGCAGCTCGGCTTCCAGCGCGCCCCCGGGCGCGAATGCGCGCAGCCAGCGCGGCGCGCCGGCCAGATCGACGCGCGCGCGCCCGTTCAGCCGGGCGCTGCCGTCGAAGCCCAGATCGCCGCGCGCCGAGAGCGCGAGCCAGCGATCGTCGAGCTGAAGCTCGAGCTGCCGGAGCGCATCGGCTTCGAGCTGTGCCCGCAGCTCGAGCTGCGGCAAGGCGATCTGGTTCAGGACGTTCTGCGAGCTCAGCTTCAGGCCGAGCGCGGCCTGCCCGTGCGCCAGCTCGAGCGAGGCGCGAGTGTGGGTGCCCAGCTGCCACTCGGGAGCCCCGGAGAACAGCCGGTTCAGCTCCAGCTGCTCCGTGTCGAGCGTCAGATCGAGCTCGGAGAGCTCTCGAGCCTCGGCAGCGAACGCCACCTGGCCGGCGTCCAGCCGGAGCTCGCCGTGCGCGCGCAGTCGGCGCGCCGTCCCCTGCACGCGAGCCCGAGCATCCAGCGTGCCCAGGAACAACGGCTCGAGCCGAGGCTGCAGCGCCAGCTCCCCGATGCGCGCCGCGCTCAGAGCACGCTGCTGCCAGCGTAGATCCACCGGCACGTCGCGCCAGTCGGCAGCGCCGTTCGGAAAGCGGCCCAGCTTCAGCTCCAGCACCAGCTCGGTCTCACACAGCGTGCCTGCGAGCTGGAGCGCGGAGTCCGCGTGCGAGCTCCAGTGCCCGCGCACGGCCACGACACCGATCGGCACGGCATCGCGCCGGAGCTCGGCGTCCAGGTGCTCGACCTCGACCTCGACCGCGCTGCCCACTCGGATTCCGGCCTGCAGCGAGCGCAGGCCGACCTCGCTCGGGGTCCAGGGGCCCGCTCGAGGCAAGTGCACGCGCCAGTCGCGCAACGAGAGCGCGCCGATCTCGAAGAACGGCTCCGCGCCGGGCGGCTGGGGCGCGGAAGGGCCTGTGCTGGGCACGCTCAGGGCCGAGATCAGCCCCGCGCCGGGCTGGGTCAGCTGCCGCAGATCCGCCTCGCCGTTCTCCAGCACCGCGAGTGGCAGCACCACACGACCCCTCAGCAGGCTCCGCAGCGCGATCTCGGCTCGAACGGTCTCTGCCGCGAGCACCTCGTTGCCGGCGGGAGCGGTCAGCACGACGCCCTTCAGCACCACCGAGCTCGGCCCCAGTCGCTCGATGCGGCGCACCGTGATGCGACCGGGCAGTACCTGATTCAGCTCCGTCACCAGCGCCCGCAGCAGGCGATCCCGGCCTCGCGCGCTGGACAGGTACAGGCCCGCCCCAGCGCCCAGCACCAAGAGGGTGACCAGCAACCCGCACAGGCACAGCGCCAGGGCGCGCAGCGCGCGGCGGAACGGGCGCGCCGGCGTCAAAACGCATCTCCGATCGTGAAGTGCAGGGCGCCGGGCGCATCCGTGAAGGGGAAGGTGCTGGCGCCTTCCTCGATGCCGTTGGAGCCGTCCGTGCGCTGCCAGGGCAGCACGCGGAAGCCGGCGTCCACGCGCAGCACGCCGAGCAGCGTGAAATAACGCAGGCCGAAGCCCGCGCTGGTGTTCAGATGGCCGAAGCGAAAGCTCGGAGCATCGTTCACGTCGCCGAAGTCCAGAAAGCCCGCCAGCGTGAGCGCAGCGCCCAGTCGCAACCGCCACTCGAGCATGCTCTCCCAGCGCCGTAGGCCACCCTGGCTTCCGGCGCCGAGCCCGCCCGGCAGAAAGCCGCGCACGCTGTAGGCCCCGCCGCCGCGCAGGCGGTAGTTCGAAGGGCCGAGCCGCTGCGAGAGGTCGTCCAGGCTGGAGTCGGCGTCGTAGATGAAGAGCGCGCCCAGCGCGAAGCGCAGCGCCAGCACGCTCGACAGCGGCATCGGCAGGTAGAAGCGCGCATCGGGCGCGAGGCGCCAGCTGCTCCAGTCGGAGGCGAAGCTGCGGACGCTCTCCGTCGAGTTGAGGGCGAAGTAGCTGCCGCGGCTCGGCTGCGCCGCCTGATCGCGCAGATCGAGGCGCAGGTCTTGCTCCAGGAACGCATAGTAGTAGGTGGAGGGTGTGGGGCTGCCGTCGCTGGTGGTGTTGTCGGGGTCGTCGTTGACCACGAACAGGTCCTGTTGCAGCGCGGCGGTGGCCACCAGCTTGTGACTGAAGAAGCCTCTGCGCGCGCCGATCCGCAGCAGGATGTCGGAGCGGATGAAGCCGAGAAACGGGTCGGGCCCGTAGTCCCACGAGCTCTGAAAGAACAGATCCGTGCGCGCCTCGAGGATGCCAGGCTCGTGCAGCTTGAGCGAGACGGTGTTGCCGAGGTGCGGGTTCGACGGCGAAGGGAAGACATCGCCGAAGATCAGGCGCGGCTGATCTTCGAGGTGTAGCGCTCCCAGCGTACCCAGCACGTGGCGGAGCTCGTAGCGGCCGAGCAAGTGCACGTCCCACTGCGGAATGCTCTCCATGTCGCCGGTCTCGGTGCGTCGGCTCGCGCCGCTCGTCACCCCGACGCCGAGCCGCAGCTGGCTCTTGGCGAGCGGCCTCACCTTCAGCGTGAGGTTCATCCGGCGCTGCGCCGCGTCCGGCGTCTCCTGCACCTCGATCGCGGAGAACGCGCCGAGCGCGAGCACCTCCACGCGGAGCTCATCCAGGCGCTGCGGGCGATAGCTCTCGCCCGGCGTCACGCCTGCGGCGGCCAGGATGGGCGCCTCGGGCAACGCCCCCTGGCCGGTCACGCGCAGCGTGCCGAAGCGGTAGGCGGGGCCCGGTTGAATTCGAAAGCGTACGTGTGCCTGGCGCGCCGCCGCGTCCACTTCGACCTTGCCCTCGACGCGCGCCTCCGCGAACGAAGCCTCGCGCAACACGCGCAGCAGCGCTTGCTTGCTGCGGTCGTAGTCCAGCTCGTCGAAGCGCTCGCCTGCGTGCAGCTCCAGCGCTTCGCGCAGGCGGGCTCGCAGCCCCTCCGGCAGCGCCTCGCCGCCGGACAGCTCGACACGCTGCACTTGCACGGGCTCGCCTTCGCGGATCGTGACCTGTACCTGCAACCGGCACGTATCATCGCGACAGTCCTTGCCCTCGCCGGCGCCGGGCGGATCGAAGGAGACCTCCTGGACGGCGGCCTCGTAGAAGCCTCGCGCCCGGTACCAGCGCAGGATCCGCTTCAGGTCCTGGTCAAACACGCTGCGGTTGAAGGTGGGCCAGGCTGTCCAGCTCCAGGTCCAGAGCTGCAGCTCCGGGTCCGCGGAGCTGAACGGAGGCTCGCTGCAGCGCGGGACCCGGGCGCCCAGACGCAATGTCAACGCATGCCGCTCGCGCGTCAGCAAGCACTCGCGCAGGGACTGTGACCGCATCTGTTGCATGCCTGCAAACTCCAGGCTCGACACGCCGTAGCGACCCGGCTCGATGCTGGCGCAGCCAGGTAGGCCACCCAACACACTGCTCGCCAGACAAGTGTTCGAAGCGAAGAAGAGACAGCGCGCGATCCGCGCCCGTAACTCTGGCTGCGGCCGCGAGACGATTGATGCCCGCCCGTCCATCGAGGCTCACTCGCACGATTGCAAGAACCCAGCCGCGGACATCGGCGGGGGAGCGCTGCGCGTTCGCGCACGGCGCCGTTACGTCCGCCAGCGCTCGCGAAACTCGTTTCTCGCGTGAAGTGGTCGTGTTAGGGTCTCGCTTCGGGGGGAATTGGACATGTCAGCCGGATCGATGCTGCCGCGCGCAGCTCGGATGCAGCGGATTTTGCCGGTGTTAGCTCGGGTGTTGCTGCTGGGTGGCGGAGTCGTGACGGGCAGCGCTGGCTGCAGCGCTCCGGTGCGGGCGTCCGCCGATTGGGAGCGCGGCGTGGACCTGTCGCCCAGCAAGACCTTCAGCGTGGGGCGATCGGCGGAGTTGCCCGAGCACCTCACGCCCGCGCAGGAGCAGCTGGTGCAGATCGTGGATGATACGATCAAGCGCGAGCTCGCGCGCAAGGGCTACCGTGAGGTCCCGCGCCCCACGGCGCAGCTCGTCGCCACCTCTCACTTCGCGAGCCGCGAGCGCACCAACGTGAACACGTACACTTGCCACAACTACTGGCAAGACGCGATGTACGAGGGCGCCGTCTTGCCCGGGGGCGCGGTGCAGGCCTGCCAGGAGTCCGAGCTCACCAAGTTCGAAGAAGGCGTGCTGATGATCGACGTGTACGACACCGAGCGCAAGGAGCTGGTCTGGCATGGCTGGGCGACCGCCAGGCGGCCCGCGCCCGGCGCAGCCGCCACGCCCGAGCTCGTCCAGCAAGCGACGCTCGACATCCTGGAGCGCTTTCCGCCCTGAGCGACCACTCCCGCGCGCCGAATCTCGCGCGCCGAATCTCGCGCAGAGAGCCGACGAGGAGCCAGGGGTCAGGTCTCTGGGGGCTCGGCGCCGCAAGACGCCGAGCGTCTCCAGGACTGCCCTCCGTACGCGCGGGACCTGGAAAGACAGCGGGCGGTCCTGGCGTCGTGAGCTGTCGTGCGGATCCGAGCCCTGAAACCCTTGATCCCTATCTCCGGCGCCCTCCGCCGCCGAAACCTGCAGCCCGGTGAGCCCCGCTGTTGAACCGCTGAGAGCGGACCTCGCCTTGCGAGCGGCGCTCGTAGCTGCGATCGAGCTCGCGGCGGCCCGAGGCGTCGCGGTCCACGTCTCGCCACTCGCCGCCGGAGCGCTCCTGCCAGCCACCGTCCGCGCCGCGGCGCGCGACGTTGCCGTCGTGGCTGACGTACAGGTCATCCCCGACGCGAGCGACGCCGCCCTCTTTGCCTCGCACGCCGGCCGCGGTGGTGACTTGCCCCGTGTTCGGGTTGCGCACGGCGGCCCTGCCTGCCGTCACCTGCTGGCCCGTGTAAGCGTTGCCGCGCGTGACAGAAGCGCCGGCAGCGGCGCCCCCCGTGCGCTGATTCGCAGCCGCGCCAGAGCGGTGGGTCTGGTATTCCCCGCTGTACACGTTGCCCACGCTCGATCGCTGGCCTGCCGAGAGCGTGCCCGTGCGCGAGTTGTACGAGCGCCCCACATCCTGGCTCCAGCGGTTGCCCGTCCAGGCGTTATAACCCGCGCTGCTGCGCGTGACCGCGGCGGTAGAGCCCCAGCGCTGGTACACGTTGCCGGTGGAGGCGGCCCAACCTCCCGGACCCCAGACAGCGCCGCTGCCGGGTCTGGGTCCCCACACTGCGCCGCCCGCGCCGTAGCGCCAGGGATAGTACGCAGGCGCATAGAAGCCGACGCCGACCGGGCCCCACCAGGGATAGGGCCCGTAGCCCCAGCCCCCATACGCCATCGCGGAACCCCACGCCCAGCCGAAGCCGAACGCGAATGCCCAGCCCGTCCAGGGCGTGTACGCGATGCTCACGCCGCAGCCGTACGTGACAGGCGGTCCGTACCAGACGCTGGTGCTGACGTACGGTGGGTAGTAGTAGCCGGTGCCGTAGACGACGGTCGCCCCGCTGACGTATGCGCCGTAGTAACCCGGCGTATAGCCCACCACGACCGTGGTCGGCGTGGCCTCGTAGACTTTGACGTAGGTCACGTAATACACGGGCGAGCTGGGCGGGATGCTGTAGATCACGGCCGGGATGGTGTCGGCGACGAGCCATGGCCCGCTGAGGGCCGGCGCGCTGAACCAGACACCATTTTCGACCGCGAAGAACTGCTTGTCGCCCACCTTCAAGATGGGTGTGGCGCAGTTGACCACGCGATAGAGGGAGGCCGGCGGTGTGGTGCCCTCGATCGGCTCGAGCTTGGGCTCGCCATCGATCTTGGGCGTGAACTTGGCTTTGCGATCGACCTTGGCGGTCTGCGGGATGCTGTTCGCGATCAGCGCTTCCTGCGCCTGCGGCGTGCCGGCCACCGATGCCTTCACGTTCTCCTTCGGGCTTTCGTCGGGGATGGCGGCGAAATCCTTCGGCAGTCGGTCGGAAGCCACGAACGCCCACGGGCCACTCTCCGACGGCGCCTTGAACCAGCGCCCCGAGGTCAGCAGATAGGTTTGCTGGTCCCCCGTGTGCTTGAACACGTTGCCGGTGGTGTTCTCGACGTAGAGCAGCTCCGTGGGCGGCATGGGCACGTACTTCGGCGCGCCATCGGTCACGACCAGCTCGGTCGGCGTGGTCGCCACCAGGATGCGCGGCGCGTTGACCTTCAGCGTGGGCGGCTTACTCTTGGTGTCGTTGGGCGTGGTTCCGGTGAGCGGGTCCACGGACTTGCTGTCGAGCGCCGCCTTCAACGCTTTGTCGAGATCGGGAGCGGGGTGCAGGGTCACGGTCCAGCTGCCGTCGAGCTGCGGTGCCTCCAGCCAGCCGTCGAAGATCCTGAGAAACACGGTGCCATGGGAGTCCCGCAGCAGCAGCGGGCGCGTGTTGACCACGCGCTCCAGCGAGGTTCCGGGCACGGCGCGCCAGGCAGGCGTGCCGTCGACATAGATCAGGACGGTCGGCGTGCTGGCAAAAACGATGCGCGGCGGGTCATTCTGCAGCGCTTGCTGCGCTCGCGTCTGCGCGGCGGCGACCTCGAGGGTGCTCTCCAGGCGATCCAGCGACAGCGTGCGCACGGACGATGGAGCGTCGAGCACGGCCTGATTCAAGAGCTGCTGATACTGGCTCGCGCTCTCCTGGACGGATGGGAATTTGGCCTTCGTCACCGCGATCTGCTCCAGCGCGACGGTGCGCGCGTCCTTGTTCACGATCGTCTTGGCCTCGAGCTCGATCGAACCGAAGGTCGGCGCCTTGTCGCCTGCGGCCTGTGCCTTGACCGCCGCGGCGGCGGTCAGCTTGTAGCCGTCCCAGGAGCTGGGCTGCGGCTGGTAGACCTCGAAGGTGATGCCTTTGGCCGTCACGGTCTTGGGCCAAGCTCCGGTGTCCTGTCGAGCGGGCGCGGACGATGTCGCAGCTCGAGTCGCGCCAGCCGGCGCAGCTCTCGCCAGCACGGAGCAGGAGAGCAGCGCAATGAAGAAGCACGCGAGCCATGAACACGGTGCGCTCATGGGCTGCTCGGTTAGCAGATTCTATGCCTCTGCCCGCGCGCCAGGCGCAGCTGGCGTGTTCTTGCTCGTCCCCGCGCTGTAACGCCGTGGTGTGGTGGCGTTTCTGCGAATACTCATGTGCGGGGTGAGCAGCGGCGCGCCGCCACAAACAAAAGGGCGATGCGGGGTAGGCGCATCCGACATGTCCCACACCTGGCGCGATCTTCGCATGGAATTTGCACAGGGGGAAATATGCAAGCAGAGCGCGAGCGCTTAGCACACGCGAGAAATGATCACGAGCCCTGGAAGAAGTGGGGCCCTTACCTGAGCGAGCGGCAATGGGGCACCGTGCGCGAGGACTACAGCCCCGATGGCAACGCCTGGAACTACTTCAGCCATGATCAGGCGCGGTCCCGCGCTTATCGTTGGGGCGAAGATGGCCTCGCCGGCATCTGCGACAGCGAAGGGTTGCTCTGCTTTGCGATCGCGCTCTGGAATGGCAAGGACCCGATCTTGAAAGAGCGCCTGTTCGGTCTGACGAACGGCGAAGGCAACCACGGAGAGGACGTCAAGGAGTACTACTTCTACCTCGACAGCACGCCGACACACTCGTACATGAAATACCTGTACAAGTACCCGCACGCGGCGTACCCGTACGATGATCTGGTCAAGACCAATCGCGAGCGTGACCGGAACCAGCCCGAATATGAGCTGATCGACACGGGCGTGTTCAATGACGACGCCTATTTCGACGTGTTCGTCGAGTATGCGAAGGCGGCGCCCGAGGACGTCCTGATCAAGATCACGGTCGCGAATCGCGGCAGCCACGCCGCGGAGCTGCATCTGCTGCCGACGCTGTGGTTTCGCAACACCTGGGCAGACGGCGGGCCTCGACCGCTGTTGCGCGCCAGCGAACGGGCCTCGTTGCGCGTGATCCATGCCTCGCATGCGGATGAACCGAGCCAGCGGCTGAACCCCGACTATCGATTGTACTGTGAGGGTGCGGCCGACCTTTGGTTCACGGACAATGACACCAACACGGAGCGCGTCTTTCGTTCACCCAACATCAGCCCTTATGTGAAGGATGGGTTTCATGAGCACCTGATCGGGGGGAAGCAAGGTGTCATCAACCCCGAGCGCACGGGCACCAAGGCCGCGGCGCATTATTCGTTGCGCGTCGAGCCGCGCTCGGCCAGCGTGGTGCGGCTGCGCCTGACCGGCCCCGAGGAGGCCGTGTCACAGGTGCGCTCGGCGCGCGGCCTGGGTGGGCGCCAGCCCTTCTCGGATTTCGACGCGGTCTTTCGCGCGCGGGTATCGGAGGCGGACGAGTTCTATGCGTCGCTCACGCCAGACGCGCTCTCGCCGGATGCAGCGCGCGTGATGCGCCAGGCGTTGGCCGGCATGATGTGGAGCAAGCAGCTGTACGTGTTCGATGCCGATCAATGGCTCAAGCAGCACGGCGGGCATCCGTTTCAGCCCGCTCGCCAGCAGGTGCGCAACCGCGAGTGGTTTCACATGGTGAACCACGACATCATCTCCATGCCCGACAAGTGGGAGTATCCCTGGTATGCAGCCTGGGATCTGGCGTTCCACACGCTGGCGCTGTCGATGGTGGACCTCGACTTCGCCAAGGGCCAGCTGGAGCTGATGCTGAGCGGCCGGTACTTGCACCCCAACGGCCAGGTTCCGGCGTACGAATGGAACTTCAGCGACGTGAACCCGCCGGTGCACGCCTGGGCCACCCTGTTCGTCTCGCGCCTCACGCGCGCGGCGACGGGTGAGACGAATCTCGACTTTCTGAAAGGGGTTTTCACCAAGCTGTCGCTCAACTTCACGTGGTGGGTGAACCGCAAGGACCGCTACGGCAAGAACCTGTTCGAGGGCGGATTTCTGGGGCTCGACAACATCGGTGTGTTCGATCGCAGCTCGCCCTTGCCGAATGGGGGGTACCTGGAGCAGGCCGATGGAACCGCCTGGATGGCGTTCTTTTCACAGACCATGGCAGAGCTCGCCACCGAGATCGCCGGCCACGACCCCAGCTATCAAGACATGGCCGCGAAGTATCTCGAGCACTTCCTGTGGATCGCCGCAGCCATGAACGCGCCGGAGAGCAGCGGCATGTGGGACGAGCAGGACGGCTTCTATTACGATCGGTTGTGCCTCCCGGATGGCAGCACGACGCGGCTACGGGTGCGCTCGATGGTGGGGCTGTTGCCGATGTGCGCGACGCGCATCGTGGAGCCATATC
>DASTRX010000106.1:0-58714 GCA_035760985.1 Polyangiaceae bacterium
GGCTTCGATGAGTGCAGAGCGGTTCGAGGCTTCGCCCGACAGTTCGTCGAGATCGCGCAGACACTCCTCCGAGAGACTGACGCTGGTTTTGACTTTCATACCACCAATATACTACCACAGTGGTAAATGTCCAGGCCAGGCCATTGTTCAAATGCCTGCGCGGGCTCGGTTTGCCAGCGCCGCCTAGCCGTAGAACCACCGCGGACATCCCTTCACGCAGTACGACCTCCGCCACGGCCGCCTGACGCACGCCACTACCGCGCCGGCGCGGCTAGTGGGGCAACCAACCCCTCAATTCGAAAAGCGCTGTGCAAAGGCGAGGACTCAACCCGGCGAGCCCAGAGCCGTCCGAGAGCGCAAGTTTGAAACCAGCCCCGGAACATGTCCGAACATTCGGCAAGCCCGTCCACAAATCGGGCGACACTGTTGTGAACAGTGCCGCCGAGAGACGGGTAGTGCGAAGGAGAGGACTCGAACCTCCACGGGAGTTACCCCGCTAGCACCTCAAGCTAGTGCGTCTGCCATTCCGCCACCTTCGCGTGGGGTCGGGGGCCTAGATGTCAATTATTCGCGCGGTACGCAACAGCAAAAGGCGCCCGGGAGGGAAAACCCGAAGCGCGGGGTGTTTCCCGCCGGAGGGCGGGGTGTTCCCGTCGCAGTTGTCCAGGGGAGGGAGGCCCCCCGGAAAATCAGAGCCGGCGGGCCTGGCTCAGGGCGTGGAAAATCTCGCTGAGCTCGAAGGGTTTGCGGATCCAGCCGGCGATGCCCGCGCTGCCCGCGTGGGCCGCCGCGGTGCCGCTGATCAGGAAGATGGTGACGTTCGGCGACTGGCGGCGCAGGGCGGCGATCGCGCTGTCGGGGTCGGTCTGGATCGGCGAGAGGTCGATCAGGGCGACGTCCACCTTCGTGCTGAGCTTCGCGAAGTCTTCGAGCTGGGCCCGGCTGGAGAGCGGATAGAGCTCCACGCCGCGCGAACAGAGCCCGAACTCCAGCAGCGACATCACCGCCGGATCGTCCTCCAGGACCGCGACCCGCAGGCCGTCGAGCATCTTGAAGGTGGTGGTGCGCGAGAGGGTGGTGGACGGAGCATCCCCGACCGGCCAGCGCAGCTCGAAGCAGGCGCCGGTACCGCCGTCCAGCAAGGTCAGGGTGCCGCCGCGGCTCTGGGCGAGGTCGTACGAGTGCGCGAGGCCGATGCCGGCTCCGCCGGGACGCCGCGAAGGGCCCGCCTTGAAGATCCTGTCGCGCTGGTCTGCCGGAACGCCGGGGCCGTCGTCGCGCACGCGAAACACAAAGCGGCTGCGCTCGTTGCGCAGCGTCAGAAGGATCGTCTCGCCGCTCGGCGTGTACGCCAGCCCATTGAGCAGCAGGTTGATCAGAATCTGTTGCACGAACGGCGCGTCGGGCAGGAGCACATCTGCGACGTCATCGTCGATCTCGATGCGGATGCCCCGGCGATCGGCGATCGGCAGGACTCCCGTCACCGTGTCGCGCACCAGCGTGAGCGCGCTGCGCAGCTCGCCGCCATCCGTCACCGGTGCGCCGACAGCGCGCCGCGCGATGGCGTGCCCGAGGCTCGCGTGCGAACGCGCGATCTCGATCGCTTGTCGCGCCGTGCCGTCCACCTGCGCCTGCGCCTCGCCTTCGGGGGCGCACGCCGCCAGTGCATTGTCGAGCCAGCCAAGCACGACCGTCAGCGCGTTGGATACCTCATGCAGAGCACCCGCGAGATCTCGCTCGGGCGGGACCGGCAACGAAGCCAACGCCTTCGAATGCGGCTCTTTCACGGCAACCACACTATTACAGTAAGATATCATCGCTGCGACGCATCAAGGGCACTTTTTTCCCACCCTTGCGTCGCGTCGTTCCCACGCCCGGGAATAGTACGAAGGCGTGGTCGATTTGCTAATGGAATATCGTGTCCTTAGAGCTGGACCGAACAGCGGGCCGCCGGCTGGGTTTTTTTCTCGCCGCTCAACACAGCCCTCGGCAGCGCCGCTCGCCCGGAGCGAGCCAGCGCGCCGGACAGCTGGTGTCTCACCGCGAAACTCTGCAACAGACGTAGCTCAAGGGCTCAGGCTCGGCGGAAGCAACAGCAGAAACTCGCCATCATCGCCGCTGCGCAGCTCGGCAACTTGCAACACCGATTGCACGCAGTGGCCGCTCTGGCTCGCGCCCACGGTGATACACGGCTCGATATCGGCCGGGTCCGTCAGCAGCTTCTGCTGATCGCTGAGCAGGGCGTAGACCCGCACCAACGCGCCGGCCAACGCCGGGGCCACGCCGGTGCTCTGTGGCTCCGAGCTCGCGAGCGGCGCAGGATCGCCATACGTGAGCCGCACCGCGTGCGCGACCGGCCGTTTGAGCACCAGCGGCTGCGCGATGCGCTTGTCGCCCGGCAGATAGTACGCGCGCTCGATCAGCCAGGGCAGGCGGGTTTCAGGCGGGGGACGCAGGCTCAGATCGAGCCGGACGCCGCCGCCCGCGGTGCACTGCCGGCAGTCCAGGCCATCGACGACGAACTCACCGTCTGCATGGCTCAGCCCCGTCCGGGTCCGGGGCACGAACGGATCGACCGCGCGGACCTTGGTCAAGACCGCGTCCCGCATCGTGCAAGGCAACGGGAGATCCCCGGCAGTGGCCACCGGGCAGAGCTCTTGCTCGGAAGCGCTCGCGCGCACCTCGACATTGGGCACGGGTTGGCGATCCGACTCCGCGATCACGCGCCCGGACAGCGCGCTGGCGGGCGGCACGAGGATCACGTTGCCGCCTTGGACGCGCGCGCTGCCGTTCTCGTTGGGCCAGACCGTGACCGTCGTCTCCAGGCTCGACAGCTGCCCCAGCGCTTCCTTCACGACCACGCCCGGCGGGGTGACGCGTACGCGGTATTCGCCTGGCAGGAGCTGAACCCGGACCTGGCCTTTCTCATCGACCGTGGCGGAACGGTTGAACAGAGTGAGCACGCCGTCCGCCATGTCGTCGAGATCGCGCGCGGCGAAGTCGACCGTCGCCGGCACCGGCACGTCGAGCTGGCTCTCGCCCCAGACCCAGGCCTGGAAGTTCACCGCGTTGCCGAACTGGAAAATGTCCCCGATCGTGCCTTCGCCCGCGGCCGCGAACTCCAGGCCTGAACGCTGAAGAAACACCGTGCCCGCGACGACGTTCGGATCCGGTGGGGGCGTCAGCCGCACCAGCTCCGTGCCGGACATGATGAAGTCGTCCACGTCGCGCGAGTAGTACAGCTTCGCGCGCAGCGCGTGGCTCACCGGGTCGCGATGGGCCGCGCTCAGGCGCACGCGGTTCGAGATCACCTCGCCGGTGACGGGGTGGACCATGTCCACCACCCAGCCGTCGTGATCGTCCTGGCCCGCGAAGGTCAGCTGCAGCGAGGCCAGCGGCGCCTGCTCGAACGGCTTGAAGGTGCTGCCGATCTGGCGCTTGTGAAAGATCTGCGGAATCGCCAGGCAGTTCTCGCCCAACACCTGCGCGTCGGGGCGCATGTACACGTCGTAGTTCCCGGGTGGGAGCGAGCCGCGGAACGTGTACTCGAGCGTTCTCTCATCGAGCTTCGCGGTCAGATCGTAAGACGGCACGGACAGCCCGAACAAGCGCTCGCGCGGCGTGAAGGTGAGGCTCACGGGCAGCGTGCTGCCTGCACCGGAGCTGCAGTCGCTCTGGTCGGGAGGCGCAGAGACGGAGCCGCTGACCGGCACTCGAGGGCGCACGTTGAGCTCGATCCAGCCCGGCTCGATGCCGCGCTCCGGCGCACCCTGGGGATCAGCGGCGTCCAGATCCAGGATCGTGAGAAAGCGCGCGCCGCCGTAGACCGGGTCGGATGCAGGCGGGGTGATCTCGAACAGCAGGTGCGTCAGCTCCCCCTGGTCCTGGCTGCACACGCCGAACGGCAGCAAACAATGCCCCTTGGTGCACTGACTGTCGCTCGAGCACGTGAGCGGTGCGGCCGGCGCATCCGACGTACTGTCCGGCAGCACACTGCAGGCCAGGCCGCTGCTCAGCACCACCGCGCCACCGAGGCCGCGCAGCAAACTCGAACGGCGGAATGCGACGGGCAGGTGTTCGCTGACCATGTTTTCGCAAGGGTAACGCGAGCGGGTGCGGGGCGCCTCGAAAAAGCCGGCTAGCCCACGCGCCGGAAGGCCATTCCGGCCCTGCGAGCCGCTTCGCCATCCGCGTCGTGGCGGTCGCCGAGCACCAGGCAGCGCTCGGGGCTGACGCGCAGCTGCTCGCACGCGCGCAGCAAGCCATCGGGGTGAGGCTTCAACCAGCGCGGCCCGCCATCTTCACCGCTGGCTACCACCAGCTCGAACAGGCCGCTGCAACCCAGCGCCTCCAGCTTGCGCCGCGCCGGGTAGTCGCTCACCAGTGCCAGCCGGCCGCCGCGCGATCGGAACGCCTCGAGCTCGGCCAGGAGCGCTCGCCTGCGGAAGCGGCGCAGCCATTTCCCGGGCCGTTCGATCATCCATTCGCGCACGTGAGCCTCCACGACCACCGCTTCCAGGCCGAGGGCCTCGGCGGTCCGTTCGAGCTGCAGCCGGTAGGGGCTCGCGGTCGGCTCGGCCTGAGTGCGCCGCAAGTGCTCGTGCTCTGACCGGAAACGGCGCAAGGTCCCGACCGCGCTCAAGCCTTGCAAGGCGAGCTCGGCGGCGAGCGCCAGCTTCACCGGGCGGCCTGCGTACAGCGTGCCATCGAGGTCCACCAGCCAAGCGTCGTGCTCGAGCGCCATCCCGACCAGACTGCCATAGCCCTGGAAGGCCGTCGACGCGAGGTCCCCGGTTCACCCTCTTCTGCGGGGAGCACCCGGAGTTTCTGCGGGGGAGCACCCCGCGGGGTGGCGAGTGTCACCGCGAGGGTTCCTGCGTCCGCGCTGCCGTCACCCCTGGGCCACGAGAACGATTGACGCCCGTGAGGTAGGGCTCACATAACCCCGCCGATGGATCTGCTGAAGGACAAGGTTGCCATTGTCACCGGTGGCGGACGGGGAATCGGCCGTGCTGCGGCGCTGGCCCTGGCGCGCGAGGGCGCGCGCGTGCTGGTCAACGATCTCGGCTGCTCCCCCGAGGGCGAAGAACAGGCAGACCCTTGCGCCGAGGAAGTTGTCGCGCAGATCCGCGAGCAGGGCGGAATCGCGGAGGCAGATCGCAGCAACGTCTCCGTCCCGGAGGCTGCCCAGGCGCTCGTGGAGCGAGCGAGCTCCACCTGGGGCAGCCTGGACATTCTCGTCAACAACGCGGGCATCGGGATGGACGCGCAATTGCATCGACTCGATGCGGCCCAATGGCAGCGCACGGTCAATGTCCAGCTCAATGGCAGCTTCTATTGTCTGCGCGCGGCCTCGCGCCTGATGAAGAAAGCCGGGGCGGGGTCGATCATCAACACCACCAGCTTGGCCGGCTTGCGAGGGAACTACGGCCAGGCGCACGGCTCGGCAGCGGCTGCCGGTGTCATTGGATTGACGCGGTCGGCTTCGATCGAACTTCAAAAGTACGGTGTGCGCGTCAACGCCATCGCGCCCGTGGCCAAGACACGTCTCACGGAGGGGCTGCCGATGTTTGCCGACGTCGACTCGATGCGGGCCGAACACATTGCGCCCGTGCATGTTTTCCTGGCGAGCGAGCTCAGTCGAGATGTGACGGGGGTCGTGGTGTGTGCTGCCGGGGGGCGGCTCAGCGTGTTTCGTCTCGTCGAAAGTTTGGGCGCCCTGAAGGAAGAGGAGGGGGGAGTTTGGTCCGCCGAGGAGATCGCAGAGCACTGGTCGGCCATCGCGAGATCCTGATGATCGCGCTCATCCGAGCGGGCCGGCGTGTGGCGCGCGAGTACCGCGGCGGCAGCTTCGCGCGTGCAGGGCTCAGGGCCGTTTCAGCGTTCCGCGGCGTGAACCCTACATTGCACCATATCGCTACGGATCCTCTGGCCAAATGGCTGATTGCTGATGTCGGACTCTGGTGTTACGTTCTGAGGGTCTTTCGGCCGTTGTCGTTGGCGCGGAGCAATGAACGATCGTCGCATGGCTCGCGAGCCTAACATCCCGCTGTTTCTCTGGGTCGCCGCGGCCATCGTCGCTCACCTGACGTGGGGCGGCGGCGCCGAGCAGGTTGCGGAGGTGTTCGAAGAGCGAGCGGATGTGCGGCGTTTCGCTGCCTCCATCCAGCACCAGCTGCGGCAGCGCTTCAACACCGAGGTGGCGCTGCTCGATGAGAGCACGCTGCCTCCGCTGGAGCACGACGAGCAGCGCGACCACGAGGGCGAGCCCGATCCCACGGTCGCGGAGCTCCCGAAGCCCGAGCAGGTGAAGGCCGAGGACAAGAAGCGCGAGGACGACAAGAAGGCCGAGGACACGCCCGAGGCCGAGAAGAAGAAGCTCGCCAGCAAGGAGCCGCCGCCCAAGCCGGAGCAGAAGGCGGAGAAGCCCAAGCCGGAAGAGCCGAAGAAGGAAGAAGAGAAGAAAGAGCAGCAGAAGGCGCAAGTGGCGCCGCCCGCGGTGGACACGCGCAAGGTCGCGGTCGTCCAGCACGTGGAAGACGAGAAGCAGGCGGACAACCCCGAGGCGGAGTTCCTCGCCGAGCACAACAACCGCGTGCGCGAGCAGACGCAGGCATCGATCACCGCGACCGATCAGGACAACGAGAAGCCGACCCCGGGCTCTCAGCACATGGGGCCCACGGATAACCCCGGCGACTCGCACGTGACCGACATCGCGCAGTCCGACGACGCTCCCGGCGAGGTCAACCGCGCGCCGAGCGAGGACAAGCTCGCCGGCGAGAAGAAGAAGGCGGAGGTCTCCGTCAGCCAGCCCAACGGCATCCCCGAAGTGGCGGGGCGCGTGCACGGCGGTCCGCAGAAGAACGATCCCGGCGAGAAGGGGCAGACGGCGCAGAACGCCACCCGCGCCGAGGAGGCCGTGCCGCCGGTAGCCAACTCCCCGGATGGCGCGTGGCAAGTCGCCGGCGAGCGTGAAGCGCAGGCCGCGCGCGCCGCCCGCGAAGCGCGCCGTCAGCGCGCCGCGATGGCCGCGGGCACGCCCAACCGCCCGCTCGATTTTCTCGGGCTCGGAGCCACCGGGCGCACCGAGCTCGGTGTGAACCTCAACCTCACGCCCGGCACCGCGCTGGCGGCGATCGGGCAAGATCAGCTGGCGAAAGAGATCCACGCCGACGGCGAGCGCCGGCGCAGCCAGCATCAGGGCTCATGGAAGGCGGTCGGCATCGAGCGCTGGCGGCCCGCGATCGAGAACTACGTCGCCAGCGTGAAGCTCGGCAATCAGACCGCCCTCAACACGGCGGCGGTGCCCTTCGCCACCTATTTGAACCACATCCACAACCGCCTGCACCCCATCTTCGCGCTCGGTTATCTCGACTTCCTGGATGGTCTGCCCGGCAGCGCCGGCCTGCACGACAACGACATGGCCACGAACCTGGAGATCGTGCTCAGCCAGGCGAACGGCAGCATCGTGAAGATGGGCGTGACGCGCACGAGCGGTGTGACGGCGTTCGACATCGCGGCGCTCGACTCCGTGCAGCGCGCATCGCCCTTCGGCGCGCCGCCGCCCTCGATCGTGTCTCCCGACGGAAACGTGTATTTGCACTGGGAGTTCCACCGCAATCCGCTGCTCGCCTGCTCTACGTATTTTGCTCGCCCCTTCATCCTCAAGGTGCCTCAGAAGTCCGCGCCGCCGGCGAACGAGCCGCCGGGTGGCCCCTTTGGTCCCGAAGAGGGCGCGCCGCCCGCGAAACAGGGCTACAACGAACCCAGTGACAGGCAACGCGAGGACAGGGACAGGCCAGGCGCCGTGCGCGAGAAGACCGCTCGTCTGACCTCCTATGCAGCTCCCTAGTCCGAGCGATCCGATCGAGGCAGGACAAGCTTCCGGAGGCTCAGATTCCGGGGTCGCCGCTGCAGCAGCGGACGGTGGCGTGGAAGAGAGCAAGGGCTCGGGGCAGTCCGCCGAACGCACGCGCCGCACCGCTGCGCCCGACTCGGGGCGGCGAGCGGTGCCGCTGCGCATCGTGGCCACGCGCTTCGATGTGATCCTGGTCGCTCTGACCGCGCTGGTGGCGAGTGTGCTGGGGCGAGCAGTGGCGCCGGCGTTGCCGGGCGCGAGCCCCGGCATCGGGGATCTGATCACCGGAGTCGATCAGCTGGCGGGCTTCAGCACGCAGTTCATGGCCGTGCTGGGCGTCTCGACCTGCGTGCGGCTGCTGCTGAGCACGCTCGACAGCACGTCGCGCAGCTTTCGTTCGGTCGCGATCCTCAGCACCACGCTGGCGTTGCCCATGGTCATCTCGGCGAGCAGTCGTCATCTCGCGCCGGGCTGGTTGATCGCGCTGGCGGGCCTGTCCGCCGCGCTCGGCGTGACCGCGGTGCGGCCCGCGCTGCAGGCGCCGCAGAGCCGCGCCGCCGGGCTGATGCTGTTGCTGGTCACGCTCGGCTCGCTGGTGAGCGCCTTCGGGAGGGTGCTCGCGCTCTACGCCAGCCAGGAGGTGGAGGCCGAGCTGTTCGGGCTGGCTCGCGGCATCGCGACCGCGGGCCTGCTGATCGACGCGACCAGCGTGCTCCTGGCGGCCGTCTGGGCCTCGCGGCGCTGGCGCCTGGGCGTGGGCCTGGTCTCCGCCCTCGGCAGCCTCGCGGCCTTCGTGGTCTGGGTGGGGGCTCAAAGCCCCGCGCCCGTGGAGGGCGAAGGTTGGGGCCGTTTCGTGGCGCGGGCGCTGGCCTCGCTCACCGCTCACCCCGATCCCTTCGTCGAGGCGGGGTTGCGGTATTTCATCGAGATTTACGCGCTGTTGGTAGCCGCCGTCACGCTTTGGTTCAGGCGACCGCCGGGCGTGGGAGAGGCGATCTGCTTCGCCCTGCTGGCGCGCGTCAGCGGCGACGTGCCGTCTTGCGCGCTGATGCTGATCCTGGCTTCGCTCTGCGCCGTTCGCGCCAGCCTGCAACCCGTCCGACCGCACGGCGCCGCGCCCCAAGCTGCAGGCCGCCGGGCATCGCTTGAAGTTGTGCCCGTGACGCGATAACCCAACGCCAGGTCATGCTGGCGTTGCGCAATCTCCGGGTATTGCTGGTCGAGGACGACCCGGAGCTCGCGCGCACGGTGGAGCGTTCGCTGGCACACTACGGCCATCGCACGGTGATCGCCGGAACGGTCGCCGCCACGGCGGCTCTGTCCGACAGCTTCGATTGCGGCATCCTGGACATCGACCTGCCCGACGGAAACGGCGTTCGGCTGGCGGAGACCCTGCTCGATCGCGGCCAGGTCGGCGCGGTCGTCTTCTTCAGCGCCAGCACCGATCCCGACACGCTGGCGGAGGCGCGCGAGATCGGCCTGTTCGTGGCCAAGACGGCGGGGGTGCGCGAGCTGGAGCGGGCGGTGGCCCAGGCGGTGAGCGTGGCGGCGCGACAGGTCGCTGGCAGCCAGCCCGTCAGCACCCAGCCGCGCCGCCGCACCAAGAGCGGGACGCGCCGAAAGACGACCGGGCCTCGATGAAGCGACGCCGGGTCACGGCTGTGCTGGCGCGCTGTGCGCTGGTCAGCGGCTGCTTTCTGCTGCCGAGCCTGATCGGATGCGAGGCGCGGGACCCGACTCCCGCGGGCCGTGGCGCGCGCATCTTCCAGCGCACGTGCTCGGGCTGCCATGGCGCAGACGGCAAGGGCAGCTGGCGAGCGGGCCTCATGACGCGCCCGCGCGATCTGACCAAACCCGAGTTCCAGGCGCAGATGACCAACGAGCAGCTGCGCCATTCGATCCGGGTCGGCAAGGGGCAAATGCCGGCGTTTGGCGGGCTGATGGGCGATGAAGAGATCAGCGACGTGATCGCCTTCGTGCGCACGCTGGTGCCCCCGGGGTCCCTGCCGCCGGGGCTGGTGGCGCCGCCGAGCGCGGTACCTCCCGGAGCGGCGCCGTCGACCAGCGCGGCGCCCGCGGCTCCGCCCGCGGTCTCGCCACCGACAGCGCAGGGGGCAGCCGCGCAATGACTCCGGCCACGGCCGACGAGCTGTGGAGCTGGCTGTGCGCGCTGGCGCGCTTTCGTCCGCAAGGCGGCAGCGCTGGCGAGCAGGTGATCAGCGTGCAGCCCGAGCCGGTGCGCGCCTCCGTGGGCGAGCATCCGGAGGCAGCGCTGATCGCCGCTGGCTCCGGCGTCCGTGCCCGGCGCGCCCTGGATGCGCAGGCGGAGCAGCTCTTCGAACGCTACGCATCGCTCTGTTGTCCGGGCTCCCCGCGCTCGGCAGGCTCGGCGGGGTCTGAGTGTTTCGTGGTGGCACACCTGGGCCAGAGCCTGGACGGGCGCATCGGTCCTCCCAGCGGAGAGCCCGAAGCCATCACCGGTCCGGAGGACATGCGCCACAACCATCGCATGCGCGCGCTGTTCGACGTGGTGCTGGTCGGCGCGGGCACGGTCTGCAACGATGACCCGCAGCTCACCGTGCGCCACGTCGCAGGCGAAAACCCCGTGCGCGTGGTGCTCGACCCCGATCGCCGCCTGTCCTCGAAGTACGCCATCTTCAACGACGGCCTCGCGCCCACGCTGCTCGTCTGCCGCAGCGAGCGGGCCAGCCCGGGAGAACGCCACGGCCAGGCGGAGGTGGTCGGCGTCAGCGACGGCTGCGGCCCGCGCGCAGTCCTGGCAGAGCTCGCGCGCCGCGGCTCGAGCCGCATCTTCATCGAGGGCGGGGGAGTGACGGTCTCGCGCTTCCTGGCCGCGGACTGCCTCGACCGCCTGCAGCTGGCGATCTCTCCTCTGATCATGGGCCAGGGTCGTCCGGGCATCGATCTCGGCGAGACGCTGCGCTTGCGCCCGAGCGTGCGGCGCTTCGTGCTGGAGGATGACGTCTTGTTCGAGTGTCAGTTCCGATGACGGCGCAAGCTCTCGGGCGCACGGCCCGCGCGCTGTGGATCGTGGAGGCGGGGCGCGCCGAGCTCCGCGCCGAGCCGTTGCAGCCGCCCGCCAGCGGCGAGGTCCTGGTGGAGACCAGCTTCAGCGCGCTCAGCCGCGGCACCGAGGGCCTGGTGTTTCGCGGCGGGGTGCCGGCGGAGCTGCACGCGAGCATGCGCTGCCCGCACCAGGCGGGGGAGCTCTCCTTTCCGGTGAAGTACGGCTATTGCTCCGTCGGCAGGGTGCGCGCGGGCGCGGCGCCGATCGGGCAGCGGGTGTTTTGCCTGTTCCCGCACCAGGACCGCTACGTCGTGCCGGCCGCAGACGTGGTCGAGATCCCCGATGCCGTGCCGGATCGGCGGGCGGTGCTCGCGGCCAACATGGAGACGGCCATCAACGGGCTCTGGGACGCGGCGCCGCTGGTCGGCTCACGCGTGGCCGTGATCGGCGCCGGCGCGGTCGGGCTGCTGGCGGCGAGCTTGCTCGCCCGCATTCCGGGCGTCGAGCTCGAGCTGGTGGAGATCGCTGCCGAGAAGGACGCGCTGTGCGCGCAGCTGGGCTTGCGCTGCGTGCGGCCAGCGGCGGCGCGCGGCGACTGTGATCTGGTGTTGCACGCGAGCGGATCGCCCGCGGGGCTCGAGACGGCCCTGTCGCTCGCGGGCTTCGAGGCCACCATCCTGGAGCTGAGCTGGTACGGCGATCGCAAGGTCAGCCTCAGCCTGGGCGGGCGCTTCCACAACGGTCGCCTGCGCATCCTCTCCAGCCAGGTGGGGAGCGTCGCGGCCAGCCAGCGCCCGCGCTGGAGCTATCGCCGCCGCATGCAGCTGGCGCTCTCGCTTCTCACCGATGCGCGCTACGACGCCTTGCTCTCGCCGCCGGTGCCGTTCGAGACTCTACCCGAGGCCCTGCCGGGCCTGTTCCAGCGAGCGGGCTCCACGGTCACGGAGCTCGTTCAGTACACACCCACTGCGTAGGAGACGCATCTCATGTTTGCCTTGACGGTCCGAGATCACATCATGGTCGCCCACAGCTTTCGCGGAGAGATCTTCGGCCCCGCGCAGCGCCTGCACGGCGCGACCTTCGTCGTCGATCTCGAGCTGCGCCGGGTCGAGCTCGACTCGGACGGCTTGATCGCTGACATCGGCGCACTGACCAAGTTGCTGCACGACGTGCTCGAGCCGCTCAACTACCGCAACCTCGACGAGGTGCCGGAGTTTCGCGGCAAGAACACCACCACGGAGTTCCTGGCCAAGATCATCTACGACCGGGTCCGCCAGCGCATTCTCGACGGGGCCCTGGGCAACGACGGCTTTCACAGCCTGCGCGTGAACCTGGGCGAATCCCACGTGGCCTGGGCCAGTTACGAAGGCCCGGTCCGCGGTTGAGGCACTGATTTTGGGCTCGGACCTGTCGCCAGGCCGGGCGACGCGAGGAAGCCCAATGCCCGCCTGCTCGTATCTGCTGGGGTGACGCTCCGCGACGGGAGTGTCACCCTTTCGAGAGATGCGACGGCTCCACGGCTTCTTGCGGGCACACCCCGCGCCCCGGATCGCTGCTGCCTGCGCGCTGCTGGGTGCGCTGGCCTGCACGCACGACGCCCGGCTGGAAGTCCCCGAGCCCAATGTGCGCGCCCAGCCGATCACGCTCTCCAGCGCGCCCGACAGCTTCGCCGGAACGGCGCGCCCGGAGCTACTGAAGGCCGACATCGCGCTGCTGGGGCTGCCGCTCGCGCACCTGCAGAGCAGCGTCTGCCCCGGTCGCGACGCGACCACGATCGAAACTCACGTCGCTTCCGCGGCGCTGATCAACGCCCTGCACCGCTCGGGTGGGGACGCGCGGACCGAGCTCACGGGGCTCGCGGCGCTGCGCACCGAGTACCACATCCAGGACGGCGACCTGTTGCGGCACTACGAGACCGAGCACCGGCCAGGTAGCTTCGACTACGAGTACGACAACGGCGGCGAAGCGCGGCGCACCGGCCACGGCGCGGTGCCCGAGGCGGCGTTCCCGCACGACCTGCAGTCGGCGCTGCTGTTGCTGCGGGGCTGGCGGCCACGGCTGGGCGAGACCGGCTTCTTCTACGTCGTGCTCGGCCGCCGGCTGTGGCGGACCGAGGTGACCTACGCGGGCCCGCAGATGCTGCAGTCCTCCGGCACGCCACGGCTCACGCACCGGCTCGACGGCGTCAGCGTGCGACTGTGGCAGCCCTCGCAGATCGAGCCGCGCCGCTTCTCGCTCTGGCTCTCGGAGGACGCGGATCGTGTGCCGCTGCGCATGGTCGCCGACGCGAGCTTCGGTGAGGTGACGCTGACGCTCACCGGCCGCCGTCAGGACGACATCGCCTGCGACGGCAAGTGACCGGCGCAGCGTGACTACATGCGCCGCCGCTGCGAGCGTGCGGCGCACGGGCGGTGGCCGTGTAGCTCACCTTGCAGGGTGTGCAGTCTGAGCGGAGGGATGCGGCAACGCGTTTTGGACTGCGCGTGCTGCAACCGTTCAGGAGGGTACAGGGCGAGCTCTCGCACCTGTCGCCCGCTGGAGTGCTCCCGAGCTCTGCGAGCGCGCTCGGTTTGTTCAGCTATACTCAAACATTGAATCAAGCAGTCGCGGCCTCGTCCGTCGAATTCCAGTTCGTGACGCACCCGACGTCGCGCTGAACGCAGGCCGTGCGGAGCCTACCTCTATGCTGTCCTTACCCATCAGAGAACGCATTAACCTGGCTCTCGCCGTCGCGGGGCTGGCCTGCGCGGGCGCGGTCCTCTCGCTCGGCTGCGGCTCGGGCGGGCCCAATGGGACTTCTCTGATCGGCAACGTCGGCTGTGATCCCGCGCACGATCAGAACTGTCACACGGTGGGAGAGAGCTGTCAGTCCGATGGCGAGTGTGATTCCGGGAGCTGCTCCAGCGGAGCTTGCGCCAGCGTCGGTCCCACCGGCGGGGGAGGGAGCACCGGAAGTGACGAGCTGTTCTCGGCGGATGACCTGAAGAACGATCGCTCCGACCTGGATTCGACCTGCGTGGATCTGGATGTCAGCTTCCAGCGCATCACGCCGACCGTGATGCTGTTGATCGATCAATCGGGCAGCATGAACCAGCCGTTCGAGAGCGGGAAGAACCGCTGGCAGACGCTGCGCGAGACGCTGACGGACCCCCAGAACAGCCTGCTGAAGAAGCTCGACAGCAGCGTGCGCTTCGGCGTCACGCTCTACACGAGCAACGGCGGCTTCGGCTACAATCTCGATTCTCCACGCACCTGCCCCGTGTTGCAGTCCGTGGGGATCAAGATCGGCAACTTCGACTCGATCTCGCGCTTCCTCAACCTGAAGAAGAACGGCAGCTACGTCTACGGCCCGGCCGGCGACACGCCGACCGCCGAGAGCGTGGACGCGGTCGTCAAGACGCTGCGCGGCTACCAGGAAGACGGTCCGAAGTCGATCATCCTGGCCACGGACGGCGATCCCGACACCTGCAAGGACCCCAACGCGAACGACAGCGACGCCAGCAAGAAGCTCAGCGTGGACGCGGTCACGCGTGCCTATCAGGCGGGCATCCCGACCCACGTCATCAGCGTCGGAGACGAGGTCACCGCGAGCCACCTCGAGGCGCTGGCCGTGGCCGGCTCCGGCGGTGACGCCAACGCCGTCGCGTACACGGCGCTCGACACCAGCGCGCTGGTCGCCGCCTTCGACGCCATCATCGGCAGCGTGCGCACCTGCGACTTCACGCTGGAGGGCACCGTGACGCCGGCCAACGCTCCGCGCGGTAAGGTCGTGCTGGACGGTCAGGAGCTGACCTTCGGCGACGCCAACGGCTGGGAGATGCCCGACGCACAGACGGTGCGCCTGCAGGGCACTGCCTGCGAGAAGGTGGAGGCCAACGCCGGCGGCATCTCGATGAAATTCCCCTGCGACGCCATCACCATCATCCCGCGCTGAGCGGCGGAAGCGGCACAGCGAACAATGCTCTCCGCCCTGCGCTTCTGGTGCCTGATGACGCTCGCGGCCGCCGCCGGCGGCTGCTTGCAGCCGCCGCAGAACCCGGCGCCTGCCCCCGCGAGTGCGCCCGAGCCGATGCGACGTCCGGCGCCAGAGCAGGGCGCTCCGCGCTCGGCGGCCGCGGCCCGGCTCGATGCGGCGCGCGCGCGCTGCCCCGTGCCGATGCAGCCGGATCTGGAGCAGGAGCCCGAGCAGATCGCGCCCGACGAGCGCGTGCCGGACTTTCTGCTCGCCAGCGAGCGCTGCGAGATCTTTGACTCGCGCGAGCTGGTCGGCAAGCAGCCCTTCGTGGTGGTGTTCTTCGCGTCCTGGTGCAGCGTGTGCGAGCACAAGTTCCCGCTGATCCACCGCGCCCTGGAGGAGCACGGGGATGACGTCAAGGCGCTGTTCGTCTCGCTGGACGACGACGAGGGCTGGGCCGACACGGAGCAGTTCCTCGCGCGCAATGACATGGTGCCGACGTCGGCCGTGGTCGGGCGCGACTACATGCCGTTCTCGCTCGGCTACAACCCGTTCCGCAGCGTGCCCGTGGTGGTGGTGGTCGGGCGCAGCGGGCGGGTCGTCGACGTGCAGATCGGCGTGCGCGACGGCGATGAGGATCGCCTCGAAGAGGCGCTCGACATCGCCATCGACGAGCTGCCCGAGGCGACCGAGCTCACCAGCCTGTAGACGCTACATCTTCTCGACGACCGTGACGCCGAGCAGCTCCAGGCCCTGCTTCAGGGTGCGCCCGGCCAGCTCGGAGAGCGCGAGGCGGCTCTTGCGCACTTCGGGGTCTGGCGCCTTGAGCACCGGACAGCGTTCGTGGAACTGATGCACCACCGACGCCAGCTCGTACAGGTAGACGCACAGCCGGTGGGGCTCGAGCGAGCGCACCAGCTGCTCGATCACGCGCGGCAGGCGCAGGAGCAGCAACAGCAGCTGCCGCTCGACGGGCTCGGTGATCCGTAGATCCGCGCCGCGCAGCTCGCTCGCGCGGCTGCCTTCCTCTGCGGCCTTCCTCAGGATCGACTGCACGCGCACATAGGCGTACTGCAGGTAGGGCGCCGTGTTGCCCTCCAGCGCCAGCATGCGATCGTAGTCGAAGACGTAATCCTTGATGCGGTCGCTCGACAGGTCCGCGTACTTGACCGCGCCCACGCCCACGGCGCGCGCGATCTGGTCCAGCTCGTTCGGGCTGAGCCCGCGATCGCGCGATTCCAGCGCTGCCCGTGCGCGGCTCACGGCCTCGTCCAGCACCTCTGCCAGCTTCACGACGCCGCCCGTGCGCGTCTTGAACGGCTTCTTGTCGGCACCCAGGATCGTACCGAAGGCCACGTGCTCCAGCGCCACCTCCGGTGGCACCCAGCTCGCGGCGCGCAGCGTCCAGAACACCATGGCAAAGTGGTCGGACTGGCGCGCGTCGACGACGTAGATCACGCGGTTCGCGCCCAGCTCGTTGACGCGGAAGCGGCCGGCGGCCAGATCGGTGGCGGCGTAGCCGTAGCCACCGTCGCTCTTCTGCACGATCAGCGGCAAGGGCGCCCCGGTCTTGCTGGTGAAGCCCTCGCAGAACACGACCTGCGCGCCGTCGCTCTCCACCAGGAGCCCCAGCTTGCGCAGATCCTCCACCACGATCGGCAGGCGCGTGTTGAAGAAGCTCTCCCCGCGCAGATCCTCATCCCGCAGCAGCACCCCGAGCCAGCTGAAGACCTGGTTCATGTGCGCGCAGGACTCACTGATCAGCCGCCGCCAGAAGGCGAGGCTCTCCGCGTCGCCGCTTTGCAGCCGCACGACGCGCTGGCGCGAGCGCTCCGCGAACGCCGGCTCGGCATCGAAGCGAGCGCGCGCCTCCTCGTACAGCCGATTCAGGTCGGACAGCGAATGATCCCCGGCCTGATCCCAGCCCTTGTCGATCAGGTTCTCCAGCAGCATGCCGAAGGGCGTGCCCCAGTCGCCGATGTGATTCTGGAGGATCACCTCGTGCCCGGCGAAGCGCAGGATGCGGACGATCGCGTCGCCGATGATCGTCGAGCGCAGGTGCCCGATGTGCATCTCCTTGGCCAGGTTGGGCGAGCCGTAGTCGATCACGACCCGATCGGCCCGCTCCGGCTCGCCGACACCCAGCCGCGGATCGTCGAACATGGCCGCCGCCGCGCGCGCGATCGCCTCGTTGCTCAGGGTCAGATTGATGAAGCCCGGGCCGGCGATCTCGACCCGCTCGAACCAGCCTTGCTGCGCGTTCAGCCGATCGGCGATCGCCTGGGCGATGTCCCGGGGCTTCTGACGCAGGGCCTTGGCTAGCCCGAGCGCCAGGTTGGCCTGGTAGTCGCCGAATTGCGGGTCTGCCGGACGCACCATTGGATCGGCATCGGCATGGGCGGCGCCCAGGGCATCGCCCACCGCTCGCCGCAGCTGGATTTCCACGCTGGCTTGAAGGTCACGCACGCCGTCGACAGAGCACGAGGGCGCTGCCCCCGTCAAGCCGGCTCGCCCGGCCGCGTGCCCCACGCCGCGCTGGAATGGCGGACGCTCCGGCAGCGGGAATGGCATGGTACGGGGGCCCATGTCATCTGATGCCCCCCCCGCGCCGCGGTCGCCCGTGGAGCTTCCCTTCGAGCACGCCGATCTAGCCCCTCTGGGCGGTCGCGTCGGGCCCGATCCGGAGGATTTCGTGGTCGACGAGCAGCCGCTGTATACCGCCTCCGGGCAGGGCGACCACTGGTACGTGCGGCTCGCCAAGCGCGAGCGCACCACCGCCGATCTCGAGCGAGCCGTCGCGGACGCCGCTCAGGTCCCGGAGCGCGAGGTGGGCTACGCCGGGCTCAAGGACAAGCACGCGGTCACCACGCAGTGGCTGAGCGTGCCCGTGCCGCACAGCGTTCCGCCGGCGGAGTGGCAGCTGGCGGAGCCCTATCGCGTGCTGGAGATCACGCGCCACGCGAACAAGCTGCGGATCGGGCACCTGGAGGGCAATCGCTTTCGCATTCGCGTGGTGGGGCTCGGGCCCGGGGCTCGCGCCGCGGCACCCGCGCTCTGCGAGCGCATCCGCCAGCAGGGCATCGGCAACTACTTTGGTCCACAGCGCTTCGGCCTCGATCAGCGCAACCTGGAGACGGCGCTGAGCTTGCTCGCGCGGCGCCGGCTCGGGCCGCGCGCGGGTCAGCGCGGCAAGTTCCTTGCCAGCGTGATCCAGTCCGAGTTGTTCAATCGCTACCTGATCGCGCGCTCCGAGCTGGGGCGGGATCGCCTGCTCGCGGGCGAGGTGGTGCGGCTCCAGGGCAGCCGCGCGGTGTTCGTGATCGAAGATGTGGAGCGTGAAGCGCCGCGGCTGGCGGCGGGGGACATCCACCTCACCGGGCCGATCGCGGGACCCAAAATGAAACAGCCCCAGGGGCGACCGCTGGAGCTGGAGCGCGAGGCGGCGGCGAGCGTGGGCCTGGATGAAGCGGGGCTGCGCGAGCTGGGCCGATCGGCGCCGGGCACGCGCCGCGACCTGCTGCTGCGCCCGGCATCCCTGAGCTGGCACTTCGAGGAGGCCGGCGGCGAGCAGGCACTGATCGTGGAGTTCGGGCTGCCCGCGGGGGCCTACGCGAGCCTGGTCATTCGCGCCCTGACAGGGCAGGAGTTTTTCCGCGGGGACACCCCGCACCCCGAGCCCGGGGCTGACCCCGCGCAGGAAGGCGAGCCGCGGGAAGAGCGCTCGGACGAGGAACGTACGGCAGAAGGCGTAGCGCATGATCAGGCATGAACGGAGCTTCTGCCCCCGGCTGGCGGCGTGCCTCGCCGCTTGCATGGTTCTCGTGGGCGTCGCCGACCACGTCGCGCGCGCCGAGCCCGCTGCCGCCGAGGCACCGGCACGCAAGCTGGCGCCCCTGCAGGTGACGATTGATCTCGCGGACGTGGACCTGAAGGCCGGCGAGCTCACGCTGCGCATGTCGCGCCCCGCGGCGCGCGTGACCTTGAAGGCGCTCAGCCTGTCCGGCGCGGTGCTGGCCGAGGCGGAAGAGCGCTTCGAAGCCACTCCCGCCGGGTCCCCCCTGGTCGTGCGCTGGGCGCCGCCCGAGGAGGCGGTCGCGCGCATCGAGCTCTACGCTTACGACGTGAACGACTACTTCAAGGGTGTTGCCATCACGCCCTGGTCGTTCGAGATCCCGCACGAGGACGTGGTGTTCGAGACCGACTCGGCGGAGATCCGGCCCTCTGAAGCGGGCAAGCTGCAGGCCAGCCTGGCCTTGATCCAGAAGCAGCTGCCGCGGGCGCGGCACCTGGGCACGGTCACGCTGTTCATCGTCGCCCACACCGACACGGTGGCGACGGCGGAGTACAACCAGGAGCTCTCGACGCGTCGGGCCCAGTCGCTGGCGCGCTGGTTCCGCGGCCACGGCCTGAAGCTGCCGATCGCCTACGCCGGCATGGGCGAGCGCGCGCTGAAGGTGCAGACGCCCGACAACGTCGACGAGCCGCGCAATCGTCGCGCCGACTACATGCTCGGCCTCGAGCCGCCGCGCTTCAAGAGCTCGGGCGCGAGCCCCAGCTGGTCGAAGCTCTAAGGTCTCTCGCTCTGGCCTCGACGACTGATCTCACGCCGCCGATCGCGGGCGGACTGCGCGTCACGTTCCCGGTGGAGCTGCCGATCTCGGCGCGCGTTCCGGATATCGCCGAGGCCATCCGCAACCATCCCGTGCTGATCGTCGCGGGCGCGACCGGCTCGGGCAAGACCACGCAGCTGCCAAAGATCGCGCTCGAGCTGGGGCGCGGCAGCGAGCGCCGCATCGGAGTGACCCAGCCCCGCCGCATCGCTGCGACCAGCGTCGCGGCGCGCGTGGCGAGCGAGCTCGGCTGCGCCGTGGGAGCGGAGGTGGGCTACAAGATCCGCTTCGACTCGCGCGTGGGCGAGCGCACGCGCGTCGAGTTCATGACCGACGGCATCCTGCTCGCCGAGATCCAGGGCGACGAGCTGCTGCGCCGCTACGACACGCTGATCATCGACGAGGCGCACGAGCGCAGCCTGACCATCGATTTCTTGCTCGGCTGGCTCGCGCGCATCCTGCCGCGCCGGCCCGACCTCAAGCTGATCATCAGCTCCGCCACCATCGAGACCCAGCGCTTCTCCCAGTTCTTCGCCGGCGCGCCGGTGATCCAGGTCGAGGGACGCACCTATCCGGTCGAGGTGCTGTACGAGCCGCCGGACCCCGAGCTCGATCTGAGCGACGCGGTGGCGCGCGCCGTCGAGAACCTGACCGAGCTCGATCCGCGCGGCGACATCCTGGTCTTCCTGCCCGGCGAGCGCGAGATCCGCGAGGCCGAGCAGGCGCTGGCGGCGCGCGAGCTGCGCCACACGCGCGTGCAGCCGCTGTACGCGCGGCTCTCGGCGGCCGAGCAGAACCGCGTGTTCTCGCGCATCAGCGAGCGGCGCGTGATCCTCGCCACCAACGTGGCCGAGACCTCGCTCACCATTCCCGGCATCGTGTACGTGGTCGACACGGGCGTGGCGCGGCTCTCGCGCTACGACGCCGCCACCGGCACGACCCGGCTGCAGATCGAGGAGATCTCGCGCGCCAGCGCCGATCAGCGCAAGGGCCGCTGCGGGCGCGTGCGCGAGGGCCTGTGCGTGCGCCTGTACGATGAGGCGGGCTTCGCCACTCGGCCCGAGTTCACGGACCCGGAGATCCTGCGCACGGGGCTGGCGGGCGTGATCTTGCGCATGAAGGCGCTGCGACTGGGAGCGGTCGAAGAGTTCCGCTTCCTCGACGCGCCCTCCGCGCGCGCCATCAACGAGGGCTACCGCGTGCTCGAGGAGCTGGGCGCGCTGGACGAACGCCGCGAGCTCACCCCGCTCGGGCGCCGCCTGGCGCAGTTTCCGGTCGATCCGCGCATCGGCAGGATGGTGCTCGCGGGCGCCGAGCGCGGCTGCCTGGAGCAGGTGCTGGTACTGGCGGCAGCGCTCGGCATCCAGGACCCGCGCGAGCGGCCGCGCGCCGCGGAGCAGAAGGCGGACGACCTGCACCGCCGCTTCCGCGACGAGCGCTCCGACTTCGCCGGCCTGTACAAGCTGTGGTGCTTTGTCAGCCCGGCGGCGCAGCGCGGCACCTCGGAGCTGCGCCGCACCTGCCAGGGCAATTTTCTCTCCTTCGTGCGCGTCCGCGAGTGGATGGAGGTGCGCCGCCAGCTGGCGGAGGTCGTGAGCGAGCTGGAGCTGGGCCCCGGGCGCTCGGAGCAGAGGAGAGAGGGGGCACACCGTGGCCGCCGCAGGCGCGGAGCTGGCCGGCGCGAACCGGGCACGGCTGCAAGGCACCCGGCGGCGTTGCCCACCGCCGGGCAGGCGCCCCCGGCGAAGCCGAGCGACCCCGTGGGCGGCGCTGGGCGTCGCCGCGCGGCGCAGGGGGCAGTCGCTGCCGGCGCGGGGGAGGCTGGCGTGGGCGCTGCCCGCGAAGGCGCTGCCGGCGCGGGGGAGGCTGGCGTGGGCGATGACGTGCACCGCGCGCTGCTCAGCGGGTTGCTCTCGCGCATCGGCCGCTATGATCCGGAGGCGCGCAGCTATCTGGGTGCGCGCCAGACCCGCTTCGCGATTCATCCCTCCTCGGCGCTGGCCAAGAAACCTCCGCAGTGGGTGATGGCCTTCGAGCTGGTGCAGACCACGCGCCTGTTCGGGCGCACGCTGGCCAAGATCGAGCCGGAATGGCTGGACGAGGTGGGCGGCGCGCTGCTCAAGCGCAGCTACAGCGATCCGCACTGGAGCGAGAAGTCGGCGCGCGCCATGATCAAGGAGCACGCCACGCTGTTCGGGTTGCCGGTCTTCCGCGACCGGCGCGCCGACTACGCGCGGGTCGCACCGGAGCGCGCGCGCCTGATGTTCCTGGAGCACGCGCTGGTGCGCGGCGAGTACGAGAGCCGCGGCGCATTTCAGGCGCACAATCGCCGGCTGCTGGAGGAGGTCGCGCGCCTGCGCGAGAAAGCGCGGCAGAGCGAGATGTTCGTCGACGACGAGGCCTTGCTCGACTTCTTCGACCGGCGCGTGCCGGCGGGCGTGAGCAACGGCAAGGCCTTCGAGGCCTGGCGCGAGCAGGCCGAGCGCGAGGCGCCGCGGCTGCTGGAGCTCGCGGTCTCGGACGTGCTGCCCGCGGGCTCGCCGATCTCCCCGGAGCGCTACCCGGACGTGCTGCGCCTGCACGGCGTGGAGCTGCCGCTGCGCTACCGCTTCGAGCCGGCGGCGGACGACGACGGTGTCACCATCGACCTGCCGCTCGCGCTCTTGCCTCAGCTCGATCCTGGCGAGCTCGAGTGGACCATCCCGGCCTGGCAAGCGGAGAAGATCGCCGCCTTGCTCGGCGCATTGCCCAAGCCGCTGTTGCGCGGTCAGTCGCTCGCGGAGCTCGCGGAGACGCTCGCCGCGAGCTTGCCCCCGTTTCAGGGGCCGTTCCTGCCGGCTCTGGCGCGCGGCCTGTTCGAGCTCTCGGGGGCGCGCGTCGAGCCGAGCGCATTTCGGCTCGACCGTCTGCCCACATACCTGCGCTTCACGTTCCGGGTGCTCGGCGAGCGCGGCAGCCTGCTCGCCCAGGGGCGCGAGCTCGCGCGCCTGATCGAAGAGCAGGCGCCGCGAGCTCGCGAGGTGTTGCAGCGGGCGCCCGCGGCGCCCCGCTGGGGGCGCCGCGGGCTCACGCGCTGGGACTTCGGCGAGCTGTCCGAATTCGTGGTCGAGAAGGTGCTGGGCGCGCCCGTGCGCCGCTACCCGGCGCTGGTCGACCGCGAAGGCGCGGTCGATCTGGAGCTGCTCGAATCGGCGCCAGCGGCCGAAGCGGCCACACGCCAGGGCGTGGAGCGGCTGCTGCGGCTGGCGTTGCAGCGCCAGCTCGCGGCCCTTGCCCGGCGAGCTCCGGCGCCGCCGCCGCGCCGCGACGGCATGCCCGTGCCGCGCGCCCAGGCCGACGCCTTCCGCGACGCGCTGCTGGGGCGCGCGCTGCGCGAGGCCGCAGGCCTCGGCGCAGGCGCGCCGCTGCCGCGCACCAGCGCCGCCTTCGATGCGCTGTGCGCCCAGGGCGCACAGCGCATCGAACCCAGCTTCGAACGCCTCGCGCGTGCCGTGGGCAACCTCACGAGCGAGCTCGGCAAGGCCGAGCTCGCTCTGCGCGCCGCCGCCTCCGAGCCGAGCGGAACCCACGCCGCGCGCGACATCCGCGCCCAGCTCGATGAGCTCTTCCCTGCCGACTGGCTCGACAGCACCGCCGTCGATCAGCTCGAACAATTCCCCCGCTACCTGCGCGCGGCCCAGCAGCGGCTGGCCCGCGCGATCCAGGACCCGCGCCGCGACGCCGACAAGCACGCGCCCTTCGCCGCCGCCTGGAAGACCTTCCTCGACAAACGCGCGGCGGCGCGTGACCGCGCCGCCGTGCAAGCCCTGCGCTGGCGCTTCGAAGAGCTGCGCGTCGCGCTCTTCGCGCCCGAGCTCGAGGCCCTGCGCGGCGTCAACCTGCCCAGCATCGCGCGCGCCGTCGAAGCGCTGGTGTAGAGGCTCGAGCGACCATCATACCGCCCGTGGGTGCGCCCACCTCGGCTTCCGGCGGCTCTTTGGCTTTACGCAGGCCATCGGCGGCATTCGAGTCCGGAGGCGTGCGGGTCCGCGCCGGCTGGCCCTCGCGCTCTTGGGGATCGATGAGCGCGACTCCGGAGCTCTCACCCAGCGCGCGCAGGCGCTGGATGCAGGCGCCGCAACGCTTCGCCGAGCCAGCGTTGCGGCGTGGCGGCGGCGAGCTCGCTCTGCTGCCGGAGCTCCGCTATCACCGCATGTACATGCGCCGAGTGAAAGCCCATGCGGCACAACCCAGAAGCCACCTGCGCGGAGACATGGGAGCTCGCTGCCGCTTGTGGCTGCGATGCGAGGCCATCCAGCGGCACGCCGACCACACCTGGTAGCAGATGAAAGTCGCTGGCATCGCCTGCGCTGCGCAGCTCGCCCCGATGCAGCGCGCGGTGATGGGCCGAACACAGCGTGACGAGATTGTCCGCGCGATAGCTGCCGCCTTCGGAGCGGGGCCGGATCTGGTGCAGATCGAGGAAGATGGCATTCCGGCAGCCGGGGACGCGACAGCGCCGCTCATCGCGGCGCAACACCGCGCGGCGCAGCGTTGGCGGGATATCTTGCCGGGCCCGCGTGCCTCTCCGCTCCAGGAGCACGATCGCTGCCCACGTGGGCGTCGACGGGAGACCGACGCTCGTGCTCCGAGCGGTGACCATCGGCGTGGGGGCGCGCATTGTGGTCAGGGTGGTGCTCATCACGAGACGTCGGGGTGAGCATCCGTGAAAGAACGCTGATCGTCCGATGCGTCCTGCTCGAGCGTTGGCAAGCGCTGCGCGTCGCACTCGGCCATCTCCACGAGCTCGGGGGCGACCGCGACCAGCTGTCCGTTGGCGGGCTGGCGCCCGCTGCCGCACTCTGGACAGACGCTGATCGCAATCTGGTAGCTGTGCGCTCCGCCCAGCGACCAGCACGCGGTTATTGCCCTGCAAGCCCTCGCGCGTGCTGCTCGCGGGCCTTGCGGCGGAGCAACGCGCCCTTCTTCTGCCATCACCACCTGCGAGCGCTCGAGGCGCGCAGATCGTGTCGAGTGAAATCGAGCGGGCGCATGCGATTCGGTGGGCGCTGCGCCGGCTCGTCCCAGGCCCAGCTCGCGCGGCGCAAGCTGAGCCTCGCGACAGCTCGACCAGCGCGCCCACGTGGGCGCGCATCGAAGTCGCGGGTTCCAGCGCGTCTGCGCGCGAGATCGAATCCGGTGTCCGATCCGGGGACGCCCGTGGCCTCAGCGTCCGACGAGCGTCGCCGTCCGACGAGCGACCACCCCCAGAAACGCTCGCTTCGGATCGCCGCTGTCCGAACCGCGCTTCGCTGCGGGCGACGGCAAAAACCGCCGATTGTCCCGAAGTTTCGGACCGTGACGTGAAAGCAGAGGCCCGGCCCTCCTGATTCCCCGTTTTCGGCGTTTCGGCGACTCCGCCGCGTTTCGGCGACTCCGCCGCCTTCGTCGTGTTGGCTCCGCCGCCCCGCCGGCTCCCGCCAACACCCGCCCCCGCGCCTCAACGCGCGCTGGAGTCGCTGGCCTCGTGCGTTGCCGCCTGTTGGGCCGCGAGCTGCCCGCAGGCCGCCGCCACCTCGCCGCCGCCGCTGTAGCGGCGGTGCGTGTACACGCCGGTGTCGTGCATCCACTGGCGGAAGCGGGCTTGTTGCTCGTCGCTGCTGCGCTGGAAGGGGTTGGAATCGCCTTCGGCGATGTCGTTGTAAGGGATGATGCTGATGCGCGGAGGGCGGCCGGCGTCCGCCGTGAAGCGCTGGGCAAGCCGCGCGAGGGCGCGCGCGTGGGCTTCGCCGTCGTTGACGCCGGCGAGCAGCGTGACCGCCCAGAGCGGCGCGAGGCGCGTGAGGCGCGAGTGCTCGACGCAGGCGTCGTAGCAGTCCTCGAGCGGGTGGGCGCGGTCGATGGGCATCAGCTGTTCGCGGGCGCCCGGCAGCGCGCTGCCGATCGACCAGGCCAGGCGCACGCGCGGTAGCTCGCGGGCCATGCGGCGAATGCCGGAGGGCAAGCCCGCCGTGCTGATGGTGATCTTGCGCGCGTCGATGCCGAGGGCGCTGTTGGTGAGCACGCGCACCGCCGCGAAGACGCGTTCCAGGTTGGACAGCGGCTCGCCCATGCCCTGAAAGACGACGCCGTGCACGCGCTGGCCGCGCGCGGGGTCGAGGCTGGCGCGCAGCAGGCGCACCTGTTCCACGATCTCCCAGGCCTCCAGGTTGCGGCCCAGACCGAGCCGCCCGGTGGCGCAAAACGCGCAGGCGAGGGCGCAGCCCACCTGCGAGCTGACGCACACGCTGAAGCGGCCGGCGCGCTCCAGCGGGATGCGCACGCACTCGATCAGGCGGCCGTCGGCCGTGCGCAGCACGAGCTTCGAGAATGCATCGAAGTCGCTGTGCTGGCGATCGACGACGCTCAGGGTCGGGACGTGGCCGCGCTCGCACACCGCCTGCCGCGCCGCACGGCTCACGCCCGAACGGGGCAGGCGGAAGTCCCCTCCGTGCTGCACGGTGGAGATGATGCGGCGCGCGTCCGCCAGCGGGATCTCGGGAACGGTCGCCGCCAGATCCTCGGGCGTGATGCCCTGCAAGGCGATGCGCGGCGGCGCGGCAGCGGGATCGGGCCCGGAGAGGCTGGGCAGGCGGAGCATGCGCCGTCCATAACCCGGCCGGCGCTCGCTGTCGTCCATCCCGTGGTCCTCAGCCGTGGCGATTCTTGATCAGCAGCTCGCGGCAGCTGCCGTCGGCGTTCACGGTCTTGACGGCCAGCGCCACGCGGTTCTCCGCGTCGAGCGCCGCCCAGTAGCGCTCCAGGACATCCACGCTGCGGCCCTCGCAGGGCAAGAGCAGCGGCTCGCCGCTGAAGCTCGGCAAGGGGTTGCCGTCGCCGGCGTAGGTGGTGATGCCGCGACCGAAGCCCGGCGCGGGCTCAGCGAGCTGGAAGAAGGTGCGATCGGTCAACATCGGGTCGCGCGGGTTGCTGCGCAGGATGCTGAGCGTGACGCGCGGCGCGCCGCCGCGCAGATCGAGCATGCCGCTGATGCGGGGCGTGAAATGTGGCGCATCGGGCTCGTGCGCGCGCGTCGCCAGCGCGGCCTCGAAGCTCTCGCCGCGCTGCAGGGCCTCGTAGATGGTGCGGGTCTGGTCGCCGTTGCTGATCAGCTGGACGCGCGGCAGCTCCAGCATCGCCTCGTAGATGATCAGGCTGGGGTCCACCACCAGCGCCGGGTTGAAGGCCTGGGTGCGCAGCACGCCGCCTTCGTTCACGAACTGGCGGTTTCGGCTATGTTCACTGCGCCCCATGATCCAGTAGATCAGATACCAGCTATCGTCACTCTGACCGGCAGCAGAGCCGCCTCCGGAGTCACAGCGGCCAATCACCAGGCCGCGCCCCGGATAGCGATTGGCGGCGATGTGCCGGTCGAATGTGCTGCGTGCGAGGTCCTGCATGAGTCTCCTAATCTGCCGAAGGGCAGCATGAAATTACTTCAGGGTGACGACTTCTTCGGCGGCCGTCGGGTGGATGGCCATGGTGCGGTCGAAGTCACGTTTGGTTGCCCCCATCCGGATCGCGACGGCGAAGCCCTGCAGCAGCTCGTCCGCGCCCAGCCCGATCACGTGCAGACCGACCACACGTTGTTCCGGGCCGACGGTGACCAGCTTGATCGTGGTCTTGGGCTTCTGCTCGCTCAGCGCGTAGTACAGGTTGGTGAAGCGCGCGTGGTAGGTCTTCACCGCCGCTTCGCCGTGTTGCTCGCGCGCCTGGGCTTCGCTGAGCCCGACCGTGCCGATCGGGGGATGGCTGAACACGACCGTGGGGATGTTCTCGTAGTCGACCCGGGCCTCGAGCTGGCCCCCGAACAAGCGCTCGGCGAGCCGCCGCCCGGCGGCGATCGCGACGGGCGTCAGCTCGAAGTGCCCGGTCACGTCACCGACGGCGTAGATGCCGGGAGCGGCGCTGTTCTGAGACGGATCGACCGGGATGTGACCGGTCTCGGAGAGCGTGATGCCGAGCTGCTCCAGCCCGAGCCCGCCGCTGAGCGGCGCTCGACCGATCGCCCAGAGCACGGCGTCGAAGCCCTCCAGGGGCTCACCCAGCTGACGATGCAGGCGCAGGCTGCCGTCCGCCGCGCGCTCGAGCCGGGTGGGGGTGCTGTAGGGTTCGAGCCGGATGCCCTGTTGCACCATCTCGGCGCTGAGCGCCTCGCCCAGCACGGCGTCGAAGTAGCGCAGCAGCGCCGCCTCGCGATAGGCGACGGTCACCTCGCTGCCCAGCGCACGGAAGATGCCGGAAAACTCCAGCGCGACGTAGCCTGCGCCGACGATCAGCAAGCGCCGGGGCTGCTCTCGCAGCGTGAACAGGTCGTCCGAGACGAGGCCGAGCTCGGCGCCCAGCACGCGCGGCCGCCGCGGCGTTCCGCCGACCGCGATCAGGATGTGCGGAGCCTTCAGCCGCTGCTCGCCGACCACGACGCTGCGATCGGCCTCGAAGCGCGCGTGCCCGTGCACCACCTGGACCTGGGCCGCGGCCAGGTTCTGGGCATAGATCTCGTTCAGCCGCGCCACGTAGGCGTCGCGCCGCTCGCGCAGCGTGTTCCAGTCGAAGCCGCGCAGGCTCACGTCGAAGCCGTAGCCGGCGGCCGCGTGCAGCGCCTCCGCGACGCCGGCCGCGTTGAACATCACCTTCTTCGGCACGCAGCCGACGTTCACGCAGGTGCCGCCGAGCCGCCCGGACTCGATCAAGAGCACGCGCGCGCCCAGCGCGGCGGCGCGGCGCGCGGAAGCGATGCCGCCGCTGCCACCGCCCACGACCAGATAGTCGATCGCACCGGGCGAGATCACGGGGCCTCGAGCGGCGCTGAGGCGGGCTCCGCGCGGCGTACGCGGGTCGCCGCGCGCTCCAGGCGATCCATGATCGCGCGCCCGATGCCGGAGCGGCTCACGGTCTCGATCAGCACGTAGTGCGCGCCGCGTTCGTCCAGCTCGCGCAGCCAGCGGAAGAGCTGGCGAGCCATCTGCTCCGGATCGCCGGGCAGCTCGATGAAGTGGTCGGCCTCCACGCGCCGGCTCGCGATCACCGCCACGCGCTGCCCGCGGGCGCGCAGCTCGCGCGCGTCGGCGAACAGCTGCGCGGCAGCCGCTGGCTGGGCACTGAGCGCCGGATAGAGCCACAGCTCCGCTCGCGGGCTGTAGTGCCGGTACTTCATGCCCGGTGAGCGGATGGCTGAGTGGCTCTCCGGTGTGGCGAGCGCGCGGCCGCAGCAGGCCTCCACCTCTTCTGCCGACAAGGCGCCGGGGCGCAGCAGCACCGGCTGCTCGCCGCGTGCGTCGATCACCGTCGACTCCAGGCCGTGCGCGAGCTCGCCGCCGTCGATGATCAGCGGCACGAGGCCGCTGAGATCCTGCACGGCATGGGCCGCGCGCGTCGGGCTGGGCAGGCCCGAGAGGTTCGCGCTGGGCGCGGCGAGCGGCCCGGCGCGGCAGATCAGGGCCAGCGCGAACTCGTGCCGGGGCTGGCGCACGGCGATGCTGTCGAGGCCGGCCGTGACCCAGGGCAGCTCGGCGTCCGTGGGCAGGACCAGCGTCAGCGGCCCGGGCCAGAACGCGTCGGCCAGGCGCGCGGCGAGGCCGGTCAGGCGCGCCCCGAGCAGGGCCAGCTGGCCCAGTTCCGCGACATGCGCGATCAGCGGGTTATCGAGCGGCCGGCGCTTGATGGCGAACACCGCCTCCACGGCGGCGCGGTCGAGCACGGGCGCGGCGAGGCCGTAGACCGTCTCCGTGGGCATCACCACGGGCACGCTGCGCGCGAGCCAGCCGGCGGCGCGCGCCAGCGCGGGCTCGCCCGGGACGCGCCCGGACGGGTCGGCGAAGGCTGCGAGAACCTCGGTCTGGAAGGGCTCGGCTCCGGTCAAGGCTCGGCTTTTTAGCCACGCACGGGGCCCGGGGGAAGCCGAAAGGCAGCTCAGGCGCCCAGTAGCAAATTGCCAAATCTTTGATATTACACGCCACTAGTCCCATGACGGAAAAAGACTCCGACCAAGGCCTGCTCTCGAAGATCGTCTCGCTGTGCAAACGGCGCGGCTTTGTGTTTCCGAGCTCCGAAGTCTACGGCGGTTTGCGTAGCGCTTACGATTACGGGCCGCTCGGGGTCGAGTTGAAGCGCAACCTGATGAACGAGTGGTGGAGCACCATGGTGCATCAGCGCGAGGACATCGTCGGGCTGGACGCCTCGATCATCATGCACCCGGAGGTCTGGCGCTCCAGCGGCCACGTCGCCAACTTCTCGGACCCGCTGGTGGACTGTAAAGTGTGCGGCGAGCGCTTCCGCGCGGACAAGGCGCCCAAGGTGGCGGCGGGCAGCAAGCTCACGATCACGCTCGGAGACAAGGAGCGGGCGCGCCTGGCGGAGGAAAAGCTGGCGCGCACCGAAGGCGTGAAGCTGGAGCGGCGCGGCAAGGAGCTGGTCGGCGCGGTCGCCGGTGAGCGCGGCTACATCTGCCCCAACTGCGGCTCGCAGTTCTTGAGCGACGAGCGGCAGTTCAACACCATGTTCCGCTCCTTCCTGGGGCCGATCGACCCGATCGGGGGCGTGATCGAGGCCGCCAAGGCCGCGCTCGCCGAGGGCATGGACGACGCGGCCGTGCGCAAGCGCGTGGACGAGGTGCTGAAGGAGAGCACGGTCTATCTGCGGCCGGAGACGGCGCAGGCCATGTTCGTGCAGTTCTTGAACGTGCAGCAGAGCATGTCGCTCAAGCCGCCCTTCGGCATCGCGCAGATGGGCAAGAGCTTCCGCAACGAGGTGACGGTCGAGCACTTCACCTTCCGCTCCTGCGAGTTCGAGCAGATGGAGATGGAGTACTTCGTGCCGCCGGGGGAGGGGCCCAAGTACCTGGAGTACTGGAAGGAAGAGCGGCTGCGCTGGTGGAAGAGCATCGGGCTCTCCGCCGAGAACCTGCGCCTGCGCCAGCACGGCCCCGATGAGCTGGCCCACTACAGCAACGGCTGCTTCGACGTGGAGTACAAGTTCCCCTGGGGCTGGGACGAGCTGGAAGGCATCGCCTCGCGCACCGACTACGACCTGAAGGCGCACGCGGCGGGCTCGGGCAAGAAGCTGATGTACACCGACCCGGAGGCGAACGATCCGGAGACGGGTCAGAAGGGCTGGCGCTACGTGCCGCACGTGATCGAGCCGGCCGCGGGCGCGACGCGCGGGTTGCTCGCGGTGATGTGCGAGTCCTACCTGGAGGAGCCCGGCGAGGAGGACGGCAAGGCCACGCGCAGTGTGCTGCGGCTGCACCCGCGGCTTGCGCCGTACAAGGTCGGTGTGCTCCCGCTGGTCAAGAAAGAGGGCATGCCGGAGGTGGCGCGGCGCATCGCGGACCAGTTCCTGAAGGCGGGCGTGAAGGCCAAGTACGACGAGCAGCACGCGATCGGGCGCCGCTACGCGCGCCACGACGAGGTGGGCACACCCTACTGCCTGACCGTCGACGGCCAGACGGGGAGCGATGACACCGTCACGCTCCGCTACCGCGACAGCCGCCGCCAGGAGCGCATCCCGGTCGCGCAGGCCCTGCAGGTCGTCCAGAACGCGCTGGCCAACTCCGAGCCCAGCGCGGTCTGAACGCAGCGGCAGGAGGGCTCGGCACCCCACGGCGCTGAGCCCTCCAGAATGTGCCCACCGCACGCCCTGATCGCTGTCAGGTCAGGAGCAAGCGCGGTTGGGGTAGACCCAAAAACTAGCGCGGGATCAGGGCATCACAGGGGAAGTCAAAGGCGATGCCGCCGGTCGTGGGCAGCTTCAGCTGCTGGCAGGCGTTGCCCAGCAGCTCGATCTGGGTGCCCGTGTTCAGGCGCCAGCCATTCGGGTCGTTCAGCACCAGGGGCGAGCCGCCGTCGATCGTGATGTGCGCGCCGGCCGCCGTCTCCGGGTTGATGTCCGCTGCGCCCGCCAGATCGAACACGCAGCTGCGGATGCCGTAGATCACCGCGTTCAGCGCGTCACCCAGGGCCCTCGTGTCGGTGCCGTTCGCCTGGAAATACTGCGCGTTGCCGCCCACCGCCGAGTATTTGCCGGGCAAGGTGCCCGCGGGATTGTTGCGGCAATGATCGCGCAGCTGCTGCTCGCTGTTGTAGCCCTGCGGCAGCGCCACGGGCTGGCCCGAGCCGGCGTTGGCCACGTCGCGCAGGTGCTGCTCCGAGAGCTCGGCGCGCTTCAGGCCGAAGACCGTGGTGGCCACGCCCTTGCTGTAAGCGTCCTGCACGGCGCCGATCACCGCGTCCATCGAGCACACGCGATCGGGGTCGTTGCAGAAGTCGGGGTCACCGTCCGTGACCAGCAGCATGACCTTGTCGCCGGGGCTGGGATCAGCCAGCAGCACCGGCAACGCCTGCTGCAGCGTCGCAGCCGTCGGCGTCTCGCCCTTGTAGCTGGGCTGTTGCACGGCGTTGATGTCCGCCGAGATGCGCGCGTAGTTGTTCTTGTCGAACTTGACCTGATCCATCGCGGGATACAGGTCGGGACACACGCCGCCGTTCTGGCCGGTATAGGTCACCATGCCGACCCGGATGTCGTTCTGCACTTCCTGCACCACCTGCAGGATCCCGGCTTTCATCGGCTCCCAGGTGTTGTTCGGCTTGTTGTCCCACTGGCTCGAGGAGCGATCGACCACGATCAGCGCGGTGGGGGTGCGCGACTCGAAGCCGATGGCGAGCTGGCTGCAGCCCACGCGCTCGGCGGCCTCGTCGCCGAAGGTCGGGCCGCTGTTGGGGTAGAAGTCGGGCCCGGAGCTGCCGTTGCCGGACGCGCCCTGGGCGCCGTTCGGACCGCCCGGGGAGCCGTTGCCGCCGCCGCCTCCCGCGCTGCAGCCGCAGAGGCCCACGCCGGCAGCGGCGCCGAGCGCGAGCAGGGCAAAAACAGGGGAAAAACCGCGAGACGCCATGAGGCGACTATACGTCAGGTGCGCTCGGCCGGCTACGGTCAGGAGCCGGCACCCGCGGGCCATTGCGCGCCATCACATGCGATCTGCGCGCGCAGTCCGAGGAGATCGCGTGACAGCGCTGTCAGGGGGGACGATTCAGCGCCGTGCGGGCGTTGTTCCGATGCCGGACGGTCGCTGCTGCGCGGCGGCCTCGATCACGCGCCGCAGAGTCTTGGCGTCAAAGGGCTTTTCTACAATCATGTTGGATAGCCGCTGGACCGCCTCGCTCAGCTCTTGATTGAACAATCCGCCGGTGGCGAAAACGAAGCGATTGGCGAGCGTCTCGTTCTCCAGCCGAACCTGGCGGTACAGCTCGAGCCCGCTGAGGCCCGGCATCATCACGTCGCAGAGCACCACATCGTAGTCCGCCTGCGAGAGCTTCTCCAGGGCGGCCTTGCCGTCGAGCGCGATGTCCACCTCCAGCTGTCCTTCGAACAGGCGCTGCGCGGCGCGTGCCACCATCACCTCGTCGTCCACGATCAGAAGGCGCAGGCGCCGCTGGCTGGACGGGGCCTGCTCCGAGAGCGGCGACTCCAGGTCGCTGAACGGAGCAGCGATGCACAGGAACACGCTGAAGCGGCTGCCCTTGCCCTCTTCGCTGCTGACGTGGATGCGGCCGCCCATGCCGTGCACCAGGCGATGACAGATGGACAGCCCGAGCCCGGTGCCTTCGCCCGCCGGCTTGGTCGTGAAGAAGGGCTCGAAGACCTTGGGCAAGTGCGCTGGAGAGATGCCCACGCCCGTGTCGGAGACCACGATCTCGACCTCGTCGGCGCCGTTGTCCGCGAGCTTGACCTCGACGCTGATCTGATTTTCGTCCGGGGCGCCCGGAGCGATCGACTGCGCCGCGTTCGTGACCAGGTTCAGCATCACCTGCACGAGCCGGGTCTCGTCGCCGAGCACCTGCGGAACTTCGCTGAAATGGCGCTGGATCTTGGCGCGGTGCCGGATCTCGTCGAAGGCCAGCTTGAGCGCCGCGTCGACGGCGTTGCGCGGGTCCACCGGCTTCAGCTCGTCCTCGGACTCCATGCGCGAGAGCGTCTTCAGGTCGCGCACGATGTCGCGCACGCGGCCCGCTCCCTCCAGCGCTTCGCGCAGTGCGAGCCGGGACTCCTGATCGATGGCCCGCTCGGCTGCGAACGACAGGTTCGACAGGATGTAGGACAGCGGGTTGTTGATCTCGTGCGCCACGCCCGCCGCCATCAGCCCGAGGCTCGCCATGTGCTCCGAGCGAGCCAGCTGATCTTGCAGGCTGCTGACCGAGCTGATGGTGCGGCGCAGCGTGCGGTCCGCGTCCCGCAAGGCATCGCTGGCCTCCTTGCCGATGGTCACATCGGTCAAGGTGATCAGAGCCGAGCTGGGGGCGGATGCCGGCGCGAACTCGGGGGTGACCGATACCAGCACCCAGCACACGCCGTCCGGACGCGGCAGCCCCAGGGTCACGTTGGACTGCGGCTTGCCTTCACGAAATGCACGATTCCAGGGCAGCTCCTGCGCTCGCAGCGGCTCGTGCTCGGCGGACAGCGGGCGATGTGGCAAGCGCTCGATGTAGCAGCGCCGGCGCACGTCGAACTCGAATTCGAGGAAGGCGCGCGCCAGACCGTTGCTGGCCAGCACCACGCCCTCGCGCGCGATGCGGCAGGCGCCGACCGGGATGTGGTCGAGCTCCACGCGGCGCTGCGCCGCGGCCGCTGCGGAGGAGCGCGTTGTGGTCGCGGAAGCCAGCTGCGCGCGCGCAGCGGCTTCGGCCTCCTCTTCGCTCGCGCACAGCTCGATCACCTCCGCCAGCACGTACTCCTGGCGAGCCACGCTGTGCATCTGCAGCCGCATGCGGCACTTCAGCGCCGGCCCCACCTGCGGCGTGAGCCAGGTGGGCCAGTCGAGCGGCGCCCCCTTGCGCACGTTGCGGACATGCCGGCGCCAGCCAGCGATGGAACGCGTGAACGGATGCGCGAGCTCCAGCTCGGTGATGGCGGCACCATCGAGCGCGCCCGGCTCGTGTCCGAGCAACGCACATAACTCCGGATCGACGGCGACACAGCGCGGCGCCTTGACGTCGAGCAGCACCATCCCTCGCGTATCGTGCTGGCGCAGGGCGTCCCACTCGTCGCTGGCAACCCGACTCGCGGGAGAAAGGTCAATCTGTGTCTCGAGCTGTGGGCTCGTCATGCGGCCTCCGGCACTCGACGCAGCGCGGATCGCACTCTCACTCTTTACCGTATACCAGAGCTCGCCTCCGTATACACGTGATCCATCATTCGGTCACGGGCGCTTTCGATCGACAGCGATGCGCTCCAGCCTGGCGGCACCGCAGCGGAGAGCAGCAGCTGCGCAGCGATATTTCACCTCACATATCGCACCTCACAGCTCGGGGCAGCGCTGCTGTGGCGCAACGCGCAGCGCAGCGACGAAGCGCTAAATCAGCGGGATCGCGTGATCGAATGGACTTGGCTCGAGCATGTGGCGCACGCAGGTTGGCCTGCTGATGTCCGCTTCAGCGCGCGCAATGCGCAGCGCGAGCGGCATGCACGCGTATCGATTCCATCAGACTCGGCCTCGGATCAGGGCGAGTCGTTTTTTTTCGCCGAGCTCTGTCGATCATGATTTTTGCGTGACCAGCTGCGATTTCGTTGATCGCGAGGTCGAGTGGGCGCGACTCCTACATGGGTCGCCGTCAGACGTGGGTCGCGCGAAGTTGCCCACCGCGAGCGGCAGGTTCAGCGCGGGCCGGCGTCGCTCTGAGCGCCGGGGCCGCAGTCGCAGGGACCCCAGCCGCGACCGTCTGCGAGGCACGCCTGAGCACCACGGCATGCCGCAGGGCCCAGGCACAGTTGCGTGACCCCAGGTACGCACAGCTGATCCGGCGCAGGCTCGCGCTCGCCAGTGGCCGCGAGCGCAGCGCTGGCGACCGGCTCTGGCGCGCTCTCTCTGCGCGACGCCGAGCCGCAAGCGACCACCAGCTCGCCCACCCAGTCGGGCCGCTGATAGCGAGAGCCCGTGCTGCGCGGACCGGGCGCGGAGCTCACGCGCGGCGGCTCCACGGGTGCGCCCGCGTTCTGCAGCACCTCGTACTCGCCAGCGCACAGCGAGCCGGCCTTCTCGCGGCAGGCACCGATCGCGGAGCGGCAGCTGATGCGGTAGACCTCGGTCCCGGGATCCGAAGGCAGGCGCACCGCGCGCGCCTCCCGCGCGCAAGCCGCGAGCAGGCTCAGGGCAGACAGCGCCGCCCAGGGCGCGGCGGCCCGGCGCAGCTCAGGAGAAATGCCCGACGGGCGGACGCAGCAGCGCGCTCGCATCGGAACCATTGAGGGTTGACTCGGCATTGTTCCCGCCCAGGCGGCGCTCCGCGAACAGCAGCAGGCTGATCAGCGAGTCCGAGTCCGCCTCGCGCAGGCTCTCCAGGCTGCGGCTGCTCGGGTCGAGCAAACGCACGAGCGAGCTGAGCGCGATGCGCAGATGCGTCTCGTTGGGAAATGCGTCGCGCACGATAGCGTAGCGCGCGCCGTCGTCGCTGGTGTGCCCCAGCTCCACGTACATGCTCTCGATCGAGAGCAGGATGGGCAAGGTCAGCTCCGGATCGGCCGGCGGCAGCCGCCCCATGCGGCCCAGGCTCGAGCTGACGCGTTCCAGCTCGTTGGCAGCCTCCGCGTACTGGCGATCCTCCTCGTCGCGATGCGCCTTGATATCGACGCGCGTGGAGAGCTCTACCGCGATCGTCTCCTCGGAGTCGTCTGCCGAGACCGGCACCAGCTCCTCCAGCCGTTGCTCGCGCGCGGCGAGCGGCGGGGGAGGCGGGGGGGAGATCTTCTCCAGGCTGCGCTGCAGCTCGAGCAGCGGCTCGGGCAGCAGGCTGGGATCGAAGCGGCCCGGCTTGGACGAGGCTGCGCGGTTGCGGCTGGGCGGGGGCGGCGGCAAGCGGCGCGGGCGCGCGGACTCTTCGCCGCTGGAGCGCACGAACTGCAGCGGGCGCGCCAGGCGGTTCAGGACCACCTCGCTCCAGGTGTGCTCGAGCGGGATGTGGTTCATCAGCGCGCGCAGCGGCACGGCTTCCAGCAGCTGCTCCTCGGTGAGGCGCTGGCCCTCGCGCGCCCGGCTCAGGGCGTGCTCGACCACCCGCTGCAGCTCCGCGCGGGGCAGGCAGCTGGCGATGCGCTTGAAGCCGAGCCCGTCGGCGATGTCCTGCAGGCGCAGCACGCCCTCGTTCAGCGCCGATTCGAGCAAGAACGTCACCCGCCGCACGAAGCGATCGCGCGCCTCCGGCTCGGCATTATCGCTCTTCCAGAACTCGACCTCGGTGAGGAAGGCCCAGAGCTGGGCAGCGTCGAAGTAGCGCACGCGATCGTCGGGCGGGATCAACGCCAGCACCTTGCCCGCGTCGGTCAGCCCTTCCTCGAGGGCGATGCTCAAGTCTTCGGCGGCGGAGGCGGTCGTCTTGCGTGCGGCGAGGCGGTCGTTCACCCGCGTGGTGGCGGTCAGTACCCGCACGCGCAAGGCCTCGTCCGCGGCGAGGTTCTGCATCAGCACGCGCGGGCCGAAATGCCGCAAAAAGTCGCCCGGGGTCCGCCAGCCCTCGGAGAGCGCAAACTCGATCAGCGCGGCCAGGAAACGCTCGCGCGCCGTGGGCAGGTTGGACTCGTACCGAGGCGCCGCGGCGCTACTCGAATTCATCACGGGCCATGGTACTCGGCCTGGCGTCCCGAACAACTTCAATCCGGGCCGGAGCAGGCCAATTTCCGCGCCGGGACGGCTCGTTTCGGCACCTTCGCGCCGGGAGCGCGGCGCACGGGATCGCAGCGCGGGAGCTCACGTCGGCGGCTCTGTGGCCGGCGTGACGAAAGTGTGGCGAAATTTCGCTGCGGCGGGCCAGCCATCCATCCCGCTTTCACTTTTTTCCCGCTCGTCTCCCGGGCGGCACCTACTCTTGGCGCGAACAGTGACGCGCAGCGGAGGGAACGACAGGTGAGCGAGACGGTCGCGCCAAGGGTCTTGGTGCTGGAAGGGGGTGGGTTGCGCGGGGCTTTCGTGGCGGGGGCGCTCGCCGAGCTGCAGGCGTCGCCGGAGACGGCCTTCACACACATCTTCGCGACCTCGGCCGGGGCGGCCTCCGCTGCCTATCTGGTCACGGGTCAGATCGAGCGGGCGCTGCACATCTGGACCGAGCTCACCCACGGCAGTCAGCTCATCTCGGCGCGCCATCTGCTGCGCGGCCGCGGCTTGATGGACATCGCCGGCCTGGTGGAGGTCTTCCGCGGCGAGCACGGCCTGGATGCGGCCCGGCTCGCGGCCTCGGCGACGACGCTGCGCATCGCGGTCACCAACTGCAACACGGGCTCCGCCGATCACGTCGCCGCCAACGCCGAGAACCTGTTCCAGCTGCTGCAGGCGACCATGGCCTTGCCGGTGGTCTATGGCCGCGTGGTGCACGTGCAGGGCGTGCCCTACATCGACGGGGGCATCACCGATGCCATTCCGCTGGCGCCCGCGCTCGGCCTGCGCCCCGAGCGACTGGTCGTGATCTCGACTCGCCCGCTCGGCTATCGCAAGCGCCCGGCGCCCTGGCTCACCGGGCTCTTACGCTACAACTATCCCGGCTTCCCCGCGCTGTGGCCCGCGCTGCGCGAGCGCCCCGAGCGCTACAACCGCGCCATCGCGCAGCTCGAGGCGCTGGAGCGCGAGGGGCAGCTGAAGGTGATCCGTCCCTCGCGTACGCTGCCCGCCTCGCGCATGAGCCGCGATCGCGGCTGCATCCTGGAGACGCTGGATCTCGGGCGCCAGGCAGCCCGGAGCTACCTACAGGCGCAGGGCTGACGCCTCACAGGCGCCCGGCGAGGAACGACAGCACCACGAGCACCACCACGGCCAGCGCCAGCAGGATCTGGCGCTTGCGCTCGTCCCGGCCCACGGGGGTGCTGGCCACGCCGCTGCTCTCGTGCGAGCGCGGCGTGGAGACCCGCTCGGGCTCGGGGCGGGAAGGGGTGCGCTCGATCTTCTCGAGTCCGAGCCGGTGATCGTTGCTGCGGCGCGTGGCCTCGCGCGAGCCGGTGAGCTCCGGGTCGGGCTCGGGCGCGATGCTGGGCTGCGTGTCGTTGGCGCTGACGTGGCGCTGGCGTGTGCTCCCGGCCCGGGACGGTACGGGAACGGTCGGTTGATCGCGGTTCGGCTCCCGGCGCGGTGACGGCGCGGCCTCGCGCGCGATGTCCTCCGGCAGCTGGATCAGACCGCTGACCGCGGTCGGCAGCTCCCAGCTATCCTCCTGATCCTCTTCGCCCTCGATGTCGCGCGCGGCCACGGCGGCCTGCGGCGAGAAGCGGTTGGCGTTGCGCAGCGCCTGGATCTGGTCGCGTACCTTGGGATTGAGCCGCTCGTTGACGGCGCGTGCGATGTCGGTGTGCGTGATGATCTTGCCCGACTTCGCCAGCCAGTCTTCCAGCGCCAGCCGCATCTCCTCGGCGGTGTTGTAGCGCTCCTCCGGCTTGCGCGAGAGGGCCTTGATCACGATGCGCTCCAGCTTCTCCGGGTAGGTCTGCACCAGCTGGCGCGGCGCCTTGAAGTCGCCCTGCACGATCTTCGACATCACGGCGTGCGTGCCGCGCCCGAACGGACGCAGGCCGAGCGTGGTCACGTACAGCACGCAGCCCATGGCGTACACGTCCGAGCGATGATCGACGCCCTTGCCCAGGATCTGCTCGGGCGAGATGTACGCGAACTTGCCCTTGATCTCGCCGGTGCGCGTGCGCGAGTGGATCTGATCGCGCGCCTTGGCGATGCCGAAGTCCGTGACTTTGACGTGACCTTGCGACGAGAGCAGGATGTTCTGCGGCGAGATGTCGCGATGCACGATGTTCATCGGCTCGCCTTCGGGCCCCACCGCCTGGTGAGCCGCGTGCAGCCCCGCGCAGGCGTCGGCGATCACGCGCGCCGCCAGCGCGTAGCTGAACGGGACGTACTGCGTGCGCTGGCGGATCAAGCCCGCGATGCTGTCGCCGGGCACCCATTCCATGGCGATGAACACCACCTGCTGGTGCTGGCCGAGCTCGAAGATCTCGCACACGTTCGGGTGATGCACCGCGGACGCGGCCGCTGCCTCATCGATCAGCATGCGCCGGTACTCTTCGTCGGCGGCATACTCGGGGCGCACCACCTTCAACGCGACCGTGCGTGAGAAGCCGCCGCTCTCGGGCTTGGCCGCCCAGATCTGGGCCATGCCGCCGCTGGCCACGAGCGAGAGCAGTCGGTAGCGCCCGACCATCTTGCCCGCTGCAAGCATCGGTCCTTCGCCATCGGACACGTCGGGGATGCGACCGGGCGCTCCCGTCATCCTAGAGCCCTCGCCCGGAGCGTCCATGTCTGGCCCGTGCTTTCGCCCGATCCGTAGTCGTCGATCTCGTCAAAGCGATCTACCAAATTCTAGCAACACGCCGCCGCCAAGGCGCGGCGAATCGCCTCCCAGGTAAGAGCGACGATGGTGCAGCTTTCGTTTAGCCCGATTGCCCAGGATCTGCTCCACCCGGGCGCGGATCCGCTTTGCGTCGGGACACTCGCCGCCTTGCCGCTGGTGCGTGCGGGTGGGCGAGGGCGCCGGATGTAAGTGCGCCGCTGCCTGCGCGCCCTCTCGCGCCCGGTGTGAGCGCCGCGCGCGCCGCTCGGGGCATGTCTGGAGCGAGCGCCGCGCCGCGCACTCATCGACGGGGCTCGAGTGGCTCGGCTTCTGCACGCGCGGTACACTTCTCCAGTACCTCTCGTGTCTTCTTCATCCATCAGAGCCGCCGCGCGCGGAGCGCCGCGCCCCGGCGATACGCTCGGTCGCTATCAGTTGCTGGCCATGGTCGGCGAGGGTGGCATGGGTCGCGTCTGGGCGGCTCGTCAAGTGGGCTCGCCGCTGCAGCGCCTGGTGGCTGTCAAGACCGCCATCAGCGGCCAGAGCCAGACGCCGGAATTTCAGCGCTTATTCATGGACGAGGCGCGCATCGCCTCGCTGATCCACCACCCGCACGTGTGCGGCGTGTACGAGCTCGGCGAGGAGAAGGGCACGCTCTACCTGGTCATGGAGTGGTGCGACGGCGGCTCGCTGCGCCAGGTCATGGACCTGCTCGATGACGGCGGGCGCATGGACCTGCCGGTGGCGGCTCGCATCGTCGCCAACGTCGCTGCCGGCTTGCACGCCGCGCATGAGCTGGAGGATAGCGACGGCACCAAGCTGCGCGTGGTCCACCGCGACGTCTCGCCGCAGAACATCCTGATCTCCAAGAACGGCCACGTGAAGGTGGCCGACTTCGGCGTGGCCAAGGCCCAGGGCCAGCTGCACCGTCCCACCGAGACCGGTGAGATGAAGGGCAAGCTGGCGTACATGGCGCCGGAGCAGGTCACCGCCAAGGATATCGATCACCGCGCCGACATCTTCGCGCTCGGCTGCGTGCTGTACGAGGTCACGGTCGGGCGCCGGCCCTTCCAGGGAGAAGGCGCGCTCTCCACGCTCTATCAGCTGCTGGAGCAGACCGTCACCTCGCCCACCGAGCTCATTCCGGATTATCCTGCGCCGCTCGCGGCCATCGTGCTCAAGGCCCTGGCCAAGGACGCGAACGAACGCTACCAGACCGCGGAAGACCTGCGCGTGGCCCTGGAGGCCTGGATCGCCAGCAGCGGGGCCACGATCAGCGAGCGCGACATCGCAGCCCTGATGCGCAAGACGCTGGGCGGCGAGATCGACGAAAAGCAGAGGCGCATCAACGAAGCCTCCGCCAAGCTGAAAGAGCAGAACACGGACTCCGGGGGCGGCCAGCCCCTGGACCCTTCGCTGCCGGCGCCCGCTCCCGGCTCGACTCCTCGCCGGCGCGAGGGCGCGATCACGGAAGACCGTGGGGTGGCGGCGGGCAGCGTCCGCGAGAAGAGCTCATGGTGGCTGCCGATCGGGGCCGCGCTGGGCGTGCTGGGCGTGGTGATCGTGCTCGCGCGGGGCACCTTCGGCACTGAAGCCGGGCAGGCGCTGCAGCCCGCCAGCACTGCCAACGCCGCGGCCCCGGTCCTGCCGATCGAGCCCGCGCCGCGTGCGCCGCAGCAGCCCGAGACGACGCCGGTCAACGTGCCCGCGCAGCCGGTCGAGGCCCAGCAGGTCAAGATCACGATCCGCACCATTCCGGCGCACGCCCGCGTCCGCATCGACGGAGGCGAGCCGATGGAGGCGCCCTACAGCATGCAGGTGGCGGCGAGCCCGGAGCTGCGCGAGATCACCGCCAGCTCTCCCAGCTACACCAGCGTGACGCGCCAGGTGGCCTTCGATCAGAGCCGGGAGATCGTGATCGAGCTGGAGCGCCAGCAGCCCGCTGCGCAGCGCCCTGCGCCCCAGCACCGGGGCACGAGGACGCCGGCCGCCGCCAGCAGCCCGACATCGGCGGCACCCGACCCCGAGTTGCAGCTGGTCAGCCCGCGCGAGCCCGGCACCCCCGGCACCGGGCGCCGCCCGCGCTCCCTCGACGCGGACAATCCCTTTTCCGGCTGACGCCCTCGGCGAGGGGCGGCGCGCGATTCTTCGGTCGAGGCCTAGGCTGCCTCGAGGAGCCTGTCGTTCATGCTGTCGATGAAACCAAAGCTACTGGCGTCGAGTGTCCTGTGTTTCTGCGTGAGCGGGCTGGTTCCGCTCGCCGCTCGAGCCCAGGCAGCGCCCAGCGCGAGCGCGCCGGCCCCGTCCGCTCCCGCGGACAAGGCCGCGCCCGCGGCCCCCGACAGCGCAGCCCCCGCCCCGGGCGCTGCTGCTCCGGAGGCTGCTCCTGCGGCGGCAGCACCGTCCGCGGCTGCGATGGAGGAAGCCAAGCAGCGCTTTGATCGCGGCCTGGACCTGTACACGGAGGGCGAGTATCCGCTCGCGCTGATCGAGTTCCGGCGCGCCTACGAGCTCGTGCCGAACTACCGCGTGCTCTACAACATCGGTCAGGTGAGCATTCAGCTCGGGCAGTACGCGAACGCCCGGCGGGCGCTCGAGGAGTACGTGCAAAAGGGCGGAGAGGCCATCCCCGCGGATCGGCGCGCGGCCGTGAGCAAGGACCTGTCCATGCTCGAGCAACGCACGGCGTTTGTCGAGATCACGGCCAACGTCCCCGGCTCCGACGTGCTCGTGGACGATGTGGCCATCGGCAAGACGCCGCTCGGGGGCGCGCTGCTGGTCGATGCCGGCATCCACCGCGTGATCGTCCGCCATCCGGGCTACCTGCAGCGCAACGACCAGGTCACGCTGGCCGGCGGCGATCGCCAGTCCCTGGCCTTGACGCTGGAGCTCGAGCCACCGGAGAAGTCGACGATCGTGGTCCGCGAGCGCGAGGTGGAGAGCAACTCGACGCTGGTGATCGGCGGCTGGGTGACCACCGGCGCGCTGGCCACGGCCGCCATCGTCACGGGCATCCTGGGCGCGGGCAAGGCCGATGACCTGAAGAAGCTGAGGACCGCCAACCCGAGCGACTACAGCGATCTCGGCGCCAAGCTCGACGACACCAAGTCGAGCGCCCGCACGCTGCTGCTGGTGTCCGACGTGTGCTCGGGCGCGGCGGTGGTGGTGGGCGGCCTGAGCTTGTGGTTCACGCTCAACCCGCTGAAGTCGTCGTCCGAAGCGCCCGTCGCGGAGAGCGACTCCGCTCGAGCGCTGCAGCTCGGGTACGAAGCCAACCAGGTCAAGCTGCGCGGCAGCTTCTGAGCGCAGCCCGGAAAAAACAGTCGCCCGAGCGCGCAGCGCTCGGGCGATCTCGTTTTGTCTGTGGGTGATTACTGGCAGAGGTACGTGATGGCGTTGTACGGGGACTTGACGAACTTCTTCGTCGCGCCGCCGCATGAGCAGCACGCGCCGGCGTAGCTGGTCTTCGGGGAGATCTTGGTGCAGGCGGCGGTGCAGCTGCCCGTGCTGCTAGCGCCGTCGTCAGCGAGCCCGTAGGTGGGGTCGATCGAGATGTTCCCGCTCCCCAGGTTCTTGAAGTTGATGTACGGGTTGGTGTGATCCGCGAACCTCAGCTCATTCTTGAGCTGATTGGGGTATTTGAGCAGCGTTCCGCTCTTGCTCTTCACCGAGAACGTGAAGTTGGTGTCGCAGCCGCCCTTGGCGGCGCTCACGTACTTGAGCACGTTCTGCTCCTTGGTGCAGGAGTTGTTGTCACCATCCCTGGCGTTCTGGTCGCAGGCCTTTTGCTCGTTCCACTTGGCGAACATGCGCGAGCGCAGGGCGGCCGGGTTGAGCAGCACCTTGGTCGACCCGGAGCCCTGGATGTAGATCTTGTTGTTGTACTGATCGTACTGCATGTCGAGCAGGGCCTGCACCTTGGCGCACTTGCCGTCGGCGCAGCGGCTCTTGCCGATCGGGCCGTTGGCGTCGCTGCCGCTGGCCAGCTTGATGGCTTGCTGCGGGCCGTAAGAGCTCTCGCTCTTGCCGCTCGTGTTGTTCTGGATGAAGTCCTTGGAGGCGTTCCAGCGGCCCAGCTCCTGGGCGACCGCCACGGCGAACGCGGCCATCACCGAATTGGTACCGTCCGGATTGCTACAGCTCATCAGCGCTTCCGATCCGGTGCTGTAGTCCTCCTCGTCCAGGGTGGCGGTTTCATCCGTCGCGAGCTCGCTGCTCGCGGCGTCGTCAACGGCGACATCGTCTGTCGCAGGGTCGTAGTCTGTCGCGCCGCAGCCCATGAAGGCAGCGGCGGCGACCGCGACCCAACCCGCGCCCAGAACTCGTAGCCAACTTACTTGCATGTCTTCCTTTTCAGATCTGTTGAAGGGCAGTGCCCCGTTCGAATGGTTTGGCTCGCGTTAATGCAGTTAACGTGCCGGGCTGGCGCGGGTGCTCCGGGGCGATGGAAGGCCGTTGCCAGCGCTGCCCGCGCTGTGGCTTCAAAGCACGAAAGGGCGCGTTTTGCGGGCGTTCAGGCTCGATGGACGCAGGAACGAGGCTCGGGCGTGCATTCACCCCGCGGGGGGAAGTGCCATCCCGGTGCTGCACGGTCCGTGCAACACGGGCGAGCTGTGCAGCGCGGTAGCTCAGATTGTGCACGCGCCCGGAGCGGACAAAACGACGACGGGGCCGCGAGCGCTTGGCTCGCGACCCCGAAGGTCTGGTTGCTGCGGGCAGCGCTCAGCGCCGCGACGCGGATGGGATCACTGGCAGAGGTAAGTGATGGCGTTGTACGGCGACTTGGCGAATTTCTTCGACACGCCGCCGCAGGAGCAGCACTGCCCCGTCAGGACCGAGTTGGGCGAGATCTTGGTGCAGGCTGCGTAGCACGCGGCAGGTGCTTCGGTCGGGTCTGCGTCGAGGCCGTAGGTGGGATCGATCGAGACGTTGCCGTTGCCCAGGTTCTGGAAGTTGATGTAGGGGTTGCTCTGGTCGGCGAACCTCAGCTGATTCTTCAGCTGACTGATGTACTTGAGGGTGCCGCCGCTGGTGGTCTTGGCCGAGAAGGTGAAGTTGGTGTCACAGCCACCCTTGGCGGAGCTCACGAACGAGAGCTTGTGCTGCTCCTTGGTGCAGGAGTTCAAGTCGCCATCCCGGGCGTTCTGGTCGCAGGCCTTTTGCTCATTCCACTTGGCGAACATGCGCGAACGCAGGGCGGAGGGGCTGAGCAGGACCTTGGTCGAGCCCGATCCCTGGATGTAGACCTTGTTGTTGTACTGGTCGTACTGCATGTCGAGCAGCGCCTGGACCCTGGCACACTTGCCATCGGAGCAGCGGCTCTTGCCGATCGGGCCGTTCGCGTTGCTGCCGCTAGCGAGTTTGATGGCTTGCTGCATGCCCCAGGAGCTCTCGCTCATGCCACTGGTATTGTTCTGGACGAAGTCGGCGGTGGCGTTCCAGCGACCGAGCTCCTGCGCAACCGCGACCGCGAAGGCGGCCATCACCGCGTTGGTGCCGTCCGGATTGGTACAGCTCATCAAGGCTTGCGCCCCGCTGCTGTAGTCGACGTCCTCGGCAGCGGCGAGGTCCTCGCTACCCGGATCCATGCTCATGAGTTCATCGCTCGCAGCGTCGTCGCTGGCAGCGTTGAGGTCTTCCGAGCCGCACCCCAGGAAAGCGCCCGCCGCAACCGCGACGGACGCGACACCCAGAACTCGTAGCCAACTTGCTTTCATGATTTTGTTTCTTTGGAACCTGTTGTGAGGGAGCCGCCCTCGTTGATGGTTAGCTCCCGTTAATGCAGGCGCCGTGCCGGGTGTTGCACGGGTTCCCTTTGAAACAGCGGCTGTCACCCGCGAGGTACTGCTCGCGTGACCACTTTTTCCTTCGGCTTGTTTGTGGATGTCTTTCCGCTGGTTGGCATCCGGGTGCGGCTGTGTTCGCTGCGCCGACACCTGGCCCTGCTGCAGGTTTTGGGGCGTTCCCGGCAACAGAACCAGCTGTGCAACTGCGGTCCGGACTGCGCACGCTGCGCAAGCTGAGCAACCCAGGGCGGCGCCCACGGCGCTGCGTGGAACGGCAACCTACAAAAGCGGACGGGGTCGTGAGCGAATGCTCGCGACCCCGTCGGTTGCGCCGTTGGTTGGCGCAAGTCGAGCCCAGTTGGGCGTGCTCACTGGCATTTGAAGGTGATGGCGTTGTAGGGCACCTTCTTGAAGGCCCGGGTCACGCCGCCGCAGGAGCAGCACGCGCCCTCGACGCTGGCCCTGGAGATCTTGGTGCAAGCCGCGGTGCAGGCACCGGTGCTCGTGGAGCCGTCCTCGTCCAGGCCGTAGGTGGGATCGATCGAGATGGTGCCGTTGCCCAGGTTCTGAAAGTTGATGTACGGGTTGGTCGAGTCCGCGAACTTGAGCGCGTTCTTGAGCTGATTGGGGAAGCGCAGCGGCGAGCCATTGGAGCCCTTCACGGCGAACGTGAAGTTGGTGTCACAGCCGCCCTTGGCGGAGCTGAGGTACTGCAACGAGTTCTGCTCGCGGGTGCACGAGTTGTTGTCGCCGTCCCGCGCGTTCTGGTCGCAGGCCTTCTGCTCCTGCCACTTGGCGTACATGCGCGAGCGCAGCGCCGCCGGGTTGAGCAGGACCTTGGTGGTGCCGGAACCCTGGATGTAGATCTGGTTGTTCGCCTGATCGTACTGCATGTCGAGCAGCGCCTGCACACGCGCGCAACGCCCGTCGGCGCAGCGACTCTTGCCGATGGGTCCATTGGCATCGCTGCCGCTGGCCAGCTTGATCGCTTGCTGCATGCCCCAGGAGCTCTCGCTCCAGCCGCTCGTGGAGTTCATCACGAAATCCTTGGAAGCGTTCCAGCGGCCCAGCTCCTGGGCCACGGCCACCGCGAACGCGGCCATCACCGAGTTCGTGCCGTCCGGATTGGAACAGCTCATCAACCCCTGCGCGCCCTCGACATAGTCGGACTCGAACGAGGCGTTGTCCTCACTGCCGGGCAGCGCGCCCGCTTCATCGATATCGCCTGTGCTGCAGGCGACCAGCGCGCCCGCAGCCAACCCCACCGAGACGATGCCTGCAACTCTGAACCAGCTTGCATTCATTTCGTACAGACCCGGTTGTAGGGGCGTTGCCCCAGTTATCGTTCGGTGAACGTTAATGCAGAACGCATGCCGCGCTGGCGGGCTGCGCCGCGCTGGAACGCTCCGCTCCGATCGGCGATCGCCGCGATCGCGGCGCGCGCGTTTCGCTCAATGATCTCCTGCGCTCTGCGCGGTCACCGGCAAACGTGCGATGTCCGCGCCGGCGCACCTCGGGGCAGCTCACGGCACACCGGTGCCTTCACAGTCTGTGCAACAGATTGTGCAACACCCCGATCAGGTTGTGCAACCGTGACCCCCCGCGGCCATGCCTCGGGACGAACCGTGCTGCTCCGGGTCAGCTCCGGCGGCGGCGCAGCCTCGACGCCAGCGCCGCGAGGCCCAGCAGCGCGAGCCCCAGGCTGGACGCTGACGTGCCAGCGGGGGACAGCGTGCAGCCCCCGGCATCGGCCTTCTTTGTTGGCTCCGGATCCGGCTGTTCCAGCACGGCACCGGGCTCCAGTTGCGGCTCGGCTCCGGCCTTGTCGAAGGCGTCCAGGATCATCTTCGAGAAGGGCGACAGGCTCGTGTACACATTGCGGATGCCCACGGCGGAGCAGTCGTCGTTCTCGTTGAGCGAGAACACGCCCAGCAGCGCGCCCGTGTCGGCGGAGAGCGCGGGCCCGCCGCTGTCTCCCTTGCACGGTCCTTCGCCCACCACGAAGGTGCGGGGGCTGGCGGTCCGCGCCGGCTCCGCCGTGGAGCCAGGACCGACGTCGATCACCTGGACCTCTCGCAGCAGGCGGTAGCCCTGGTTCGCCGCGACGTCGGTCTCGCCGTAGCCGAGCACGTGGACGCGTTCCTTCCAGGAGGCCATGCGGTCCAGGCGCACGGGGGCCACGGGCGCATCCAGGGCATGGTCGAGCTGGACCAGCGCCAGGTCCCCCTGGCAACCCTGCGTGGAGCCGGTGCCGTACAGCCGGGCGCCGGCCGCCACCGGCGCGGAGTAGTCCACCGGGCTGCCCGTGTAGACCTTGACGTTGGAGGGCGCCACCAGCGGCCCGATCGCGCCCTCCTGGACCGTGCTCGCCGTGATGCTGCCATCCGGCTGGCAGTTGAAGTGCCCCAGAGGAGAGCTCGTCACACAGTGCAGAGCGGTCGCGACCAGGTTGGGTGCCACCAGCGTACCCGTGCAGGAGATCTTGCCGGCGGGCTGCTTGGTCTCCAGGAACACCACCCCCCCATAGCTCTCGTCGGCCTGCGTACCCTCGATCATGGGCTGTTGCACCACGCCGAGCTCGACGTCGCCAGCCTGTCCGCAGGCGACGAGCAGGGCGAGGGCGACGGTGCAGGGGAGGAGAGGACGGCTGGACATGGGTGAGGGTGGGCTGGGGTGCGAAGCGGCAGGCCTTGTGGCGCTGCTGCCGGCGATCCAAGCTGGGATCAGCCGGCGAGGTTGCTCCGCAGCATTGAGCGGCAGTTTTACTTGAGACTGGAGCCCCTCCGGAGTGTCCCGTGCTTGCTCAAGGGCAAGGCATTCCCGCCGTTTCTGCTGTTGTGAGAATGTCGGAACCGCTCACCGAGCCTCCGCCGCCCGATGTGCGGTTCGAGCTCCTCGTCAGCTCGAGCGGCAAGTCGCGGGCTGTCCCGCTGCCCATCGGGCGCTCCGCCAGCGTGGGCCGCGGCGATGAGAACCTGATCCGTCTCGACTATCCGTCGGTGTCCCGGTTGCACGTGCAGCTGCACGCCGGGGTCGAAGGAGTGGAGGTCGAGGACCTGGGCAGCTCCAACGGCACCGTGCTGATCCGAAACACCAGCGCGGTCATGGCGGGCCAGGATGCGGCGCTGGCGAGCCCGCAGCGGCTCAACCCTCACGAGCGCTGGCCGCTGCAGGTGGGCGACACGCTGCGCATCGGGCCCGCGCTGATCTCGCTGCAGCTGCGCCGCAAGGCCAGCCACTCCGCGCTGCGCGCGGTGGCCGAGCCGCCGGTGCTGCTCGATCCGGGACTGCGCAAGGCCTACGACCTCGCTGGCCGCGCCGCGGCCACGGACATCTCCGTGCTGATCCTGGGCGAGACCGGGGTGGGCAAGGAAGCGATGGCGCAAGCCGTGCACGGGCGCTCGCCGCGCCACGCCGGGCCCTTCCTGTTGTTGAACTGCGCGGCGCTCTCGGAGACGTTGCTGGAGAGCGAGCTCTTCGGCCACGAGAAGGGCGCGTTCACCGGAGCGACCGGCACCAAGGTGGGCTTGCTCGAGTCGACCCAGGGCGGCACCGTGTTCCTGGACGAGGTGGGAGAGCTGCCCCTCGGTACGCAGGCCAAGCTGCTGCGCGTGCTGGAGGAGCGCACCGTGATGCGCGTGGGCTCGACCAAGCCACGCCCCATCGACGTGCGCTTCGTCACCGCCACCAACCGCGACCTCGGGCGCGAGGTGAGGGCAGGGCGCTTCCGCGGCGATCTCTACTACCGCATCAGCGGCTTCGTGGTGCACGTGCCGCCGCTGCGCGAGCGCCAGGTCGAGATCGAGCCGCTGGCGCGGCATTTCATGCGCGAGTTTTGCCAGCGCCTGGGCCAGCCCGAGCCGGCGCTCACGACCTCCGCGATCGCCGCGCTGCACGCCCACGACTGGCCCGGCAACGTGCGCGAGCTCAAGAACCTGATCGAGCGCGCGGTGCTGCTGGCGGGCACGAGCCCCGTGACCGCGGATCACGTGGCGCCGGACCCCGTCCTGCGCGAGGAGCCGATCTCCGGCGACGACTTCGACGACTCGACCCAGCGCTTCCAGGATCCGCGCATCGCCGGCGGGATCGCGGAGGGGCGTCGTATCGAGGCCACCACCGTCCGCGGGGCCCCCGTCGAAGAGCCGGCGGCGATCTCTTCCCGGATGCCAGCCAGCGATGACGAGGAGCGCCGGCGCCTGATCCGCACGCTCGAGCTGTGCGGCGGCAATCAGACGCGCGCGGCGGCGCTGCTCGGGATCTCGCGCCGCACGCTGATCAACCGCCTGGAACGCTGGAAGCTGCCGCGGCCGCAGAAGCGCTGAGCGCTGGTGCGGCCGGTTGCGTCTTTGCCCCCGTGTTCATTCCGGGGGCAAAGGTTCGTTTCACGTTTGGAGGCAGATCAGGGGAAACAGTCGTACATGGCGTTCTGCTCGTCCTCGCACCCGGTGCCGGTCTGGTCCGAGACTCGGGGACCGTCGCCGTTGTCTCCGCCCAGACAGTCGTAAGCTGCCGTGGAGTCCGTCGCGACGCAGTTGAAGTAGGCGTCGACGACGGAGCCATCGCAGCCGTTGATCGAGGTGTCGATATTGCCCTTGAAGTCGTTCTCCCAAAGACCGATCTGGTCTTGCCGGCAGGTGGAGGGCGGAGCTTGGCAACTGTCGACCGCGTCCATGCGATCGCAGATGGTCTGAGCCGTCTGCTCCTGCGCCGTCAATTGCGTGCCGGAATCGCTTCCGCTGTCTGGACCACCATCCGGGTCATTTCCGCCGCCCCCGGTACCAGCCGTTCCGGCCGTGCCCGCCATTCCGGCAGCCCCGGCGGCACCCGCGCTGGAGCCCGCGGAGCCACCCGACCCCGCCGCACCGGCGACGCTCGAACCACCGTTGCCGCCGCTGCCACCCAACCCGCCGCTGCCGCCGCTCGCGCCAGCGCCGCCAGCGCCGCCCGTCGGACCGACGATGCTCTCATCGTCGCCACAGGAGAACGCGACCGTGGTGCACAGCGCCGCCGGGACGATCAGCAAGCGAGCGGTGCGCCATGCGTGCGCGGTTGCGCGTGCGGACTTCGCGGGGTGGTTGCCCCGTGATTCGGGTTGGGAAGCGGAGCTCGTGGGGCGGGACTTCAACATCGACTACTTCCTCACTGCGGCCCGGCAAACGCCGCAGCCAATAAGGGTGAATGTCGACGCAAACGTCCTCCGCTGGCAGCGCATAACCCTGCGCGCCGCACTTATTAGCGCTGGAAGGGCACTTTGGGGCGCCGATGGGGTCCGCGCGCCGGCAGGTGTGCGAGAGCAGCCCGGCGCCGCAGCCCCGATCCTGGCTCGCGTCCGGGGCGATGGCTTCGGTTTGTTCCGGGTCGTGCCGTCTGGATCAGCGAGGACCCCTCCGGATGACCCCCCGCTCAGTGAGTGAAGCTTTGAAATCCTGGCCCCGCCGCCTGCCCGCGCTGTCGATCCCGCTCGGCCTCGTCGCTGCCGCCGCCGTCTTGCACGGCTGCTCGCTCGCTTACGACCTGAGCACCACCCAGTGCAACGTCGACGCCGACTGCGAGAGCATCGGTGAAGGGCTCGTCTGCGGACCGGAGCACCTCTGCCAGATCGACACCTCAGGCTGCGCGACAAACGCCGAGTGCCTCGACGCGCCCGACAACTTCGGCTTGACGGCGTGCATCAAGGATCCCGCCAAGGATCCGGCAAAGACGCGCGGGGCCTGCACGCCATTGACGACGCCGGAGTGCCCGCAAGTGCTGCCGCTCGACACTAACTTGAGCGAACAAGCTCTGCGCACCGGCGATCCCGTGATCTTCGGCGCCTTCACGAACGTCACGCTCTCGACGCGCCTGTACAACTATGATCTGGCCGTTAGCGAGTTCCAGATGGCGGGTGGCATTCGCACCTCGGGCGGCACCCGTCCGGTGCTGATGGTGGCGTGCAATGGCGCGGCAACCGAGGGTTCAGCGCTCGAGTTTCAGGCCAGCCTCGATCAAGCCATGGATCACTTGATCGAGCTCCATGTGCCCGGCGTCGTCTCTGGTCTCGAGGTGCCAGATCTCAAGCATGTTTTTGAAAAGGGCAAAGCCGCGAAGATGTTTTTCATGAGCTCCGGAGAATCCGACAGCTCGCTCGGAGCGGCCTTGCAGGACAATGGCCTGGTGTGGGAGGTCTTGCCTGGCGGTACGGGCCTCGCCAGGACTTACAAGCCGTTGGTCGATCGGACCATCAGCTTTCTGCAAGGTAAGGGCACGCTCAGCGGCCCCGCACGCATTGCCCTGGTCTCGGCGCCGGATATCAGCTTACTCGCCGATATGGGCAACGCCCTGCAGAGCGCTCCCGCGGATGGCGGGATCACGTTCAATGACGGCAAGTCCGTACTCGACAACATCCGGGAAAACAACTTCTTCGGTACGACGACCCCTTCGATCATCGCGGACAAGACGGCGGACCTCTCTACCAAGGTCGACGAGTTGCTCGATTTCAAGCCGCACATCATTGTCAGCACAGGGGCAAGCGAGTTCTTGACCAAGATTCTTCCGTCGCTGGAGCAGCGCTGGGACAGCAGCACGGGAGGCCAGGCACGGCCATTCTACATCCTCTCTCCGTACCAGTACAATCGTCCCGCGCTGACCACCGCGATGACAAGCTCTTCCACGCTTCGGCAGCGTGTGATCGGTCTCAACGCTCCCGCGGCGACGGACCCTGGGATATATGACAGCTACGTCGCTCGCTTTCACATCAATTATCCGAGCGAAATGGACTACGAGGGGTACGAAAACTACTACGATTCTGCCTACTATCTCCTCTACGCGGCATCTGCCGCAGCGCCGGCACTGACAGACGGCGCAAGCATGGTGACGGGCATGTCACGGCTGCTCCAGGGGACCCCCTACCGCGTAGGTCCGGCCGATATGGACACAGCGGTGGGAGCGCTGATCAATGGCCTCAGCATCAGCCTCATTGGCGCAGGCGGTCCGCCCAACTTCAATGTCCTCACCGGCGGAAAGGATGACGCGGCCAGCGTCTGGTGCGTCGATTCCACCATGAAGACGCAAGCAGACGTCCTCCGCTACCAAGACAGCGACGGCACCATGCAGGGCACCTTCCCCTGCTTCCCCGACTACTGACCGTCGCACGCTTCAAAGACAATGGCCCCGCCGCGCTTCCCAGCGCCGCGGGGCCTTTTCTATTCGGGCGCCTTCGTCGGGCGCCGCCTCAAGCTCTCACTGGCACAGATACGTGATGGCGTTGAACTTGGACTTCTTGAAGGATTTCGTCACGCCGAGGCAGGAGCAGCACGCGCCCTCGACGCTGGTCCTGGAGATCTTGGTGCAGGTAGCATCGCAGCTGCCGGTGCTGGTATCGCCCAGGTCGTCCAGGCCGTAGGTGGGATCGATCGAGACCACCTCACCCACGCTCTGGAAGTTGATGTAGGGGTTCACGCGGTCCGCCCACAGCAGCTTGTTCTTGAGCTGCGCCGGATACTGCAGCGGCGAGCCATCGGGCTTCTTGGCCACGAAGTAGTAGTTCGTGTCGCAGCCGCCCTTCTCGGAGCGCTGGAAGATCAGCTTGTGCTGCTCGGCGGGGCAGTTCGTGGTGCCACCGTTGGAAGGCTGCATCTCGCAGGCTTGCTGATCGCGGAACTTGGCGACCAGGCGGCTGGCGAGCGCGACCGAGCTGAGCTTCACGTTGCCGGGAAACACAACCTGCCCATCCGCTGCCGGCTTCTGGAAGTCGAGCAGCGCCTGCGTGTTGGCGCACACGCCGTCCGAGCAACGGGATCTGCCCGTGCCGCTGAGCACGAGGATCTCACCGAACCCCTGATTGCCGATGGCAAAGTCCTGGGTGGGCTGCCAGCGCCCCATCTCGTTTGCCGCCGAGACCGCCAGTGCGGCCATCACCGAGTCAGTGCCCTCGGGGTTCTTGCAGGCGGCGCTGGTATTGGTGGTGGTCGTCGAGGTGTTCGTGTTGGTGGTGGTGGTGGTCGTCGTGGTGGTCGGCGGCCTGTACACGATGCACGAGTGATAGAACTCCCAGCCCCAACCGTCACCGTCCGGATCGGACCAGGAACCGTACATGCAGTACGGATAAGACAGCGCCTCCCAGGACGTGCCCAGCACGACGCCCTCGCCCTGCTGCGAGTCGCTGGGATCGGAGGTCGGAGGAGCAGCGTCGTCGACCGCAGGATCGCCGCTGCACCCCGCGAGCAGCGCGGCACCGCTCAAAGACAGCAATATGGCTCGACCGAAATGCATGAAAAATACCTCCGCCCGTTGGGTTGGAACAGCACGCGGACAGTGACTGTCCCTTTACGATGCTTAACTACGGGTGCGGGCTCTAGTGCAGCTCGCGTGCCAAGCGCCAGACCGGCGCGTCACCCCGCGGGCAGGCTTTAGTGCGAACCGGGTAGGGTCGCCTTCGTGTTGCACTGGAGCAACAAGTTGCGCTTGCACTGGATGTGCAAGAGTGACTCAGCCTGCGCACTCACAGACTGTGCAACGCGTTTTGCACAGCCCGTGCATCCAGCCCGAACGAATCGTGCAGATCTCGCGCCTGGCACGACCCGCTTACCGCACACCCGCGCTCGAGCTTGTTCCGATCGGGGGCGCTACTTTCGCAGAAGACGCTCCAGGCGCCTCGCGTCCACTCGATCTTGGTCGCGCCCAGCGGCGTTCTTGGCCGCAATCAAATGCTCGAGACCGATGATATCCACGCGCACCCCCTCGATCTGCACCGTGTGCCGGCCGGAATAGGCGCTCTCAAAGTCGATTCCAGGGGCTGATTTGAGCAGGTCCACTCGCAGCGGTGGGGTCCCCATCCACACAATCTCGTCTGCACTGGCGCCGGCGAGGGTGTCGATCACCGAACGCGGAGCAGCGAAGCTCTCGAGCGCCTTGCAGGCTCGCGCGACGTTCTCCGCAGTGTCCGCCAGAAGCAAATCCAGATCCTTGGTGGTCCGCGGTCGGTCATGAAAACCGACCGCATACCCCCCGATCACCAGATAGCGGACGTCAGCGTCTGCGAACGCCCGAAGCAGATCGGCGAAGTCCGGATGAAGCTTCGGAAGGGCCACCGTACACCTCCTGGGAGAGCTCCCAGACCGCCACCAACCGATCCACTGGAGTCATCGACTGCCAAAACTCACGGTCTGCAGTTTCCGCGTCGGCAAGGCGGACCACTCCACCTTGCCAGGAGGAACTACGGGCGCGCCTCCGCTGCTCTGCAGGGTCCATGCGCACAGTGTAGCATTCGCCGCGCTGATCTGCCAGGAGTGGAAACCGGCGCTCAGCGCCGCTCATCGAAGAGCTCCAGCCAGCGGCGAAAGACGAAGTCGCTGCTCTCGTCGCTCTCCGGGTGCCACTCGACACCGATCAGCGAGCCGCGCTCGATGGCTTCGACGACGCCGTCGGGCGCCCAGGCGCTCGCCTCGAAGCCGGGCGCGACCTGCGCCAGCGCTTGCCGGTGCGAGGAGCTCACCTGCGCGGGCGGCGTCCACCCGCCGAAAAATCGGGCACTCGTGGCGACGCGCAGCGCGTGCGGTACCGACACACCTCCTCCGCCATGATCGAGGCCGGGCACCGCGCGCTTCGACAGATCGAGCTGCAGCGTGCCGCCGAAATGCAGGTTCATGAGCTGCATGCCGAAGCACACGCCGAGCACGGGGCGCCCCGCATCGGCGAAGGCCTGGAGCAGCCGCCGCTCCCAGTCGATGCGCTCGCGCGACTCGGCCTCGCCGGGCACGCGCGCGCGCCAGTCCGTGTCCGCCGCGCCCGCGAAGCTCTCCGGCAAGTCGCCGCCGCCCGAGAGCACGATGCCGTCGCACTGCGCGAGGCAGGCTTCGATCGGTGTGTCGGCGCACAGCAGCACCGGCGCGGCGCCCGCCTGCGCGAGCGCGCGCGTGTAGTTGCGGTTGAGATACCAGTATTCTGCGCCCGGGCGCAGGCGCTGGCCGGCATCGAGGCTCGGCGTCACGCCGATCAGCGGGCGCTTCAGACTCGAGGGGACCGGCGGCGGCGCAGCCATGCGAGACACGGTACCAGAAGCGCCGCCCAGAGCACGGGGCTCGCTGCACGAGCGCCGGCGGGACTCAGGCTGCAGCCCGCCTCCGTGTTCGCGCCGGCGCTGGTCGCGGCCTCGGGGGAGGGGGCGGGGATCTCGGGACCGTCGGTCCAGGGGGCGGCGGCATAGCCGCCAATGTCCGCCGCCTCGCGCGCGGTGTCGATGATGAACGGCGCCCAGCTCGAGACGTCACCGTAGACGGCGATCTTGCAGTCGAGGTCGCCACGGGAGGCCACGCCGATCACGCGGCCCTGCTCGTCGAGCGCGGGACCGCCGGAGTCTCCCGAGCAGATCGGTGCGTCGACGCTGGCCCACTCGGAGCTGCGGATCGCCCCGTCCGAGAGCGCCACGCAGTCCTCGCGGCTGCAGCGCACCACGCTGCCGTCGGCGCGCTGGCGCGTGCCGTCGGAGCGCGGGTTATCGGGATCGGTCAGGCCGAAGCCGACGGTCGAGAACCTCTCGCGCGGGATCGGCGCTACCTCCAGGCGCGGCTCGATCGGGCGGATGTCGGGGATGTCGCCGTCCAGGATGATCAGCGCCACGTCGAAGCCGCACACGTCCGGGGCGCCCAGGGTGCGGATCTCCTTGCCGCGTACGTAGCTGGGGTCGTTCGCGTCCGTGGGGCGCACCGCGGAGGGCGAGACCAGCACCAGGTTCGCCGGCAGCGGGTCGTTGAACTGCGCACTGTCGCACTCGACCACGCCCTGCTCGTCTTCGTCATCGGTGAACGCGACGCAATGCCGCGCGGTGAGCACCAGGTTCGGGGCGATCAGGGTCCCGCTGCAGTGACCGGCAGCTCCGCGCCGACCCAGGTCGAGGGCCAGGCCCACCACGCCGGCCGTGCTCTCGTCCAGCTCGCCGCCGATGATCGCCTGCTCGGCCTGCCCGAGCGCGACCGGCGAGTCCAAGGTGGCATCTGCAGAGCTGCAGGCGCTCGCCAGCAGCGCGGCCAGCGCAGCCAAACGTCCAAGCCCCCGGGAAGACGTGGAAGGTGTGGGTCGCATAGTGACGCCACAGTAGGATAAGCCCCTCGAGCGCGCCCGGTATTATTGGTAAGACACGGACTTACACTGACCCTTAACAACTCCGTTCCACCTCGTGCTAGTTTGCGCACCGACATGAGCCACCTGCTCGAAGACCTGCGTTACCGGGGACTGTTCCATCAAGTGTCGGGGGACCCCGACGGTGCCGAGTTGGGCCGCCATCTCGATACGCCGGGTCGCTCCGTCTATGCCGGCTTCGATCCGACGCGAGACTCGCTGACGATCGGCAACCTGTTGCCCATCATCTTGCTGCGCCGCTTTCAGCGCGCCGGTCATCGCCCGGTGGTGGTGATGGGCGGAGGCACCGGCTTGATCGGCGATCCGTCGGGCAAGGAGAGCGAGCGCCCGGTGCTCTCGCGCGAGCAGATCGCGCACAACGTCGAGGGCCAGCGGCGCATCATGGAGAAGATGCTCGACTTCGGCGGCGCGCACCCGACGCTGCTGCTCGACAATCTGAGCTGGCTCGGCTCGATCTCCTACCTCGACATGCTGCGCGACGTGGGCAAGCACTTCTCGGTCAACATGATGATCCAGAAGGACTCCGTGCGCGAGCGCCTGAACAGCCGAGAGCAGGGCATCAGCTACACCGAGTTCAGCTACATGCTGCTGCAGGCCTACGACTTCCTGCACCTGTTCGACACGCACGGCGTCACCGTGCAGGTGGGCGGCTCCGATCAGTGGGGCAACATCGTCGCGGGCGTCGAGCTGATCCGCAAGAAGCGCCAGGGCGAAGCCTTCGCCTGGACCATCCCGCTGCTCACCAAGAGCGACGGCGGCAAGTTCGGCAAGACCGAGTCGGGCGCGGTCTGGCTCACCGCCGATCGCACCTCGCCCTACGCCTTCTACCAGTTCTGGTTGAACACCGGCGACGCGGACGTGCTCCCGTTCCTCAAGATCTTCACCTTCCTCGAGCGCGAGCGTATCGAGGAGATCGCGAGCGAGCATGCCGGCGCGCCCGAGCGCCGCGTCGCGCAGCGCGCGCTGGCGGAGCAGGTCACGCTCCTGGTGCACGACGAAAGCGCGCTGGAACAAGCCAAGCGCGCTTCGGAGGCGCTCTTCTCCGGCGACGTGAGCGGACTCGACGCGGCCACGCTGGCGCAGGTCTTCGAGGACGCCCCCGCGAGCCAGCACCAGCGCTCGCTGCTGGCGGGCGAGGGGGTCGAGCTCCTGGAGCTGCTGGTCGCCACCAAGCTCGTGAGCAGCAAGCGCGAGGCGCGGCAGATGCTGGAGAGCGGCGCGATCAGCCTGAACGGAGCGCGCGTCGGGCTCGATCATCGCGTGACGGAGCGGGACCTGCTGCACGGCTCGATGTCCCTGCTCCGCCGCGGCAAGAAGAACTGGCACGTCGCGCGCTGGCTGTAGCCCCTCGGAGCTGAGCAGGCCCGCGGCAGCGGCGGGCCTCAGCCTCACGATTCGAACCATCTCGCGTCGCGCGTCGCGATCAACCTCCGAGGCTCGATCGTGGGCCGGGCCTCATCCCCACGGCGCAGCTCGAACCCTCGGGGCGCTGGCCGCCGGCATTGAACGGAGCCGTGCGGAGCCGTTTCGGTGCGCGGCGCCGGGGCGCCGTCCGGCTTCGGAGAGCGCCGTTCGGTTTCGGAGAGCTCCGCCCGGCTTCGGAGAGCGCCGTCCGGCTTCGGAGAGCGCCGTTCGGTGCTCGCGCTCGCGGGCGAGCCGATGCCGGACACCGGACGCGGGAAGCCTCACCGAGCGCCCGCCGGAGCTGGATGCAGGCGCCGCAGCGCTTCGCGGAGCCATTGTTGCGGCGTGGCGGCAGACAGCTCGCTCTGTTGCCGGAGCTCCGCGATCACGGCGTGCACGTCCGCGGGGCGAAAGCCCAGCTGGCACAACCCAGACGCCACCTTCGTGGATACCTCGCAGCTCGGGGCCGTCGGCGGCTGCGGTGCGCCGCCGTCCAGTGGCACGCCGAGCGCGCCGGGCAGCACGCGAAAGTCACTGGCATCGCCTGCGCTGCGCAGCTCGCCGAGATGCAGCGCACGGTGATGGGCCGAGCACAGCGTGACGAGATTGTCCGCGCTGTGGCTTCCGCCTTCGG
>DASTRX010000107.1:0-25531 GCA_035760985.1 Polyangiaceae bacterium
GACTTCCTGCTGTTGCCGCTGGCGCCATCGGCGCTGCTGCACAAGGTCCGGCGCATGCTGGGCACATCCAGCGGGCCCGCCTTCGACACGCCCGAGTTCGCGGCGTTCCGTCCTCGCGAGTTCGACGTCAACCAACGGCACTGCTTCCGCGTGCCGGTCCCCCCCGACTTCGCCGTCTCCAGCACCTTTCCGGGCCCCGTGGAGCGCGCGCTCGATGTGAAGGATCTGTCGATCGAGACCGAGACCTCTCCGGGCAACCTGCAACCCGGCGGCATGCAGATCGCCGCGGAGCGCACGACGGCGCGGCGCCTGCCATTCGACCAGTGGCAGCGGCGGCGCGAGATCGAGCTGGTGGTGCACTTGCCGAGCGGCTCGCCCATCAAGGCACGCGGCCGCGTGATCCCCGGCTTGCGCAACGCCGCGGACGGCTCGATCCGTTTCGCGGTCGAATACTGGGTGGGGCGCCCCGCCGAGAAAGAACGCTTCCGCCGTTACTGGGTCGAAGCCCAACGGCGCGCCCGCCGCAGCAAGTGAGGCTGCGCGACACGCCTGGGCGCTCGACGTCCGGCGAGAGTGGTGGATGGCCGGGCCTCAGCTTCACGTCGCAGGCCGAAACCTCGGGGCGCTCGGCGGCGCCGGGCGGAGTGAGCCTCTCCACGGACTCGCGCTTCCCGGAAGCGCATGATAGGGGTGGCCTCATGGCTAATCCTACCGCTGTCTGTGAAACCTCCATGGGCACCTTCAAGGTCGAGCTGTTCGTGGACAAGATGCCGATCACTGCCAACAACTGGCTCGAGCTCGCGCGCAGTGGCTTCTACGATGGTCTGCACTTCCATCGCGTGATCGACAACTTCATGATCCAGTTTGGCTGCCCCCACAGCAGGGACCCGAAGAGTCCGCGCGCGGGGACGGGGCAAGGCCCCAAGGGCTCGATCAAGGACGAGCATCCCGCCGACGCCAAGCTGAGCAACGAGCCAGGCACGCTCTCGATGGCCAACGCCGGCCCCAACAGCGGCAGCAGCCAGTTCTTCATCAACACCGTGCACAACGCCTTCCTCGACTTCTTCACGCCGGGGCCATCCAAGCATCCCGTGTTCGGCAAGGTGATCGAGGGCATGGACGTGGTGAACAAGATCGGCAAGACGCCGACCAACTCCTCCGATCGTCCCGTCACCCCCGTGCAGATGATCAAAGTCACCGTCGAGGAGTGACAGCGACTCCCAGGGCTCGAACCCACGCTGGTTCGAGCCCTGGAGCGGCAGCTCAATCGCCGTTGCCGTCGGCGGAATCGCCGGCGTTGTCGTCAGCGCCGCTGCCCTGCCCTTGGTCGTTGTTGCCGTTCCCGTTGTTGCCGTTGCCGTTGCCGTTCTGGCCGTTACCGTCAGCGGGCGGAGGCTGCGAGGGCGGCGTGGGTTCGACGCAGGCGCCCGTTGCGTCGCACGTGCCGTTCTGCCCGCAACGCTCGCTGATGCGCACTCCGCCCGGGACGCAAGCGCCGTCCTGACATGAGGTGGGATTCCGACACTCGGTTCCGCCCGTACCGCAGGTCTCCGCTGGCGTTTCGGTCGCGCCCGCGGGATTGCAGACCAGCACGGTGTTCCCGTCACAGCGCCGGGCGCCCGGCGTGCACAGCTGCCGTGGCACACACTGCCCGCCAGCATTACAGAGCCCGGAGCCGCCACCGGCGATCGTGCAGGTAGCGTTGGTGGCGGCCGCGTGGACGCAGCTGCCCGCCGCCGAGCAGGTATCGGTGGTGCAGTCGTTGCCGTCGTTGCAGTTGGCAGCGGCGGTGCACTCGACGCAGACTCCGCCGCTGCACACCCCACCTCTGCAGGCCTGGCCGTCGAGTGGCGCGCCCCCGACGCAAGCGCCACCCTGGCAAGTGGTGGGAGCGACGCACTCGCCGCCGCCGCCGCACGTCTGTCGAGTCGTCTCGAGCGTACCAGTGGCGTTGCAGGCAACGACCGCGTTGCCGTCGCAGCGAACCGCATTGGGGGTACAGATGATGGCCTGGCAATTGCGCACCAGTGTGCAGCTGTTGGAGCAGCTGACACCTCCGGTCTCGCCCTCAGCGCAGGCCGCGCCCTTCAGATCACTGCCATCGCATTGCTCGGTGCCGTTCGCGACGCCGTCGCCGCAGCGGCTCCCGCAGTCCGCGAGGCAGTTGGTCGTGCTCTCGCCTGCGGCTGCCGAGCAGATGCCATCGCCACAAGCCGCGTCGGCACAGGTGCTGACCCGCTGGCAGCCCACGCAGCGGATGGATCCAACCTGCGATCCCGGACAAGCCTGGACGTCGTTGGAGTCGCATTGCTCGTCGCCGCTGACCACGCCATCGCCACAGCAATCGCGCACTTCCTCGCAGTTGACGCAGCTGATCGACCCAAGCTGCCCGTTCGGGCAGGCGCGGGTGAGATCCGTATCGCACTGCTCGTCACCGTTGATCGCGCCGTCCCCGCAGCGCGCGCAGGTGCCGTTCTCGCACACGCCGCCGTTGCCGCAGGGTGTCCCATCGGGCCGAGGCACGCTGGTGTTGCAGGCTCCGTCGTCCTCGCAGCGGACCTGGAGGCAGGCGTTGCTCTGCGAACCGCACGACTGGTTCTCCAGCAGGTCGCCACCGTTGCACACGGTGTGCGTCGCGGGCCCGTCGCAGGTGCTGGTGAAGTTCGTGGGGTCACACTCCGCGCAACCCTTCTCGACGCTGCAACCCAGAGCGCAGGTCTCGTCGCGCACCACGTTACCGCTGCAGCTGAGCGCGCGCTGTCCGGTCCCGTTCGGGCCCGGCAAGCACAGCACGCCGCCACGCACGAAGCGGGGATCGTTCTGGAACACGCCCGTCGGCGTGCAGGTCTGTAGAATCCCGCCGACGCACTGCACGTCTTCGCCGGGGCGGCACCCGCAGCTGCCCGCCGGATGCTCGGCGGTGCCGGGCCTGGGGAAGCAGGGGCGCGTTCCGCAGCTGGGCCCATCGGGCACGAAGCTGGTCAGATCGTCGCTGCAGCGCACGGGCTGGTTGCCCTGGCAGTCGCGCTGCCCCGCCGTGCAGATGCCCGGTTGGCAGCTGCAGTTCTGTCCGGTGCCGTTGGCGTTGCACGCCGCCAGCGTCGAGAGGCAGGCGGACGCCGTCGTGCACGGTCGGCGCTCGCGGAACTCGTTCGTGGGGCCGCTGCTGACGCACACCAGCAAGCTGGTCCCGTCGCAGGTCGCGCTGCCCAGCACGCAGTTGCGGCAGCGATCCGGGCCGTTGTCGACCACCTGGCAACCGTTCGGGCAGGCCACCACCGTCGAGGTGATGCCGTCCGCCGAGCAGCTGACGAGGTTGTTCCCCTGGCACGTGGGCTGCGAGTTTTGCGCGCACTGATCGCAGACGTTCTGGTTGGGCGCCGCGTTGTTCGGATCGCAGATCTCGCCGCCGGTGCAGGTATCGACGGTGGCGAAGCGGCTGCGGCCGTCCGTGCACACCTGCAGCAGCGTGTTGGCGCCCTGGCGCACGCACTGGTGCACCCCGTCGGCGGTACAGCCCGGCGGCGGCGTCCGGCAGCTGCGGGTCGTGGCGTCGCACAGCTCCGGGCTCAGGCAGCGCGCCGTGACCTGGCGGCCCACCAGGCGATCCCGGCACTCCTCCAGCTGGCCCTGGCCGTTGCAGCGGGCGCTGCCCACCACGCACGGGTCCGCACAGCGGCCGGCGTTGCCGTCGCAGGTGCCCGGATCGCAGTGCTCCAGGTTGTCGAAGCCGGTGCGCTGGCTGTTGCAGACCTGCAGGAAGTCGCCGTTGCAGCGCGTCTGCCCGGGCGCGCAGACCGGTGCCTGGCAGCCGTTGAAGCCGAGCCCGGCGTTACACAGCCCCGCCGTGGCGCAGGTGTTGAGCGTGTCGTAGCCGGTGTGCTGATCGTTGCAGCGCTGCAGCACCGGCCCCTGACAGCGAAACTCGGTGCCGCTGAGCGGCCCGCGCTGACAGACCGGAGGCGCACAGAAGGCGTTGCGCGAGTTGTCGTCGTTGCACAGCCCGCTCGTCTCGCAGGTCACCACCGGGTCGAAGCGGGTGCGATCCTCGCTGCAGCGCTGGATCGTGGGGCCATTGCACTGCATTTCGCCCGACTCGCAGGGGGCATCTCGACAGCCGGGCTGCCCATTGTCGGCGGCCACCGCGCTGCAGAAGGGAGGCCCGATGCACTCCTCGATCGCCTGGAAGTCGGTGCGGTCCTGGTTGCAGATCTCCAGCACGCCGGTGTCGCTGCAGCGATGCTGACCGACCTCGCACTTCGGCCGCACGCAGCGCGGAGATCCGCGGATGCCGCTGTACGCGATGCTGGCATCACACAGCACCGGCGTGGCGCACTCCTCCGCCACGTCGAAGCCGGTCAAGCCCTCGTTGCAGGCCAGCAGCCGCACGCCGTCACAGCGGACCTCGCGCGCCAGGCAGGCCGGGGCCAGGCACTCGATCGGCCCCTCGGGGTCACCGCCCAGCGGGATCTGCGGCGGCACCGTCTCGGCGGTCATCACGCCGCCCTCGGCGTTGCCCAGGGTCGCGCCGGCGAGCGTGGCCTCGCAGATCTCGTTGCTGGCGCATTCGTCGAGCTTCTCCCAGTCGGTCTGGTCGTCCCGGCAGCGCTCCAGCTGGCCCTCGTTGCAACGCCGATCGCCGGGCTGGCACGGAGCCGGCAGGCACTGCCGCTTGCCGGCATCGCAATGCCCCGCGGTCTGGCAGGTGTCGAACGTGGTCCAGCCGTTCCGGTCCTCGTTGCACAGGCGCAGCACGGGGCCCGCACAGCTCATCTGCTCCACCGAGCAGGTCGGCGCGATGCAAGCCGCCACGGTACTGAGGTCGCTGGCCTCGCACAGCGCCGCCGTCGCGCAGGCTTGCCAGGTGACCCAGGCGGTCCCTTCATCCGTGCACAGCTGCAGCAGTCGATCCTGGCAACGCGTGGTGCCCAGCTCGCAGATCACCTCCTTGATGGGTGGCCCGGCATCACCCGGGCGGATGCCGCCGATCCGGGTTTCTTGGCCCGCGATCTCGACGTCGCCCAGCATCTGGGCACACGCGGCGAAGCCGAGTGCCAGACCGATCAAGGCTACGATGCGCCTGGGAACCCCAATGCCTGCTGCCAATCGACACCTCGACTCGTGTTGAAGGCGGGAGCACCCAAGAGCGCGACCCGCCCCCGCCGTTTCCACATCCACAGACTAAACGTCTGCTTATACACGAATCACATCGCTGGCGTCTAGCCACCCGACCGACCCGGTTCATCAATGTTGCAGCGATGACCAGAGGCGACGGCGACGGGGGCAAACAGCAACTCCACGGGTCGCAGGCGACCACGTCTAGGCGTCGGCCGCCCCACCTGAAGCTGCTAAGCTCGCGCACGGTGGAAAAGATCCGAGGCTTGGCTCGACTTGGCGGGTGCCTGGCGGCGCTGCTCCTGGCTTGCGGGGACGACGGGGGCAACCGCTCGTCCGCCATGATCCCGCCCTTTAGCGAAGCCGCTCACCGCGATCTCGGACCTCGCCCCTACTTCAGCTTCTTCGTCACCACGGAGCAGGGGCTGTTGAGCTTGCCCGCCGGGCGCTATTCACCGGCGCCCGACCCCGCGACGGGCTTCGGCGGCAACTTCGGCGGGCTGCGCGGCGCCGACGAGATCTGCACGATGCTCGCCCAGAAATCGAATCCGGGCGACATCAAGACCTGGCGCGCGTTCCTGAGCTCCACGGGCGAGGTCGACGGAGAGCGAGTGGACGCCATCGATCGCATCGGGTCGGGGCCCTGGTACGACTTCCGGGGTTACAAGCTGGCCGATGATCTCGCGGGCTTGATGCCGATCGACGCCAAGGAGGGGCGCCCACGCGGAGCGGATCCCCGGCTGGCGGACATGTTCACGGGCGAGAACGGCGAAGACATCGGCTCCGCGGGCATCGACAACCATGACGTTCTGACCGGCTCGGATCTGAGCGGCAGGCTGTTCGACGACGGGATGGGCGGGCGCGTCGCCACCTGCCTCGACTGGACCTCGGTCGACGTGCGCGGGCAAGCCGGCGGGATCATGGCCACCGGCGGGCAGGTGCCAGTCGGTCATTCCTGGCCGCGCAGCAACATCCAGGGTCGGCACTGGATCAGCGAGCACACCGTCAATGGCTGCGAGCGCGGCGGTCGCACCAACGCCGGCACCTCGGCGCCGCAGAACGACTTTCGCGTGGGCGGCGCCGGTGGCTACGGCGGTTTTTACTGCTTCGCGCTGGGCGCCGTGCCCTTCCAGCCCGACACGGTCTCCGCGCGCTGAGCTCACCGCGATCAGGGGGCGGGGCTGGGGGCGCTCGCGCGCGGCGCGGACGCATCCTGCACGCTCGTCGAGCGATTGGCGCCCAGCGCCACTTGATGGACGGCCCCGAGCTCCTCCTGCGCCAGCGGCTCGGCCACGCTGCGCACGAAGTACCACTCGGCGCGCACCCGCTGCGCGTCGACATCCAGCAGCACGTAGCCGCGCCGGGTCAGGTTCGCGAACTTGAGGTGGGGGTGCGTGTCGAGCAGGGACTGCACATCGCCGCCCGGGCCCGGCGAGGTGACGCCGGGCGCGACAAACTCGACCGCCAGGCTGCCCTGCCCCGTTTCGCTGGCGTACTGCCCGGGATCGAAGGGATCGGCGGCGATGTCGAAGGCCCAGGATGAGTGAGCATCGCCCGTGAGAATGACCACGTTGTCGATCCCGGACTGCAACGCCTGCAGCAAGCGCTGCCGCGCAAAGGGGTAGGCATCCCATTGATCGGGCAGCTCCACGCAGCCCTTCGCCGCATTCGAGAGCTGCGCGAACATCACCTGCTGGCCGAGCAGGCGCCAGCTCGTGCCGCGGCCCTGCGACGCGGAGAGCTCCGAGAGCAGCCACTGCTCCTGCTCCGCGCCGAGCAAGCGCCGGCTGGGATCGGCCAGCGTGGTGGGGTCACAGTTTCCCGACAGGCGCGCGTCGCGCTCGTAGCGGGTGTCCAGCAACAGGAGATCGAACAGATCCCCGTAGCTGAAGCTGCGGTAGACGCGCTCGACCTGGCCCGGAACTGGCGCGCGGATCGGCATCCATTCGAAGTACGCCTGCATCGCGGCGGCCTTGCGCTCGGACCAGTCCCCCTCGCTGTCGGGTTGATGGTTGGCCGCGCCGTCGCGGTAGGCATTGTTCGCGACCTCGTGATCGTCCCAGATCGCGATAAACGGGTGCTGCCGGTGCGCCTCCTGCAGATCGGGGTCCAGCTTGTACTGGGCGTGCCGCTGGCGATACTCGTCGAGCGAGACGGCTTCGCGATCGGGCCGGGGCACGCGGTCGATGGCGCTGCCGTCCCCGAACGTGCCGTTGCCGTACTCGTACAGGTAGTCGCCGAGGTGCAGCACCAGATCGAGGTCGGCTCGCTCCGCCACCAGGCGGTAGGCATTGAAGAAGCCCGCCGGGTAGTTCGCGCAGCACATCACGGCGATGCGCGCGCGCTCGGCGGCCCCGAGCGGCAAGGTGCGCGTGCGCCCGACCGGTGAGCGCGCGCCGAGCGCGGTGAAGTCGTAGTAGTAGGTGGTCGCCGGCTCCAGGCTGCCCACGTCGAGCTTGAGCGTAAAGTCTGCTTCCGGATCCGCCGGCGCGCTGCCGCTGGCGACGATCTCCCGCAGCTCGGGATCGCGCCCGATGCGCCACTTCACATCGACGCTATCCATCTGCTCGGCAGGCGGCGTGACGCGCGTCCAGAGGATGACGGCGTCCGCGAGCGGGTCTCCGCTCGCGACGCCATGCTCGAACGGATTCCGCGCCAGGCCCGCCGGCGCTGCGCTCGGATTCGGCTCAGACTCGCCGCACGCCGGAAAGAGCGTGAGCATGCCGAGCGGCGCCGCCCGCCCCAGAAACCGCCTCCGCGTCAAGGTCATGGGCCGCGTGCATGCTAGCCGCAGGCTGCGGCGCGAAACAACGGAAACTGCGCCGCAGCGCTCCTCGCCTACATCCGCACCCGTCCGGGGACAGCCCAAATCGTGAGCAAGCTCGCCGCGAAGTGCGCAGCCCGGCGCCTGCTGCGCCGCGCAGGGCGAGACTCATGCCAACGCCAGCAAGCGCCGCTGCAGCTCGGCGTCGCGCGCCAGCTCGGCGCTGGCTCCGCGGTGCGCGACGCGGCCCCGATCCAGCACCAGCACCGACTCGGTGAGCTCCAGCGCCAGCCGCGCATGCTGCTCGACCAGCACCACTGCGAGATCGCCCCGGGCCAGCAGCTGGCGCAGGACGCGCGAGAGCTCCTGCACGATCACGGGTGCCAGGCCCTCCATCGGTTCGTCCAGCAGCAGCAGCTCGGGATTGGTGACGAGCGCGCGCGCGATGGCGAGCATCTGCTGCTCGCCGCCGGAGAGCTGGTGACCGAGGTTGGACTTGCGCGCTGCGAGCGACGGAAAGAGCTGGTACGCGCGCTGCGCGTTCCAGGCGCCCGGGCGGGCCACCGCCAGCAGGTGCTCGTGCACGGTGAGCGAGGGAAAGACCGCGCGCTCCTGCGGCACCCAGCCCAGGCCCAGACGCGCCCGCTCCACGCTGGGGCGCCCGCTGAGCTCCCGTCCCTTGCAGCGGATCGAACCGCCATGCTGCCGGGTGAGGCCCATCAGGGTGGTGAGCAGCGTGGTCTTGCCGGTGCCGTTGCGCCCCAGCAGCGCCAGGCTCCCCCCCGCCCGCAGCGAGAACGCGATGTCCTCGAGCACTACCGACGCGCCATAGCCGGCACGCAGCCCGCGCACGACCAGCAGCTCCTCGCTCACGGCTCGGCCTCACCCAGGTAGACCTCGCGCACCCGCGCGTCCTGGGCGATCGCGTCCGGCGCGCCCTCGACCAGCAGCCGACCCGCGACCAACACGCTGATGCGCTCCGCAAAGCGAAACACCAGGTCCATGTCGTGCTCGATGAACAGCACCGTCACATCGCGCGGCAGCGCCGCGATCACCTCGAACATCTCACGGCTCTCGGCGGCGGGGATGCCGGACGCTGGCTCGTCCAGGATCAACACACGCGGGCGCGTGGCCAGGCCCAGCGCGAGCTCCAGCAGGCGTTGCTTGCCGTACGCCAGCTCGCGAGTGAGCCGCTCCGCCTCAGCGGCCAGGCGCAAGCGCTCGAGCAGCTCCCACGCTTCCCGCCGCGGCTCCTCGAGGCTGCGCCGCCCCCGCAACAGGCTCGCGCCGAGCCCGCGGCGCTGACAGATCGGGATCAGCACCGAGTCGAGCACGCTGAGCCCCGCAAACAGCTTGTTGATCTGAAACGTACGCGCCAGGCCCCGCTGCACGCGCTGGTGCTGCGCGAGCGGCGTGATGCGCTCGGCCCCCAGATAGACCTCGCCGGCGCTGGGCCGGTACACACCCGTGAGCAGGTTCACGAGCGTGGTCTTGCCCGCGCCGTTCGGCCCGATCAGCGCATGCCGCGCGCCCGTCGCGATCTCCAGCGACACGCCGTCGTTGGCGCGAAACTCGCCGAAGCGCTTGCACAGCCCGATCGCTCGCAGCGCAGCGCTCACGCCGGGCCTCCCGCGCGTGCGGCGCCGCGCGCGCGCAGCGCCAGGCGCAGCGCGTCCAGGCCCCCCAGCAGCCCCCCGCGCGAGGCGAAGGCCAGCGCCACGACCAGGGCGCCCAACCAGAACTGCCAGAAGGCGGGGCTGCGCTCCGAGAGCAGCTGGCGCAGGCAGAGGAACACCGCGCTACCGAGAAATCCGCCGTAGAGGCGGCCGGCGCCGCCCAGCACCAGCATGATCAAGACGCTCGCCGAGCGCTCGAAACCGAGCGACTCCAGGCCCACGAAGCCGGTCGTCTGCGCGCTCAGCGCGCCCGCGACGCCGGCCAGCGCCGCGGCCAGGGTGTAGGCCGCGATCAAGCGGCGCCGCACCGGGACACCCAGCGCCGGCATGCGCGCGTCGTTCTCGCGCAGCCCGAGCAACACCAGGCCGAAGGGCGAGCTCGCCACGCGCCGCACCAGCAGGAACGAGAGCACGGCCACCACGGCGGCGTAGCCGTACGCCGTCTTGCCGGACAGCTCGAAGCGAAATACCCCGAGCAGCGGCGAGAGCTCGAGGCTGGAGAGCCCGTCCGTACCGCCGGTGACCGAGGAGGCGCGGTTGGCGGCCTCGTACAGCGAGAAACCGATGCCGAGCGTCACCATCAGCCGCGTGAGCCCCTGGCGATCGACCACCAGAAAGCTGGTGACCAGCCCGACCAGCGCGGCCGCGAGGCTCGCGGCGCACAGCGCGCTCAGCGGCTCGTGCCAACCGTGCACCGCGAGCAGCCCCGCGGTGTACGCGCCGACGCCGAAGAAGCTGGCGTGCCCCAGCGAGATGATGCCGGCGTAGCCCAGGCACAGGTCCAGCGAGAGCGCGAACAAGCCCGCGATCCAGATCTGGCTGCCCAGCACCAGGTAGTCCGGAAAGGCAACGAAGCCGAGCACGGGCAGGAGCCAGATCGAGAGCTCGCGCGCCCCGCGCGGCCACGACCTCACGCGCGCCGCCCCAGCAGGCCGGCTGGGAACGCCGTCAACAGCACGATCATCAACGCGTAGATGATGAACGACCCGATCTCCGGCACGTAGTACTTGCCGGCCACATCGCACAGGCCGAGCGCGATCGCCGCCAGCGCCGTGCCGCGCACGCTGCCGGCGCCGCCGACGCTGACGACCAGCAAGAAGTAGACGAGATACTCGAAGGCAAAGCCCGGCTCGAGGCCGAGCAACTCGACCGCGAGCGCGCCGCCCAGCGCGGCGAGCGCGCTGCCCAGCGCGAAGGCGAGGCAAAACACCCTCTGCACCGGGATGCCGAGCCCGGCCGACACGGCGGCGTTGTCGACCGCCGCCCGCAGCTGGGCGCCGAAGCGAGTGAGCTCGATCAGGGCCGTGAGCCCCCCGCTGATCAGCAGCACGAGGGCGATCAAGAAGGCGCGGTACGCCCCCAGCTCGAGCCCGAGCACGCGGACCTGCCCGCGCAGCAGCTCCGGCAGCTCCACGCGCTGCTGCGTGGGGCCCCAGAAATACGTGGCAGCGGCCACCGCCATGAAGGTGAGACCGATGCTGAACAGCACTTGATCCAGATGGCTTGCCCGATAGAGCCGCCGGTACAGCAGTCGCTCCGCGAGCGCCCCCACCCCCGCCCCCGCCAGGCACACGCAGGGCAACGTCGCCAGAAACGGCAGGCCCCAGGCCTGGGTGAGCCACACGCTGCAATAGCCGCCGAACATGGCGAAGGCCCCGTGCGCGAGGTTCACGAAGTTCATCAGGCCCAGCGTGATGGACAACCCCACGCTGATCAGGAACAGCAGGCTACCGTAGGCGATACCGTCGAATGCGACGCCCAGAAAGCTCACGGCACGCGGATCACTTGCCCGGGTCTTTTTGCTCGTCGAAGTGGTCGAACTCGACGTTGTAGAACCCATCCGGGCGCTGCTCGACCTTGCGCACGTAGACCGTCTGGATCACGTCGCGCGTCTCGGGATCGACGCGGATCGGCCCGCGCGGGCTGTCGAGCGCGAGGCCCTTGAAGGCAGCCATCGCCGCGTCGCCATCGAGCTTGCCGCCCAGCTTCTCGATCACCTTGGCGATCGCCGCCATGCCATCGTAACCGCCCACGGCCATGAAATTGGGCCGCACCTGCCCGCCGCTGACCTTCGCGAACGCCTGCTTGAAGGCCGCGTTCTCCGGCGACTCGTGCGCCGCCGAGTAGTGGTGCGTGGTCACCACCCCGAGCGCGGCCGAGCCCATCGCGTCCAGCTCCTGATCTTCGGTCACGTCCCCGGTGGCGATCACCCGGATGCCCTGCTGCGCGAGCCCGCGCTCCTGGAACGCCTTCAGGAAGGCGGTGCCCTGCGCTCCCGCGGGCACGAAGATGAACACCGCTTCGGGCTTGGCGTCCTTGATGCGCTGGATGTAGGGCGCGAAGTCCGGATTCTGGACGGGCACGCGCACCGAGTCGGTGATCTTGCCCCCGGCGGCCTCGAACGTCTTCTTGAACTGGGCTTCGGCATCGGCGCCCGGGGCGTAGTCGGAGACCAGCGTGTAGACGGACTTGATGCCGTTCTTGGCTGCCCAGGTGGCGAGCGGGGCCGAGACTTGCGGCAGCGTGAACGAGACCCGCACCACGTATGGCGACTTGGTCGTGATCACCGAGGTGGCGGCGTTCATCACCACCATCGGCGTCTTCGCTTCGCTCGCCAGCGGCGCCACCGCCAGCGCGTTGGGGGTCAGCACGAAGCCAGCGAGGAAGTCGACCTTGTCCCGGACGAGCAGCCCTTGCGCCAGGTTCTTGGCCACATCCGGCGCCACGCCCGTCACGTCCTTGACCAGCAGCTGGATCTCGCGCCCGGCGACCTTGCTGCCGTGCTGGTCCAGGTAAGCGCGCGCGCCGCTCTCGACCTGCTTTCCCATGCCCGCAAAGGGCCCGGAGAACGGGGCGATCAGCCCGATCTTGATCGGCCCGGCCTCCGCTGCGGGCGCCGGCTGCAAGGCGGCGCCCGGCGCCGATTCCACCTTCCTCGACTCGCAGGCCGCGAGCAACACGCCCAGCGCCAGCGAGCGCCCCAGCCTCGAGGACCCGAATGCCCGCAGACCCGCCCACCACAGCTTGAACGCCGTCATGGTGCCCGAGTCTAGTCGGCGGCACACGCCGCTACCAGCGAATGCCGGGAGCTATTCCGAATCGTCGAAGTCTTCTTCGCTCTCGAAATCGTCGCCGCCGGCGGCGTCGAAGTCCTCTCCCGCCGCGTCGTCGCCGTCCTCGCCGTCATCCTCGCCCGCGCGCGACGCCGGGCGGTCCTGACGGGGTACCGGTATTTCATCAAACTTCGCAGCGAGAATGAAATCACTCTCGGTGAGACCGTCGATCTTGTGCGTCCAGATCTCGAGGCTCACCTTACCCCAGGTCATGTAGATGTCCGGGTGGTGCCCCTGCTGCTCCGAGATGGTGCCGATCTTGTTGACGAACTCGAGCGCGCTCGCGAAGTCTGGAAAGTAGTAGCTCTTGGCGAGGTGACCTTGCTCGAATTGCCAGCCATCGAGCTGTTCCATCAAGCGGCTGGCAACATCCATGCTGAGCGGTGGAACGCCACCCCGGCAGGGGACACAAGTCTTGCTGGCGAGATCGGAAGCCATATTCCTAAACGAACTCCGAATTGGGGCCGAGCGCGTCCGGCGCAAGCAGCGCCGAGTGGTCTCCAAGCCTGCGCGGAGACCACGGCCCGGGAACAGGCGGATGAATCGAAGGGGGGATCAAACCGAGGATCAAACCGGGGCTCAACACCGGGGGATCAGGCGTGGGGGGATCAGACGGGGATCAAACGGGGATCAGACGCGGGGATCAAGAACGCGTGGAGCGGAGACACAGCCGTCAGCGCTGATGCTCTCGCGCGGGGAACCCCCGCGCGGGAACTCGAGCCACCTTCCGGAATCGAACCGGAGACCTACGCGTTACGAATGCGTTGCTCTACCAGCTGAGCTAAGGTGGCGTGCACGAACGTTTCCGCGTAGCTATATCTCAGCACTCGTGACGTCAAGCTCGAGCTAGCGAGATCTCACGCGAAAACGAAACAGGCGGGATTTGAAGCCTCTCCGCGCGGACAAATTTTCGGCGTCCGCGCTCCGCGGGCGGCGCGCTGCGAGATCGCGGCGCGTCCGCGCCGGGCCTCGACCACGCCGGAGGCCCTGGGCAGCCCTCGGATGACACCTCCGCCCACCAGCGCCGATCGCTGGCGCGGGCGAGGTCAGGCGGTGATCGCGTCGATCTTCGACAGCTCCTCGGAGCTGAAACTGAGCTGCCCCAGCGCGCGTACGCAGTCGTCGATCTGTTCCACCCGGCTCGCCCCGATCAGCGCGGACGTCACGGACGGCTGGCGCAGCACCCAGGCGATCGCCATCTGAGCCAGACTCTGGCCCCGGGCGCGCGCCAGCTGGTCGAGCGCCCTCACCTTGCCCAGGGTCGCCGGGTCCAGCTGACTGGGCCGCAGAAAGCCGTGCGGCTTGGCCGCGCGCGAGTCTGCCGGGATGTTCTCCAGGTACTTGTTGGTCAACAAGCCCTGCGCCAGCGGCGAAAAGACGATACAGCCCATGCCCTGGCGCTGCAGCTCGCCCAGCAAGTGCGGTTCGACCCAGCGGTTGAGGATGCTGTACGACGGCTGGTGGATGATACACGGCGTCCCGAGCTCCTTCAGCAGCTCCTGCGCGCGCCGGGTGCGCTCGTGGTCGTAGTTGGAAATGCCGACGTACAGGGCCTTGCCGGCCCTCACCACGGCATCCAGGGCTCCCATCGTCTCCTCCAGGGGAGTCTTGGGGTCGGGGCGGTGGTGATAGAAAATGTCGACGTAGTCCAAGCCCAGCCGGCGCAGGCTCTGATCCAGGCTGGAGACCAGATATTTCCGCGAGCCAAAATCCCCGTACGGCCCCGGCCACATGCCGTAGCCGGCCTTCGTCGAGACCACGATCTCGTCCCGGTACGGGCGTAGATCCTGCTCTAGGATGCGCCCGAACGTCTGCTCGGCGCTGCCCGGCGGAGGGCCGTAGTTGTTCGCCAGATCGAAGTGGGTGATGCCCAGATCGAAGCTGCGCCGCACCATCTGCCGCGCTGTCTCCTGGGCGTCGACCGCCGCGAAGTTGTGCCACAGGCCCAGCGAAACACGGGGCAGCTTCAGCCCGCTCGCCCCGCAGCGCTGATAGGGCATGGTCTGATAGCGATCCTCGGCGGCAACGTACGGCATGGCCAGCGGGTGTACAGCGCCCGCCAGCGAGGTTTCAATGGGCCGCGGTTTCGTGGGGGCTCGGCCCCGGACGAAACCCCGCGACCCCAGGACCGCCCTCCGGGCCGAGCCGCCCGGTTCCCCCCCGGCGCGGCCCCGCCAGACGCGAGCCCCGAGGTCCCCCAACGTCCCGGGGACGCCCGCAGGGAGCGGAAACGATGACCTGACGGACCGAAACACCCGCACGGACCGCAACGACACCTCATCGCCGGGACCCCCCCCAGCGACCGGAACGACATCGCATCGACCGCGTCGACACCCCACGCGCGCGACGCACCGCACCGACCGGACGACACCCCCCAGCGACCGGAACGAGATCTCACCGACCGCGACGACACCGCACCGACCGCGACGACACTGCTGCGCCGCGACGACTCCGCAGCTCCGCGACGACACCGCAGCTCCGCGACGACACTGCTGCGCCCCGACGACTCCGCAGCTCCGCGACGACACTGCTGCGCCGCGACGACACTGCTGCGCCGCGACGACACCGCAGCTCCGGAACGACACCGCAGCTCCGCGACGACACCGCAGCTCCGCGACGACTCCGCAGCTCCGCGACGACACCGCACCGACCGGGACGACACCGCAGCTCCGGGACGACACTGCTGCGCCCCGACGACTCCGCAGCTCCGCGACGACACGCCCGGACAACACCGCAGCGCCCGGACAACACCGCAGCTCCGGGACGACACCGCAGCTCCGGAACGACACCGCAGCGCCGCGACGACACCCCTGGCTCGATGCGGGGGGCGCTCACGCGGGCGCATCATCGACGTCGAAGACGGCATAGCGACGTGCCCCCCGCCGCAGCAGCCAGGTCCGCGCAGGCACGACGGGCGCTTCCCGCTCCGAGCAAGCGCGCCAGCGCCGCCGCGCGCTCGCGGCGCCAAAGGCCAGCTCAGCGGGACGGCTGAAGCCGTCGAACCAGGGTGCGGACGAACACGGATCGACGAAGCCCGAGGGCAGCTCCGGCTCGACCGCCGCTCGCGGCGGTCGAGCCGATCGCTGGTGCTTGCGGGCGTTGAGCAGCACATAGCGCAGGGCGAAGTACGTGGCCCGCGGCGTGGTCAACGCCCGCGCATGATAGCGATCCGCAAATACCTTCCCCGCGCGCGAGAGCGCCCCATTCACGGCGCGCGCCACCCGGATCGAAAGCCCCTGCATCCCGCGCGACAACGCCCGCCGATCCGCCGCCTCCGCGATCAGATGCACGTGATTGCTCTGCACGGAAAAGTGCACGAGCCGAAAGCCAAAGCGCTCCTGCCCCTCCCCCAGCGCGCGGCGCACCTTGCCGAAGATGGCGCCGCGCAGCGAGGGCAAGCCAGCAACGATGCGCAAGGTGACGTGCACCGGATGGTGCCGCGACAGCGCCGGACGGCGCAGATGAGAGACGCCCGCGTCGCCTTTCGGCGGCCGCCCTGCCCCCTTCCGAGCTCCGCCCCACGTCCGGAACCGGAAGGCGAGCTGGCGGCGACTCTTCACGCTCCTGATTCTGGCACTAATTTTTGAGCGTGCAAGCATGTCGCTTCAGTTCATGAAGCGTCCGAAGGTTTGATCCGGATACATACCTGGCAGGTTGATCCATGGTCATCCTGACACTGTGTTCCCGCTATCCGAGGACATCCCTGACGGTGGCACTCGTGCCCTGGAAGGAAACCGATTCGATGCAGGAGCGCGTGAAGTTCGTCTTGGAATGGGAGAAGCGCTGGAATGCGGGCCACGGCCTCCGCCTGGGGACCCCAGAAGCTACGTGCCAAGGCCACCACGCAGCCTTTTGCTGATCTCACCGGTCCCCCTGCCACCTGGTGCGTGGACTTCAGAGGGCAGTTCCGCACTGGGGACGGCAGCAGACGCTATCTCCTCACCATCAATTGACGGATTTCTTCTTCGCTGCGAGGTACTCGAAAACCCCGCGGTTCGAAGCCTCGGGCGCGGAGCGGGCTCATCCTGGTGGGCTCGGGGTCGGGCGGTTCCGAGCCCGATCGCAAATGGCGCGAGCCATCGGTGTCGATGCGGGTGTGGGGTCGCGGCCGCGGCGGCGCGCAGCTCTCGCCGCCGACGAGGACGCCGTTCAGCAGGTGGATTCGGCACCGAACAGCGACAGCCATTCGCCGGCGTATGGCGCACCCCAGGGAGCTGGCGGGCGAAGGTGGTTCGCCGGCGCGCTCATGGCGGAGTCTACCCCGCCGGGAGCTTCGCTCGGCTCATTTTTGACGCAGCCGCAGGGGGCTGGTAGAGGCCGGCGATGAGCTGGCCGCGTTCCGGAGTGCTCCTCCTGCTGCTGATCGCTGGCAGCGGGTGCTCGCGGGAGCACGGTGCCGCCGAGCGCGCTGCGCCCGCAGCGCCCTCGAATGCCGGCACCCCCGGCGCGGCGCCCGTCCGCGATGTGCGCGTGCTGTTGCACGAGACGGCATTCGATCTGGTGTCGTCGCCGCGTGGCGCTTTGCTGGCCTGGGTGGCGGCAGCGCCGTCGGAGCTGCACTTGGCGCGTTTCGATGCTCGCGGCAATCCCGCCGATGAGGGCGCCTGGCAGAAGGCGAGCTCCGCCGTGGCGGATACGGCGCGCGATCTGCTGGTCGCCGATACGGCCGCCGGCGTGAGCGCGATCTGGCGCGAGGGCGAGAGCGGCACGGCGAGCGCGCACGGGCTGTGGCTCACAGCGGGCGCGGCGCAGCCTCTGGATCTCGGTCAGGCCTGGGGCGAGCCCTCGTCGGGCCGCGGCAATCTGGCGCTGGTCAGCCGCGGCGCGGGCGCGCTGGCGCTGGTGCGGGGTCCGCGCGAGTCGTGTGAAGATGGCTCGCAGGACGTGTGCTTCGGTTTTCGTTTCTATGCGCTGTCAGGGGCCGGCGCGGCACCCACCGGGCTGGGGCTGAGGGTGCCGGTGCCCTGCGATGCGCGCGCCGCACAGCTCGTCGCGCCCTTGCCGCCAGCAGGCCCCGCGCAGCGCTGGCAATACGCGGTGTGCACGCGCAGCGAGCAGGCGCCGGTGCTGACGGTGTTCAGCATCGAGCCGGAGCGCAGCTATGCCTCCGCTCGGCAGGTGTTCGCGGGCTGCACACCGCTCGGCGCTGCCTACTTCGCAGGGCAGCCCGCGTTCGTGGCGGAGTGTCAGGGGTCGCGCCAGATCGCGCGCATGGGCAGCGCCGATGCGCCGTTCGACATCCAGCGGCTCGACGTGCGCGGCCTCGTGTGCGGTCCGCACGGCGCGCGGGTGCGGCTGGGCAGCGCCTGGCTGGGGCTGGACCAACCGCTGGATCATCTGGAGCTGCTCCTGGATGCCTCGCTCACTCCGCCCGGCGCGCGCGCGGTGTGGACCGGCTCCGCGCTGCTCGTCGCTCGGGCGCAGGGCAAGCTCGTGGTCGACCGCTACGCTTGCGAGGGCAGCGAGCTGCGCCAGCTGAGCAGCCCACTGGGTTGATTTCCCCGGGCTACGCCGAGCAAGACAGCGGGCCGCTGCAGGGTTTTTCCTGCGCCACGGGGCCGGTTGCCTTCGATTGCCGGAAGGTGTCTGATGGGAGGATGCCCTCCAGCCGCCGCGATCCACTGCCGCGCGGCGTGGTGCGCGATCTGCTCGGCATCACGCGCGCGCTGTATCGGGCGGAGCTGGCATTGCCGCCGCCGCGCGCCGATCGGCTGCGCCTGGAGCGGCTGGCAGAGATCGGTCAGCAGCTGCGGCGCGCGCTGGAGATGTCCCGCGGCGAACCGGATACAATGGGGCACCGCGCAGCCTGGAGCTGGGCGGAGCAAGCCACGAAGGCGCTCGGCGAGTTCGTCGGTGAAGAGCTGCGGCTCGGCGAGGTGTTGCGCGCCAGCGTCGTGAAGCTGATGTCGCCGTCCCCACCGCTGCGCACGGCCGTGCGCAGCAAGCGCCCGCCGACGCACTGATCCGCCCCGTTTCGTCCACCTGGCGCATGCTGCCGAAGCCAAGGTACACGGGGGGCTCGCCGTCCGCGAGGAAGCGCTGCAGATGCCGCGATCTGCAGCGCGCTGGCGGCCCGATCAGGTCGCAGTCGCGGGCGGCAGCGAGCAAGACGCGAAACTGCTCGTGCACCGTGCCCGCCGCGAGCTGCCGCTTCTGCTCCCGGGAGGGCGCGATCGCTCCGGCGCCTCGCACCGCGCGGCGCCAAGCTCACCGCGCGACCCGCCGCCGATGTGGACCGCTAGCCGCGGGCGGCGAACATCCGCTCCCACTCGATCGGATCTCGGGCCTCCACGTCCGCCACGCCCAGCTCTCGCAGCACCTCGACGATGGTCTGCCTCCGGATCACGGACACCGTCAGGATGTGCGCGATCACGCTGCCGAAGGTGAAGCTGACGGGCGGTGTGCAGAGCGCATCGACGAACGCGTCATCCCACTGGTTGCGCTCGCGCACGCGCCGCACCAGCGCGCTGAACTGCGGCTGCACCGCCGCGAGCCGCGCCTTCTGTCCCTCGATGCCGAGATCGCGCTCGGTCGCGAACTCCCGCCCACCGATCGCCGCCGTCCAGACCTCCTTGGTGAAGATCACCCGATCGAGCATGGTGCGCACGTCGGGTTCCGGGCCTTCGAAGGAGTGCACGATCAGCCCGGGTCGTACGTGCCGATCGAGCGCCTCATCGGAGAGCGCAGCGGCCTGCTCGAGCAGCCGCACGGTGTGCCAGTGGTCATGTTCGACGAGACGATCGGTGAGGTCCATGTGCACGCTCCTGGGTTGGCCCGGCAGCAACAGGCCGCACGGGGGATGGAAGTGGATGGAGTTGGGCGCGGCGATGCGAAACTCGCGTCCCTCGCCAGCGAAGCGGCTCGGGGGCACGCCATGCGCGCGGCTGAACGCCCGCGAAAAAGCCTCGACCGCGTCGTAGCCGGCCTCCAGCGCCGCTTCCGTGACGCTGGCGCCGTGCTGGAGCCTCCAGGCGGCTCGCTCGAGCAGCAGCCGGCGCCGGAAGGTCGCGGGCGGTTCGCCGATCCCGGCGCGCAGCACCCGGTTGAAGTGGAAGGGGCTGAGCATCGCTCGCGCGGCCAGAGCGGCGCCGTCCAGGCCTTCGTCGAGCGCTTCCAGCATGGCGTCGAGAACATCGCAGAGACGATCGGGGCGTGGAGCGCTCACGGCCCTAGCTTGCCTGTTCCCGGGGCGTCGCGCATGACCGGGCTTGCTCCGCCTGCTGGTCCTCGGCCTCGGCCTCGGAGTCGAACGCGCGCCCGTGGGGCCATCTCGGCATGGCCATGAGCTCCTCGCTGAGCCTCGCGTCAACGCGGCGTACGCTCGCTGTGATGTGCGACGATGCTCACGGCCAGCGGAGATCAGGTCCGAAAACCGCGAGCGCGCGCCGCTCCAGCGGCTTAGGCTGGGGTCATGTCGGCGCTGGATCCCGAGCTCTGCTACCGCGCCCTGACCACGCGCGATGCGCGCTTCGACGGGCGGCTGTTCGTCGCCGTGACGTCGACGGGCATCTATTGCCGCCCGGTGTGCCCCGCGCGCACGCCCCGGGCCGAGAACTGCCGCTTCTTCGCCTCGGCCGCCGCCGCGCAGGAAGCGGGATTTCGTCCCTGCCTGCGCTGCCGGCCGGAGACCGCCCCGGAACAGGGCGCGTGGCGCGGCACGTCCAACACCGTGTCGCGCGCGCTGGAGCAGATCGCCGCCGGGGCGCTCGACGGTGAAGCGGGAGTGGAGCAGCTGGCGGAGCGCCTGGGCGTGGGCGAGCGGCACCTGCGGCGGCTGTTTCAGCAGCACCTGGGCGCCTCGCCGATCGCGGTGGCGCAGACGCGCCGGGTGCTGTTCGCGAAGCAGCTCATCCACGAGACGCGACTGCCGCTGAGCGAGGTCGCTCTGGCTGCGGGGTTCGGCAGCGTGCGGCGCTTCAACGAGACCTTCCGCGCCCTGTATCGGCGCCCGCCGAGCGCGCTCCGGCGCAAGGCGCAGCTGGCGCTGCCCGCCGGCTCGGGCGCTTCGAGCGGGGTCAGCCTGCGGCTGCGTTACCGACCACCTTACGACTGGGGCGCGATGCTGGAGTACTTCCGCGCGCGAGCGATCGAGGGCGTGGAGCAGGTCACGAGCGACCGCTACCTGCGCACCTGGCGCGAAGCGGGGGAGGTGGGCAGCGTGGAGATCCGTCACTTGCCCCTGGCGAACAGCCTGGAGGTCAACGTGCGCATCGGCCGCCTCGAGGTGCTGCCGAAGATCGTGAACCGCGTGCGGCGCGTGTTTGATCTGGCCGCGGACGTGAGCGCGATCGGCGCGCACCTCGCGCGCGATCCGCGGCTGGCAGCCCTGGTCGCGGAGCGGCCGGGGCTGCGCGTGCCGGGCGGCTGGGGAGGCTTCGAGCTGGCGGCGCGCGCCGTGCTGGGCCAGCAAGTGACCGTGGCCGCGGGCCGCCGGCTGGGCGAGCAGCTCACGCGGCTGTGCGGCGCGCGCGCGCTGCTCGGCGCCGGGCTGACGCGCGTGTTCCCCAGCGCCGAGCAGGTCGCCGCGGCGGACCTGTCGCAGCTGGGGATGCCGCGAGCGCGCCGCGACGCGCTGGCGGCGCTCGCCTGCGCCGCGCGCGGCGATGCGCGGCTGTTCGAGCCGAGCGCGAGCGTCGACGAGACGGTGGCGCGGCTGCGCCAGGTCGCCGGCATCGGGGACTGGACCGCGCACTACATCGCGCTGCGCGCGGCGCGCGAGCCCGACGCTTTTCCCGCCAGCGATCGCGGCTTGCTGCGCGGCATGGCCGCCTGCTCCAGCGAGCCGATCGACGCGCGCGCGCTGGCGCTGATCGCCGAGCGCTGGCGCCCGTGGCGAGGCTACGCGGCACAGCAACTCTGGGCGCTCGACGCGCGCACCCGCTCGGGCGCTCGCGAAGCAGGAGAGGCGAAGTGAGCGCACTGGACCGCGTCCCGGAGCTCCAGCACGACGAGCTCGACACGCCGCTCGGCAGATTGACGCTGATCGCGGACGCGGAAGGCCGCCTGCGCCTGCTCGGCTGGCTCGAGGGGCATCAGAGGATCGAGCGGGCGCTAACCACCCTCACGAGCGGCCTCGAGCTCGCCGTGCGGCGAGTGCACAATCCCCACGGACTGCGCGCGGCCCTGGAGGCCTACTTCGCGGGCCAGCTCGACGCGATCGACCGCTTGCCCGTGCTGAGCGGCGGCACCCCGTTCCAGCGCCGCGTGTGGAACGCGCTGCGCGAGATCCCGTGCGGCGAGACCTGGTCTTACTCGCAGCTGGCGCGGCGCACGGGCAACCCCGCCGCCGTGCGCGCCGTCGGCCTCGCCAACGGCGCCAATCCGGTCGGGATCGTCGTGCCCTGCCACCGCGTGATCGGCGCCGACGGCTCGCTCACCGGTTACGGCGGCGGCCTGGAGCGCAAGCGCTGGCTCCTCGCGCACGAACGCGCCCGCCGCTCGCTGCAGCTTTCGCTGCCGGGGCAGTGATCCCCGCCGCCCTCGGCGGCTCAGGACCGGGCTCGATCCAGCAGGCGCTCCGTCAGCCGGATCAAGCTGACCCGCATCCGGTTCATGGCGCGATCCGTCAGGCACTGCACGATCGCCGACGGGTGCTCGTGGTAGACGTGGAGCGCGCGCTGAACGATCTCGTCGAAGCGCTCGCTGCCCGGCCGATAGCTACAGCGCCCATCGGGGCCCTTCGTGAGCAGCCCCGACTCGACGAGCACGTCGATCGCCTCCTCGACGCTGTCCTGGCTCAGATACAGATCGAGCGCCAGCTCGCTGGGCGGCCAGGAGCGCGACGGGTGCGACGCCGTGCGTCGCAGCACCTCCAGCCCCTCCACGGATTGAACCCGATCGCAGACGAACAGTCGCACCTCTTCGGGCACGACCGACAGCGACTCGCCGGAGTCCTCGAACCTCGATCTCTCACCCGCCACGGCGAGCCTCTGCGCCTCGGACCATCTCTCGCTCCATCACCACTCCCACTCGCTGAGAATTGCGGCGGAGCAGCCCGTGAGCAACCGGCATCGCCAGGCTGGGGGAAGACGCCCCTGTCATGGTCGCTGAATTTCTCGAGCGCGTTGAAAGGTGGCCTCCTTCGCGAGGTGTTGTGCAACATGGTCCGTGCCGCTTCAGCGCCGCTGACGCTCGATGGGCACATCCTGGTGGGCTTGGGCGGCGCCCGGTGGCGAGCCCCTCTGCTGTTCGGATCGAAGCGGATTCGGCTCAGTTCGGATTTAACAGCCCGCGCAACCCGGCTTGCAGCAGCTGCTCGCGCGTCAGGGTGCCCTGCATCTCGAAGGGCAAGCTGACGTGCAGAGTGTCCCCGCCGAGCGTCACCGTGCCCTTGAACCGATAGGGCACCCGCTCCTGCAGCAGGAATTTCTGCAGCGCGGGCGCGTCGTCCCAGGCGATATGGACCTGGCTCTGAACGGAGCCCGTGCCGTGCGCCGGGATGCTGCGGTTGGGGTTCGACTTGCCCGTCCCCAGCCGTTGGCCGCCCGCCACTAGCAGCGTGCCCTCGACCTCGCGCGCGTCGAGCGCGAAGGCGTTCGGGTTCTGCACGCCCAGCGTCACCTCCAGGTCGACGCCCTCGGAGCTGACACGCACCACGCGTGCGACCTCCGGCGTCACCGCGGGGGGTTGCGGCTTGGCGCAGGCCGCCGCCAGGAGCAGCAGCAGGGCGGCGAGCACCCGCCACCAGTGAAACGGCTGTGATTGCATGCCCGAGTGATAGACGATGCCCCGCGCCGCGGACAGAGGGATTACCGCACAGTAACGAGCATTGAGCCGACTTGCACGGCCGCGCGCGCCGCAGTACTTCAGAGCAGAGGGGGGAGACATGAGAAGCAGAAATCCTGCGCTCTGCCGGAGCAATCCGCAGCGCGCAACATCCGTACGATCCAGCCATGGCACAGCGGCCGCGGGCGTGTCGCTGGCTGCCGGCGTCTATGCCCTGGCGAGCGCGCTTGCCTGCGGCAGCAGCACGCCAGCGCCAGCGGCGCCGAAGTCCGGGGCCGCGCAGGCCTGCGAGGGCCAGCGCACACAGCTGCACGCCTTTGTCGCCGCGGACACGAACCCCGGCGCGCGCGTCGAGGTGCGGCCGGACCTGCCGACGGCCTTGCTCGGCGGTGTGATCGGCCCGGGGCACGCGCTGGAGATCACCGCCGACGCGGTGTCGCTCGATGGTGTCGCGCTGCCTGGTCAGAGCGAGGCGGAACGCCGAAACGAGCTGCAGCGGCACCTGGAGCGAGCGCACGCCGCGCGCGCGCTTCAGCCGGGCGCTGCTGAAGCAGGCCAGCACACGGCGCCCGCTCTCTACGTGGCGCTCGGTGCCCAGACCGATCTGCGCAGCGTGCGGCTCTGGCTGAATGCGATACCGGCCGAGTTTCGCGTGTACCTGGTATTTCGTACGCCGACCGAGCCGGTTTCGGGCGCGGACGGCTCCGTCGCCATCCTGGAGCAGCTGCACACCGAGTCTGAGCCAGCGGCGCGCAAGACCATCGCCGAGGCGGGCTACACGCGCTGGGCACGCTGCCCTGCCCTGCTCGGAGCGGTCACCGGCATCCCGGCGGGCACGCCCAGCGAGCGCTGGCCCGCGCTGCAAACCGCCGTGCTGCAGCACCTACCCAGCTGCGAGTGCGACCAGATCGACGCGGTGCCGCTGCGCGACCTGCTATTGGCCGAGCAACGCGCGGGCGCCGCCTCCCTGGGTGCTGTGCCGGCCGACTTCTTGCGCGACGAGCGCTGCGGTGCCGCCCTCGGCCTGCAGCCGCTGCAGCAGGTCTTGAAGTACATCGAGGCCTTCGATCAGCGCCACTCGGGTGGGTACTCCGAGGACGCGCTCGCGTTCGAGGACGTGATGACCAATGAGCTGCTGCTGCCGCACGTGTGCCCCGCACTGCCGGGTGAAACGCTGGCGGCCCTGCAGCGCGAACGGCGCACGTTCTTCTGGAAGGTGCCGGGCTCGGCGCATTGCCAGGCCTGGCAGTTCGAGCCTCTCCAGCCCGGGAGCCCGATGGGGACCTGGCGCCGGCTGGCAGACTCCGGGGAAGAACCCCTGGCGCTGCACTACTGGCAAGGCGCGGAGGAGATTCGACTGTATGGGCCCGTGCCAGGCGACGGCAGCAAGCCGACCGACGATCGCGCGTGGGCTTGCAGCCAGGACTTCAAGATGAAAGGCGTCGACGCAGCCTCGATCGAGCTGGAGACGGGGCGCTGGTTCTTCGAGCCGAGCGCTTGTGAGCACGCCGAGCAGCAGGACGCCGAGTTCCCGGGCTGCGTCGCCTCGCTGGCGGGCGCGCCTGCGCAGCCCGTGGCCTCCGTCAAGCGCCGCCAATAAAGGCGGTCGGGGCCCGCGTCCCCCCCGCGGGCCCCGACCTTCCAAGCCTTGCGCTACTTCGTGACGGCGATCGACTTGCGGAACAACGACAGGCTGTACACGAAGAACGCCAACCCCACTGCCGTCACCATGAAGAACTGCCGCCAGACGGCGCTCAGGCCGCCGCCGCGGTAGACGATCACCTGGGAAAAGCTGACGAAGTGCCGCGCCGGCAGCAGGTAGGTCAGATACTGCAGCCACTGTGGCTGGCTCTCGACCGGCGTGCTGCCACCCGACAGCAGCATCAGCACCACGATCACCAGGATGATCAGCAGCGCGAACTGTGCCATCGAGCGAGAGATCGTACCCAGGAAGATGCCGAGCGCCGTCGCAAAGAACAGGTACAGGACCACGCCGAACAACCAGAGCAGCACCGAACCGGCGAACGGCACCTTCAGCACCAGCTGCACGACCAGGAACAGCGACGCCGCGGTCGCGATCAAGATCACCAGGCTGTTCGCCCAGACCTTCGCGATGGCGATCTCGAACGCGGTGAGCG
>DASTRX010000108.1:0-18530 GCA_035760985.1 Polyangiaceae bacterium
AGACTAGCTCGCCTTTCAAACGCCCCCCGACGCCCCCGTCCCTCCACTTCCCAAACAATTCCGCCCGGTCGGGCAACTCCGCCCATCGGAATAGGGAGAAGTCTATGCCCCTTTGCAGCTCAGCCCATTCCCGAGCCAAAAAGCATCCTCATCCGATCGCGAAATCAGCGAAAAAACCGTTGGCGTCTAGCCCGACTCATAGTCGGAGGCCCGGACCCCAAACTCTTTCGAAGCCTGCAGCAGCCGTGGCATCCTCGCGTGCATGCCGAGCTGGGATGATGCGCAGTATCTGAAGTTTGCCGATCAGCGCACCCGTCCGGCGCGCGAGCTGTTGGCGCGGGTGCCGCCGATCTCGGCCCGGCGCGTGGTGGATCTGGGCTGCGGCCCCGGTAACTCGACCGCCTTGCTGCGCGAGCGCTGGCCGGAGGCTCGTGTCACGGGCGTCGATAGCTCGTCGGAGATGCTGGAGCGGGCGCGCAAGGACCACCCGGCGATCGAGTGGCAACAGGGCGATGCGCTGAGCTTCGAGAGCCGAGAGCCGCTGGATGTTCTGTTTGCCAACGCGCTGCTGCAGTGGCTGCCCGATCACGCGCAGCTGCTGCCGCGCTGGTTCGAGCAGCTGCAGCCCGGGGGCGTGCTGGCGCTGCAGATGCCGCACAATTTCGATCAGCCGAGCCACCGTTGGATGCGCGAGCTCGAGGGGCCGTGGTCGGCGCGCACGGCCGGGCTGCGCGCCGCGAGCCCCGTGGGAAGCCCGGCGTTCTACTATGATCTGCTCGCCCCTCGCGCCTCGCAGATCGATATCTGGCGGACCACGTACGAGCACGTGATGCCGGATGCGGCGGCCATCGTCGAGTGGGTGAAAGGGACGGGGCTGCGGCCGTATCTGGAGGCGTTACTGCCCGCGGAGCAGCCGGCATTTCTCGAGGCTTATACGCGCGCAATCGAGGCCGCGTATCCCGCTCGCGTGGGCGGCAAGCGCCTGTTCTCGTTTCCCCGTCTATTCATCGTGGCCGTGCGCTGACGCCGGCGCGTTCGAGGCGGCCGGAAAATAGATGCTGAACTCGGCGCCCTCGCCCGGGCGGCTCCGTACGGTGATGCCGCCTTCGTGGTTGCGTACGATGCCGTGCACGACCGACAGCCCGAGCCCCGTGCCCTCGCCCGGTGGCTTGATGGTGAAGAATGGCTCGAAGATGCGCTGCAGCGTGGCCTCGTCCATGCCCGGCCCGGTATCGGTCACGACCAGTCGCGCGTACTCGCCCGGATGCAGCACCGCGGCGCGCACCGGCAGGTCTCGCTCCAGCAGCACCCGCTGGGCGGACACGCTGAGCGTCCCGCCGCGCTCGCCCATGGCCTGCGCGGCGTTGGTGGCCAGATTCATCACGATCTGATGGATCTGGGTCGGGTCGGCGAGGATCTCGGGGACGTCAGCCGCGAAGTGGGTGTCCACGCGCACGGTCTTCGGCAGCGTCATGCGCAACAGACCGAGCGCCTCCACCACGAGCGGCACCAGCTGCGCCGGCCGGCGGCGTGCGTCATCACGACGGCTGAAGCTGAGCAGCCGCCGCGCGAGGTCCACGCCGCGCTGACCCGCCTGCGCCATCTCGGCGACCGTCTCGCGCGCGGCCGGCAGTTGCTGCAGCAGCTCGTCCGCGACCTCGGCGTTGGCCAGGATGGCGGTCAGCAGGTTGTTGAAGTCGTGCGCCACGCCGCCGACCAGCAGCCCCAGGCTCTCCAGGCGCTGCGTGTGGAACACCTGAGCCTCCAGGCTCTTCTTCTCGGTGATGTCGCTGTTGATGTTCAGGACGGAGCTGGGGCGCTGCTGCTCGTCGCGGATCAGGGTCCAGCTGCAGTCCAGCACGCGCCGGCGGCGCGCTTTGTCGTAGTGCACGAGCTCTCCCGACCAGTGGCCGCTATCGAGCAGGCGCTGTTGCGCTCGATCGAAATCGGCTCGATCCGGGTAGATCAGGTCGAGCACATTGCTGCCCAGCGCCTCGCTGCGGGACCAGCCGTAGACGCGCTCCGCGCCGTGATTCCAGTACTCGATGCGGCCCTCGACGCTGCGTACGATGATCGCGTCGCGCGCTTTGTCCAGCAGCGCTGCCTGTGCTTCCACGCGCTGCTCCGCCAGCCGCCGCTCGGTGATGTCGTGGACGGTGCCGACCAGGTTCGTGCAGGTGCCCGAGCCATCAAAGATGGGCGTGATGGTGACCTCGCCGTATCTCTTGCCGGCGGGGTAGGGGGTGACCTCGTCCCAGCGGATCGTGCGGCGCTCGCGGATGGCGCGCCGGTATTGAGCGAGCACCGTGGAGCACGAGGGCTCGGGGATCACGTCCGTCACAGCCCGGCCGATCACCTCGACCTCGCTCAGGCCGGTCGCGCGCGTGAACGCGGGGTTCACGGACAGGAAGCGAAATGCCCCCTCCGCTGTCACTTCCAGGTAAAAGAGCACGTCCGTCACGGCCGTGTACATCAACGTGCGCAGGCGCTCGCTGGCGCGCACCGCCTCTTCCAGCTGGCGGCGCACCGTCACGTCCTCCACCATCACGATCACGGACTGCGGCAGGTGCTGAGAGGGCTGCACCAGCGACGCCGTCAAGCGGCCCCACACGATGTCGCCGTTCTTGCGCCGATACCGCTGCTCGCCGCGGTAAGCGTCGAGCTGGCGCTCGAGCAGATCGCGGTGGAACTCGAGCTCGCGGCCGCGGTCGTCGGGGTGGGCGAGATCGGCGAAGCTGAGCCAGCGCAGCTCCAGCTCGGTGTAAGCAAGGAACTGTTGCAGCGCGGGGTTGCTGCGGGCCACCTTGCCTTGCGCGTCGAGCAAGGCCATGCCGATCGCCGCCCTCTCGAACACGACCCGGAACTCGGCCTCGCTGCGGCGCAGGGCCTCTTCGGTGTGCTTGAGCTCGCTGATGTCCGTGATCATGGCCAGCGCGCCGACGCTCTGCCCCTGCTCACCCCGGATCGGACTGCCGCTGATCAAGGCCCAGAAGCGCGTGCCGTCCTTGCGCTGAAAGCGCACCTCGTGCTGCTGGTTGAAGGTGCGCAGGCGTTCGATGAAGCTGCCCTCGGCGTAGCGGCGGCTGGTCTCGTCCATGAAGTCGACCATGCGCCGCCCGCGCAGCTCCGTGGGATCATAGCCGAGCAGCTTGGCGGTGCGATCGTTGGTGAACAGCGTGCGCGCGTCGGCGTCGATCACCCAGATGCCTTCGTAGGCCGTCTCCACGATCTGGCGATAGCGAGCGTCCGTTTCGCGGATGGCTCGTTCGGCTCGATCGCGCTGGATGGCGACCGCCGCGAGATGCGTCGCGGCCGCGACCCACTCGCGCTCCAGGGGCCGGGGGCTGCGCGCCTCGCGATAGTACATGGCGAAGGTGCCCAGCACATCGCCCCCCGGCGCGGGCACGATCGGGCTCGACCAGCAGGCGCGCAGCCCGAAGGGCAGGACCAGGTGGCGGTAGCCGGTCCAGTTGGGATGCGTGCCGATGTCCTCGATGATCACCAGCTCGCGCAAGTACGCCGCCGCGCCGCAGGAGCCCTCGCGAGGACCGATCTCGGAGCCGTCCACCCCTTCGATCAGCGCGCGCGGCAGATTCGGCGCCGCGCCGTGCCGCACGCGCCGCCCTTCGGCATCGAGCAGCAGGATCGAGCACAGCATCCCGTCGCCCTGCTGCTCGATCAGCAGGACGATCTCCTCCAGCACATCGGGCAGCGGGCGCCCCGCCGAGATGTGTTCCAGGATGGTTCGTTGCCCGGCCTCGAAGGCGGCCCAGCGCGCGCGCGTCCGGCGCCCGCGGCCGCGGCGCACCACGTTTTCCAGCGCGGGGGCCAGATGCTGGAGGCCGTGCTCGCGCAGGCACACGCTGGCTCCGAGGCGTTGCGCGGCCTCCGCCACCTCGTCGAACGAGTCGGCCACGATCATCAGCGGCGCGACCGGCGTGCGCGGATCCGCGGCCTCGAGCCAGTCTCGCAGCGCGCGCAGCGCGTTGGGGGGCCGCCCCGCCGTGAACCAGCACACCACCAGATCCCACTCGTTCGCGTCGAGCAGCGCCTGGCAGCTGCGCTCTTCGTCGACGCGCTCCCAGCTTGCTCGATAGCCGAGCGCCGCCATCGCATCGGCGAAGCCCGTCAGCTCGCGATCGGAGTCGGCGAGCATCAGTATCCGGAGCGGATGCACCATGGTCCCCCGCGCCAGAATACACGATGAAGGTTGCTCCCTGTCCAGGGGCCGATGCGTATCTTTCGAGCCCTCGCTCACGAGCGTCAAGTGCGCGAGAGGATTGTGCAAGTAGCAGTTCGGGGGCGGGCGCCGTCGGCGCCGCCGGTGCTGCGGCCCCCGGCCCCCCACGCACCGGGCGCCGCGGCTCCGCCACGGCGCGTTACCCACGGCTGAAATTCGCGGCTGGAAACGTATCCAGTTTGGGGTTGCGGGCAGCTGCCGGAGCCTCGAAAAAGGATTGGCGAGATCTCGGGAGCCGAGAAGAACAGGAAAATGGGCAAAATGACACGAGCACTGAGCGGATCGAGGCTGCTGACGCCGCTGGCGGCGATGCTGGCGCTGTTGCTCGCGGGGGGCTGCGGCTCGGACGACGGCGGCTCGGACGGCGGCGGCTCGGGCGGCGGTGGCTCGGGCGGCGGCAAGTCGGATGGCAGCGGCTCGGAAAGCGATCTGGTTGGCTCGCTCGAGGGAGACTTGAACGTGGACCTGTTCGCGACGCTGCTCCAGAAGGACGAGGCGGAGGTCGACGAGAAGCTGACCACCGCCGTCCACCGTTTCTTCGGCATCGACACGGACGAGCCCAATCAGCTGATCGTGGAGACCGGCTACCGCTGCTACTACGAGCTGCCGCAGGACCCGAGCATGGCCTTCATCTGGGCCGCGGACTCCAATGACATCCGCAGCGAGGGAATGTCGTACGGGATGATGATCGCGGTGCAGATGGACCTGCATCAGCAGTTCGATCGGCTGTGGAAGTTCTCCAAGACGTATCTACAGTTCCCGGCCGATCACGAGATCGGCGCCTGGCACTACTATTTTCGCTGGCAGGGCCGCGTCGATGCCACGACGGATCCGGACAACTGGGCCGTCAACTACGGCGCGAGTACGGTCCCCGCTCCGGACGGCGACGAGTACTTTGCCGCCGCGCTCTTTCTCGCGCACCGGCGCTGGGGCAGCGACGGCGACGTGAACTACCTGGCGGAGGCCCAGCAGATCACCTCCGGCATGCTGCACAACACCGCCGTGGAGGGCGATGGCGGCATGCGGCCCGCGCGCTTCCCCATCATCCACCCGGAGCAAAAGATGGTCACCTTCGTGCCCCAGGGGAACTCCAACACCTTCACCGACCCCAGCTACCACCTGCCGGCGTTCTACGAGCTCTTCGCTCGCGATGGCGCGCCGGAGGACAGCGCGGCCTGGCGTGAGGTGGCGGAGACCAGTCGCGCGTATCTGGTGCTCTCCGCACATCCGACCACCGGCTTGCACCCCGATTATGCTTCGTTCGAGGGCGTGCCGAATGCCGGCGGCAACATGCAGCAGCACGACAAGTTCCAGTACGACGCCTGGCGCGTGGTGATGAACATGGCCGTCGACTTCGCCTGGGGCAGCCGCGACGAGCGCATGGAGCAGCAGGTTGAGAAGTACCACCGCTTCTTCTCCAGCCGCCTGACGGAGAACAACGTGGAGGCCGCGCTGTTCGCGCTGGACGGCAGCGAGCCGAGCGGCGGCGGTTCCACCGCGCTCACCGCCACGTTGGCCGCTGGCGCGCTCGCCTCGCGGCATGTGGATAGGGCGCGCTTCGTCGGCAATCTGTGGAGCGTCGACCAGCAGCAGGGCCAGTACCGCTATTATCAGGAAGGCGTGTACTTGCTCGGCCTGTTGAACACGGCGGGCCGCTTCCGCAGCTCCTGGCCCTGAGCCGCGCCGCTCACCATTCCAGCAGCGCGGCGCCCCAGGACAGGCCGCCACCGAAGCCGCACAGCAGCACGCGCGAACCCGGGGCGATGCGCCCCATCTGCCAGGCCTTGTGCAAGGTGATGGGGATGCTGGCGGCCGCCGTGTTGCCGTACTCCTCGATGGTGGTGACCGTGCGCTCGATGGGCAGCCCCAGTGAGCCCATCAACGCCTCGATCATGCGCAAGTTGCTCTGGTGCAGGATCAACAGGTCGATCTGGCGGGCTTCGAGCTCATGCTCATCGAGCAGCTGCCGGATCACGCGCGGGACGGTCTCGATGGCGAACTCCCAGACCTGTGACCCTTGCATGCTGAAGGTGTTGAGCCGCTTCTCCAGCACCTCCGCCGTCACCGGCATGCGCGTGCCGCCCGCGGGCACCTCGATGCAGCGGCTGCCCCGGCCGTCGCTGCCGAGCCGGAAATGGAAGCGCCGCGGGTCGTCCCAGCTGGTGCGCTCGAGCAACACGGCGCCGGCGCCGTCACCAAAGAAGATGCAGCTGCGCCGATCCTGCCAGTTCATGATCTTGGAGAAGGCGTCCGCGCCGATCACCAGAGCATTGCGGAACTGCGTGGGGTTGGCGAGCAGCAAGCTCTGCGCCACGTCCAGCGCGAAGACGAAGCCTGCGCACACGGAGTTGACGTCGAAAGCAGGGCAGCGCTGCTCGGCGATGCCGAGTTTGTCCTGGATCAGGCAAGCCACGGCGGGTTGGGATTGATCCGGCGTCGCGCAGGCCACGACGATCAGATCCACATCGGCCTTGTCGACGCCGGCGGCGTTCAAGCAACGCAGCGCCGCGCGCGTGCCCATGTCGCTGGGCGCCTCGTTCGGGGCGGAGAAGCGCCGCTCCAGGATGCCCGTCTTGCTCACGATCCATTCGTGAGACGAATCTACCGTGCGCACCAGGTCGTGGTTGGTGACGACCTGGTCCGGAACATAGGCCCCGATTCCACCGATTCTAATGCCCATGGCTGTCCATTCCTCGAGCGTTACCGTTTGCCGAAGTGCGTGCTGCCGCTGCAGCATTCGACCTCCGTGCGCGCGGCAGCGAGCCCACCCATCACGCTCGCCGCGGGCGCTTCCTGCATGAGGTGAGTAGCAAGCGTTGTTCCACACACTGTGCGCAGGCCCTCGCGCGGTTCGAGCTGTGACCGCGTTACCCGCCGGCGACGCTTCGGGAACGCCCGCGATCCAAAAGCTTAGCGCAAAGGTCCGTGTGGTTTGATTTCCTGCTGAGCGGCCGCGTTCTGCGGCGCGGGTGCGTCCGTTAGCGGTAACGCGCGGCGCATCCTGCTGCGCTCACACAGGTCTCTGTGCAGCAGGGTTGCGTTGGGCCACCCCCCCGTGACGGGGCGCGGCGCTCACCGGTGACAGCCGCTGCTGAAGGCGCGACGCGCTTGGCCCCGTACTGGCGCGCTGCTTGCAAGCTTGCCACGCGGGGACAAGGCCCCCGATGACCGGGGCCGCAGGGGAGGCAAGATGCTCGACACGCCGAGTGAACTCAATCGCAGCGCGCAGCTCCAGGAGCGGATCGCGCGCGTCTTCTGGCACCGCAGCACACGCGCTGGGCAGCAGTACCTGGAACGAGCGCAACAAGCCATCAGTGCGAGCCTGGCCGAGCCGTCCGCGCAGGCGCTGCTGCCCTGGCAGCTCGCGACCAGCTGGTTTGAGTACGCGATCGACTCTTATCAGCGCGGGGTGCTGCTGCTCGATACGCTGCGCCGCCGCGGCAATCAGTATCTCGAGCACGAGCTCGCCGGCAAGCCGCCGGTCTTGCACTTCGACTACGAAACGGTGCTCGATGCGCGCGACTTCGAGCGTCCGGTGAACTACGCCCTGGTGCGGATCCGGCCGCCGCCGGGCGTAACGGTGGACCCCAAGCGGCGTCCCTACATCGTGATCGACCCGCGCGCCGGTCATGGCCCGGGCATCGGCGGGTTCAAGGACGACTCGCAGGTCGGCGTCGCGCTGCGCGCGGGCCACCCGGTGTACTTTGTGATCTTCTTTCCGGAGCCTCAGCCCGGGCAGACCTTGGAAGACGTGTGCCGCGCCGAACAGCGCTTTGTCCGTCGCGTGAACGAGCTACACCCGGAGAGCAAGAAGCCGGCGGTGCTGGGCAACTGCCAGGGCGGCTGGGCCGTGATGATGATCGCGGCTTCCAGCCCCGAGGATACCGGGCCTGTGATGATCAGCGGAGCGCCGATGTCCTACTGGGGCGGCGCCTGGACGGAGGGCAAAGGTAACAACCCGATGCGCTACGCGGGCGGGATGCTGGGCGGCACCTGGCTCGCCTCCCTGAGCTCAGACCTGGGGGACGGGCTCTTCGATGGCGCATACCTGGTCCAGAACTTCGAGAGCCTGGACCCGGCCAACACCTACTGGGACAAGTACTATCACGTGTTCGCCAACGCGGACACCGAGCCGCCGCGCTTCCTGGACTTCGAGCGCTGGTGGGGCGGCTACTACTTGATGAATCGCGACGAGATCGAGTGGATCACCCAGAACCTGTTCGTGGGCAATGACCTGTGGAAGGGCGGGATCCGCATCAGCCGCGAGGCTCTCGACTTGCGCCAGGTGCGCTCGCCGATCGTGATGTTCGCCTCTCTGGGCGATAACATCACTCCGCCTCAGCAAGCCTTCAACTGGGTCACCGACGTGTACTCCAGCACGGAGGAGCTGAAGGCGAACGGGCAGGTGATCGTCGGCTTGCTGCACCATAGCGCGGGGCACCTGGCGCTGTTCGTCTCCGGCAAGGTGGCCAAGCGCGAGCACACCCAGGTCGTATCGGTGCTGGAGTGCATCGAGGCTCTGCCGCCGGGGCTGTACGCGATGGAGATCAAGGACAGCAAATCCAGCGACGGCACGACAGAGTACGAGGTGGAGTTCAAGGAGCATCGCCTGGAAGACCTCGCGCAGCGCCTGAACCGCTTCGAGCGCGTGGACGAGCGGCCCTTCGAGACCGTCGAGGCGGTCTCGCAGCTGAACCAGCGCGCCTACGAGCTGTTCGGGCGGCCCTGGGTGATGGCCTCGACCACACCGCTGAGCGCCTGGCTGGGCCGTGCCTTTCACCCGCTGCGAGTTCAGCACTGGGTGTTTTCAGATCTGAATCCCTGGCTCTGGTGGGTGGAGTCAGCGAGCGACGCGGCCAAGGCCCACCGGCAGAAGATCGAGCCGTCGCATCCGTTGCGCAAGGCCGAGGCAGCGGTTGCGGAGCTGATCAGCGGAGCGCTGAACCTGTACAAGGACGTCAGGGACGCGGCCACGGAGGCGCTCTTCTTCAAGCTCTATGGCAACCTGTTCATCGGCTACTCGGGCGAGAAGCTGCACGACGACGCCACCCGCACCCCGCCGGTGAACCCCGCGTCGCTGCCGGTGGTCACGGGCGCGCTCGCTGCGCTGGACCAAGGAGGGTACGCGGCCGCGCTGGCGCGGGTGGGTGAGCTGCTCGCTCGCACCGGCGCGCCCGTGCCGCTCTCGCGCATCGAGCGCAAGGCGGCCCTGGTGAAGGAGTACGCGGAGCTGTTGCCGGATCTGCCCGAGCGCGAGTGGAAGCTGGCGCGGGGTCGCCAATACAACATCGTGCGCTACGAGCCGGAGCGGGCGCTGAGCACGCTGCCGAAGTTGCTCGAGGACCCGAACGATCGCAGGCGCTTCCTGGAGGTGATGGATCACGTCGCCAATGACCGCGAGTTCGTGGGCGACCCCACTCCGGAGCAACTGGAGATGGTGCAGCGCATCCGCAAGGTGCTGCACGTGGAGAACGGCGCGCCCTGGGGCGAGCAGCGAGCGAGCGCCTGAAGCGCAGAGACGAGGAGCAAGCGATGCAAGTCTCCAGCAACCGAACCTTTGACGAAATTCAGATCGGCGAGACGCTCACGCTCTCGCGCCAGCTGAGTCAGATGGAGATCGAAGCGCTCTCGCTCGTCTCCGGGGAGGTGGATTCCTTCCACGTCGATGATGGGGCGAAGACCAACGGCAACGGCCACACCACGAAGTCGGTGAGCGGCGAGGCGCTGCTCTCCGCCATGCTGTGCCGCCGGCTGCCGGGCCCAGGTACCACCATCCTGGAGCAGAACCTGCGCTTTCACGGCGGCTTTTCCGCTGCGGACGAGCTGGTAGGGACTGTCACGGCGCGCGAGAAGCGGGACCGAGACCACTCCATCGTCTTCGACTGCAAGGTGCGCTGCGGCAGCCGGGAGCTGGTGAGCGGCACGGTGACGGTCGCCGCGCCGTTGCAGCGAGCGCACTACACGCAGCTTGCCACGCCTGAAGTGGTGGTGAGGCGCAATGATGACTTTGCGCGTCTGCTGCAGCGCTGCGAGGGATTGCCGCCGGTGAGCTGTGCGATCGTCCATCCCTGCGATCGCGACTCGCTGGCGGGGCCGCTGGAGGCGGCTCGGCTGGGGCTGATCGTGCCGATCCTGGTCGGGCCCGAGGCGAAGATCCGGGCGGTCGCGGCGGCCGAGAAGCTCGACCTGGGCGCGTGCCAGATCGTTCCGACCGAGCATAGCCACGCGGCAGCGGCCAAGGCCGTCGCGATGGCGCGCTCGGGCGAGGTGGAGTCGCTGATGAAGGGGAGCTTGCACACGGACGAGCTGATGGCGGCGGTCGTGCCTTCGGCCACCGGCTTGCGCACGGCGCGGCGCATCAGCCATGCCTTCGTGCTGGACGTACCGAGCTACCCGCGCGTGCTGTTCATCACCGACGCGGCGATCAACATCGCGCCCACGCTGGAGGACAAGGCCGATATCGTGCAGAACGCGATCGAGCTGGCCCAGACGCTGGGCATCGAGGTGCCGCGGGTCGCGATCCTGGCCGCGGTCGAGACGGTGAACTCCAAGATGCAGGCGACGCTGGACGCGGCCGCTCTGTGCAAGATGGCCGATCGCGGGCAGATCCGCGGTGGGCTCCTGGATGGGCCGCTGGCCTTCGACAACGCGATCAGCGAACGCGCGGCGGAGACCAAGAAGATCAAATCCGAGGTGGCGGGCCGCGCCGATATCCTGCTCGCGCCGGATCTGCAGTCGGGCAACATGCTGGCCAAGCAGCTGCAGTACCTGGCCGGTGCCGACGCCGCGGGTATCGTGCTCGGCACGCGGGTGCCGATCGTGCTGACGAGCCGCGCCGACACCGTGCGCGTCCGGCTCGCCTCCACGGCCGTGCTCAAGCTGGTAGCGCACGAGCACCGGGCCGCCCGCGCCGCGGCCGAGCCGGGAAGGGCGCTGTCATGATCGACGGAATCCTGGTGCTGAACGCGGGCTCGTCCAGCCTGAAGTTTCAGGTCTTCGAGCTCGCCACGCGCCTCTCGGCACGGCTGCGCGGTCAGATCGAGCGCATCGGAACGGCGCCGCGCTTCGTGGCGAAGAACGCTTCGGGCAGCCCGCTCGCGTCGCTGGAGCTGAGCCCGGCGGAGGGGCGCGATCACGCGGCGTGTCTGGCTTTCCTTGCGTCCTGGCTGCGCGAGAAGGTGGCCGGCGGCGTTTCACTGGCCGCGGTCGGGCATCGCGTCTCGCACGGGGGTACTGAATACACACAGCCGGTGCGTGTGGACGCGCAGGTGCTGTCGCGGCTGGAGGCGCTGATCCCGCTCGTTCCGCTGCACCAGCCCTTCAACCTGGCGCCCATCCGCAGCCTGCTCGACGCCAGGCCGGAGCTGCCGCAGGTGGCCTGCTTCGACACGGCGTTTCATACCAGCCAGCCCCAGCTCGCCCAGCTCTTCGGCTTGCCCAAGCGGCTCTACGACGAGGGCGTGCGCCGCTACGGGTTCCACGGGCTGTCCTACGAGTACATCTCACAGCAGCTGAAGGTCCAGGCGCCCGCCATCGCGTTGCGGCGTGTGGTGGTGGCGCACCTCGGCAGCGGGGCTTCCATGTGCGCGCTGCGCGAGGGCAAGAGCGTGGCCACCAGCTTCGGCTTCTCGGCGCTGGAAGGGCTGCCGATGGGCACGCGTTGCGGGTCACTGGACCCGGGAGTGGTGATCTTCCTGGCGCGCGAGCGCGGCATGAGCTTCTCGGCGCTGGAGACGTTGCTCTACAAGCAGTCAGGCCTGCTGGGGCTCTCGGGCATCTCGAACGATGTTCGGGTGTTGCTCGACTCGCCCGAGCCGGACGCAGCGCTGGCGCTCGACTACTTCTGCTATCGTGCCTCGCGCGAGCTGGGCTCGCTGGCGGCGGCGCTGGGTGGCCTGGACGCCCTGGTGTTCACGGCGGGCATCGGCGAGAACAGCGCCGAGCTTCGGGCGCGCATCTGCGCGCGCGCGAGCTGGCTGGGGGTGGAGCTGGAAGCGTCCGCCAACCAGGCAGGTCAGCCCCGAATCAGCAGCCCGCAGAGCCGCGTCGCGGTCTGGGTCATCCCCACCAATGAGGAGCTCATGATCGCTCAACACACGCTGAGTTTGCTGAAATGAACCAACGTCTCGAGGGATCACGCACGAGGGCAGAGTCAGACATGGCGAACAAGGAGGTCCGCGATCCGAGCACGCGGCGGCGCAGAGCAGGCGCGCGTGTCGCTTCGCTGGTCGGATTGGTGCTGGCGGTCGGGGGCTGCCAGGTGGGGCCAGATTTCAAGAAGCCGGAAGCCCCGGTCGCTCCCAAGTGGAGCGGCAACGATGACCCGCGCATCGCCACGCAGACGGCCGCGGATAGCCTGTGGTGGAAGGAGTTCAACGACGCCACGCTCGATCGCCTGGTGGAGCTCGCTTACCACCAGAACCTGTCGCTGCAGGTCGCAGGCTTGCGCATCGTGGAGGCGCGGGCGCAGCTGGGCGTCGCCACGGGCAAGCAGTGGCCGCAGCTGCAGGTCTTGACCGCGGCGGCGAGCGCGGATGGGGTCACCAAGTCGGTCTCGACTTACGCCGCCGTGGACCGCAACTTCTTCTCCTATCAGGTCGGGTTCGATGCCGCCTGGGAGCTGGACTTCTGGGGTAAGTACAGCCGCGGGGTCGAGGCGGAGGCCGCCAACCTGCTGGCGACGGTCGCGGACTACTACTACTCGATCGTCTCGCTCAACGCCGAGGTAGCGCGCACGTACACCGTGCTGCGCACCTACGAGGTGCTGATCGAGCAGGCGCAGCGCAACGTCACGCTGCAGGAAGACGGCCTGAACATCGCGCAGTCCCGGTTCAAGAACGGCGCGACCTCCGAGCTCGACGTGACGCAGGCCACGACCTTGCTGGAGAGCACGCGGGCGTTGATCCCGCAGCTGCAGATCGGAGCTCAGCAGGCGCGCAACGCGCTCGGCACGCTGCTCGGGCAGACCACGGGCACTGTCGACATGTTGCTGGACGGGCCCAAGGAGATCCCGAAGGCTCCGGCCAAGGTCTCGATCAGCGTGCCGGCGGAGATGCTCCGCCGGCGGCCCGACATCCGCAGAGCGGAGCTGATCGCGGCCGCGCAGTGCGCGCGCATCGGCGTGGCGAAGGCCGAGCTGTATCCCAGCTTCTCGCTGTTCGGCAGCATCGGCTTCCAGGCGTCGACCAGCGGTATCGGCTCCAACAACCTGTTCTCGGGCGACAACCTCGTGTACACGGTGGGGCCGCGCATCACCTGGCCCTTCTTCAACTACGGCCGGCTGGAGAACAACGTGCGCGTTCAGGACGCGCGCCTCCAGGAGTTGCTGGTGGGCTACCGGGAGACGGTACTCAAAGCCGCGCAAGAGGTGGAAGATGCGCTCACCGGCTATCTGCGTTCGCAGGAGCAGGTGGTGTTTCAGCGGAACTCGGTCGAGTCGGCGCAGCGCTCGCAGGAGATCGCGATGACCCAATATCGCGAGGGGGCGGTGGACTACCAGCGCGTGCTGGACGCGCAGCGCTCGCTGCTGGAGCAGCAGAACGATCTGGCGCAGGCGGGCTCCTCTGTCGCAACCAATGTGATCGCGCTCTACAAGGCGCTGGGCGGCGGCTGGGAGTTCCGCAGGGGCCAGCCGTTCGTGAGCGAGCCGAGCAAGAAGGAGATGGAGGAGCGAACCAGCTGGAGCGACCTCCTCTCCGAACCCAGCAAACCGGAGACCTCCGCGGGGTCGGAGCGCACCCCGAGCGAGCAAAACCCTCCAGCCCCAGTGAAGCGTTAGCCAGGAAGCACCATGTCCAACAAGATTTCGAAGCCGACTCTGAAATGGATCACCCTGTTCGGCGCCGCCGCAGTCATCGCCTTCGCCGGCATCTGGTACTGGCAGTCGCAGCAGAGCTTACCCAAGGGCATTGCCTCCGGCAACGGGCGCATCGAAGCCAAGCTGGTGGACGTGGCCGTGCGCGAGCCGCTGCGCGTCAAAGAGATCCTCGTGGACGAGGGCGCGCTGGTGAAGCCCGGCCAGGTGCTGGTGAAGATGGACACCCTCACCCTGGAGGCCGAGCTGGCGCATGCCAACCAGGAGGTGGCCGCGGCGCAGCAGCGCCTGGCCGAGGCCAAGGCGACGATCAACAAGCACAGGAGCCAGATGAACCTGGCCCACACCGAGGTAGCGCGCTCGAAGAAGCTGGTGGCGGAAGGCGCCGGCTCCCAGCGCGAGCTGGACGTGCGCAACACGCAGGTGCAAACCACCAGCGCCAATCTCTCGGAGGCGGAAGCTGGCCTGAAGACGGCGGAGCAAGAGGTCGAGGTCGCGCGGGCCCAGGCCGCCACGATCCAGACCCGGATCAACGATGCCACGCTGGTCTCGCCGGTCACGGGGCGCGTCCTGTATCGCCTGGCGGAGGCCGGCGAGGTCCTGCCGGCGGGCGGCAAGGCGCTCACGCTGGTCAACCTGGAGGATGTGTACATGGAGATCTTCTTGCCCTCGGAGCAAGCTGCGGGCCTGAAGATGGGCGCCGAGAGCCGCATCACCGTCGACTTCGATCCGAGCCGTGCCATCGCCGGCTTCGTGAGCTTCGTCTCGCCCGAGGCCCAGTTCACGCCCAAGCAGGTCGAGACCAAGAGCGAACGCGACAAGCTAATGTTCCGCGTCAAGATCCAGGTGCCGAAGGAGCTGGCCACCCAGTACGTGGACCGCATCAAGACGGGCGTCCGCGGCGTCGGCTACATCAAGACCGATCCAGCCGCGGCCTGGCCGGCAAACTTGCAGAACGTGATCACGGCTCGCGAGAGCTGAGGGGCGCAGGCGCAGCCATGGTCTCATCCGTCTCTCGTGCATCGTCGCTTTCCGATCTGGCGAGCGAGCAAAAGGCGGGCGGCCTCGCGGGGCCGGTCGTGTCCATCAAGGAGGTCACGCACCGCTACGGCGGCGTGAAAGCGCTGGACGGCATCTCGCTCGACATCCCGAGCGGCATCATGGTCGGCATCGTCGGGCCCGATGGCGTCGGCAAGTCGACTCTGATGGGGATCGTCGCCGGGGCCAAGAAGCTGCAGCAGGGCAAGGTGACGGTGCTGGGGGGGGACATCGCCGACGCTCGCCACCGGCGCAACACCGGGCCGCGCATCGCCTACCTGCCACAAGGCCTGGGCAAGAACCTGTACCTGGAGCTGAGCGTCTACGACAATGTCGACTTCATGGCTCGCCTGTTTGGGCTGGGCGAGGCCGATCGCAAGTCCCGGATCAAGCAGCTGCTCGACGCGACGGGGCTGGGCCCGTTCCCCGAGCGCCCCGCGGGCAAGCTCTCGGGCGGCATGAAGCAGAAGGTGGGCCTGTGCGGGGCGCTGGTGCACGACCCGGACCTGCTGATCCTGGACGAACCGACGACAGGCGTCGATCCGCTGTCGCGGCAGCAGTTCTGGAAGCTGATCGATGACATCCGCGCCGAGCGCCCGAGCATGAGCGTAATGGTCTCCACCGCTTACATGGATGAGGCGCAGAAGTGGGACTGGATCGTGGCCATGGACGCGGGGCGCGTGCTGGCGACGGGAACGCCCGCGGAGCTGATGCAGCGGACCGGCAAGAAGGACCTGGAGCAGAGCTTCATCCAGCTCTTGCCTGAGGAGAAGCGCATGGGGCACACGGAGCTCGTGATCCCTCCGCGCGCCACCGGCACGGAGATCGCGATCGAGGCGCACGGGCTCACACGCCGTTTCGGCAGCTTCGTCGCCGTCGATCAAGTGTCGCTCTCGATCGAACGTGGGGAGATCTTCGGATTTCTGGGCTCCAACGGCTGCGGCAAGTCCACGACCATGAAGATGTTGACGGGGCTGCTGCCGCCGACGGAGGGCAGCGCAACCTTGTTCGGCAACTCGGTCGAGGCCGGCAGCATGGAGGTGCGCAAGAACCTGGGCTACATGACCCAGGCCTTTTCCCTGTATGGCGAGCTGAGCGTGCGGGAGAATCTGGTGCTGCACGCGCGCCTGTACCATCTGGACCCCGAAAAGGCGAAGGCGCGCATCGAGCACCTGGTCGAGAGATTCGGCTTGCGCGCCCACCTGGACGCGCACGCCGACTCCTTACCCATGGGGCTGAGGCAGCGGCTCTCCCTGGCCGTGGCTGTGTTGCACGAGCCGCAGATCTTGATCCTGGATGAGCCGACCTCCGGCGTCGACCCGGTCGCGCGCGATAGCTTCTGGGAGCTGCTGATCGACATCTCCAGAAATCAAGGCGTCACCATCTTTGTCACGACGCACTTCATGAATGAGGGCATGCGCTGCGACCGCATCTCGCTGATGAATGCGGGCAAGGTGCTGGCCTGCGACGCGCCGCAGAAGCTGATCGAGCAGCGCGGCAAGGAAAACCTGGAGGACGCCTTCATCGCCTACATGCAGGATTCGGCGGACATCGTCGCCTCGCGCGTGACCAGCGACAAGAAGTCCGGGGCCGCGGCCGAGCCGGCGCCGGACGAGGCCGCTCCCGCCCCGGCGGCTGCCGAGGAGGACGGGCACGGCATGTCCGGCTGGCGCCTGCGCGTCACCCGCATGCTCGCGTACACCCACAACGAGGCCGTGCAGATCCTGCGAGACCCCGTGCGCCTGGCGTTCGCGTTCGTGGGCTCGGCCGCGCTCATGCTGGTATTCGGCTTCGGCATCACCACCGACGTCGAGCACATTCGCTTTGCCAAGTTTGATCAAGACCAATCGCCCGAGAGCCGCGCTTACCTGGAGCAGTTCGCCGGCTCGCCGCGCTACTTCAGGCCTACAGCGCCGGTCCACTCAGCGAACGAGGCGATGAGGCGCTTGATGGCGGACGATGTATCCATGGTGCTGGAAGTGCCGCCCAACTTCGGCCGCAACCTGCGGCGCGGCAATTCGCCTGACGTGTTCGCCCAGGTGGATGGCGCCATGACGTTCCGCGGCGATACCATCGAGAACTATGTGCAGGGCGTGAACGCGAGGCTGCTGAAGGATCCCGCGTCCGGGCTGCCCACGGTGCAGCCCGTGAAATACACCGCGGATATCCAGGAGCGCTACATCTACAATCCCACCTTCGAGAGCATCTACGCCATGGTGCCCAGTGTCCCGGCGCTGCTGCTGCTGTTGATCCCGGCCATCTTGATGACGGTCAGCATCGTGCGCGAGAAGGAGCTGGGATCGATGATCAACTTCTACGTGACGCCGACGACGCGGCTGGAGTACCTGCTGGGCAAGCAGATTCCCTATGTGATCATCGGCATGCTCAACTTCTTCATCCTGAGCCTGCTCGCGCTGGTGGTCTTTGGGGTGCCGGTCAAAGGTAGCTACTTGCTGCTCACCGCCTGCGCGTTTCTGTACGTGTGGGCGACCACCGGTATCGGCATGATGACCTCGACCTTCACGGGCAGTCAGGTCGCAGCGGTGTTCGTCACGGCGATCCTCACCATCATCCCCACCATCCAGTTTTCCGGCTTGCTGCAGCCGGTCTCCACGCTGGAGGGTGGCGCCGCCAAGATCGGTAACATCTGGCCTGCCACCTACTACATGCACTCCAGTTTGGGCGCGTACACCAAGGCCATCGCGGCCCAGTTGATGCTGCCGGATCTGCTGTTCCTGGGCTTGTGCATTCCGGTGTTCTGGGCCGTGAGCGCGCTCGGTCTGAGAAAACAGGAGAGGTGAGAGCCGTGAAGTCGCTGGTCAATATCTACTGGCTCGGGCTCAAGGAGATCCGCAGCCTCATGAGCGACACGGTGATGGTCGTGTTCGTGATCTATGCGTTCACGCTGGCGATCTACACGCAGGCAACCGGCACCTCGAGCGAGGTCAACAATGCCTCGATCGCCTTCGTGGACGAGGACGGATCGGCTCTGTCCAAGGAGCTGTTCAACGCCTTCTATCCGCCGCGCTTCAAGCTGCCCGATCTGATCAATGCGGATGAGGTCCAGGACGAGATGGACCGGGGCAAGTACATGTTTGTGGTCGCCGTGCCTCCGCGCTTCGAGTTGGACCTGCGCGCCGGGCGCAATCCGGATCTGCAGGTGAACATCGACGCGACGGCCATGCAGCAAGCGGGTGTGGGCGCTGGTTACATCCGCAACATCATCAACGACCGCATCGCCAATTTCATGAAGCGGACCGACGTCGAGCAGGAGCCACCGGTCAACCTCGTGGTCCGCAAGCTGTTCAACCCCAACGCGACGTCCTCCTGGTTCAAGAGCGTGGTGGCCATCATCAACCAGATCGGCATGCTGACGGTGATCCTGACGGGCGCGGCGGTGATCCGCGAGCGCGAGCACGGGGCGCTGGAACACTTGCT